>JAEEHS010000029.1 GCA_016281015.1 Bacteroidales bacterium
TCTTTGTACTGTTTTAAAGTTAAACATCAAATAACGATGACCACAAAGATTACACAACTTATCCGTTTTATTCGAATATTAAACGTTTAATTGAAAAAGATGTCCCACAGCGCCTTCTGAGGCCGATTTCTGTCGCGCGCGATATGAAAAAATCGCCGATTTTACACGATTTTTTATTTCAGAAGGAGGTCAAATCCGCCGTACAGCACGCTGAGAGGCCGATTTTAAATAATTTGCTTTTTGTGGACTTATTGCAAACACATAGTAGTGTTGTATGTTACTTCTTTATGAGTCGCTTCATTTACTCCAGACACCACTCATACACCGGCTGAACCTTTATCTTATGGCCATCCTGCCAGATTTCTTCGCTCTCGTGGTCGGTGAGCAGCAGCAGGTTCTCACATTTTGTCTGTCTTGTAGCAAGCAGCAGGCCTTTAACCTCACGCTTGCGGGTCTTTTCGGCAGAGATGTCGTAGGAGACCTGTATGCACTGCTCAACTTTGTTGCCTTTGCAAACAACGAAATCACATTCGCCGGAACGGTCGTTCAGATAATAGATATCCCTCCCTTCCATTTTGCATCTGCGAATCAGGTGGACGGCAACAATGGTCTCCAAGCGGTATCCAAGGTTCTTGCCGGCAAAGGCGTTTTCCCGCTGGTCCATCATAGCTTCGTCATTTTACTGCGTAAATTTAAGCAATATTTTCACAAAATGCGATATTTTGCAGGAAAACAGTTCCGTAAATGCGATATTTTGCAGAAAACAGATTCTTTGAATGCGGTCAATTGATCTCCGGGCGGCGTCCTGCTTGAAGAAGGCTCCGTATTCGCCCTCTTTGACAATTCCAACCCTTCGCAACCCATGGCTTTTCCTGCCGCGTAAGTCCTTGTAGGTATCTGGTTGGGGAGGGGGTGATTACAGCGCCGCAATTTCTTCGACGGTGAGGCCGGTGCACTTTGAGACAACAGAGGCCTTAAGCCCCCCGGGAGCATCGTCATTCGTGCCGCCTTCACAACACGCGCATAGCGCTTGTCCATCCCTTGGGGTACATCCGCGAAGTTATGCAAATTCCGCAACTAAACAAAATGGACAGCCATCAAACTATGCGCAAAGGTTTCGACCCCCTTTTGTATCTTGTCGATTGTTTTCAAGGAGGGTTTCCGCCGTCCGTGAAGATAGTGCCCCAGTTGAGTCTGACTGACTCCGGTAATGCGCTCAAGACCAGACAAGCTGAAAGCCTTGCTGAACTCCTGAAGGAAACTGGCCGTATCATAATAGAACGCATATTCAACCTCTTCAAATCCCTTTCCGTGGCGCTCGTGATAATCACGCATCTCGACATACGATTGATTGAAGTCATCCATTGCTTCTTCCACGGTTTTCCCTTCGCCGATGACGCTGTAACCTAGCGGCGTATCATCCATATAGGCGGAGTAGCCGTAGGAAGACTTTTCAATAAACACTTTCACTTGTTTCATAGCGTTTTTGATTAGGAATAAGCTGGGCTATTTGAGTCCCGCAACCTTCAAAATTATATTCAATGTGCCGGGGGCGACTTCCTCGCTACGATGGTTACTCATTCGGAATACGATAGCCGTAATGGGACTGTACCATAATGGATGACCATTCGCCTGTTCCCCGGTGTCGAAGCAACTACTTCATTGTACCATGGAGCAAAGGTAGGAAAATTCCTACTAATTTCAAATATATTATCGAACTTTGACTTGCAATCAAGTCGACCACAAAGATTACACAACTTATCCGTTTTATTCGAATATTAAACGTTTAATTGAAAAAGATGCCCCTGAGCGCTGTCAGGGGTCGTTTTCTGTCGCGCGCGATATGAAAAAAACGCCAATTTTACACGATTTTTTATTTCAGAAGGAGGTCAAATCCGCTGTACAGCACGCTGAGAGGCCGATATGAGGGTATGGGGTAAAGGTTTAGTCCACGTCGCGGATGAGGCGGACGGCAAGACCGAAATAGCGGTTAACAGACTTTTTTGTTTGCAAATTATCTGCGTTCGCAGAAAATGTGCTTGCTCCGGTTTTTATGTTGTTAAAAGCAAGAGCCCGAATTGAAACGTACGATAATTGGTCAAGGGTAGGAAAACACAACCAGCTCCCTCCAGCTCCATGGCGTGCCACCCATCTTTCTGCATGTGTACGGTTTATTTGTAGGTAGGGTATTATTTCTTTACACATACAGCCGCTGTCACTTATATGCCTGTATAGGGCATCGTTGCCTCCTCCTCAAACGCGAACCATCCTGGCCATCCTTTCGATGGCCTTTTTCTTTTCCGAGAAGTCGGGATGGACGTAAAGGTCCATGGTCGTCGAGAGCGAAGCGTGCCCAAGGATGGCTGACACGGTCTTATAGTCGCATTTACGCTCAATGCATCGTGTCTTTCACCGTCTTGATGGAATATCCTTGAGAAAGCACGTCATCGCAAATAAAATTGCGACAGCTCATTTTTTCAATGACAAACGTCGCAAAAACAGTTAATCCATCGCAAAAACATAAAAATCTGCAGGGTGGAAGCCCCTGTGATAGTGGCAATTCCAGGAATAGTTCTGAACTTTGTCCTGGTCGGGCCGCTACTGTCAACGGGCCGGAGGGAAGTTCGCCCGGCCGTTCCCCAGGCCGCAATACACTTTTATCATGTTCACTACCCCCAACGACGAGGACCGTGGCGTATTCGCCAACATCCTCCTGGACGAATGGTTCAAACGATCTTTCAAAGAGTACGGCAACGCCAAGCGGCTGATGCTCCTCTTCTTGCAGGCACTGATTCCGGAACGGGAAATTGCCTCTATCGAGTATGCTTCCGAAGAAAGCACCAACCAGAATCCCGGCAAGAAAAGCATCCGCGTCGATGTTGAATGCTATGACAAAAACGGACAACGCTTCGTTGTCGAAGTCCAACGTGAGGCGCAGCATTTCTTCTATGACCGGGCCGTCTTCAACTCCACTTTCTCCGTCCAGCGACAGATTCTGAAAGGAAGCGACAACTACCGTTTCGAGCCGGTCTACTTCATCGGCATCATGCGGTTTGTCATCGAAGAGGACGACGACCGTTTCCTGCATCGATTCTCCCTGACGGATGACGAGACCGGGAAGCAGATGACGGATGATCTCCACTACATCTTCCTCGAAACACCAAAATGCCGCTTGAAGAGCGATTCCCCCCTCACTGAAAAACTGGGGTACGCCCTGTACAATCTTCCGTCCATGGTCAAGCGGCCCAAGGAATTGACCGGCGAAATTTTTGACCTCTTGTTTTCTTCCGCAGATTTGTCTAATTTTGCCCCGGAGGAAAAAATCAAATATCTAAGCGACATGACTACAGAGCGTGACATACGGAACCAGATTGCCTACGCTAAGGATAAGGGAATTGAACAGGGACGTCAGGAAGGCATCGCGCAAGGCGTAGCTCGGCGCAACGCCGAGATTGCCAAGGCGATGCTCGCTAAGGGCTACGACCCTGCTACGGTCCAAGAACTCACCGGCCTCACCGTCGAAGAAATTGCGGCGCTGGGGGTATAGGGCCAGTGTAATGACATACAAGTAGCAGCAACTTTGCCATGACGGTAAGTTGCTGCTACTTGTGTTAATAGTGATTGCGCTGTCTAGAAGTTCTGGAAGGTCGTCCAATTGGTGTTGGCCTCCGTGCCATAGAGCGTTCCTACGAAATCCTCGCTTCCCGACCCTGCCGGGGCAAAGAGATGCAAAAAAGAATGATATTCCATGGAAATTTCATACATTTGCAAGTTATGAAAAAGAAACTGCTCTGTCTTGCCGCCGCGCTGGTGCTGATGGTTCCGGCTTTTGCGGTCCTCAGCGAGAAGGATCTCGCCCATACTTTGTCGGTGCTTCGCTACGAGCTGCGCTCCGCCTACCGGACGAATGCGGAGTTCGCCCAGCGGATGCAGGGGCGCGGTGACCGCCAGCATGCCCGCCTGGTGAAGATGATGCAGCAGAGCAACGAACTCTCGCTGATGCTCTATTCCCAGAAGCAGGACTATACCTTCGACATGACCTATGCCCTGAACGAGGTCTCGAAACAGTATGAAGAGTTCTCTTCGCGGAAACTGCCCTTTGACGACATCGTCCAGCGCCTGGATATCGACATCGACCGTTACGACCGCTTGATTCATACGCTCCGAAGCCTTCCGCCCTCCATGGTCATGGAATATGTGGATTCGAGCGGCCATGTCGTCTATCTGGATGCCAAAGTACCGGCGCATCGCCGCCACTCCGCCGAGCTGCCCGCCGTAGAAAGCAGCGGCTTTGAACTGGATTCCATCGGGCGGCAGGACCGGGACAGCTGCCTCTTTTATGCCCAGGCGCTCCTCGAAATCGCCCAGGGGCAGAAGGCTGCCCTGGTAAGGGACAGCACCCATTACCAACAGACGGCCGGATTGCTGAAATCGGCCTATGACTATGCCCAGCAGCGTTACAAGAATGTCCAGGCCAAGATTTTCATCGATGGCCAGACGGACTACGTCACGCTGATGAAAGGCTTCCGCCGCTATTGGCGCCAGGCCGTCTCCGATGCCAACGACAAGTACAGCCTCAAGACCCTGGGCGAGGTCCACAGCCAGTGGAGGGGACCTATGGTGGTCGGCTTCGGCGTCTTTGCCCTTTTCTATCTGCTGATTTCCGTCGTCATTTCCATCGGCGTGGTCTCTCTTCTCCTGAAGAAGGCGCCTTTCTTCCAGCGCAAGGCCTTCCGCAACAACCGTTTCGCGACCATCCTGATTACGACGGTCATCCTTTTTGCGACCAGCATCATGATTGCGGGGGCTTTGTCCGAGCAGCATTTCTTCTCGATGGCTTCGGCCCTGCTGATCGAGTTCGCCTGGATGCTGGCGGCCATCCTGGTCTCGCTGGTCATCCGGTACAAAGGGGATTCGGTCAAGGTCGGGGTCGCCCTCTACACGCCGGTGCTCCTGACCTGCTTTCTGATCATTGCCTTCCGCATTGCCTTCATCCCGAACAGCATGCTGAATTTCATCTTCCCGCCGCTGCTGCTGATTTTTACGATTGTTCAGCTGCTCGTCATCCTCCACAAAGGCAGCAAGGTTGTCGTCGGGGACAAGATTTTCGGATGGATTTCGCTGACGGTGATGCTTGCGACGACCGTCGTCGCGCTGCGGGGCTATGTCCTGCTGGGGGTCCAGCTCCTGATCTGGTGGTTCTTCTTCCTGACCCTGCTGCAGACCATTACGGCGGTGTATGACCTGTTGGACCTTTTCTACCGGAACCATATCCGGGAAGCCCGTCAGAAGTATATCGCGGCCCATCCCGCCATGCCCCACCGGACGGACGAGGACCTGATCGCCGTCACCTGGTTCCATTCACTGGCCAAGCGGGCCCTGCTGCCGATCGGCATCGTCCTGTCGCTGCCGCTGAGTATCTACATGGCCTCCGGGGTTTTCGACCTGAAGGAGATTTTCATGGAATACTATGTCTATCCTTTCCTGCAGGTGGAAGGCTATATCAGTCTGTCCCTGTCGAAGTTGATCTATGTGATTACGCTCTATTTCGTCTTCGGCTACCTGAATTACCTCGCCAAGGCGCTGTACCGCCGCTACAAGATTGCCGACGCCCTCAAGAAGTCGCCTTCCAAAGTACTGGTGGAGACGGATTTCAACTTTACCCTGGCCGGGAACGTCATCGGAATCTGCCTTTGGGGCTTCTATGTCATCATGCTCTTCGTGATGCTCCGGATTCCGACGACGGCCATCAAGGTCGTCGGCGCCGGCCTGGCGACCGGCCTCGGCTTCGCTATGAAGGACATCCTGAACAACTTCTTCTATGGGGTCCAGCTCATGTCCGGCCGGCTGAGGGTGGGGGACAGCGTGGAATGTGACGGAATCCGGGGAAAGGTGGACAGCATCTCCTACCAGAGTACCTCCATCATCGCGGCCGACGGTTCGGTGATGGCCTTCCCGAATGCCACCCTGTTCAACAAGAATTTCAAGAACCTGACCCGGAACCATTCCTATGAACTGCTGGATTTCATAGTGGGGGTAAAGTACGGTTCGGATGTGGAATCGGTGCGGGGCATCATCCTGGAAGCCCTGAAGCCCCTCTGCGTCACCGACAAATACGGACGGGAAATTGTGGAACCCAAGTTCGGGATCCAGGTCCGTTTCAAGAATTTCGGAGACAGCAGCGTGGACCTGCAGGTGGTTCTCTTTACGACCGTGGACGAGCATTATACCTTCGCCGCCCGGGCGAAAGAGGCCATCTACAATGCCCTGAATGCGCATGGAATCGAGATTCCATTCCCCCAGCGCGACCTCTACCTTAAATCGATGCCCGATGGAAACAAACAAGAGTAAATGGAAGGCATTCCGGGAGAGTTTCCGGGAATATGCCAGCCTCAGCGGCCAGATTGATACGGATGATGCGGCCCAGCGGATCCGCTCTTCCATCTGGTTCCGGGGGCCGAATGTCTGGATCCTGGCCTTTTCCATCATCATCGCTTCGGTCGGCCTGAATGTCAATTCTACGGCGGTGATTATCGGCGCCATGCTGATTTCCCCGCTGATGGGACCGATCATCGGCGCGGGACTGGCTCTCGGGACGAACGATACGCGGCTGCTCTGGGATGCGACCCGGAATCTGCTGGTGATGGTGGCGATTTCGCTGCTTGCCTCCACCCTCTTTTTCCTGCTGTCCCCGCTGGATCTGGTGAATCCGACGGAACTCGAAGCCCGTACCAGTCCCTCCCTCTATGATGTCCTGATTGCCCTTTTCGGCGGTCTCGCCGGTATCCTGGAAAATGCCCGGAAGGAACGCGGAACCGTCCTTTCCGGTGTTGCCATTGCCACTGCGCTGATGCCGCCGCTCTGTACCGCCGGCTATGGCCTTTCCAACTGGGACGGACATTTCTTTTTCGGTGCTATGTTCCTCTTTATCATCAATGCCGTGTTCATCATCCTGGCGACCTATGTGATGGTGAAGTATCTCCATTTCAGGACGGTGAGCGGCATCGATACAGCGACGGCCCTCAGGCGGCGCCATCTGATGAGTGGGATTATTCTTCTCGTCCTGGTGCCGAGCATCTGGACGGCGGTCAACCTGGTCCAGGAAAACAATTTTGAACGCAGTGTCGCCGCCTTTGTCCGGGAAAACCGCATCATCGGACACAACTATATCTATGATTACGACATTGACGGACGGAAAGTTGAACTGCTGGTGGCCGGCGATACAATGGACAGCGAGCAGCAGGCGGAACTCTTCGACAAGGCCAAGGAGTACAAGATCAAGGCGGAGCGCATCAGCGTCCGCCAGCGTTCGTTCGGCCTGACGCAGCGGCAGATGAACGAGTTGATTGAAGAGGTGTACGAGAAAACAGATGAAGAGATGGCCCGGAAAGACGCTCAGTTGCAGCAGCTGATGCTCAAAATCGATTCACTTTCGGCCGTGGTGTCTTCGCTGACGGCGCCCCCGGCGGAGGAAGTTCAATAATTTTTTGCGGATTAAGATTTTTGTTCTATCTTTGCATTCCCGTTTGGTGCGATGGCCGAGTGGTTAGGCACAGGTCTGCAAAACCTGCTACAGCGGTTCGATTCCGCTTCGCACCTCCCCGATGCCTCTGACGCTCAGCGCTGGGGGCATTTTTCTGAAAGACCATGGAAAAAGTCGCCCATATCCGCAGCGTCGTATTTTCTTTTGACGGCTTCCATCTGCTCGCGAGGGTCTCTGACGCTCCGAGGGGGGAGGTCCTGTCCTGGCCCTTTGACCTCGTGGAGGAAGGGGACTGCGTGACGACCTGGCTCTGCGGGGTGACTTCCCGGCAGAAGGGGAGCGGCTGGATGGATATCGGGATGCGTTTTTTGCTGGAACCATCTGAAAGACAGCCCATTGAAAAGGCGCTTTTGTCACTGCGCCACAGCCTGGACTTTCGCCCGGTTGCCGGCATCCTGGTGCAGAGTCCTTTCCGGATGGCGGAACTGCGAAGGCTCTACGAACTGATCCTGGACACAGAACTGGACCGGCGGAATTTTTCCCGCCAGGTACGCCTCGCCGGTTTCGTCCGTCCCGAAGGCGAAGCATTCCGTTTCGACGCGGAGGCTTTTGACCGCTGGGCCCGGAAAAAGGAAAAGAAGATATTCTGATGGAGGACGTCGCGGTCATAGGGGGAGGTGCCGCCGGCTGCTTTGCCGCCGTCTGCCTCAAGCGGATGGTCCCGCAGCTTCGCGTCACGCTCTTTGAGGCGTCGGAGAGGCCCATGTCCAAACTCGCGGTGACGGGCGGCGGCCGCTGCAACCTGACCAATTCTTTTGAAGGAGTGACGTCACTCTCGAAAGTCTATCCGAGAGGGGAGCGGCTGATGAAGCGGGCGCTCAAGACCTTCGGCGTGGCGGATACGCTTTCCTGGTTCGAAGCGGAGGGCGTCCGCTTTGTCCTCCAGGATGACCACTGCTATTTCCCAGCGTCCCAGGATGCCATGGAAATCGTCCGGACCCTGGCCTCGGCCCTGCGTCGGGAAGGAGTCGAAGTCCGTACAAATGCCCGCCTGAAGGCCCTGGAGCCGGGATGGACCCTCCGTTTTGCAGACGGAACTCTGGCGACGGCGGATGCCGTCATCGTGACAACCGGCGGCGCCCCGAAAGGCATTCCCTTCCTGGAGGGACTGGGACTGGAAATAATCCCTCCGGTGCCGTCTCTTTTTACTTTCAAGGTCCCCTCGCCCGAGCTTCGCGCCTTGATGGGACTGGTCGTCCCGGCCCAATTGTCCATCCCCGGAACAAAATTCCGCAGCGAGGGACCGCTCCTGGTGACAGACTGGGGCCTGAGTGGTCCTGCCGCCCTCAGGCTCTCTTCCTATGCGGCCCGGGAACTCGCCGAAGGTGCGTATCAGGCGCCGCTCAGTATCAACTGGCTCCCGGAAACCGATGTCCCTTCTCTTTTGGACAGTCTTCATGCGACCCATCCGCAGAAACAGGTCGTATCGACGAGCGGACCGCTGCCCCGTCGGCTCTGGGAGATGCTCTGCTCCCGCGCCGGCCTTCGGGAAGACATCCGCTGGGCGGAAATGGGACACAAGAGCCTGAACCGCCTCTCGGCCACTCTGACGCAGGATGCCTACCGGATCGAAGGGCGGGCCAAATTCCGCGAAGAGTTCGTCACCGCAGGCGGCGTGGCCCTTTCTGAAATCGACTTGTCCACGATGGAGTCCCGCCGGCACCCCGCCCTTTTCTTTGCCGGGGAAGTGCTGGATATCGACGCCATTACGGGCGGATTCAATCTCCAGGCCGCGTGGACGACCGGCTATTTGGCGGCGAATGGGGTGAAATCGCGCCTTGCGTGGTGAATTTTTTGGCGCTGTGGCGAACAATGTACCTGTTTGCCGGTTTTTCATTACCTTTGCGCCCGTTCATCAGTTATAATTATGAAAAATCTGAACCTGCTTGCAACTGTCTTGACAGTTCTTGCGCTTTCGGCCTGTTCGAGAGAGAATCCCGATCCGGTGGCGCCTTCCGGCGATGTCGGATATGTGCGGATCAATCTCGGTCAGGATGACATTTCTGTCACGAAAGCGGATGGAGATGCGGAACTGCCCTCCATCGACGATTTCGAAATCGAAATCTACAATGCAGGCGCCGTCCGTCTTTACCGCCAGCCCTACAGCGTGGCGAAAGACGACCTGATTCGTCTCAATGCAGGAGAATTCCGCCTGCTTGCCCATCACGGTGATTCGCTCGGCGCCGGTTTCGGCAAGGCCTATTATCTGGCCGACCAGCCGTTCACGGTCCATGGTTATGTGGACAACGGCGAAAAGTATGACGAAGTATCGGCGGTCGCCCGGCTCGGCAATGTGCGCCTTTCGGTAGCCTTCGGGGAGAACTTCCCGAAATTCTATTCCGACTATTGGGCGGTGGTCCGCCACGTGAAGTACACGAAGAAACAGGCCCGTTTCCGCAAGGGGGAGACCCGCAGTGCTTATATGCCCGGCGGCGAAATCTACCTGGAGGTCTATGCCCAGCAGAGCGGCGTCGAGGCGCCGGACGGGACCCTCAAGGATACGACGGTGTACTACAAGAGTCCGGCCGTCGCATACGAACCGAACGATGCCGTGACCTTCCGGGTCAATACGGGATCGCTCTACGGTTCTCTCCAGGTCGGCATCGACGTGGACCGCGGCGTGGAGGAGAAGGAGATGGACCTGTCGGTTCCTTCCGAGGCCCTTCCTTCCCGTGCTCCGTATTTCTCATACGGCGGTGATACCTCCGGTGAGTACAGTTATTCCTATCCCGCCGGACTTGCCGGCAAGACGGCCGGACAGTATGTCAACATCGACATTTCTCCGAAGACGAGCTTCTCCAGCATCGTGCTCCACACCGAGTCGGCCAGCCTGACGCTCGCCGATGTGGACCTTGTGAAGGCCTCAGATGCGGAAAAAGCCGCGCTGGAGGCCGTAGGCATCGATTATCTTGTGCCGGAGAACTACCCGGTCGCATACGTCGATTTCAGCAAGGCGGTGGAATATCTCTCTTCCCATGCTCCCTTCGACGCAGCGAATCCGACGGTCGCGGTTTTCACCCTGACGGTGACGGACGGACTCGGCCTGAGCACGACGGGACGTTATTCTGTCAAGGCTACTCCGATAGGCGCCAGCTTCAGCGTGGAGGATGTCAATATTTGGGGATGGAAACTGGTTGCCCCGAAGGCCCGCATCCAGGGCGTTGACGAGATTCCGGCCGGGGCCGTCATCGGCTGCCAGTGGAGCGCCGACGGCACTGTGTGGTCCGCGGAACAGCCTTACAGCGCCGTTGATGGCGTACAGCTGAGTTTCCCGGACCTGACGGGACTTCCTGCCGGTACGGACATCCGCCTCAGGACCATCGTCAACCACGATCCGTCCAATGTCTCCGAGCCGACGGTCATCCGCACGGAGGAGCCGCAGCAGGTCGGAAACGGTGATTTCGAGAAATATACGGCCCAGAAAAGCGTTACGCCGGTGGCTCTCCTGAGTGACTTCAACGTCACCTGGTGGCAGCTTTACGATAACGCGAACGACAAGTGGTGGGCTGTCAACAGCCTCAGCCGGATACCTTCCAGCACCCAGGCCACTGCCTACCAGGACTTCAAGTCCTATCCTTCCGTGGCCCTCTTTACAAGCGGCGCCTATGCCGGGAACAGCGTCATGGTCGGAACCATCTTCCTTGGTCCGGCCGCTTCCCTGCTTGAGGCCGGAGAAGGGGCGCTCGGTGAACTTTTCATCGGCACCGGAAACGACAAGCAGGGGACAGCCTGGGCCAAGGCTTCCGAGGGACACGCTTTCTCCAGCCGTCCCTCCCACCTGACCGTCCGTTACAAATTCAGCCCCGGCGGTTCCACGAAGGATTTCGTCGTGTCTCTGCAGATGCTTGCCGCCGACGGCAGCGTGATCGGAACGGGCTCCTTCCAGAGCCACGCGGCGGTCAATAACTGGTCGCTGCTGACCATTCCGGTCAACTATACCGTGACCGACAAGAAGGCCGGCAGCATCCGCCTTTTCTTCCAATCCTCCGTCGATGGGAAGGAAGACCACCAAGGCCTCGGCGGAACGAAGGTCACGACCCTCAGCGGCAGCCACACGATCCATGTGGGCAACCTTCTTAGCCTCGATAACGTTACACTCCTTTACGAATAATATACAGTTATGAAAAAGATATTTCCGGTCATTCTTATCGCATTGGCCCTTCATTCCTGCCACAGACCGGCCGCTCCTGCGGAAGGCGTCGGCACCTTGTCCGTTGACATGGCCCAGGGTGGTGATTACATCCAGACCAAGGCATCCAACACCGATGTCAACGAATTCATCATCGACATCACCCGTCCTTCCGACGGCTATGTCAAACATTTCGACCGCTTCGGCGACATGCCGCAGGTCCTCGAACTGGGCAGCGGCAATTACACGATTGCCGCCCAGTCGCCCGTGACCAAGCAGGCGGCCTGGGATCTGCCTGTTTACGGCGCTTCCGCCGATTTCTCGATTGTCGTCGGGGAACTGACTCCGGTCTCGCTGGTCGCGACCCTGCAGAACATGAAGGTTTCGTTCCAGTTGAGCGAGAATTTCAAGAAAGAACTGTCAAATTATACCGTAACGGTGACCAACGCCCCCTCCTGGGAGGCCGCTGATCCGGATGTGAACACCCTGGTCTGGGCGGACAAGGCCGCCGTGGACGAAGGCAAGCCAGGATATTTCAGCGTGGCCCCGCTCATGGTGAAGGTCGATGCCTACCGGGCCATCGACGGTTCCGAGACCCATGCCGCCCTCTCCATTACGAAGGTCGCCCCGCGTGACCATCACATCATCAAGCTGGACGCCCGTGTGACCGGTTCGGTCAGCGGCATCAGCCTGGTTCTGGACGACAGCGTGAACGAAAAGGACTCCGACGTGAACGTGGACGGCTGGTCTGAAGTTCCTGTCGAAGGCGGCGGCCAGGGCGGTGATGATGACGGTGGAGACGACAATCCCGGCGGAGGAGAAGGCGGTGACCCGCAGACTTCCACGGCCCCGACGATGACCTGGGACGCCAACCCGAACTTTGAGCCGACCCCGATCGAGTCCTCCATGGACGTGAACATCCTCATCAAGGCTCCGGAAGCTATCAAGGACTTCCTGGTGGTGGTGGATTCCAACATCCTTTCCGAGACCATCGCCCAGATGGGCGGCCACAGCGAGTACAGTTACGCCCCCGGCAATCCTTTCGTGATGGACCTTATCCATGACGACGCCCTGACGTCGGCTCTCGGCGGCATGATTCCCGTCAAGGACCAGCTGGAAGGCCAGACGGAGGTGAACTTCTCCCTCTCCGACCTGGTTCCGCTCATCCTCGTGTATGGCCCGGAAAGCGGTTCCCGCCATACCTTCACCCTCAAGGTGACGGATACCAAGGACCAGACGCTCGAAAAACCGGTTGTCTTCGTAATGCCGTAAGCGTATGAAAAAAGGCATTCAAACGCTGCTCGTCCTGATGGCGATTGCCTCGGCGGCCTGCTCCCAGCGGGAACAGCTGCCGGAGGGAACCGGTCTGCTGGCGGTCAGCCTGTCCTCCGACATCGAGGCCATTCCGATGGTCAAGAGCGCGGCAGGGGCCCCCGCATCCACGTTCTCTCTGGAGGTGACGCCGGCGGAGGGCGGGCAGAGCGTCCTGGTCGAGGACTACCGGACGCTCTCGGCCGAGCCGCTCAAGCTCGTAGCCGGAAAATACAATGTGCGGGCCTTCTCGGGGACCACGGCCACGGCGGCCTGGGTTCCGACCTACGAGGGCACGACAGAAGTGAGTGTCAAGCCCGACCGTGTCAATACGGCCCAGATTACCGCGTCCCTCGCTACGACGATGGTCACGGTGGAATTCGCGCCCGAGACGGCGGACTTCTTCTCTGAATATAAGGTGACGGTCGCCAATGAAACTAGCGACGCCTGCGTGTTCAACACCGCGACAGGGACCATCAAGGATACGGCCTATTTCCGGGCCACGACCCTGGACTGGGAACTAAGGATGGTCAATACGCTGGGCGAAACCTTCCGTCTCGGCCCCGTCTATATCCATGACGTCAAACCGCGGGAGCACTACCATCTCCGCTTCTCCCTCGAAGACTATGTCGAGAACGCCAGCGCAGCCGTCGTCAAGATCCGCGTGGACGACAGCCTGGTCGAGAAAGAATACCAGATGTATCTGGATTTCAACAACGAAAACCAGCCTTCGCTCACGGCCAACTTCGATCTGACGGCGGAAATCCCGGTTCCGAAAGGCAGCACGGATTCCAAGCTTGTCTATGCAGGTGCGGCCTACGGCATCAAGAGTCTGGTGGTCAGCCACAACAATGCCGACCTCCTTGCCGCGGGCGTCCCGCAGGCGAAAGAAATCGTGGATGCGACCGACCTTTCGGTCCTCACCGAGGCGGGCATCGCCGTGACTCCGGTCAGCTACGGCCTCCAGGCCGCGACCTTGGATTTCACCACGCTTCTTTCCAAGCTCCCGCTCGGCACTTATCCGCTGACGGTCACGCTCATCGACACCAAGGACCATTACGTCCAGATTCCGTTCAATTTCCATATCGTCTCGCCGGTGGATGCCGAAGCGGTCAGCGCCAAGCCTTGGGCCCGGTTTGCCATCCTGCGGGGCAAATGGTACACGGACGGCCGTCCCGCCGGGATGAAGGTCCAGTACCGCAAGGCTTCCGACACGGCATGGACCGACTATGACGGAGCCATCACGGCCGATGAGGCCGCCGGAACCTTCACCACTGAACTCTATGGACTGGAGGCTTTCACCGCGTACGTCTTCCGGGTGATATCCGACAAGGACCGGCAGACCCGCGAGGTGAGCTTCACCACGGTGGGGACCCAGGATATCCCGAACCTGAATTTCGACGACTGGTACAAGGACGGCAATGCCTGGTATCCGGGCAAGAACGCCTCCTCCCGTATCTGGGATACGGCGAACGGCGGTACCGCGAGCTTCGGCTGCGTCCCGACGACGCCCGAATCCAGCGATGTCATCTCCGGAAAGGCGGCCCGCCTGGAAAGTACGACCGTCACCGTGGTGGTCATCACGAAATTCGCGGCCGGAAACATCTATGTCGGCGATTTCGTCAAGGTGTCCGGTGTCGGCGCCGAACTGGACTGGGGCTATCCTTATTCCGCCCGTCCGCTGGCCCTGCACGGCTATTACAAGTACATGCCGAAGACCATCGACAATGCCGAGGATCCCTTCAAGGGCAAGAAAGGCGAGATGGACAACTGCTCCATCAAGATGTATCTTCTCGACTGGAGCGCCAAGTTCCGGATCAATACCTCCAAGCAGATATTCCTCCAGGATGACGACCCGTCCATCATCGCCATGTGCGACTTCACCTCGAATGTCACCAACAGCGATTATGTAGAATTCACCCTCCCGCTCCAGTACCGTGACAACCGGACGCCGGCTTACGTCGTGGTCGTGGGGGCCGCCTCCCGCCTGGGCGATTACTTCACCGGCGGCAAAGGCTCGACCCTGCTGCTGGACGAGTTCTCCCTCATCTTCGATGCGGGTGAGCTGACGGAAGCGCAGCGCGAGGAGACAGGATACCGCAAACTGTAATGAAAAGACTTCTTTTACTGATACTTCCGAGCCTGCTCTGTATTCCGGGGCAGGCCCAGGAAGCGTTTGACCGCGGGTTTGAAGGAAAGAACAAAGTCTTCATCCCCGGCGGAAGCCTGGGCATCGGCTTGAGCGCCGCCTACTCGAACAACACGGTGGGGGACGCTGCGGAAGGTTATACCGTGCTTCCCTCGCATGTGGCCGACATACGCGGCGGCTGGAATTCCTTCGGCCTCCATCCCTATCTGGAGTATTTCCTGGGGGACAACTGGAGCATCGGTGTCCGTTTCGACTATACGAAGAACCTTTTCAACCTGGACAATGCCGCGCTCTCGCTCAACAACGACCTGTCCCTGACCATCAGCGGCTACAACTATCAGCGTCAGTCCTACATGGGCGCCGTGGCCATGCGCTACTACGTTCCGTTCCTCGGATCCCGGATTTTCGGCTGGTTCGTGGAAGGCGGACTGAGCGGCGGTGTCGTCAAGAGCAAGAACTACACGCTCGAAGAGGACGGTGCCAAGCACGGTACCTACCAGGACAACGTCCGTGTCGCGCTGGGCCTGAATCCGGGCATCTGCTTCTTCGTTGCGGAGAACTTCGATTTCGAGGTTCAGGTGGGCCTGATCGATTTCAGTTTCAACAAAGTGATCCAGACGGAGAACCAGGTCAAGGAGAGCGGTGCCTGGCGTTTCAACGCCAGTGAAAAAATCGACCTGCTGGCCATCCGTTTCGGTGTCCATGTGTACTTCGATACCCGCCGTCCATGAAAAACGTCCCAGTCATCGCCCTTGTAGGCATCCTGGCATGTTCGTGTGCCCTTCAGAACGACCTGGATTATCCGCGTATCGTTTCCGCCATCGAGAGCTTCGAAGTGGACGGAGCGAAACAAGTGCGGATTGATGCGGCTTCCAGGACGGTCGTGATTGCCCTGGAAGAGAAGACGGACATCGCCGCCGTCCCGTTCCGCGGGATGAGTGTCTCGAACGAGGGCAAGTATGCGCCCCTCCCGGAGACGCTGGACCTCCGGCAGCCCATCGAGATTGTCCTGAAAACCTGGCAGGAGTATCGCTGGACCATTTCCGCGACCCAGGACATCGAACGATACGTCATCGTCACCAATCAGGTCCAGGAGGCCAAGTTCAATTTGGAAAAGAAGACGGTATTCGTCTATGTGCCTGACAGTCAGCCGTTGTCGAAGATTACCTTCGAATCCATGAAACTGGAAGCGGAAGGCTCCCGGATCCTGTCTTCGACCGGTTATTCCTCCGGAGAGAACCAGCCGACGCTGGAGAAAACCCCTATTTCGCTGCCGCAGACCTTGGACTGCGTGATGGAACGGTCTTTTGAAGTGGAAGTCGGGAACGACGTCGTGACCTGGCGCTTGAAGGCCTTCCAGCTGGAACTCTCGACCCAGGTGACCGAAGTGGACGCCCATTGCTACAGCGCCCGCGTGCGCGGGACCTTCCCTGCGGGCGGCTCGCCGGCGGTGGAATACCGCAAGGCGGGGGACAGCGAATGGAGCCGGGCCACGGACGTGACCGTCGCCGGTGTCGGCGTCACGGCACGCCTGAGCGGCCTCATGGCCGATACGGACTACGTATGTCGCATCGTGAACGGGGCGGATGTCTCTCCGGAGAACGCTTTCCATACGATGGTCCCCGTCCAGCCCGAGAATATGGGATTCGAGGACTGGCACCAGGACGGAAAGGTCTGGAATCCCTTCCCGAACGGCGGAACCGTCGTCTGGGATACCGCCAACAAGGCGACCGCGAACTTTACCGGCAGCGCAACGGTTCCCGACGAAAGCCGCAAGGCGGAAGGGGAGCGCTCCGTCCGCATGGAAAGCAGTTACGCTGTCGTCAAATTTGCTTCCGGCAGCATCTTCACGGGCCGTTTCGTGGGCCTGCAGGGGCTCGGCGCCAAGCTTGACTGGGGGATTCCCTTCACTTCCAAGCCCGTCGGCCTGAGCGGACAGATTGCATACGCGCCTGCGGTCATCAACTATGCGGATCCCCGCTATGCCTCCATGAAGGGACAGAACGATACAGGCCACGTCATCATCATCCTGACCGACTGGGCCGAACCGTTCCGGATTGTCAGCTCCGAGGAGAAGTTCGTCGATTTCGACAACGACCCTGCCATCATCGCCTACGGCCGCTATGCCGTGTCGGAGAATACGGATGGTTTCCGGGCTTTCCACATCGATCTGGAATACCGGAGTGACCGGACGCCGAAATGGTTGGTCATCGTGGGGGCTTCCAGCGCCCTGGGCGACTATTTTACCGGCGGTGTGGGCAGTACCCTCTGGCTGGACGGCCTGACGCTGGATTACGATTGACGGAAACTTGCCGGCGTCATCCCGGTTTCCCGCCGGAAGAACTTCGAAAAGAAGGAAGGATTGGCGAATCCCAGTTTGTCGGAGACTTCATAGATGCGAAGATCGCTGTGTCGAAGCAGTATCTTCGCATTTTGGATGACTTTCCGGTTGATCCACTGCATGACCGTCAGGCCGCTGACCTCCTTGACAATGTTGCTGAGCCGGTTCGGGGTAATGAACAGGCGTTCCGCGAACCAGGGGACCGAGCGTTCCGTCCCGTCGGATTCGTTCAGCAGGGCGATAAAGCGGTCGAAAACCTCATCCTGTCGCGTCGGAATCCATCCTTCCGGAGTGAGGTCGCCGATCTGGTCCAGGTCCGTCACCAGGGCCTCCTGGATGTGGCGGACCGTTTCCATGGAAAAATCCCTCCGGACGAGATTGGCCAGGAGGTTGAAATAGCCTCCGGTACGCTCCCAGTCATCCCCGGAGAGGCCGTATCGGCGCGTTTCCCGCACAGGATGCTCCAGGGACAGGCCGTGGAAAGTCATGAACTGGACATGGAGGTCGTCCGTCACCCAGTCGATGGTCAGGACGGCATTTTCGGGAAAGACCAGCACGTCTCCCGTATGAAGCTCATAACGGGTCAGATTGACGGTATAGACGGCCAGGCCCTCCATGATCCGGAGGATGACCCCCTCCGCCAGCAGGTAGGGCTGATGGAGCGAGAACCAGTCCCGTCCGAGCGCATGGTTGTCCATGGCCAGGACAAAGTCCTCTCCGATGTGGTTTGCCTCCGTGATACGGAACATCCGGCGAAGAATCGGGATAGTAAGAGCGTCGATTTTCGGTTTC
Organism: Bacteroidales bacterium; assembly: GCA_016281015.1. Classification (GTDB taxonomy): domain Bacteria; phylum Bacteroidota; class Bacteroidia; order Bacteroidales; family UBA932; genus Cryptobacteroides. The sequence goes on from JAEEHS010000029.1 coordinate 18,266, forward strand.
ATGGATGCAAAGATAGTAGAAATAGAACATATTTTGCAAGAATATGAGCAGAAATATATGCAAAAATACACGAACTTTGCACCGAGATAATTACTGAATTGCCTAAACCTGGCAAAAGTCAGCCCTGCCCGTGTGATACGGCCGGGGCTGGCTTGCTTTTTACCCCTACAGCCGTGATTTTATCCCAAAAGGGGCATAGACTTTGCTAAAATGGGGTTTTTACCCTAAATTTGTAATATGAAAAGAATTCTAGCAAGCCTCGCTCTCGCGCTGAGCGTACTTTCAGCCGGAGCCCAGGAGTCGGCGCAAGTCTATAATTTCGGTTTCGACGTATGGTCAAAGACCAAGGGTGCATGGAACCTTTATCCCCAGGATGCGACCTCCGAACAGAAAGTCTGGGATACGGCCAACCATGCCATGTCCATTCTCGGTATCAACGGCACCGCGCCTGAATATGCCCACCTGGCCGTTCCCGGCAAGGGAAAGGCGGCTGTCCGCATTGAATCCAAGAAAATCCTCTGGGCCTTCGTCGCCGGCAACCTCTATACCGGGCAGTTTCTGAGAATCGTTAATTTCAAGGGAGCCGAAATGGATTTCGGCATACCTTTCACGGGACGTCCCAAGGCGCTGAAAGGTTACTATCACTACCAGCCGAAGACCATCGACTACGCCAAGGCTCCCTATCTGTCCCTGATGGGGAAGCAGGATGAGGGCTTGATTGACGTGGTGCTGCTGGACATGGACCAGCCCTACCGCGTGGATACGACCAAGGGCGGATTCATGGACACGGACAGCGACCCGCGTGTTATCGGCAAGGGTGTGCTGGAGCTCACGAAGGGGACGGACGGCTATGTCCATTTCAACATGCCGATCCGCTACAACGACGACCGGACGCCGAAATACCTGGTCATCACGGCCACCTCAAGCCGTTACGGCGATTTCTTTACCGGAGCGAACGGCTCCGTACTCTATCTTGATGCGTTTGAATTTGTGTATTGATGAAGATTCTATTTGTTGTCAACAATTACTATGCTTCCGGCAACGGGCTTTCCGCCTCGGCGCGCCGGACGGTACAGTTTCTGAAACAGGCGGGTGAGGATGTCCGGGTGATTTCCGGAAAGAACCATGAAGCGGAACAGCCTCAGCCTGAATACATTCTGGAAGATTTCAGGGTCCCGATTTTCGACAAGCTGATCCAGTCCCATGGCTACAAATTCGCCGAGGTGGACCGGAAGGTGATGGAGGAAGCGCTCCGCTGGTGCGACCTTGTCCATCTGGAGGAACCGTTTATTATCGAATGGTACATCGCCAAGATGGCCAAGGAGATGGGAAAGCCCATCACGGGGACCTACCACCTCCATCCGGAAAACATGTTCTGCTCGATCAATCTCGGCGGATGGAAATTTCTGAACAATACGATGTTGCGCCTGTGGAGGGATTTGGTTTTCAACCTGTGTTCCGATATCCAGTGCCCGACGGAGAATGTCCTGGAGCGTCTCAAGGCCTTCCATTTCAAGGCCCGCCTGCACCTGATTTCCAACGGCATCATCCCGGACCCCTGTATCCGTCAGGACGAGGATGATCCGAACCGTCCCTTCCTGGTCGCCATGATCGGCCGCCTGGCGGTGGAGAAGGACCAGCCGACGCTGATCGAGGCACTCCGTTACAGCCGGAACGCCTCCCGTATCCAGCTCTATTTCGCCGGCAGGGGGCCCGAGACCGAGAATTTCAAAGCCAAGGCCATGAAGCTCTACGAAGACGGCATTGTCAAGTATCCGCCCGTCTTCCAGTACCATGACCGCCAGGGACTCAGGGAACTGGCGTCCAAAGCCGACCTCTATATCCACTGCGCCACAGTCGAAGTCGAAGGTCTTTCCGCGCTGGAGGCCCTTCAACAGGGGGTCGTCCCGGTCATTGCAGAAGGGGACCTGACGGCTACTTCGCAATTCGCCCTGGACGCTCGCAGCCTCTTCCCGGCCAAGGATCCAAAGGTCTTGGCCGACCGCATCGACTACTGGCTCGAGCATCCCGAGGAACGCCGCCGGATGGGATACGAATATGTCCAGTCAACCGAGGATTACGATATCCACAAGTCGATTGCCGCGCTGATTGAAATGTTCCGCGAGGCGGTGGAGAATCCGCTCTAACCTGTTATTATTCTTGAATTCAGGCAATAAAAATAGTAAATACGAAAGGAAAACATTAAATTTATCAGATATTTGATGAATTGAAATGACGCTTCTGATTGTTTACCTGCTCTTGACCATGGGAATATCCTTCCTGTGTTCGCTGCTGGAGTCGGTACTGATGTCCACGCCGCTTTCTTATCTGACCAGGAAAGAGGACGAGGGCGACAAGAATGCAGCGTTATTCTTGAAATTCAATATGAGCAGAAATATATGCAAAAATACACGAACTTTGCATCGAGATAATTACTGAATTGCCTAAACCTGGCAAAAGACAGCCCTGCCCGTGTGATACGGCCGGGGCTGTCTTGCTATAGGAGGCGTCCCTGTTCGCCCAGGTGGCTGTCCTTGAATCCCAGGAAATACAGGATTCCGTCCAGACCGATGGTTGAAAGGGACTGCTTGGCGCTCTTGACTACGCGGGGTTTGGCATGGAAAGCGATGCCGAGACCGGCCTCCGAGAGCATCGGAAGGTCGTTGGCCCCGTCTCCGACGGCGATGGTCTGTGCCAGGTTGACCTTTTCGGTCTGGGCGATGAGTTTCAGCAGGTCCGCTTTCCGGCGGCCGTCGACGACCTCGCCGACATAGCGTCCGGTCAGCTTTCCGTTGTCATCGATTTCCAGCTCGTTGGCATAGACATAGTCGATGTTGTAACGGCGCTGGAGGTATTCTCCGAAGTAGGTGAATCCACCGCTGAGGATGGCGATCTTGTAACCGCAGGTCTTCAGGACCGACATCAGCCGGTCCGTTCCCTCGGTAATCGGCAGATGCTCCGCGATGTCCTGCATCACGCTCACGTCCAGTCCTTTCAGCAGGGCGACCCGCTCGGTAAAACTCTCCTTGAAGTCGATTTCGCCGCGCATGGCCCGGGCGGTGATTTCCCGGACCTTGTCGCCGACGCCGGCCCTTTCGGCCAGTTCGTCGATACACTCGGTCTGGATCAGGGTCGAGTCCATGTCGAAGCAGATCAGCCGGCGCATCCGCCGGTACATATCGTCTTTCTGGAAGGAGAAATCGATGCCGGTTTCGGCGGATAGCTGCATCAGCTGCTTCTGGAGGCCGGCTTTGTCCTCCAGCGTGCCCCGGATGGAGAATTCCACGCAGGCGCGTACATTCAGTTCCGGATGCATGATGCTCATCCGGCCGGTGAGTCGCTTGATGGCGTCGATATTCAGTCCATAGGCGGCAATCATGTTGGTGGCAGCCTGGATCTGGGAAGCGCTCAGGCTCCGTCCGATCGCGGTCAGGATGTAACGGTTGCGCCCCTGGCGGCCGGCCCAGGCTTCATAATCTTCGTCCGAGACCGGCTCGAAGCCGATGGTGACCCCCAGCTCCGTCGTTTTGAACAGCAGCTCCTTCATGACTTCTCCGGAGGCGCTTTCGTCAATCCGGATCAGGATTCCCAGGGAGAGGGTGCTGTGGATGTCCGCCTGTCCGATGTCGAGAATCTGGGCATCGTACTTGGCGAGAATGGTCATAATTTCTGCGGTCAGGCCGATCCGGTCCTTGCCGGAAATGCGTATCAGGATTTGTTCTTGCATATCTTTCTTAGATTTCAGACTACAAAATTAGTAAATCCCGATGGAAAACACTAAATTTGCCAGATATTTGATGAATTGAAATGACGCTTCTTATCATTTACCTGCTCTTGACCATGGGAATTTCCTTCCTGTGCTCGTTGCTGGAGTCGGTATTGATGTCCACGCCGCTATCCTATCTGACCATGAAAGAGGACGAAGGCGACAAGAATGCAGCGTTATTCTTGAAATTCAAGCAGGATCCGGACCGGCCGCTGAGTGCCATCCTTTCGCTGAATACCATTGCCAACACCCTCGGCGCCGCAGCCGTCGGCCACCAGGCTTCGACCCTGACCGGGGATCACTGGTTCGGGATCATCTCCGCCGTCATGACCCTCCTGATCCTGGTCTTCTCGGAAATCGTCCCGAAGACCATCGGGACCTCCCACTGGAAAGACCTCCTCTGGCTTTCGCGCATCATGCGCTTTTTGGTGTACCTTCTGTATCCCATCGTGTGGCTGATCGACAAGCTCCACAATACCATTTCGGACGAGGATCCGGACCTCTCAATCTCCCGGGAGGAGGTGAGTGCGATGGCCAACATGGGCGAAGAGGAAGGGGTGCTGGACAATTCCGAGAACAAAGTCATCCAGAACATCATCAAACTGGACGACATCAAGGCCTACGATGTCATGACTCCGCGCGTGGTCGCCGCCATCGCTCCCGAATCCATGACCCTCAAATCCTTCTACAAGCGGGAGGAACTGTCCCACAACTCCCGGATTCCGGTCTATGCCGAGTCGCCGGAGTTCATCACCGGATACATTCTCCGCTATGACGTGCTGGAGCAGTTGGCGGAGGATAAATTCGATGTGAAGCTGGGGGCCATCAAGCGCCAGATTGCCGCGTTCCATGAGGAGACCTCTGTCAGCGACATCTGGGAGAGCCTCCTGAAGACCAAGGACCAGATTGCCCTGATTATCGATGATTACGGCTGCTTCCAGGGCATCATCACGCTGGAAGACATCATCGAGACCATCCTCGGGATGGAAATCATCGATGAAAACGACACCATCACCGACATGCAGCAATATGCCAAGGAACGCTGGCTCAAACGCAAGAACCAGTACAAGCAGATCGTGCTTCCGGAAGAGGACGAAGACGATTAAAGCGCTTCCAGGAGCAGTTCAAACAGGCGGGGTTTGGCGTAGTGGTCAAGCTCCGTTTCTTTGATCCACCGGTATCCCTCCGGGAGCTGCGGCCTTTCCGGCGTTTCCAACAGGTAGAAATCGGCCAGGAGCGTCCGGTGCGTCAGCTGGTGACGGACGCTTTTGAGAGGTCGCATCCCCGGAAAAGCGGGCGTTTCTTCTTCCAGGACATAGGGCTCCCAAAGTCCCTGCCAGATGTCGCCTTCGCCCCGGCGGCGGATGGGCGTTTCTCCCTGACAGCGGATATAGACATAGGAAAGACGGCGCTCCAGGGGCTTGGCGGCCGTTTTTTTGACAGGAAGGAGCGTTGTCCGGCCTGTCGCGAATGCGTTACAGCTTCCCTGAAGGGGACAGTCCATGCAGGCAGGGGAGAGCGGCGTACACTGCAGGGCGCCGAAGTCCATCATGCCCTGGTTGAAGGCGGCCGCTTCTCCTTTCGGAAGAAGGCTTTCCGCCAGGGCGGTGAATTCTCTTTTCGCCGCCGAAGTGCCCACCGGCGTCGCGATGCCGAAATGCCGGGACAGGACCCGGTAGACATTTCCGTCCACGACGGCGGCATCCACTCCGAAACAGATGCTCCCGATGGCCGCCGCCGTGTAATCACCGACTCCTTTGAGGGAGCGGATGCCTTCCAGGGTGTCCGGGAAAGCGCCTCCGGCCACGATCTGCCGGGCGGCGGCGTGCAGGTTCCGGGCGCGGGAATAATAGCCCAGCCCTTCCCAGAGGCGGAGCACCTCATCCTCCGTGGCGGCGGCGAGCGCGTCCACCGTCGGGAAGCGATCCATGAAACGATGCCAATATGCCGTCCCCTGGGCAATCCGGGTCTGCTGGAGGATAATCTCGCTCAGCCAGACCGCGTAGGGATCCCGTGTGTGGCGCCAGGGCAGGCCCCGCCCATAGGCGGCGTACCATTGACAAATCGTATGGGCAAAGGCATTCACGGGTACAAAATTACGAAAAAAAGCGTATTTTTGCCCCCACGTATGAAGCCTGATTTTACCGAAGTCCTTTCCCTGGCCTCAGAGGCCGGACACATCCTGCTGGAGAATGGCGCGGAGATCTCCCGCGTGGAAGATATCATGACCCGGATATCCACGTATTACGGCGTGGATTCCGGCAATTATTTCGTGCTCAGCAACGGAATTTTCACCACGGGCCAGGCCGGCAAAGTGGAAAAAGCCGGTGGTCAGGCTTCGACCTATGCCAATGTGGAGTTTATTCCCATTCGGGCCATCCAGCTGTCCCGGATTGTCGCGGTCAACCGGCTCAGTTATGATATTTCTGCCGGAAAATGCACCTTGGAACAGGCCCGGGAACGCCTTGGACAGATCCGCCGTTCCAAGGGGAAACCTGCCTGGGAGCTCTGTCTGGCTTCGGCCTTCGGAGCGGCCGGCTTCTCGGCGGTTTTCGGCGGAGGATGGATGGACTGTGCCGCGTCCTTCGTGGTCGGACTGATCCTATATGCGTTCGTTCTCGGCTTTAGCAGCCGCTATCTTTCCAAGATTGTAGGTGGAATCTGCAATGCGCTTTTGGCTAATGCCTTATGCATTGCCAGTTATCGTCTTGGTTTCGGTTCCAGCCTGAGTAATATCATTATCGGCGCCGTGATGCCGCTGATCCCCGGCGTGCCGTTTGTCAACGGGGTCCGGGACCTGGCCAATTCAGATTATATTGCCGGGCTGACGCGGATGACGGACGCGATGCTGCAGTTTCTCTGCATCGCACTGGGCCTGGGAATCGCCTTTATCCTGGATGGCTGGATTTTCGGGGGCGTCATTGCCCTGAGCGGAATGACCACCCATCCGGAAACCGCCTCCTACCTCGTCCAGTTCCTGGCGGCTTTCATTGGAACGGCTTCCTTTGCCATCTTGTTCTCCGCCGACCGGGACCACTACCTTCCTGCCGGCGTGATCGGGGCCACCGGCTGGATGGTCTATCTGGTGATGCTGCGCCTGGGCGGGGCGACACCGGCCCTGTCGGCCCTCGCCGCCGCTTTCCTGGTCTGTCTGCTCTCCCGCTTTGCGGCGGTGCCATACAAGAGCCCGGCCCAGGTATTCATCATTTGTGGAATCTTTACCCTGGTGCCGGGCGCCGGCTTGTTCTGGTTTACCTATTATTTGCTGTCCGAGCAATTCGCCCTGGCACAGTCCACGGGCTTTACCGCCCTGAAAGTGGCCCTTGCCATCGTTTTCGGCATCATTCTCGCGACAGAACTGCCCCAGCGGCTCTTCCAGCCGCTCAGAAGACGTTAGAATCCGAGCGCAATCCCGACGGTCATGAGGTTTTTCATGGAAGGAGCGCCTTCCGTGGCCGGGAAGAATACGGGCTGGGTCGGATAGTACTTGAAGTAAACGCCGAAGATGGAATAGGAAATGTGTCCGATGACGGCATAGCTGAAGAGGTTCGCCTTGGCGTCCTTGAAGGAAATATCCGTCACCATATTTCCCCTCTGATGATGATAGTCGGCCCCGGCGGTGAAGTTCAGCATGGCCTGGGCGCCTGCACCGATGCGGAACTCCCCGAAACGGAGTTTCAGCATGACCGGGAAGTTCAAGCCGAAGAAATCCGCATTGCTTTTCAACTTGGAGGCGCCTTCTCCGGCGATGTCGATAAATTTGCCGACTTTGAAATTACGGTCACTGTCCGTATAGAAGTAATTGTCAATGGAACGGAACCAGTTGAATTCCAGGTCTGCACCTGCCTCGATTCCGACTGCGGGAATCGGGTAGATTTTCAGGTTGAAGATGTTGAAGAAGGCCTCGAAACTACCGAAAGTCTTGGGCGCGAAGTTGTCTGCCGAATACAGATGGGCGCCGACGCCGAGATGGGAAATGAGGTCCACCCCGAACACGCCGTTTTCGGTCGAGTACAGCTCAAACGGAGAGGATGAGTCGCTTTGTGCGGATGCGGCCGGAAGGATTACCGTCAGGGCCGCGAGGATCAAAATAATCTTTTTCATAATACAAAAATAGTTTATTTTCACCATTTTGACAAAAAGAATCATTATTTTTGTCCATGCGCTTTTGCCGCCATACCGTCCTGGCCCTGATGCTTATCCTGCTGACTTCCTGTGGAATCCAGCGTTTTTCGCAGCGTAGCATCCTTCCTCCCCGGGACACGAGCCTCTATGCTTCCATCCTTCCGGCTTACCGGCCTCTGTCGGCCCTGTTGACGGAGGATACCGGTCTCCCCCCGCGGGAGGGAAATGACATCCGTCTCTTTCCTGACGGCGAGGAGCGTCTTCGTTCCACCTTGCAGGACTGGAATGGAGCCCGTTTGTCCCTCTGCCTGGAGAAATACCGCCTCCAGCGGGGGGTGCTCATGGATACGCTGTTCTGCCTGATGGAGACGAAGGCCCGATCCGGCGTGGATGTCCGCCTGTTGGTCGAAAGGCACGGCCAGCTGCCGATGGACCGCATCAATTACCGGAAACTGCGCCGCTCCGGTGTCGATGTGGCGGAATTTCATCCGCTCGGCCACTTTGCTTCCAACCTGGTGAATCTCAATCGGCGGGACCACCGGAAATTTGAAATCATCGATGGGGGAGTCGCCTATGTCGGAGGCCGGAACATCTCGGACCGGAATTTTTCGCGCTGGAAAGACCTGGACATCCGGGTCAGCGGCCCGCTCGTACAAGATATCATGACGGTTTTCATGAAAAACTGGGTAAAAGCAGGAGGGCGGAACGAGCCGGTTCAAACCCTGGAGCCGCCCGTCATGCCGGACGGAAAAACGGCGCAGGTGCTCTTCGACGGGCCGAAAGACCGGCGATGGACCATCCGCGACCTGCATGAATGGACCCTGGCGAACACCCAAACGTATTTTTACTGTTCTACGCCCTATTTGTCGCCGCCTCTCTCTACGATAAAAGCGCTCTGCGATGCCGCCCGGCGCGGGGTGGATGTCCGCATCATCCTGCCGGAGGACTGCGATCTTCCGTTCATGAACCGCGTAGCGGAATCTTATTTCCGGCAGCTTCTTTCATCGGGGGTCCGGATCTGGATGTGCCCGGGCATGCACCATGCCAAGCGCTTCTTCGCGGACGATTATCTGAGCAGCGTCGGTTCCGCCAACCTGGACCAGCGGAGCTTCTTCACCAATTATGAAGATGATGTGATCATTTATGACGCGGAAACGGCCTCCGAGGGACGCCGTTTCTTCCTGGAAGAGCTGGAGCAGAGCCAGGAAGTAACCTCCGAAACGATGAAGGGCTGGTCCGTCTTCCGCCGATTGGCAGGAGGATTTCTCCGCATCTTCGCCCGTCAGTTATAAGCGCCCCTGCAAATACTTCAGAATCAGGATTTTCCGGACACTTTCATCAATGCGGGAGAGGGGAATGGTCCCGTCTTCGACCGCTGCAACCACCGCATCGACGGCCCGGCGCAGATCCCGCGGACAGAGAATCATGTCGGCGCCGGCGAGAAGGGTTCCGACACAGGCCTCTTCGGTGGAATACTGGTTCCGGATGGCTCCCATCTCGATGGCATCGGTGATGATAATTCCCTGATAACCAAGTTCTCCCCGCAGTTTCCCCTGCAGGATCATCGGCGAGAGGGTCGCCGGGACATCCGTTTGCGTCACTTCCGGCAGGGCGATGTGGGCTGTCATGATCATCCGGGCGCCGGCGGCAATCCCGGCCCTGAAAGGTTCCATCTCGCAGCTGCGGATCTGTGCCCAGTTTTTGTGGGAGGCGGCATAACCGAAATGCGTGTCGGAGAATGTGTCTCCATGGCCTGGAAAATGCTTCAGGCAACCGGTGATGCCCTCCTGGGAGAGCCCCTGAAGGTACGCCACCACCATCGGGGCCGCCACGGCGGGATCGTCGCTGAAAGCACGGGGGCCGATAATGATATTCTCCGGATTGGTGTTGACATCCGCCACGGGCGCGAAATCAATGTCAAAACCGTATTCTTTCAGGTAGTGTCCGATATAGGCACCCGTGCGTCTGGCCGCTTCGGGATCGCCCTTCAGGGCCGCCATGCTTTCGACATTGTCAAGGCCGAAGTTCGGGTTCCCGGCCACGCGGGCGACGCGGCCGCCTTCCTCGTCCACCGCCACCAGCGGTTTTCCCCTCAAGGCGTGGAGCGAGGCGGTCAATGCTTTCAGCTGGGCGGGATTGTCAATGTTGTGTCCATACAGGAGCACCCCGCCGACGGGATACTCCTTCACCGTCGCGGCCATGGACTTGGATACGCTTCTTACCTCATACTGAGGAAGTTCCGTTGTTTCGTTCCAGACGATAGACGGATCCAGGCACTCCAGCCGGACGACAAACAGCTGGCCGACCTTTTCCCGGAGGGTCATTTTCTCCAGGGCCCTGGCGACAACGCGTTCCTGATTCCGGCATGCGGAAACAGACAGCAGGAAAGGCAGGGCGGCGGCCATAAGCAATCCTTTATGCACTGGCCTCGATGTATTTGATAATCAATTCAACAGCCTCGTCATCCGTCAGATTGTCCATATTCAGGACCAGGTCGTAGTTCCGGAGGTCGTAGCGGCTGACACCGGCATACTGCTGGACATAATTCTCACGGCTCTTGTCGATGTCATCGATGACGATGGCTGCGGATTCGGCCGTGAGGTTCTGCTTGCGGCATACCCTCTCAATCCGATGGGCGCGGGAGGCGTGGACGAAGACATTCAGTTTGTTGGGGACATCTCGTAGCACATAGAAACTCAGCCTGCCGGCGATGACGCAGGATTCTTCCTCGGCCATTTCCCGGATGATTTCCGATTCGGCGCGGAAAATGCTGGCGCTGTCCACTTTGTGGTCCCAGTCTTCCCCGTAGCGCTGCTCAAAACCGATGAAAGCGCCGCTGTTCGGGACGGGTGAAACCTTGGCCAGGATATCTGCCAGCCAGTTTTTCTTGGTTCCCTTGATTTTCTCAATCTCAGAAATGGACAGGCCGAAATGCCGGACCAGCTGTTCAACCAGGCGCTTGTCCGAGTAGCGGACACCGAGTCGGGCCGCGAGTTTCTCGGCAATGGTCCTTCCGCCGGAACCTACTTCGCGGCTGATGGTGATGACGAATTTCTCTTGGGTATTCATCTTTGAAAAGATTATGTGGTTTATGGATTCTGAATGATTTTTTTGACGGGATCACAGGTCAGGCCGATGCCCAGTTTGTTGAAGGTCTTCCGGTCCACTTCGCTGAGCATGACCGTGGAATGGACCTGGGCGCCGAAAAGGTTCGGAAGCTGGTCCAGGGCCATCTTGCAGTTCTCGTCGATCAGGCTCATCATCGAGATGGCCACCAGCACCTCGTCCGTATGGAGCCGGGGATTGTGCCCATGGAGATAGGTTACCTTGGTCTTCTGGATGGGGGAGATCATCTGCTTGGGAATCAGTTTGACATTGTGGGCGATGCCCGCCAGATGCTTCAGGGCATTCAGCAGCAGGGCTGCGCTGGGTCCGAGGAGGGGAGAGGTCTCGGCGGAAAGGAGCGTCCCGTCCGGCAGTTCGATGGCGGCCGTCGCGACATGGCTTTTTTCCAGCCGCTCCTTGGCCACGACGGTCGTTTTCCGGTCGGCGGTCGTAATTTTCGCCCGTTTCATCAGCAGGGAGATCCGGCTGACTTCGTTTTCGCTTGCCTTCCCGTCCGCCAGGTTGCAAAGCGCCGTGTAGTAGCGGCGGATGATTTCCTGGAGGGAGGCTTCGCGGCAAATATCATCATCGCTGATGCACGAGCCGATCATATTGACGCCCATGTCGGTGGGGGACTTGTAGGGGGACTCACCGTAGATGTTCTCGAACAGGGCGTTCATCACCGGGAAAATTTCGATGTCGCGGTTGTAGTTGACCGCCGTCTCGCCATAGGCTTCCAGGTGGAAGGGGTCGATCATGTTGACGTCGTCCAGATCCGCCGTCGCCGCTTCATAGGCGATATTGACCGGATGGTTGAGCGGCAGGCTCCAGACCGGGAAGGTCTCAAACTTGGCATAGCCGGCCTTGATGCCGCGGCGGTTCTCCTGATAGAGCTGGCTCAGGCAGACAGCCATCTTTCCGCTGCCCGGACCGGGTGCCGTCACGACGACCAGCGGCTGCGTCGTCTCGACATAATCATTCTTCCCGAAGCCGTCTTCGGAGTCAATCAGGGCGACATTGTTGGGATAGCCTTCGATCGTGTAATGGTAGTACACCCGGATCCCCATTCGCTCCAGACGTTTGCGATAGGCGTCGGCGCTGGCCTGGCCGTTGTAGTGGGTGATGACGACGCTGTTGACGCTGAAATCCCGCGCCAGGAATTCGTCCCTGAGCCGCAGCACATCTACATCATAGGTAATGCCGAGGTCACTCCGGACCTTGTTTTTCTCGATGTCGACGGCACTGATCACGATGACGATTTCGAGTTCGTCTTTCAACTGATAGAGCATTTTGAACTTACTGTCCGGCTCGAAACCCGGCAGGACGCGGCTGGCGTGGTAGTCATCGAAAAGCTTGCCGCCGAACTCCATATAGAGTTTGTTGCCGAACTGGGCAATACGCTGCTTGATGTGCTCCGATTGGATGGTGAGGTACTTGGCGTTGTCGAACCCGTATTTCATACAAAAATAATTACAAATACGGGTTACAAAAATAGCAAAAATTCCTTATTCCCGCAATTATTTGGCGGATTATTGTTTCATTTGTCACCTCGCTGAATTAACGGGTTTGATATGAAATACACGACACTTGGCAAGACCGGGATTCTCCGTATCACCCACGACAACAGTTATGCGGCCCTCCACGATCTCTACTACCAACTGGCCACCCATACCACCGCATCCCATGCCGGCCTCTACAACGACGCCTGTTATGGGAATGTCTATTGCAATACTTTGGAAAAACTCCTATCTTTGCCGTGATGAAATCTTTTTTCTGGTCCCTGTTGACGGTTGTCTGCGAAATGGCCCCGTATCTTTTGCTGGGCTTTCTGATTGCCGGTATCCTGCATGTTTATGTGCCGCAGGGATTCTATCGGAAGTATCTGTCCAGCAGTAACAAGTGGGCTGTCCTATGGGCTGCGCTTCTGGGCATTCCTTTGCCGCTTTGTTCTTGCGGAGTCATTCCTACGGCCATCGGTCTTCGCAATGAAAAAGCCTCCAAAGGGGCGGTGGCGTCTTTCCTGATCGCCACGCCCCAGACGGGAATCGATTCCATCCTCGCTACCTTCTCTCTGATGGGGCTGGGCTTTGCCATCATCCGGCCAGTGGCTGCGCTCGTTACCGGCGTCTGCGGAGGAATCCTGGTCAACCGGCTCGTTCCTGAAGAGGATGGCGAGGTCAGGGCGCGTTCTTCCTGCCATGTGGAGCGCGGAAACAAGCTCACTCGTGTGCTCAAGTATGCCTACTTCCAGATGATCCAGGACATGGGCGGAAGGCTGGTGATCGGCCTGCTCGTAGCAGCGCTCATCCAGGTGGTCGTCCCCGAGGAGTTTTTCCTTCACTTCGGCAAGCAGCCCCTGCTGCAGATGCTGCTGGTCTTGATCGTAGCCGTACCGATGTATATCTGCTCTACCGGGAGCATTCCCGTTGCGGCAGCGCTCATGATGAAGGGCCTTTCTCCAGGCGCCGCCCTGGTGATGCTGATGGCCGGACCGGCCGTGAACCTGGCATCCATCCTGGTGGTCCGAAAGGCCATGGGAAGGCGTTTTACGTGGATTTATCTCCTTGTCATCGTCGGTTTTTCCATCCTCTTCGGACTCATTGTCAATGCCATCGGATTGACGGTCAGCCCCATGGCGTCGGCCGATCCCTGTTGCGGGGCGGCTGAAGGAATGCCCGGAACTTTTAAGTTCATCTGCGCCACGATATTAACTCTTCTTATATTCTTTGCTCTTACCATGAAATTCTTTGAGCGATTCACCCATAAGGCGGTCGATTCCGATACGGCCGTCTATACTGTTGAAGGCATGCACTGCAGCCACTGCGAAGCCGCCGTCTGCCGAGCCGTGGAAGCGGTTCCCGGCGTCGAATCGGTCCGTGCCAGTGCTTCCCGCAAAACCTTGACCATCAAAGGCCCCGCAGCAGAAGAGGCCATCCGATCGGCGGTCGAGAAGGCCGGTTATACTTTCAAAGGCAAGAAATGAGCTCGGTATTGACAGCCCTCGTGATTCCCTTCCTGGGTACCGCCCTGGGATCGGCCTTCGTGTTTTTCATGAAGCGGGATATGCCTGCGATGCTGCAGAAGGTGCTTCTGGGTTTCGCTTCAGGCGTCATGGTGGCCGCATCGGTGTGGTCGCTGATCATACCGGCGATGGAAATGGGAGAGGGGGCCTCTGCCGTCACCGCTCCGACCATCGGGCTGCTATCGGGGTTTGCTTTCCTGCTGGTCATTGACTACATCACGCCGCACCTGCATGCCAACGGGGAAACAGAGGGCCCGAAGAGCCGTCTGTCCCGTACGGCAAAACTCGCGCTCGCCGTCACGATCCATAACTTCCCGGAAGGGATGGCTGTCGGTGTGGCCATAGCAGGCGCCTTGACGGCCGATTTCAACATGGCCGGTGCCCTTGCTCTGTCACTGGGCATTGCCATCCAGAATGTGCCGGAAGGAGCGATTATTTCCATGCCGCTCCGCGCGGAAGGAAACAGCCGCTGGAAAGCCTTCGGCATCGGCGCGCTGAGTGGCATCGTAGAGCCCCTCGGCGGTGCGCTGGTCCTGCTGCTGGCCACATCCATCCTGGGCATCATGCCTTACATGCTCTCCTTCGCTGCGGGCGCGATGCTGTATGTGGTTGTCGAAGAGTTGGTTCCGGATTATTCCCAGGGCAAACATTCCAACGTCGGAACCGTGGGTTTCGCCCTCGGATTCGCCCTGATGATGGTGCTGGATGTCGTGCTGGGATAAGGCCATCTTCTTTGCCCAGCTTTTCAATACCTTCACTGTGAAGGGTGGATGGCAGTTTGAATTGGGAGGAGTGTTTATGAGTCCCGGCTATTCCCGAAACCTTTATATGAGCAACTGGAACATTAACCTAACGGCTGCCGTGCAGAAAACACTGCTCCGTGACGGTTCGCTTGTGTTGCGCCTTGAAGGAGAGGCCCTTACACGTACTGCACATTTCAATGTCGATTCCGACTTCGGTAGTCATACCATCAGCCAGACCAACTTGATGGACACACA
>JAEEHS010000030.1 GCA_016281015.1 Bacteroidales bacterium
CTTGATAGTTATGGCTCTTCGCTCTTGCGTGAACCGGAGCCGCTACAATATGGCAGCCGGTCAATGCAGATAGAACTGAACAGGAATGCTGAGATTCAACGCTGTTTATAGATTGCCACGCAAAAAGTGTATATTTGCGTTCATCCTGCAAGAGAGAGCGTTCCAGTTCACTTTTGACGAACGGGTATGCGGTCAGAAAGGCCTTGGAAGCCCCTCAGAAATGAATTTTGAGGACATTTATGGACATGTATGGCCGAATAAACGGACGCAAAACCGGACGCATTTTAAGAAAACACGCCCTGTACGCACTGAGAGGCATACTACTCTGTTTTTGGAACGAGGAAGAGTATTGATTTGATAATCAATAAGTTAAAGATATAAGCCAAGGTTTTCACCTTGGCTTTTTCTTTTTTTTTTTCCGAATGAAATGAAAAAATTTCTATGATGTGATAGGGGCGGACGACTTATTTCAGTACATATTCCGTGCTGATACCGTTGAATTCCTCCAGGACGAGGGTGGTCAGCACGGAGGCTTTATAGGTAAGAATCAGCTTGGAATAGCCTTTGGGGGCGGGCTTGTTGGCCGTGATGGTCACGATCCTCAGCCCGCCTTTCTGCGTTTCCGAAAGGGATGCGTCCATGTCCGTGGCAATGGCCTTGACGTTGCCGGTCATGCTGTTGAGAAGCGTGTTCCGCTGGGCTTTGGCCAGGGCATTCTTGGACGTATCGATTTCGGCGGTGGTGCCGCGCATGTCCATCCGGATAATCGGGCCGTCGATGATGAAGAAGTCCCCGTCCGGCTTGGTGTACAGCATCACCAGCTGGTCGGGGGCTTTGAAAGTATAGGTACCTTCCGAGACAATCTTCTTCCCGGAAGCCTTGATGGTCTTGGTCTGGACAAAATGATTCTCTGCGAGGGCCGTGAGGCCGACGAGCAGGGCGGTCAGCAGTGTAATGGTCTTTTTCATGCCGCAAAAATACTAATTTTTTCTAAAAAGTTGGGCTTGTGCAGTGCTTTGGCACAAGCTGCCCGTACCTTTGCATCAGAAAAACAAAAACTACGCCATACCATGAAAAAGACATCCTTCAACCTCGAATCTCTCTCGAATGTGGTTTCTTCAGACTGCTTTGCTTCCCTGAAAGGCATTATCGAGGATCTGGACCTCGAACTGGAAGACGCTACGGCTCTTTGAGTTCGACGATGGTGCTCTCTTTGTCCGGGGACAGGCTGACCCTCAGGGTACGGAGCTCGTTTCCTGACTTTTTCTTCCGGGACTGGAGGATGCGGTCGGAGATGATGAACTCGGACACAGGGTCTTCGACCAGGGCTGTGACGGCACGTTTGAGCGGACGGGCACCATACGCGGGATCATAGCCGCTGTCTGCGACCAGCCGTTTGGCAGACGGAGTGATGGTCAGTTTGTAGCCGGCCTCCAGCGCCCTTGCCCGAAGCCCCTTGAGCTCGATGTCGATGATTTTCTCGATATCCTCATGCGTGAGGGAATTGAAATAGACCTGTCCGTCCACCCGGTTGATGAACTCCGGCGGAAAAGCCTTCTTGACGGCTTTTTCCAGAATGCTGCGCCGGTCCTGGGCCAGGTTCTTGCCGGAGGTGGCGAAACCGATGCCGGATCCATGCTGTTCAATTTCCCGGCTGCCGACATTGGAGGTCATGATGACAATGGTGTTTTTGAAATCCACCGTCCTGCCGACGGAATCGGTCAGCCGTCCTTCGTCCATCACCTGCAGCAGCAGGTTGAAAATATCCGGATGGGCTTTTTCGATTTCGTCCAGGAGCACGACACAGTAGGGCTTCTGCCGCACCCGCTCTGACAACTGTCCTCCTTCTTCATAGCCCACATAGCCGGGAGGCGCACCGATGAGCCGGGAGACACTGAATTTTTCCATGTACTCGCTCATGTCGATGCGGACCATGTTCTCTTCGCTGTCGAAGAGATATTCCGCCAGCGAGCGGGCGAGCTGGGTCTTGCCGACGCCCGTGGGACCGAAAAAGAGGAAGGTTCCGATGGGACGGTGAGGGTCCTTGAGACCGGCACGGTTGCGCTGGATGGCACGGACCACGGTATCGATGGCTTCGTCCTGGCCGATGATGCGGCCCTGCAGCCGCTGGCGCATCTTGACAATCCGGTTTCCCTCACTTTCTGCCACTTTGTTGACCGGAATGCCGGTCATCTTGGCAACGACCGAAGCAATGTCTTCGGCGTCGACTTCTTTTTCCCGCCCCTTCTTTTTGGCCAGGGTAAGGCGGACCATGGAACCGGCTTCATCCAAGGCGTCGATTGCCTTGTCCGGCAGGGACTTGTCGGTAATATACCGGTCTGTCAGCCGGACGGCCGCTTCGATGGCGTCGTCCGTATAGGTAATCTGGTGGAACTGCTCGTAATGGGGCGTCAGCTGGCGGAGGATTTCGATGGACTGGGGGACATCCGTCGGTTCCACGACGATTTTCTGGAAACGCCGGTCCAGGGCACCGTCTTTCTCGACAATCTTGGTGAATTCGTCGCGGGTTGTGGCTCCGATACATTGGAACTCACCGCGGGCGAGGGCCGGTTTGAGCATATTGGCGGCATCCAGGCTTCCGGATGCACCGCCCGCCCCGACGATGGTATGGAATTCGTCAATGAACAGGATGAGATCCGGGTTCTCCTGGGCCTCCTGGATGATTGATTTGAGCCGTTTTTCGAAATCGCCGCGATACTTGGTCCCGGCCACGACCGAGGCGATATCCAGCGACAGGATCCGTTTTTTGGCCAGTGCGGCGGAAATGTCACCGGAAGCGATCCTCAAGGCGATTCCCTCGACGATGGCGGATTTGCCGACGCCCGGCTCGCCGATCAGCATCGGGTTGTTCTTCTTGCGGCGTCCCAGGATCTCGATGACGCGCTCGATCTCCGTCTCGCGGCCGACCACCGGGTCCAGTTTTCCCTCCCGGGCAGCCCGTGTCAGGTCGTAGGCGTACTCTTCGATGTTCAGTTTCTTTTCCGCTTCGTTTTCTTCATCGGGTCCCTGCGCCGGCTGCTGTTCGTCCTGTTTCTCTTCCGCCGGACGAAGCATCCCCTCATCTTCCATGAAGGAGAGCAGGCGACCATAATCCACCCCGTGGTTTCGCAGAAACACCTGTCCATAACTCTCCGTGGTGCGGCACAGGGCAAGAAGCAGGTGCTGGGAGTCTGCCGCAGGGCTTTTCAGCCGGGTCGCTTCCATCACGGTGATGCTCAGTACATTCTGTGCCTGACGGGAGAAATTGATGTGGTCAATTTCTGAATAGGGGATTGCCTCGTTGGTGAAAATCCGGGAATCGATGAAAGCCTTCAGTTCAGCGGGTTCGATGCCCAGTGAGCGCAGCGCGCGGAACGCATGGTTCTCCTCATGCCGGATGATGCCGAGTAAAAGATGGTCGGGACCGATGCCGAAACTGCCGGTCCGCATCGCCTCTTCGCGGGCGTATTTGATGATCTCGTTGAGATTGTCGGAAACTTGTAATTGCATGTCGAACTGTCTATCAAGAATCGTGCGAGAAGAACGTTCCGGACAAAATGGCAGGGTTGTTTTTCTCATGGAAAAATGCTAAATTTGCATGTTTATAGAAATATTAAAATTTAACATCATAAAATGGACAATAACGAAGAGAAGAATCTGATGGAGCAGGAGACGTCGACGGGCTATATCGAGCAGGTGGAAATCGACCACGAAATGCGGACGGCCTATATCGACTACTCGATGTCCGTCATCGTTTCCCGTGCACTTCCGGATGCCCGGGACGGTCTGAAGCCGGTTCAGCGCCGCGTGTTGTTCGGCATGAACGAGATGGGCGTGAAGTACAATGGACAGACGAAAAAATCCGCCCGTATCGTGGGCGATGTCATGGGTAAGTATCACCCGCATGGTGATTCCTCCGTGTATGACGCCATGGTCCGTCTGGGCCAGTGGTGGAACCAGCGCTATCCGCTGGTCTGGGGCCAGGGCAACTTCGGCTCCATGGACGGTGACTCGCCGGCGGCCATGCGTTATACCGAAGCCAAACTGGAAAGGATGTCGGAGGATGTGCTTGCCGACATGGACAAGGATACGGTCGACATGACCCTGAACTTTGACGATACCCTGGAAGAGCCGACGGTCGTCCCGACCAAGGCTCCGCTGCTGCTGCTGAACGGCGCTTCCGGCATTGCGGTTGGCATGGCGACGAACATGGCCCCGCATAATCTCGGAGAGTGCTGCGACGCCATCTGTGCCTATATCGACAACCCGGAGATTACCACCGACGAACTGATGCACTACATCAAGGGTCCGGATTTTCCGACCGGCGGTATCGTGATGGGGGTCAAGGGCATCAAGGAAGCCTACGAGACCGGCCGCGGCCGGGTGGTCGTCCGTTCCAAGACGGATATCGAAGTGGACGACAAAGGCCGGGAGACCATCGTTGTGACCGAGATTCCTTATATGGTCAACAAGCGGGAAATGATTGAGAAAATCGCGCAGATGGCCGAAGACAAGAAGATCGAAGGGATTTCTTACATCAACGACGAGTCTTCCCGTGAAGGCATCCGTGTGGTGATCCGCCTCAAGCAGGGGGTGAATTCCGGCGTGGTACTGAACACCCTGTTCAAATACACCCCGCTCCAGTCCAGCTTCTCCTTCAACAACGTCGCCCTTGTCAAGGGGCGTCCGCGTACGCTTTCGCTGAAGGAAATCCTGGCGAATTTCGTGGACTTCCGTCACGAAGTGGTGGTCCGCCGCACGAAGTTCGAACTGGACAAGGCCCAGAAGCGGGCCCATATCCTGGAGGGCCTGTTGAAGGCCATGGACCTCATCGATGAGATTGTCCATATTATCCGTTATGAGTCCAAGAGCATCGACGAGGCCAAGCAGATGCTCGTGGAACGCTATCAGTTTACCGAAATCCAGGCCGGCGCCATCGTCGAGATGCGGCTTCGCCAGCTCGTCGGTTTGGAGCGGGAAAAACTCCAGGCGGAATATGACGAACTGATGAAATTCATCGACCGCTGCAACCAGATTCTCTCCTCGGTCGAGGAGCAGCTGGGCGTGGTCAAGGCCGAGACCCGGGAGTTGAAGGAGAAGTACGGCGATGCCCGCCGCACCGAGATTACCTTTGCCGAGGATGAATTCAATCCTGAGGACTTCTATGCCGATGAGGACCAGGTGATCACCATCTCCCACCTGGGCTATATCAAGCGGACTCCGCTGACGGAATTCCGGACCCAGAACCGCGGTGGTGTGGGCATCAAGGCCAGCGCCACCCGCGACGAGGATTTCATTGAGCACATCTACATCGCCAATACGCACTCCACCCTGCTGCTCTTTACCCAGAAGGGGCGCTGCTACTGGCTGAAGGTCTACGAGATTCCGGAAGGGAACCGCGCCTCGAAGGGACGTGCCATCCAGAACATCCTCCTGATCGAGCCGGATGACAAGGTAAAAGCCTACCTGAACGTGAAGTCCCTCAAGGATGAGGAGTTCATCAATAACAACTATATCATGATGGTCACCCGGAAGGGGATTGTCAAGAAGACCACGCTCGAGGCGTATTCCCGCCCGAGGACCAATGGTGTGAATGCCATCAACATCCGCGAGGACGACGAGCTGCTCGAAGCCGTGCTGACCAACGGCCGCTGCAACATCATGATTGCCGCGAACCGGGGCCGCTGCGTCCGCTTCGATGAGACGGAGGCCCGTCCCCTCGGCAGAACCTCTACCGGCGTCCGTGGCATCAATCTTGATGAAGGGGATTATGTGATCGGCGTTTCCTGTCAGGATCCGATGGCGGAAGATGTGGCAAAGCACCAGGTGCTCGTGGTCTCCGAGAATGGATATGGCAAGCGCTCCGATCCGCAGGAATACCGTCAGACCGCCCGTGGCGCGAAAGGTGTCCGCACCTTGAACATTACGGAAAAGACCGGGAAACTGGTCGCGATCAAGAATGTGACGGACGAGGATGACCTGATGATTATCTGCCGCAGCGGAATGACAATCCGCATGAGCGTTTCCACGATCCGTGTTGCCGGACGTGCGACCCAGGGCGTGAAACTCATCAACATCCGTGAAGGAGATGCCATCGCCGCCGTGTCGGTGGTGGAACACAGCGAAGAGGAAGAGTCCCAGGCTGCTGCCAATGAGGAAATGCCGGAGGCTCCTGTAAATGAATAATTTAAATAACCAATAACTTGGAAACGATGAAAAAGTTAGTTCTTGCACTTGCATTGGCCGGGTCGGTGACCGCCGCCTTTGCTCAGGGCTCAGTCAAGTCTGATGCCGATATCCAGAAGGCGATCGAAAAAGCCGCAGCGAGCGCGAATGATGCCAAGAAAGGCCTGAAGCCTGCTCCCTGGATGAAGCTTGGTGACGCCTATATGAATGCCTATGCCAACCCGACGGCTGCCGTTGCGTATGGCATGGACAAGACCACCTTCTCGCTGGCTGCCGGTGAAAAGCCCCGTTCGAGCGAAATCGTGACGGTGGACGGCCAGTCTTACGAGAAGCAGGTGATGTCCCGTTACAATGCCTATTTCAATGCTGCCGGACAGCTGGTTGTCCTGGAAGTGACGAAGCCTTCCTATGCGGGCGATGCCCTCGAGGAAGCGGCAAAGGCCTATATCGCCGCTTATGAGCGCGATGCCAAGAAGGCCAAGGATGTGGATGCGAAACTGCAGGATATCGCCAGCCGATATGAGACCGACGCCTATACGGCCTATTCCTTCGGCAACCTGGAGAAAGCGAAGAAATTCTTCAAGGGCGCGGCGGATGTCTCCATGAAGGAGCCTTGCTCCAAGATTGACACCAATGCCGTCTATAACACGGCTTTCATCGCCCTCAATTCCCAGGATTATGCCCTGGCGAAAGAGTATTACAACAAGTGCCTCGCGATGGGGCATACCGCCGGTGGTTCCGTCTATGCGTCCATGTCCCAGGTCGAGCTTTCCCAGGGAGACACCCTGGCCGCTAAGACCATCCTGGTGGACGGACTGAAACTCTATCCGGACAATGCCAGCATCCTGACGAATCTGATTAACCTCTATCTCAGCATCAACGAGGATCCGGAGAAGATTGTCGAACTGCTCGCCGAGGCCAAGAAGCAGATGCCGGACAACCCGTCCCTGTATTATGTCGAAGGGAACATCTACACGGGCATCAAGAACTACGAAAAGGCCCATGCCGCTTATGCCCAGTCCAGCGTGGTGGATCCGAAATATGACATGGCCTATTATGGAAACGGTGTCTGCTACCTGAAGGAAGCCGAGGATATCGTGGAAGCGATCAATGCCCTGGATGTGCGGGAATGGAAAAAGTATGACGAGCTGCAGGCCAAGCTGACCGATATCTACAAAACCTCCGTCAATTCCTTCGAGAAGTGCTATGAGGTGTCCACGAACAGCCAGGTCCAGGAGGCCGCTGCCGACTACCTCAAACGGATCTACTTCCAGCTCCGTAACCTGGGCCCTGAATACAAGGCCGCTTACGAGAAATATGAGGCGATCCTGAACGCCGGTAAATAATGAAGCAAACCGTCCATCTGGAAGCCATCGATCCCGTTGAAATATACGGAGTCGGTAACAAAATCCTGCAGGAGTTCTGCTCCTACTTCCCTCATCTTAAGGTCGTTGCCAGAGGCAGCGACCTTATCCTTGAGGGGCGGGAGAGTGATATTTCCGAGTTCAGGATGCGGCTGGGAGAACTCGTTGAGCGCCGTCATCACAAGATGAATCTGACCGTCTATGATGTGGAGGATATCTTTTCCGGCGTATCTTCGCCGGAAAAATTCCGTCTGGCGGCCGATGCCCCCATCGTCCATGGTACAGACGGGAAACCCATCCGTGCCCGGAACAAAACCCAGCAGCAGCTGGTCAAAGACTATTTCGACAACGACCTGGTTTTTGCCGTCGGCCCTGCCGGAACGGGCAAGACCTATATCGCCATCGCCCTGGCGGTCCGCGCTCTTAAGAACCGGGAAGTCAAGCGCATTATCCTGACGCGTCCCGCCGTAGAGGCAGGGGAGCGTCTGGGTTTCCTCCCGGGAGACCTGAAAGAGAAGCTGGATCCCTATCTGCAGCCGCTGTATGATGCCTTGGAGGATATGATTCCGTCGAAGCGACTGAATGAATTCATCTCAGACGGGACCATCCAGATCGCACCGCTGGCCTATATGCGCGGACGGACCCTGGACCGGGCCTGCGTCATCCTGGATGAGGCACAGAATACCAACCTGGGCCAGCTCAAAATGTTCCTGACCCGGATGGGGTCCAGCGCAAAGTTTATTGTGACGGGGGATGCAACGCAGATCGACTTGCCGAGAAAGACAGATTCCGGCCTGATGACCGGAATCCATCTGCTGAAAGACCTCAAAGGAGTGGCCGTCGTTACCTTCACCCATGAAGATATTGTCCGACACCCCTTGGTGACGAAAATCGTAAAAGCGTTTGACCAGTTCTCGGATCCTTCCTCGGACTAGTCCTGCAGTTCGAACAGGTTCAGGAACCCTGTCATCATAAAGACCTTCCGGATATCTTCATTAATGCTTCGGACGATGACCTTCCCGCCTTTGGCGGCGGCTTCTTTCCGGAGCATTAAAAAGATGCGCAGACCGGAGGAACTGATATAACTCAACTGCTTGCAGTCCAGAACGATTTCTTTGTCTGCCTGCTCGAACAGCGGGGCGAGTTCCTTCAGGGCGTCGGGAGACGCCGGGGTGTCGAGGCGACCGATCAGGCTGGCCGTCGTGCCGTTGATAATGATTTCCATATATTAGATGTGTTTTGTCATGGATAAGATGTTCTTTCCGTTCTCCCGGCGGTATTCGACTTTGTCCATGATGGTCTTGACCATCAGGATGCCCAGTCCGCCGATACGGCGTTCCTGAACGCCGAGGGTGATGTCCGTGTCGGGTTTCTGGGTCGGGTCAAAGGCAACGCCGCTGTCGCTGATGATGAAATCCAGCCGCTTTTCTTTCAGGATGGCCTCGATTTCCACCAAGCCGTCCGATCCTTCGGGATAGGCGTAGAGAATGACATTGGTCACGGCTTCTTCCAGGGCCAGGTTCAGGCTCATGGCCAGCGACTGCTCCAGCGATTTCTCCCGGGCGATGGTCTCGACGAATTCGGCCAGCTGGGGAATCTGCTGGATGTCGTTGTGGAGGATCAGGTGCTTGTCTTTTCCTGGATCCTGATGACCGAGATAGTGGAGGAAGAGCATCGTCAGGTCGTCGCTCTGAGGGGCTTCTCCGACGAATTCACCCACTGCTTTCAGCAGGGCTTTCAGATGCTCGTAAGAGCCTCTTCTGCGGTGGAGGACCTCTTGCGCCCGCTCCTCGCCGAAGAGTTCATGCTGGATGTTTTCCGCCTCGGTCAGGCCATCCGTGTACAGGAAGATGGCGTCGTCATATTGGAGGTAGATCTCCTGCTCCTTGAAGGTGAAGTCTTCCAGCACACCCATCGGGAGGTTGGCTTCCACCTCGAGCATCTGGATATCTTCCCGGAGAACCATCGGGGCATTGTGACCGGCGTTGCAATAGACCATCCGGCCTGTCTTTAAATCGAATACTCCGCAGAAGAAGGTGACGAACATGGTGTTCTCATTCATTTCGCAGAGGTTGCTGTTGATGGACGCGACAATCTTCGCCGGCGAATGTTCCCGTGATGCGACCGAATGGAACAGGCTTCGGGTCGTGGCCATGACCAGGGAGGCCGGTACGCCCTTTCCGCTGACATCACCGATGCAGAAGAACAGTTCGTCGTCCCGGATAAAATAGTCGTAGAGGTCTCCGCCCACTTCCTTGGCCGGTTCCAGTTTGGCTGCCAGATCGATGTCTTCCCGGTCCGGGAAAGGCGGGAAGGACTTGGGAATCATGGACATCTGGATATTGCTTGCAATCCTCAGTTCGCCTTCCATCTTTTCGCGTTGCCGGGACAGCTTCTGGTATTCCAACTGGTTTTTCCCAGAGGAACGGATGATCAGGATCAGCATGAGGATACCGAGAAGCTGGAGGAAACCGACCAGAAAGCCGATTCTCCGGCTCTTTCCATAAATGTCCGATTCCGGGATGATGATTGAAAGGGCCCAGCCTGTCTTTTCAACGGGAGAGAAGAAGACCTGGTTGACGATGCCGTTCTCCTTGATCTGCATGTTGCCGTCTTTTCCCGCCAGCATGGCACGGCTGATGGCAAGGGCCGTGGTGGTATCTTCCAGGGTCCGGGCCATCTCGGCGGCGGTTTTCTTCATGACCAGGGATTCTTCCGGGCATACCACGATCCTGCCGGCGCGGCTCAGTACCATGCTGAAAGCCTTGGGATAGACTTTGATGTCTCCGACCACTTCGGTCAGCCAGTTCAGGGATATATCCGCGGTCAGCACTGCCGCCAGTTCGCCATGCTTGTCAAGGATGGGCATGGAAAAAGTGGTCATCAGGATATCGCCGCCTCCTTTGTCGATATACGGTTCGGACCAGAAGCCGTCGCTTTGGTCGAGGGCCATCTTGAACCATTCCTGATTGGGGTAGTCATACTCTTCGGTCGCGAGGGACTTGCGGAGCAGTT
This sequence comes from Bacteroidales bacterium, assembly GCA_016281015.1. Classification (GTDB taxonomy): domain Bacteria; phylum Bacteroidota; class Bacteroidia; order Bacteroidales; family UBA932; genus Cryptobacteroides. Next base: position 10,566 of record JAEEHS010000030.1, read on the forward strand.
CATGGCCGGCGCGGAAGGTATAAGGCGCATAAAGCGGGTGTTTCTTGCTGTATCCCGGCATCAAGGCCACGGTAGAACCGATGACGACAGGATTGTTCTTGACCAGCAGTTCCGTCACCCGGTGAAGGCTGTCCGGAATATCCAGGCACCAGCGGGTGATCCACATGTTGTTCCTTACGGCGGCTTCCGCCTGGTTGATGACGTCCAGAATCTCGTTTTTCGTGGCATCCAGTTCACTTTCGGCCCGCTGGATGGCCTCTTGCCGGAGACCTCGCTGCGTGAAGAAGAACTGGATGACGGATGTTGCTTCCAGCGTAAGCGCTGCGACAATAATCAGCAGCAGACCGGTCCCGGCCGATTTGCGGGTCACGGAATTGGATAGGATTTCTTTCAGTGTCATAGAATCGGTTTCAAGGCGGCGCGGAACTCGGGCATCGGAGTTTTGGAGTCCCGTTCAATAATCAGGGTTTTCAGACCCGCATAGGGCCGGATTTCTTCTTCAATGTCGGACAGGGGACGGTCCTTTCCGAAATAGACCGGTGCAAAATAGGTCCAGAACCGTCGGGCCGTGGCTTTGTCCATGTGGAAAGTTTCGCGGATGAAGTCCTCTGAGGACAGATTGCTGCACAGGTAGACCATGCCGACATCAAAGAGGGAGTAGCCGTAGCAGAAGTCTCCGAGGTCGATGAAATACCGCTGGTCTCCGACGAAGATGGCATTGGAGAACTGCAGGTCGCCATGGATGGCGGTGTCCGTGTCGGGCGCATCGTCGATGAATTTACCGATATGGTCTTTCTCGGTGCTGGTGAAAAAAGGATTCTCCTCCAGCAGGCGGAGGTAGCGCTTCTTGACGGACTCGAACTGCGTGGTGTCTACGTGTGTTGCGTGAAGCGCCCGGCACATGAGCGCGAATTCTTCGGCATACTGCGAGGCTCGTTCGGGATGGTCCCCCGTCGCACGGGAGTACGATTTCTTCCCCAGGATCCGATGGAAACGGATGCCGTAGCGTCCGTCTTCCGTCACCACATATTCTCCGGGTTCCGGTGTCGGAATGCCCAGTTCATAGACTTTCCGGGACAGGAGCATTTCATCCAGCGGCTGTTGGATTTTGCCGGGGAAATACAGTTTCAGCATAACGGAGGGATCGCTCTTGTGGTCGTAGCTTTCTCCGTTGAATCCGCCGCCCGAGAGGACGTAGTCGTTTAAGGATATTTTAATGGCTTCCATGGGCAAATACTTGGTTGATCAAACGTTCAAATTCTTGGAAGGCGAAACTGTCGGACAGTTCCCTGAGGGCGTCCGCCAGTCCCCTGTAGTGCCACTCGTGCTCGCTGCGCTCCTTCACATGGAACAGATCCCAGAGCGCGTCTCCCCGAAGGGCGTAGTCCCGCGCGATAGCCCGCATGTTGGACAGTTTGTCTCCGAGGGCGACAATCTTGGCATCGTGCGGAGCGCGGGAGAGCCGGGAGATGGCGAAGGCTTTCCGCTCATGCCAGCTTTCGCTTTCGCTCATCCCTTCTATGACGACGTCGCTTTCTGCGGCTACCAGTGCGGCGACTCGGTCTCCGAATTCCGCGCGCAGCATACCGACGGTGATATCCGTGTCTTCAATGACATCATGCAGGGCGGCTGCGGCAAGCAGTTCCTGGTCCGGGGTGATGGTCGAAACAATTTCGACGGCTTCCATCGGATGGACAATGTAGGGGAAGCCCTTGCCGCGTCGTTCGGTTCCGGCATGGGCATGGACCGCAAAAATGATGGCGCGGTCAAGCAGTGTTGTATCCAAAGGATTGTTTGCCATACTGCTATTGGTTCATGAAAGGAAGGTCTTTCGCCTGGCTGACCAGGTAATCGGCCATGAAATCATTGTTGTCAGAGGCGCCGTTCAGCTCATCCAGCAGCATCCGGATGCCGGCTTTGCCCCATCCATGGCGCAGGATGTATGCGATGCAGAGGTTCTGCGGGCCGACGGAGGAAGAGACAATGTCGATGTCCGTCACGCCCATCTGGTAGACGGCAATCTGGTATGCCGCATCGGACCAGTCCCGGATCAGATCGGAAATATCGCCGAGGGTCTCCATCTTCAGCCCCCGGAAAACCTGCAGGAAAGGCATCAGGGAGACATCGAGAATCTCGGCCTGGTTGACAGCGGCAATCCGCCGGTTGAGGCCCCGGAACGGCTCCATGGCCAGGAAGCTGCGGAAGGATTCCACTTCCAGAGGGACTTCCTTGAGGTTGCCGGAGGCGACCAACGCCTGGATGTTGCGGCGGTAGTCTGTGATTTCGGTCCGGATCTGGCTGAACTGCTCGTCGACGAGTTCCAGGATGCCGGCCAGCCGGCTGAGGCTTCTGAGATAGCGTTTCGGAACTTCCACCCCTGATTTGTACCCCGTATCGTGGTTCATGTTCGCCCAGGCGTGCTGGAGGACGGTACGCATCTGGATTTCAAAACGGACCCGGCTCGCTTCCGGCCACTCGTCGGGGCGGTCTTGCTCCGGCAGGGAGCAGATGTAGTGCAGCGAGAGGTAGCCAAAACTGTCAATCTCGTGTGCTTTGCGCTTGTCGACGGAGTTTTCCCAGTCAATGTCGAAAAGGCGCTCCACGATGGAGGCGACCTTGTCCACATCATCCAGGTAGAAGGTGACGACCCTGACGCCGACAATATCCGTGAGGTCGAACAGATCCTTGTATTTGGCACCCTTGAGTTCGAGTTTCCCGGCGAGGGACGGCTCGGTCTTGACCCGGTATTCCAAGGCGGCCGTCAGGAGACCGGCCTCGTCAAAGACCTCTTTCAGCCGTTTGTGGACCCGTTCGGCAATCTCGGCAAACAGGGGCTTCAGCCGGCTGTATTCTTCCAGGATGCACGCGGCGTGCAGGTCCAGATGGTAGTTTTGTAGTTCCTGAGACATACATACTTAATTTAATCGGAGAGGCAGCTGTCCATCAGGCGGGCGATGCCCTCCTTGTCCAGATGCTGTCCGATGAAAACAATCTTTTGCATGCGGTCTCCGTAATAAGGATCCCAGTCGCGGGAGAGTTTCGGGTCCCGATCCATCATGGCGGCGAGTTCTTCCGGGTCCATGGTGGCGTACCAAAGTCCGGCGTCCCGCAGCATCTTCTGCCTTCCCGCCTGCTCAAAGAGGTAACACTTATCCGTATCGTCGGAGAAATAGCAGAGTCCCTTGGCCCGGATGACCTCCCGGGGCCAGCGTTTTGCCACCATGGCGTCGAACTTGTTCAGATCCAATGGCTTCCGCTGAGAATAGACAAAGGTGTCGATCCCGTATTCCAGCGCTTCTCCTTCCGCTTCCTCCTCTTCGTCTTCCCCTTCGATGGCGGCGATCCAGGCTGCGGAAGTTGCCACGGCGTCAAAGTCGAACATCCCGGTATAGATGAGTTCGTCCAGGTCCACGTCCCCATAGTTGCAGGGGATGACTTTGGCTCCGGGATTGATTCCTTTTACGATGGCACTGAGTTTCCCCAGCTCGTCGGCGCTGATTTCCGCCGCCTTGTTCAGCAGGACGATGTTACAGAATTCAATTTGTTCGATGACCAGTCTCTCCAGGTCGTCATCTCCGATATCTTCCCGCCCGAGCGCATCTCCGCCGGCAAATTCATCCTTCATCCGGAGGGCGTCCACGACGGTTGTGATACAGTCCACATAGGGGAGGGCGCTCCCCGCGCTCTGGGGAGCGAGGACGCTCATCGTCGAAATGGTCTGGGCGATCGGAGCCGGTTCACAGATGCCGCTGGCTTCGATCACGATATAGTCGAAACGGGCGTCGGCGGTGAGTTCCTGGAGCTGAGCGACGAGGTCCATCTTCAGGGTGCAGCAGATACAGCCGTTTGACAAGGCGACCAGGCTGTCGTCCGTCTTGCCGACGATGCCGCCTTTTTCGATCAGGTCCGCATCAATGTTAATCTCTCCGATATCATTAACGACGACCGCGAAACGGATGCCTTTGCGGTTGGCGAGGATCCGGTTCAGCAGGGTCGTCTTTCCGCTTCCGAGATATCCGGTGAGCAGCAGCACCGGCACTTGTTTCCTTTCTAATTGAATGGTCATGATTTTACTTTTTGTCTATTTTGATCAGCGCGTGTCCCGTCCGTCCGTCCACGCAGACAACGAGCGGCTGCGACAGGCGGACATGACGCAGCCATTCGCTTTCCTCCACGGCGGGAAGTTCATCCAGCTCATCCAGATCCACCCGGTCTTCCGGGCGGCTGAACGGGTCGGCATTGACATATCCCGCACCGAGGGAAGTAAGGTTCTGGAAAAAGTGCGTGCCCTGGCTCGGGTCCACCCGGAAATCCGGCAGGGAACACTCTACAATCACTTTGGCCTCGGAAATGTCGCTCCAGGCCACCGGCACGCCCAGGGTCGGGATGCTGGAACCCCATCGCCCGTAGCCAATCAGCACATAGGGTTTCCCTTCCGTGCGCATCCGGTTGTTGATGCTCCGTAGCTCCGCAGCCATTTCGACCGTTTTCATCTTGTCGAAACGCTCTTTCTTGAGATAGATGATATCCTGGATGTCTTTGACCCAGCCTGTCCCGAGGGCGCTTCCGGAGCGGACCAGGGCGTCCGTCTCGTCCACGGAAGACCAGTCCACTTCTGCGTGGAGACTGTCGGCGGAAATCGGACGGACCTGGAGGACGACAAAGTTCCCGCTCGACAGGTCTGCGGCATACTCCAGCTCCACGCTGCATTTCATCTCCTCGGCGGCAATGTCCAGCAGGTTCCGGACGATGTCTGCGAGCGGGAAGGTGTTGTAGCGGAGGATATGGGCGAAGGTGACGAACTTCGGGCCGCGCGGCAGCGGGAAATCCACGATGCGCTGGTTTTCATAGTCGAAGGTGGATACAACCTTCGAAAGGGCGTCGAAGGGGCACTCGCTGATGGGAATGCGCTCCAGGTTGACGGCATCGTCGACGGAAGTCTTGAATTTTTCCGGCAGGAGATTCAAGGCATACATGACCTGCTGGGTATCCCGCATCGTCAGTTCCGGGGTGGAGGTCTGCAGGGTGTTCTTGGGGTAGGACGGTGAGAAGCGCAGGACCTGTTCTCCGTCCACGACGGCCTTCCCGAGTCCGAAAGCGACTTTGGAGATTCCTTCTTCGGCGCGTTCGTGGCCGATCGGATAGAAATTGACCGAGCGGGCGACGCCGCTCAGTGTCGGGAAGAAGAAACCATGGTCTTCGCTGCCGCAAAGCTCCTGGATAATGATGGCCATCTTCTCTTCGGAGATGACATTGGCCGTGGCCGTAATATAACCGCGGGAGGCGGCGAAATAGACCGAGGCGTACACGCTTTTGATCGCCTTGGAAAGAAGCCGGAGCTGCTGGTCTTCATTCTCTGTCGCCGGAATCATGTAGGTGGAATAGACCCCCGCAAACGGTTGATAATAAGAATCTTCCAGTTTGGAGGACGAACGTACGGCCAGGGGCGTCCTCACGACCCGGATAAAGGCTCTCAGGGCTTCGGCAAGCTCCTGCGGAAGGTTGGAGGAGACGAATTCCGAGAGGATTTCCGCATCGGATATATCCGAGTTGATGACATATTGGAGACCATTTTCCAGGATGAAACGGTCAAAGTATTCCGTCGCGATGACAAGGGTTCTCGGCACGGTGATGTGAACATCTTCCCAGCGGGTGTACAGATTGTGCCGGTAGAGAATCTGGTTCAGGAACGCCAGGCCGCGGCCCTTTCCGCCAAGGGAGCCCTCGCCGAAGCGGGAGAACCAGATGGCGTCATTAAATGTCGCCGGGTCAAAACGGGCCGTTACGCCGAGCCCCTGGCTGATCCGGTACTCGTGAATCAGGGCGATGGCTTTCTCGCGGAAAGCCTCCGAATCCGGGAACGTGCTGTTTTTGATCTGGTTCCCGATCGAGAAGATACCCCTGGCGAGGAGCCACCTGGAGAGATAGTTCTTGCTCCGCATGGCGGTCAGGGTCTTTTCATTCAGCCGGGACAGGATGGCCTCGGCTCCCTGCAGGTCATGGGCCCTGGCAATTTCTCGTCCGCGTGCGTCGGTCGCGACAAAGTCGCCGAAGCCGAACTCCCGCCCGATATACTCGGACAGTTCATGGGTCAGGGTCTTGGACCGTTTCATCAGGAAACCTGCACCGAGCGAATCCGCCACGCTTTTCATGCTCTCCTGGGAGGACTGCATGAGGATGGGCATCTTGGGCATTTCGCTGCGGATCAGGTTGCACAGATCCACGCCGGCATCAAGTTTCTCGTCCTGGGGCCTGTCGTGCCGGTGGAGGACAAAACCGATGTCCGAGATGACGCCCAGCAGGTGTTCCCGGTAGGTCCGGTAGAGCGCAACAGCATCGTCATAATTGGTCGCCATCAGGATTTTCGGACGCGCCCGTTTGCGGAAAATCTGCTGATCTTCGTTGAGGGCATCCCGGATGGCGGCGACATTCTGCTGAAGGACCAGTTTGTACAGCAGGGGAAGGTATGAGGAATAGTAACGCACGGAATCCTCCACCAGCAGGATACACTGCACCCCGCCTCCCAGGATATCGGCCTCGGCGTTCATACTGTCTTCCAGCAACTTGATGATGGCGATGATCAGATCCGTCGAACCGTTCCAGCAGAAGGTATAGTCGATGTGACTGCGGTCGCGCTGCTCCATCCGCCGGTAGATCTCCTTTGAGAAGGCGGTCAGCAGGACAATCGGCGTGTCGGGGCAGTAGGACTTCATCCGGGCGGAGAAGTCGAACACGTCCATCTCGCCGACATTGTACATCGTGATGACAAGGTCGAAACGTTCCCCTTTTTCCGCCAGCGCAATGGCTTCCAGCGTCGTCTCAACCCGCTCGAATACCGGCGGGTTGCTCAGGTTCAGTTCCGAGTATTCCCGGGAGATCCGTGCATCCAGGTGTCCGTCTTCTTCCAGGGAAAAATTGTCGTAGTTGTTGCAGACAAGGAGAATCCGGCGAATACGCCTTGCCATCAGCGATGTCGTGTCCATAGTCTTTATACCAGTCCCTGGTCCATCATGGCGCCGGCCACTTTGATGAAGCCGGCAATGTTGGCTCCGTTGACATAATTGACCGTTCCGTCCGGAGCGGTACCATAGCGGATACAGGCTTCGTGAATGTCGGACATAATCCGGCGCAGGTGCTGGTCCACCTCGTCCGCCGTCCAGCTCTGGCGCATGGCGTTCTGGCTCATTTCCAGACCGGAAGTCGCGACGCCGCCGGCATTGGCCGCCTTGCCGGGAGCATAGAGCATGAGCGCGCCCTGGATGATGTGGATGGCTTCCGGGGTGGTCGGCATGTTGGCGCCTTCTGCAACGCAGCGGCAGCCGCCCTTGACCAGATTCTCCGCATCTGCCTTCTCAATCTCATTCTGCGTGGCGCAGGGGAGAGCGATGTCGCAGGGAATGCGCCAGGGACGTTCGTCGGGATAATAGCTGACGCCGGGGAACTTTTCTGCGTATTCCCTGATCCGGCCGCGGCGGATATTCTTCAGTTCGAAGACATAGGCCATTTTCTCTTCCGTCAGCCCTTCCGGGTCATGGATGAAGCCGTTGGAATCCGACAGGGTGATGACCTTTGCCCCAAGGCGCATGGCCTTCTGCGCGGCGTATTGGGCCACATTTCCGGCGCCCGAGATGACGACGCGTTTGCCCTCAAAGCTTTCACCGCGGGTCGCGAGCATCTTTTCCGTAAAATAGCAGAGGCCGTAACCGGTCGCCTCCGGACGAAGCCGGCTGCCGCCCCAGGCGAGGCCCTTGCCGGTCAAGGTGCCGGTAAATTCGTCCCGGAGCCTTTTATACTGACCGAACAGGTAACCGATTTCCCGTCCGCCGACACCGATGTCTCCGGCCGGAACATCCGTGTCCTGACCGATGTGACGCTGCAGTTCAGTCATGAAACTCTGGCAGAAACGCATCACCTCCGCATCCGATTTGCCACGCGGGCTGAAGTCCGAACCGCCCTTTGCCCCGCCCATCGGAAGGGTGGTCAGGCTGTTCTTGAAGGTCTGCTCGAACGCGAGGAATTTCATGATGGACAGGTTGACGCTCTCATGGAAGCGGATTCCTCCCTTGTAGGGGCCGATGGCGCTGGAACACTGGACCCGGTATCCACGGTTGATCTGGATTTCTCCGCGGTCATCCATCCAGGGGACGCGGAACATGATGACGCGCTCCGGCTCGACGATCCTTTCCAGGATCTTCTGCTCCATCAAATATGGATAGGCCGTAATATAGGGTGCGACGCTTTCTGCCACCACACGTACCGCCTGCTGGAATTCCGCTTCACCGGGATTGCGGGCGATTACCCAGGCCATGAACCGGTCCAGGTATTTCTGGGTAAAACTGTCCATCCTAATAGTTCTTTGCGGGGAGTTGGAAATAGGACTGGGGGTGGTCACAGACCGGGCAGATTTCCGGGGCGTCCTTGCCGATGACGATATGGCCGCAGTTGGAACACTGCCAGATGGTGTCTCCGTCGCGGGAGAAGACGACCTTGTCTTCGATGTTCTTCAGCAACTTGCGGAAGCGCTCCTCATGCTCCTTCTCGATGGCACCGACCATCTCGAACTTGTCGGCGATCTCGTCAAAACCTTCTTCGCGTGCCTCACGGGCCATCCGGGCGTACATGTCCGTCCATTCGCAGTTCTCTCCGTCCGCGGCATCCTTGAGGTTGACCGTAGTTGTGGGGACTTTGCCTTCATGAAGGTATTTGAACCAGATCTCAGCATGCTCTTTCTCGTTGCCGGCCGTTTCTTCGAAAATCTTCGAGATCTGGACATAACCGTCTTTCTTGGCCTTGGATGCGTAGAAAGTGTACTTGTTGCGGGCCTGGGATTCTCCGGCGAAGGCTTCGAGGAGATTCTGTTCCGTTCGGGTTCCTTTGATGTTTTTCATATTTGTGTTGTTTTATATAACTTACAAATATAGTCATTTTAGGCCGAAGCTACAAGTCCCGGGGCGGAAAAAACTCAGGTAAAATGACGGATTCCCGCTTCGTAAAACAAAAGGGAAACTTCTTCCAGGGGCGGATACAGGAGGGAGCCTTCGACCTCCATCAGGATGTCCGTGCCGTAGAACGCATCCTCCGGCAGGAGATGAAGCCCTTCAATCGTAATCTCCTTGAGGCGGGGATGCTTGGCACGGAGGGCGAGGAACAGGTGGTGGAAGCGGCTGTCATAGCGTTCTAAAAACTCAGTGCCGGCGCTCCCTTCTGAGGCGGCGGCGTCGTAGGCATCACAGTGGATGCAGAGGGGCTCCCAACGGGGAACGGGTCGTTTCATAGCAGGCATCGTGTTCATATTTTTTGCAAAGATCGGAGTCTCATCGGAGGAAACCGCACGATTACAAGGCTTGTAATGTCGCTTTTTCTGCAAGCCTTGTGAAAAATAATGCTATCTTCGCAAAAAAGTTGCGCTATGATTGGTTGGGAAGCATTCTTGACGCTGCGGCTCCTGGAGGAGGGAGAGGGCACTTTGGAAGAACCGGCAGCGGAAGCATTGGCTGCATACATAGACCGGATGGATGCCGGCGCCCTGCTGGAGGCGATGCGGCGGATTTCCGCTCGCCTGAAGTTTTTGACCGGATCGGTGGAAACGGAGGTCTTCACGGCGGAGCCCGAGCGCATTGTCGTTACAAAAGATCTCCGGATCCTGCTCCCGGAGCGGTATGACATGGAGATCCGGATGAGGCCGCTGGTGAAAACGGTCTTTCTGTTGTTTCTGAAGCATCCGGAAGGCATCCGTTTCCGGGAACTGCGTCATTATCGGGAGGAAATGCTCCGGCTCTACGGGAAGATCAGCCGCCGAGGGGACCGGGCGGCCATCGAGCACAGTATCGACCTCTTACTGGATCCGGATGACAATTCCATCCATGAGAAAGTCTCGGTCCTGTCCAAGACCCTGTTCCGCTATTTCGAGAAGCCGAAAGCTGGATTCTATGTCATTGGCGGACATGCCGGAGACCCCAAACGCATCCCGCTGGACCGTTATTATGTGGAATGGAAATAAAGAAACCGGCTCCTGACTCAGGAACCGGCTGAAGAGGTACTGGGTAGGAGAATCGAACTCCTATTGCGAGATTGAGAATCTCGAGTACTAACCGTTATACGAACCCAGCATTTATTTGGGACTGCAAAGGTCTGAAAAAAAATCCGGACTTCCAAATTTTTTTTCTAGTGCTGCTTGAAAAAACTGCCCAGGATGCTTTCATCGAAGTCGCCGAACCATTGCCGGAGCTGCCTGGCGGCCTTTTCCCGGATATCCGGGGTAATGTTCTTGGCAACAGAATAGATACACCAGGAGATGGCGGCCAGGTCGTCCGTGTACCCAACCAGCGGAAGGGCGTCCGGGACCAGGTCCAGAGGCAGGATGAAATAGCCGAGGGCGCCGACAATCTTGGCCTTGTCAGAAGTGGATGTGGTCTTGCTGGCGAGCACATAATAAAGAAGGAGCACGCCATAGATGACCTCCATGCCGGCTTTCCGGGCGACGCGGACCATTTTGTCCCAGAGGCTTTCCTCGGAATAGTGTCCGCTGTATTTTTCGATGTTTTCTTCCATAACGATGCAAAGATAACGTTTTTCCTGATATCATCGACTGCCAGAATGGCAGATAAAGCCCTGTGGCAGAAAATTTGTTGGTCAGATGGACCGAAAATAGAATGAATCATGGCAGAAAAAAAGAAAAAGACGGCCCCTGAGGCCCATCCCGATACGGAAAAAGCAAAACAGCTGGAAGAGAAAGTTGACAAACTGAATGCGGAACTGGAGTCGAAGAAAAACGATTATCTCCGCCTGATGGCAGAGTTCGATACCTTCCGTCGCCGCACCTCAGAAGAGAAACTCTCTCTGGTCACTTCTGCTTCTGCGGAGACAATCAAGGGACTTCTGCCCGTGTTGGACGACTGTGAGATTGCCCTCGCCCAGCTCGAGAAATCCTCGGACAGCGAAGCTGCGAAAGAGGGGACTCTCCTGATATTCAATAAACTGAATAACTATCTGAAAACAAAAGGCTTGGAACGTATTGAAGCGAAGGACCAGCCCTTTGATACAGAATTCCATGAGGCGGTCACGACATTCCCCGCCCCCAGTGAGGAGCTGAAGGGCAAGGTCATCGATGTCGTGCAGACGGGCTATACCCTGGGCGGGAAGGTTCTCCGCTATGCTAAAGTAATTGTGGGAGCATAATCGTATGGCACAGAAAAGAGATTACTACGAGGTCTTGGGTGTCAGTAAGACCGCTTCGGCGGACGAAATCAAGTCCGCCTACCGGAAACTGGCCCTCAAGTGGCATCCGGACCGCTGGGTAAGCGGAACGGATGCGGAGAAAAAGACCGCCGAAGAAAACTTCAAGGAGGCGGCGGAAGCCTATTCCGTGCTCAGCGACCCGCAGAAGAAAGCCCGGTATGACCAGTTTGGCTTCGCAGGAGACCAGATGGGCGGAGGCGGTGGATTCGACTTCGGCGGCTTTGACCTGAACGAAATCCTGCGCAGCGTTTTCGGTGGCGGCGGCTTCAATTTCGGTGGCGGAGGGTTCGACTTCGGGGATTTCGGCGGTTTTGGCGGCTCCACGGGCACGCGTGCCAGCCGGGGGCAGGATATCCGGACCCGGGTGACCCTAACCCTGGAAGAAATCGCCAAGGGCTGTACCAAGACGGTGTCCATTGAACACAACCGGCCTTGTCCGGAGTGCGGCGGGAAGGGGACCAAGAACGCATCTGACATCAAGACGTGTCCTACCTGCCATGGCAGCGGCCAGGTACGTCAGGCCATGCGGGGTCTCTTCGGGATGCAGAGTTATTCCATCTCCGCCTGCCCGCAGTGCGGCGGCAAAGGCAAGATTGTCTCCAACCCCTGCCGGCGCTGCCATGGAACCGGTTTGGAACGGATCCGGGAAGAAGTGACCTTCCAGGTGCCGGCTGGCGTCCAGGAGGGGATGCAGATTACCATCTCCGGCCAGGGCCATGCCGACCCGAACGGCGGCGTGAACGGGGACCTGCTCGTAGTTATCCGCGAAGCACCCCATGCCCAGTTGCAGCGGGATGGAAACAATTTGTTCTACACCCATTTCATCTCCGTGATGGATGCCATGCTCGGCGGTGAAATCTCGGTTCCCTGCCTGGACGGCGCCTATAAACTCCGGGTCGAACCGGGCACCCAGTCCGGAACCATTGTCAAAGTGCGCGGGAAGGGACTTCCTTCGGTCCAGGGATATGGCCGCGGGACGGGTGACCTGTATGTCAAGCTGATGGTATGGATCCCCCGGAGACTGTCCCGCAGCGAACGTGAAAAAATGGAAGAAATCCGCTCCAGCAGCTCTTTTACCCCGGACCTCAGCCGGGAAGACAGGGCTGTTTTCGATAAAACGAAAAATATTTTCTAAAAAAATTGGTGGATTGAAAAAACTTTTCTATCTTTGCAGTCCCAAAACGAGCAACCTCTTGTCAAGAAGGAAGAACAATGTTGCATTAGAAGATATTTGAAATATGGATTTGATTAAAATTGCAGAGCAGGCTTTCCCGAGCGGAAAAGCTGCCGAGTTCCCGGAATTCAAGGCCGGTGATACCGTCACCGTTACCTATAGAATTAAGGAAGGAGATAAAGAGAGACTTCAGAATTTCCGCGGAGTCGTCATCCAGATCAGTGGTATGGACGAATTCACCCGGACATTCACCGTCCGCAAGGTTTCGAGCGGTATCGGAGTTGAGAGGATTTTCCCTTTCCAGTCTCCGTTTATCGACAAGATCGAGGTCAACAAGTATGGTAAAGTCCGCCGTGCGCGCATCTTCTACCTCCGCGACCTCACCGGTAAGAAGGCCCGTATCAAGGAGAAGGTCTACACTGCAGAAAAATAAGGCTGCATAAGCCTGAACGGCTCCTTAGCTCAATTGAATAGAGCATTTGACTACGGATCAAAAGGTTACAGGTTTGAGTCCTGTAGGAGTCACGAGAAAACACCGTCTGACACACGTCAGATGGTGTTTTTCTTTAAAATTGTACCAAAATTGTACCAAAGAATAGTCCAGTTTACCAATTGTTCTCGCCATCAAAAAGCGGGGCTACAAACTGCCGGGCAATATGCTCATTGATCGGCTTGTGGTATGCGAGGAAGATCATGAAGGGAAGACGGGTGGCTGCGTAAGGATATAGCGTACGGACCTTGTCCTCTAAATCTTTTCCTTTGGCCTCAAAATAAGCCGCCGAAAACACCTGCCAGTGATGGGAAAGCTGGTCTGGAGACAGGTGAAATAGCTCTTGGCTGCGCTCTTCGTTTGTAATGCCGGTAATGCGCCAGGTAAAGCCCAGGTCCCATTCTGGGACGCCATAACTGAACTGTCCAACATCTATCCAGAGGTCTCTGTTCCCGGAGCGGATGATGTTCCCTATCTGGAGGTCTCCGTGAAGGCAATAGGGATGCTCGGGAACCGTCTTGATGAAATCCATTATCCTTTCACGGAGAAAGTCCGGGGCCATCTCCCTGTTCTCATAGAATGAAAGCAGACGCTGTTTCATGGACGGGACGAGGGTGGTGTCGGCAGGCGTAGCATGGAGACTCCGCGCGAGCGTTGCGAATTCTTTGCTCAGCGGTTCCATACGTTCAGGATTCTCCGAAATGATGCGTGCAAAAGACTTTTTGTCCTCTATCAGCTCATATTCTGCGCCGTAGCGTTCCCCGTCCGTAACAAGACGGATGGGACGGGGTGTCGGAATACCCAGTTCATAGACGGTTTGAGAGGTAAAGAACTCCTGAGCCGCCATATCTGCAGCAAAGCCCGGTGTAAATAATTTCGCCAGCCGTTTCTCCTGCTTGTGAGTGTACGTTAGC
>JAEEHS010000031.1 GCA_016281015.1 Bacteroidales bacterium
GCCAGGACCCGGTCGATCTCGGCGTTGAGGCTGGCCCGCTCCTCCTGGTAGCGCTGGATCAGATCCAGGGGGGCCAGGATCTCCTCCTCCTGGTGGGGATAGCCGCAGAGGTCCAGGTTGCAGTTCAGGCCCTTCTCGTCCAGCAGCTCCGCGGCGGTGTAGCACCTGGCCTTGTCGAAGCCGTCCTCGGTGATCTCGGCGCGGTTGTTCCACCATTCCGCCACCGGGTCAAAGTGGGAAAGCTGCATGGGCTTGGTCTTGGAGAAATGCTTGTAGCCCTGGGGCATATCCAGACGGTAGAACCAGGTCCGCTCCGTGGGGCCGGTCCGGTCAAAGAACAGAATATTGGTGGTGATGGAGGTATAGGGCGAGAAGACGCTGCCGGGCATCCGGACCACGGTATGGAGATTGAATTCCTTGAGCAGCTTGCGCTTGATGTTCAGCTTGGCGTTGTCGGTGCCGAAGAGGAAGCCGTCGGGCAGGATCACGGCGGCCCGGCCGTTTTCTTTGAGCCGGTACATCACCACGGACATAAAGAGGTCCGCGGTCTCGGAGCTGGCGGGATCGGCGGGGAAAGGATGGTTGGCCTCGGCCTTCGCGCTGCCGGCGTAGGGAGGATTCATGAGAATCACGTCAAACTGATCCGCCTCGGTGTAGTCCAGCACGTCCTTCAGGAGGCTGTTGTCGTGATAGACCTGGGGCACGTCCACGCCGTGGAGCAGCATGTTCGTCACGCAGAGCATATAGGGGAACTGCTTCTTCTCAATGCCATAGACGGAGCTGCCGAAGGACTTCTGATCGGCCACGGTGGAGACGTTCTTCTCCAGCGCTTTCAGCCAGCTCGTGAGGAAGCCGCCGGTGCCGCAGGCAAAGTCCGCCATGCGCTCCCCGTGCTGGGGCCGGATCATCTGGGCCATAAAGTCCGTCACGGCCCGGGGCGTATAGAACTCGCCGGAGGAGCCGGCGCTTTGCAGCTCCTTCAGGATGTTCTCGTAGATCTCCCCGAAGGCGTGGCTCTCCTCATAGTCCCCCAGGTCCAGATCGTCGATGACGTTCAGCACCTGTCGCAGCAGAACGCCGTCCTTCATGTAGTTGTTGGCGTCCTCGAAGGTGGTGCGGACGATGGCCTTCTTGATGGGGGTGTCCGGACTGACGGTCACGCCGGGGATGATTCCGCCGTCGGCGGCCTTCACGTCGCTGCCCTTGAGCACGGGAAAGAGGACGTTGTTGACGAACTGCAGGAGCTTGTCGCCGGTCATAGCGCTGCCGCTGCGGTCGTCCACCGCCCAGCTGCACCAGCGGCAGGGCTCGGGGATGATGGAGACGTAGTCGTCCTCCTCCAGTTCCCAGTCCTGCTCCTTGGCGTCATAGACCTTCAAAAACAGCATCCAGGCAATCTGCTCGATCCGCTGGGCGTCGCCGTTGATGCCCGCGTCATTGCGCATAATGTCCCGCAGACGTTTGACAAAGGTGGATAAGTTGCTCATATCGTATGGCTCCTAATTCTTTCGTAGTGGCCGCTGACCACAGCGGCCATAAACCGGTATGAAGCGCTTCGCGCTATGGCCGATGTGGTCAGCGGCCACTACGGAGTTTTATCCTTTCATAGACAGCATATACCAATTAACCCACCTCGTAAAGCTCGCCTTCCAGCTCCCGGATCGCTTTCAGATAGCCGGCCTTGCCGCCGAAGAATTTGACGATCTTGGACGGTGCGCCGAATTGCTTCAAGGGGTCCAGCTTCAATACGTCAAGGCTCTCCAGATCATAGATCCCCGTGTTCATATACTTCTCCAGCAGGGCTTCCAGCACGGCGCGGGCGTCGCCGCCGTAGCGAGACAGGAAGTCCCGCTTTTTTACGTTGTTGGCCCGTTCCTTTCGGGTCAGAGGCTTGCGATCAAAGGCCACATGGCAGATGAAATCAAAATCATCCACGTCGGGCATACCCTGGTCCGCTTTCAGGGCCTCCAGGTCGATGCCCCGATCCCGGAACAGGCTGCGGATCTTCTCTTTTTTCTCCTCGGCGGTCCACTGTCGGATGAAATTGTCCAGGGAGGCGTAGGTCCCCAGGATGTTGGATTTCGTGTAGTCCATGACGCTCTCCTGGCGGAGCAGCTTCCCCTTGGCGTCATAGATGGAGACGGTTTTATAGATGATGTGAACATGACAGCCGTTCTCGTCCACGAAGGGCTTGGGCAGCAGCGGAGGGGGCGGATCGACGGGATCAACGGGTTCCGGAGGTGTTTCTCCTCCCGGCTTTGTCGGGCGATTCGGATCGTAGTCGTCATCCTGCTCAATGGGGCCGTCCCAATCCGGGTCCGCAAAGAGACGGGTGACACCGCGGAAATCCATGACCGTGAAGTGGGTCTTCCCGTCCTTTTCCCGCAGACGGGTGCCGCGGCCAAGGATCTGCTTGAACTCCGTCATGGAGTTGATCATTTGGTCCAGAACGATCAGCTTGGTCATCTTGCAGTCCGCGCCGGTGGAGAGCAGCTTGGAGGTCGTAGCAATGACCGGAACCTTTGCGGCAACGGAAATGAAGTAATCCAGCTTGCTCTTGCCGTAGGCGTCGCTGCCGGTGATCCGCACCACGTAATCCGGGTACTTCTTCACCATATCCGCGTTCAGGTTCGTCAGAGCGATCCGCATACGCTCGGCGTGCTCCTCCGTGGCGCAAAAGACGATGGTTTTCGCCATGCGGTCCGTGCTTCTCAAATAATCCGTGATGGCCCAGGCGACCTGATTTGTCCGATCCTCCAGGACGATGTTGTAGTCGTAATCGCTGTTGTTGTAGATCCGGTCCGGGATCGGAAGGCCGTAGTAGTCGAGCTGCCCTTCCCTGGGCCGCCAGCCTTCGCTGATGTCCATGGTGATATTGATCACGCGGAAGGGCGCCAGGAAGCCGTCCTCGATGCCCTCCTTGAGGCTGTAGGTAAAGATCGGATCGCCAAAATAGTCGATGTTGGAAACGTATTTCGTTTCCTTCGGCGTGGCGGTCATGCCGATCTGTGTCGCGCTGTTGAAGTATTCCAGGATCTTCCGCCAGTTGCTGTCCTTCTTCGCAGAGCCTCGGTGACACTCGTCCACAATGACGAGATCAAAGAAGGTCGGGCTGAACAGCGCGGACAGGCGGGAGACCGCGTCGTCGTCTTCCTTTTCGTCCTCCCGGTCGGTAAGCTGTTGGTAAAGGGAGAAGTAGACCTCATAGGAGGTGACGGACTTCGGATCATCCTTGGCGTAGTTGATCTTATGGATCGTCTTTTCCAGCGGGGAGAAATCCTGCTGAATGGATTGATCGACCAGGATGTTCCTGTCCGCAAGGTACAGGATTTTCTTTTTCATGCCGGATTTCAGAAGCCGGTAGACGATCTGAAAAGCGGTATAGGTCTTGCCGGTACCGGTGGCCATAACGAGCAGAAGCCGCTGCTGACCGCGGGCGATCGCGTCCACGGTGCGGTTGATGGCGATCCGCTGATAGTACCGGGGCGGATAGGTGCTCAGGCTGGTATAGTAGGACTGCCGTATGACCGCCGTTTCCTCCGGCGTCAGACCGGCGCCGCCGTTGGCCTCGGCCTTGAATCTGGCGCAGAGCTCATCATAGGTTGGGAATTGATCCAGCGGGATCTGCCGTTCCCGCCCGGTCAGAAAGTCATGCTCATAGAAAGCGTCGCCGTTGGAGCTGTAGGCAAAGGGAATGTCCATCATCTGCGCATAGGTCACAGCCTGCTGCAGGCCGAAGGAGACCGTGTGCTTGTTGTCCTTGGCCTCCACCACCGCAATCGGGTTGTTCGCGTTGATATACAGGATATAATCCGCTTTCTTCGGCGCATCCCGCGCAACGATATTGCCTTTGATATTGACCTTGCCATCTGTGAACTGAACCTTCGTCTCCATGGTGATCTTGTTCTGCCAGCCACGGGACACCAACGCCGGGGTGATATAGTTCAGCTTGATGTCTTCTTCGGTCATTTGGCTTTTGGGAAGGATTGTATTCATGAAAAATCCTCCGTTCTGCGAGTTTTCGCTTGCGCGGGCTGATTGCGCTTTATCATTTCTGAAACAGGTGATTTCTGTTAAATATATTTAAGGGGGTTGGCGTTCTTTTTCAATAGGCACTTGATAACTTAAGGTACACACCAAGGGACATTCGAGCCTGCTTTGTGAGCAGTCACCAACCCCGTCGGTGTTGTGCCTATTGAAGTATCAAAACGCGATGTTTTGACGGATTGCGGAATGAAAAAACGTGATCTGTAAAGCAGAAAACCGCGTCAGCTTATAATCCGCCAAAAATAATTATACAGGGAAAAAGTCGAAAAAGCAATAACGGAATTGGCGCAGGAGGCGATACCGCTCGAACCTCGGACAGATGGTTTTCGCTTGGAGGGAGGGGACCTCGACGGTGGATTGCAGCTTGACAATCCCGGCAAGCTGGGCATCTGTATATACAAATACGAAAAACCCGTTTTCCTGAAAATCGGAAAACGGGCTTTTCTGTGCTTGTTGGGGTTCCCCCAAACCCCGAATGTGGCGTCGGCACAGCTGCGCGATTTTTTCAAAATCGCTTCCGGGGGAAAGGAGAATCGTATCGAATTTGTCATTCCGAACCGGTGACCGTGTCTGCATTTTGCCGAAGCAAAAGCGGTGTGGGAATCCGTAATACCCAACGTTGGAGAACGGATTGCCACGACCAGTCTGCGGACTGGTCTCGCAATGACAGTGGAGGACGACGAAGAATTACGAAATCATCTTCCCGCCGTTGTATTTCTTTTGTGCTTTCCAGATCAGCGCGAAGCCGGCGACGAAGCCCGCCGGCAGGGCAAGCCAGCCGAGGTTTTCTTCAAACATGCAGGCGACGATCCCGGTGACAAGGCAGCCTGCGCCGATGGCGATCAGCGACAGCCCCATCAGTTTTGTGTAAGCGGGAACGTCCTCTTTCTTCACATGCCGCGTGTGCCAGGCGTTCACCAGATCGATCCGCTGCTTTTTCCAGAGCAGCCAGCCGAGCACAAAAAAGAGAACCCCGACGCCCAGGAGAACGATCAAACCGATCAGCATGGAAGAGCCCCTCTACGCTCTGTGGTCAATCACCCACCGAAGGAGCTCCTCATAGGTCATCCTTCCATCAGCAAGCGACAGGCCGATGTCAACGATTTCTTCGTCAGTGCATTGGATGCGAATGCCGTTCATTTCAAGAAATGACA
>JAEEHS010000032.1 GCA_016281015.1 Bacteroidales bacterium
CGTGGACTATGCCCACCAGTATGATGTGACCGTCGAGGCCGAACTCGGCGTTCTGGCCGGCGTGGAAGACGCAGTCTCCGCCGAAGAAAGCCACTACACCCGTCCGGAAGAGGTCATCGACTTCGCCACCCGTACCGGTTGCGACTCCCTGGCCATCTCCATCGGCACGTCCCACGGCGCCTACAAATTCAAGCCCGAGCAGTGCACCCGCGACCCGAAGACCGGCCGCCTCGTGCCCCCGCCGCTTGCCTTCGACGTCCTCCACGAGATCGAAAAGAAGCTCCCCGGCTTCCCGATTGTTCTCCACGGCTCTTCCTCCGTCCCGCAGGAGTATGTGGACATCATCAACGAATACGGCGGAAAGCTTCCGGATGCCGTCGGTATTCCCGAGGAGCAACTCCGTGAAGCCTCCAAGAGCGCTGTCTGCAAGATCAACATCGACTCTGACAGCCGCCTCGCAATGACCGCCGCCGTCCGCAAAGTCTTCCACGACAAGCCCGGCGAGTTCGACCCGCGCAAATACCTCGGCCCCGCCCGCGACGAGATGAAAAAGCTCTACATGCACAAGATCATCAACGTCCTCGGCTCCGACGGCAAGGCGCTCTAAGCCTGCACGCGCGTTTGCTGCATTTGCCGCGTCGACAATGGGAATAGCGATTCCGTGTCGACGCGGCAATCTTTATCGTCGGGACCAGCGAAGCCAGATTCGGTCAATCAGCGGGTTGGGAAGCAGCCGCACCAGCGCCGGAACGAGATAATTCAGAACACCGGGACGGACCATCCGCCGGCGATGGAACAGGCCCCGGAGTGCCCGCTTGACCAGGCGCCTGGGCGTCCAGATGACCCCGAGACGCCTTCCAGCGCGGCGAAGGCCGTCGGAAAGCGGATAGAGCGGCGTATCGACAGCCGACGGGAAGACCGTCGTCACGGTGACGCCATACGGTCGAAGTTCATGGGACAGCGACTTTCCGAAAGACTTCAGGAAGGCTTTGGTGGCAGCATACATCGTAATGCCGGGCGCCGGAATCCAGGCCGTCATGGACGACACATTGAGGATGTAGCCCTGCCCGCGCTCCTTCATCCGGGCGCCGAAAAGCGTACAGAGCGAAACGACGGTCTCATTGTGGAGCCGCAGCATGGCCTCCGCCTTGGGAAGATTCTCCGCAGAGAGATTCTGCATAAAGAACATGCCGGCATTATTGACGAGAATGTCTATCTCCAGTCCCTGCCGGCAGCACCATGCATACAGTTCTCTTCCAGCTCCGGGGACAGCAAGATCCATACAGCAGATCTCACAGTCCAACTCTTTCCGGGCAGATTCCAGCTCGTCGAGACGGTTACTGACCAGCAGTAGCTCGCAGCCGCGCCGGGAGAGTTCCCGGGCGTATTCGAGTCCCATTCCGGAACTGCCGCCGGTCACGAGCGCCCGCATTTATTGGCGGTATTTCTCTGCCTGCTGTGCAATCAGGGCCGCGTCGTCGAAATAATTGATTTTCATGGCGTCCTTCATCTCATGGAGGGTCTGGGCTGCCACCTGACGCGCCGCGTCGGATCCTTTTCTGAGGATTTCATAGACGGCCGGAATATCCTGCTCCAGGGCATGGCGGCGCTCCCGGATGGGATCCAGCCGGTCGTTCAGCACATTGATGAGGAATTTCTTGCATTTCATGTCGCCGAGTCCGCCGCGGGTGTAATGGTCCTTGACCTCCTGCAGATTCTGGTACTCGGACCAGTATTTCGCAAAGTCACCCTCCTCCACAAAAGCATCCAAGTAGGTGAAAACCGGATTCCCTTCCACTTTCCCGGGGTCTTCCACCCTGAGGTGTCCCGGGTCCGTAAACATGCCTTTGACCTTCTGTTCCATGGTCTTGCGGTCATCGGAAAGATAGATGCAGTTGCCAAGCGACTTTGACATCTTCGCCTTGCCGTCCGTGCCGGGAAGCCGGCGGCAGGCCAGGTTCGTCGGAAGCAGGATTTCCGGTTCCACGAGAACATCGCACTTGTACGTACCGTTGAAACTGCGGACAATCTCCCGGCACTGTTCGATCATCGGCTCCTGGTCCTCGCCGACGGGAACCGTCGTCGCCTTGCAGAAACAGATGTCCGCCGCCTGGGAAATCGGATAGGTGAAGAATCCGACCGGCAGTCCCCGCTTGTTGTCATCCGTCGCACCGCCCTCAAAACCGCGCAGGGCCATTTCCGCCTTAACGGTCGGATTGCGCTGAAGGCGCTGGACCGTTACAAGATTCGAAAAGAACTGCGTCATTTCGTGAAGCTCGGGGATCTGGCTCTGGATAAAAAGGGTCACTTTTTCGGGGTCCAGGCCACAGGAGAGATAGTCGAGGGCCACCTCGATGATATTCTGCCGCACTTTCTCGGGATTGTCGGCGTTGTCCGTCAGCGCCTGGACATCGGCGATGAAGACAAACATCCGGTCATAGTTTCCTTCGTTCTGCAGCAGGACGCGGTTCCGAAGGGAGCCGACATAATGGCCCAGATGCAATTTGCCGGTAGGACGGTCGCCAGTCAGGATAATTCTTCCCATATTCTTCGTTTCAAAGTTTACAAAGATAAGAAAAAAAACGTACTTTTGTATGGTAAAGCCAATACAAACCTGACCATGCTTGATTTAACAAAGAACCCCTGGTACCGGAAAGCCCTCTCTTTCATTGCGACCGAGGACCTTTCCGCCCTCCCGACGGGAAAACACATCCTGGACGGTGAGAATCTGTATGTCAACATCGTGGACGCTACGCTCAAGGAGGCTTCCGCCGCGAAATTCGAAACCCATGATGCCTACATCGACATCCAGGTGCCGCTGTCCGGATGCGAATCGTATGGCGTCAAGCCCCGCAGCGCCTGCGAGAAACCCGTAGGGACGTACGATCCGGTCAAGGATATCCAGTTCTACGCCGACGAGATCGTCCAGATTGTCAGCTGCGTTCCCGGTGAGCCCATCACCTTTACCCCAGACGTCGCCCACGCCCCCACCATCGGCAGCGGCACCCTCCGGAAAGCCATCTTCAAAGTAAAAGTAGTATAAGTCATGAGAAAACGACTCCTTCTGACGGTGCTCCTTCTGGGTTGCACCCTGTCTGTTTTTGCCCAGCGGACGCCGAACAAGGCCCGCTTTGTCTATACCGAGGCATCGGATCTGAACCTCATCGGCAAAATCATGCCGACCGCCAATCCCTACCAGCGGGTGGACACGACCCTGTACAAGGGCTTCACCTCCGGGGAAAACTTCCAGGTACGCTGCTCCGCCGGACTGGCCGTCCTGTTCAAGACCAATTCTTCTGCCATCCGCATTCTGGCAAAGGGCGACTACTCCTATAAGAGCAACAGCACGATGCGCCTCGCTTCGCATGGGTATGACCTGTATATCAAGAAAGACGGCAAATGGCTCTGGGCCCGGAATACGGCTCCTTCCTTCTCCCACCCCGAAGCCGAAATGACCTTGATCCGGAATATGGACGACAGCATGAAAGAGTGCCTGCTGTACCTCCCGATCTACAGTCCGATGGAGTCCGTCCAAATCGGTGTCGTGGAAGGAAGTGTGCTGGAGCCGCTGGAAAGCCCCTTCCATCACCGCGTCGCCATCTTCGGATCGAGTTATACCCACGGTATCTCCACGAGCCGCGCCGGCATGTCCTATCCGGACCAGTTCACCCGCCGGACGGGGATACAGATGCTCTCGCTGGGCTGCAGCGGCAACTGCAAGATGCAGCCGTACTTCGCCGATGTACTTGCAGACGTAGAGGCTGACGCCTATGTCTTCGACGCCTTCTCCAATCCGGGTGCCGAGATGATTAAAGAGCGCCTCTTCCCCTTCATCGAGCGCCTGCAGGCCGCCCATCCTGGGAAACCGCTCATTTTCCAGCAGACCATCTACCGCGAGAGCC
>JAEEHS010000033.1 GCA_016281015.1 Bacteroidales bacterium
CGCGGATCTGGTCGGCGCGGTCCTTGATGGCGGCCTGGTCTCCGGCTCCGCCCACGATGGTGGTGTTCTCCTTGGTGATGGTCACCTTCTCGGCCTTGCCGAGCATCTGGACATTGGCGTTGGCGAGGGTGAAACCGCGCTCCTCGCTGATCACCACGGCGCCGGTCAGGGTCGCGATGTCCTGGAGCATTTCCTTGCGGCGGTCACCGAAGCCGGGCGCCTTGACGGCGGCGACTTTCAGGGTGCCCCGCAGGCGGTTCACCACGAGGGTCGTCAGGGCCTGTCCCTCGACATCCTCGGCGATGATCAGCAGGCTCCGGCCTTCCCGTGCGACAGGTTCGAGCACCGGCATCAGGTCCTCCATGTTGGAGATCTTCTTATCGGTCAGGAGGATGTAGGCGTCGTCCAGGACAGCTTCCATCTTGTCCCCGTTGGTCATGAAGTACGGGCTGATGTAGCCACGGTCGAACTGCATGCCTTCCACCACTTTCACCTCGGTCTCGGTGCCTTTGGCCTCTTCAACGGTGATGACGCCGTCTTTCTTGACCTTGGCCATGGCCTCGGCGATGAGTTTGCCGATATAGGCATCGTTGTTGGCGGAGACGGTACCGACCTGCTCGACCTTCGAGTAGTCGTCACCCACCGCCTGGCTGCGGGATTTGAGATCGGCGACCACGGCGGTGACCGCCTTGTCGATTCCCCGCTTGAGGTCCATCGGATTGGCGCCGGCGGCGACATTCTTCAGGCCCACATTGATGATGGCCTGGGCCAGGACCGTCGCGGTCGTCGTGCCGTCACCGGCCTGGTCGTTGGTCTTGGAAGCGACTTCCTTGACCATCTGGGCGCCCATGTTCTGGAACGCGTCCTCCAGTTCCACTTCCTTGGCGACGGTCACGCCGTCCTTGGTGATCTGCGGAGCACCGAACTTCTTGGAAATGACAACATTACGGCCTTTCGGTCCCAGGGTTACCTTGACGGCGTCGGCCAATGCGTCTGCGCCCTGCTTCATCGCGGCGCGGACCTCGGTATTGAATTTGATTTCTTTTGCCATGGTTACAGAATCGCTAAAACATCAGACTGCTTGACAATGAGGTATTTCTTGCCATCGACGGTTACCTCGGTACCGGCATATTTCCCGTAGAGGACGACATCTCCGACTTTCAGTTCCATCGGTTCATCCTTGGCGCCCGGGCCCACGGCCACGACGGCTCCCTGCTGCGGTTTTTCCTTGGCGTTGTCCGGGATGTAAAGGCCCCCGGCGGTCATCGTCTCGGCCTCCTTGGGCTCGATGACGACTCTTGTTCCTAACGGACGGATCATAGTTTATTGTGTTTTTTAACGTTTCGTTCATGGCCGCCTCAGACGGCCGCCGGAAAAATATCAACTGCTGTGCCATGTCTTCCAAACTGACAATTTGGCAGGACAGGGGGCCCGTCTCGAATAAATTGTGTATCTTTGTGGACCAATCAGTAAAAAATGGAAATCATCAAGCATGCATCTTTTGAAGGCGAGCGCCCTCTGTATGCCAGGAAGGGGCTGCGCCTGGAGAAGGTCTATATCGGCCCCGGCGAATCCTCCATCAAAGAGGGTGCGGACATCGAGGCGGTCGACTGTGAGTTCAATGGAAAATACCCCTTCTGGGAGTGTGACGGCTTTACCATCCGCCGCTGCATCTTCCGGGAAGGAGCCCGGGCGGCCCTCTGGTACACCCGCGGCTGCCGGATGAGCGATACGCTCGTCGAGGCCCCGAAAATGTTCCGCCGCATCGACGGCGCTGCGTTGGAGAATGTCCGGCTGACCAACGCCCTGGAAACCTTCTGGGACTGCCGGAACGTGGATTTGAGGAATGTGGAGGCCGAGAAGGCCGACTATATTTTCATGCACACGGAGAACATCCGCATCGATGGCTTCCGCCTCAAGGGAAACTACTCTTTCCAGTATGCGAAGAATGTGGAAATCCGAGGCGCCGAGCTCGATACGAAAGACGCCTTCTGGGAAAGCGAGAGCATCACGGTCTACGACTCCCGCATCACGGGGGAATTCCTTGGCTGGTATGCCAGGGGGCTTCGTCTGGTGAACTGCCACATTGGCGGCAGCCAGCCCCTGTGCTACTGCGAGGGACTCGTGCTGGAAAACTGTACCTTCGACGAGGATGCGGACCTCGCCTTCGAGTACTCGACCGTCCAGGCGCGCATCCGAGGCCGCATCACCTCCGTGAAGAACCCGACTTCGGGCCGCATCGTAGCCGGCGAGATCGGCGAGGTCATCCTCGACGGGAACCGCAAAGCCCCCGGCGACGCCCTCATCCTGACAGATGATACATTGAAATAATCTCCATGTACAACTTCGACGAAGAAATCGACAGGACCGGGACGGAAAGCGTCAAATGGGACGAATTTCCGGGAACCCTCCCCATGTGGGTCGCGGACATGGACTTCAAAGCCGCGCCCTGTATCCTGAAGGCACTCCAGCGCCGGCTGGACCACGGCGTATTCGGCTATGAACTCCTGCCTGACGCTTATTTCGAGGCCATCTCCGGCTGGTTCGCCGCCCGGCACGGCTGGAAAGGCATCGGAAGGGAGCATATCGTGCCGACGACCGGGGTGATCGCCGCCTACAGCGCCGCCATCAAGGCCATGACCGTCCCCGGCGACGAGGTCATCGTCCAGACCCCCTGCTACAACGCCTTCTTCCCCGCCATCCGCAACAACAAATGCGTGGAGGTCCATAATCCCCTCCGCTACGAAGGCGGCCGCTACACCATCGACTTCGAAGACCTTGCGAGAAAGGCTGTGGATCCCCGGGCCAAGGTCCTTCTGCTTTGCAACCCCCACAACCCCGCCGGACGGGTATGGACCCGGGAAGAGCTCCTGGCAGTCGGGGAAATCTGCCTTCGGAACGGCCTATTTGTCATCTCCGACGAAATCCACTGCGAACTGACCTATTCCGGCCATGATTACACGCCCTGGGCCACCCTGGAGCGGGACATGGTCCGTCATTCGGTCAGCTGCATCTCCCCGACGAAGGCCTTCAACATCGCCGGCATCCAGATCGCCAATATCTTCGCGGCGGACCCGGATGTGCTCCGCAAGATGGACCGGGCCATCAATGACAACGAATGCTGCGATGTGAACGTCTTTGGAGCGACCGCCCTGCAGGCGGCCTACCGGGAAGGCGGTCCCTGGCTGGACGAACTGCGGAAGTATCTGAAAGCCAATGCGGAAACCGTCTATGATTTCCTCGAAAAAGAGCTTCCGGGGGTCACGGCCCTGCCTCTGGAGGGGACCTATCTCATGTGGCTAGACTGCCGGAACGCCCTCCATGAGGGAGAGCCCCTGGAAGGCTTTTCGGAGCGCCTGGCCGCCCACCTGCGGGAACAGGCGGGACTGACCCTCTCGACCGGCACCATCTATGGACCCGAGGGAGAAGGTTTCGAGCGGCTGAACATCGCCTGCCCGCGCACAAGACTAAAAGAAGGACTCCGCCGCCTTCGCGATGGAGTCCTCAGTTACTAAAATCAAAGTACCGGACTAGAACTGGTAGTTGATACCGATTCCGATCCACAGGCCGGCGTCGAGCGGCTTGTAGAGGCATTTTGCGAACTCGGCGGACACGATGAAGTTCTGGTTCATCGCAATCTTGAGACCGGCACCGGCGCTCATGATGACGTCCTTGACCTTCGAGGAATCGTAAATCAGATTGGTGTTTTCATCAATCTTGACACCCGGAAGCGTCGCGAGGGTCGGGTCGTAAAGTTTGCCTTCTTTCGCCGTCAGCTCTTTCTCCATGGCAGCCTGAATCTCAGCCGCCCGGTAAGGCTTGGTGATGATACCGGCATCGAAGAACGGATTCACGGCCACATAGAAGTACTGGTTGAAGAGTTTGAATTTCACCAGCTTGATGCGGAGTTCCGTATTCGCCCATGCAAAGCCCTCGGTGAGGATGCGGTTCTCGCGGATACCACGGATGGTGTTGGTGGAGCCGAAGCCCTCGGAGATCATATTGCGCTGGACCAGCAGCGGAACATTCTGGATCATGTAGAGGGGCGTCTCACCGGCTAATGTCTGCTGCCAGGCCAGGCGGTAGGCGAACACCGGGTCCCCGGCCGGAATGTGGATGGGAATATCGATGTAATGACGGAAGTACATGCAGGCTTTCAGGTACTGGTGCTGGAGGACATTGCCGTTCAGATAAGCCTCTGCCCAGATGCCCTTGTTGGGGGCAGCTTCCATGTCACGGGTATCGAACACCACGCCGGCGTTGATCTCGAGGGCATTCCCGCCCTTGGCTTCGTCCTCGTGGATGAGGCCCAGCGTCTTGTAGCGCTCAAAGAGCGTAGCATTCGTGTTGTAGTACCTCTTCACATCGCCGTCCTTGACACCATTATCCCGCATGGAGCCGACTTTCCAGTTCCAGAAGTTGATACCGGCGGCCCAGTTGAGGTGCGGGACAATCTGGCCCTGGACATTGGCGAGGATGCGGAGCATGTCGCGGCTCATGCCGTAATAGTTGATATTGGTGGGCGTGAGGTCCGTCGCCGAGGCAGGAATCGTGCGGGTCATATCCCGGTTGGACCAGATGTCATAGTTCTGCATGGACGCAGGACCGTTGAAGCCCCAGAAGGTGTACAGCGGGTCCGTCACATAGGTCACGGAGGCGTTCACACGCATATTGGGGATGAGGTACTTGGAGTCATAGGCCAGGTACAGGCGCATCCGGTGGCTGTGGGTAAAGTAGGAGCCTTCCCAGCTGATCTTATGGACCGGATCGGGATAGGTGGAGCCGTCACCATAATAATAGACGTCGCCGAAGAGACCGGCCTGGAAGCCATTGTCCACGGAATAGGTCGCTGTCGGAAGGACGCCGAAGCTCCAGCCCGTCTTCATCTCCTTCTCTTCTTTCTTTTCATCCTGTGCAAAGGCCAGGAACATACCGGCCGATGCCAAAAGTGCAAATGAAGCAAGTAAAAATTTTTTCATATCGGTTACTAAAAATGTTGCATTTGTGGTGCACAAAGATAGCAATTCTTGAGAAAACTAAAAAAATAATACCTATATTTGTAGAAAACCACGCTAAAATGAGAAATCCAATCTTCCGGAGCCTCTCGCTCCTCGCAGTCCTCGGTCTGATCTGGGCTTGCGGACCGAAGAAAGCAGCACCGACGGATACCGCCTATGCCGCTTACATTCAAGCCTATACCGGCGGCGTTGTCCCCGACAATACCTCGGTGAGAGTGGAACTCTCCCATGAGGTTCCCGAGGAAAGCCGCCTTGAAAAAGGGCTGTTCGACTTCTCCCCTTCCGTGAAAGGAACCATCCGCTGGGTTCGCCCCGACGCCGTGGAATTCATCCCGGACGACGGTGCGCTGAAGGCCGGGACCATCTACTCCTGCACCTTCCACCTCGGTAAAGTGGCCGAAGTCTCGGACAAGGCTCTGCAGGACTTCCGTTTCGGACTGAATGTAAGGAGCGCCGGCGGGGTCCAGGAGGCCGAGGAGGACGTTGCCGAAGATGACGGCACGTTCCGCGTCCGTTCGGCCCGCCTGACAGACAAGCGCATTACCATCGTGTTCTCCCGCCCGCTCGGCAAGAACGCCTCTGAAAAGGGTCTTGTGACCCTGGACGGGGCCGCCCGCAGTTACCGGACGGTGGAGGGGAACCAGATTTTCATCGACTTCGAGAACCAGAAGAAACCGGTGATGACCCTGAAAGTCAGCGGCAACATCAAAGATGCCGACGGGAATGCCCTGGGAGCCGATTATGTCACCACTTATGACGGGAACGAGCCGAAGCCGGAGGTACAGCTGCTGCTGAGCGGCAACATCCTTCCGGATGCCGAGAAACTCCTCCTCCCCTTCAAGGCCGTCAACCTGGAAGCCGTGGACCTGACCATCATTGAGATTTTCCCGGACAATGTGCTGATGTTCCTCCAGGACAACGACATCGACGAGTCCAGTTACCTGCGCCGCAGCGGCCGTCTGGTGTACCGCCAGAAAGTCAACCTGGACCCGTCCAAGGACCTGCACCAGTGGAACGAGCATGCGGTCGACCTCGGCCCGCTCTTCCGCAAGGATCCGGGCGCGATCTACCGGATCCGCCTGGGCTTCAAGAAGGAATACTCCCTGTATGGACACAAGGAGCCTTCCCGGACGCGGAGCCTTTCTTCCGGACTCCCGACCAAGGAGGACGAGGCGGTGTGGGATGAACCCAACGCCTGGTACTGGGACAACGACATCGACTGGAGCGAATACGATTACTCCGAAAGTGACAATCCCGAGAAGCCTTCCTATTATATGGAATCCGAGCGCTTCCCCTATGTCAACCTGATGGCTTCGCGGATCGGCCTGCTGGCCAAGCGCAACAGCGGGGACAAGATCTGGATCAACGCCAACGACATCCTGACGGCGAAACCGCTCAGCGACGTGTCCATTACCCTGTATAACTTCCAGCTGCAGCGGATCGCCTCCGGGCGGACCGACGGCAGCGGCCAGGCGGAACTCACCGCCAGCCAGGCGCCCTATATCGTGGTGGGCCGCAGCGGCAAGGATGTCTCCTACCTGAAAGTCAACGAGGGCACGCAGCTTTCGACGAGCCGCTTCGATGTGGGCGGGGTGAATGCGTCCGACGGCATCAAGGGCTTCGTCTACGGTGACAGGGGCGTATGGCGTCCCGGCGACACCCTGCACGTGGCCCTGATCCTCCGCGACCGGGACGGCCTCCTGCCGCCGAACCATCCGGCCACCCTCGAGGTCTATACCCCGGAAGGCCAGTTCTACACCCGCGAGGTGCTCCACGGCGTGGACGGATTCTATACCAAGGACCTCGTCACCTCGCCGGACGACCCGACCGGCTTCTGGAACGCCTACTTCAAGGTCGGCGGCAGCACTTTCCACAAGAGCCTCCACATCGAGACCATCAAGCCGAACCGCCTCAAGGTGGTCTCCGGCCTGGACGGATCGTCCATCCAGGGCGGCAGCCGCGCCGTGCTGGACATTTCATCCAACTGGCTGACCGGCCCTGCCGCCTCCGGGCTCAAGGCCTCCGCCGAACTGACCCTCCGCTCTTCCTATGCCTCCTTCAAGGGATTCGAGGACTATACCTTCCGCAACCCGGCCGCCAGCTTCAGCTCCGAGACCTACAGCCTCTACCGAACGACCCTCGACGGTGCCGGCTGTGCCCGCGTCGCCGTGGACTGGCCTTCCGCTTCCGAAGCACCCGGCATGCTTTCCGCGACGGTCGTCTCCTCCGTCATGGAAGAAGGCGGTGACGAGAGCTTCATCAGCGAAACGGTTCCCTACGCCCCCTTCCCGGCCTTTGTCGGAATCCGGACGGCGGACACCAACAGCTATTACCTGGAGACCGACAAGGACCAGCCGGTCCGGGTCGCCGTCGTGGACAAGGACGGCAAGCGTCTGAGCGGACGGAAACTGGAATACCGTGTCTTCAAGCTCAAATGGGGCTGGTGGTGGGAATCCGCCGGCAGCGACCTCGACTCCTATGTGGACGGCAGTTATGCCAGCCTGCTGACCTCCGGCACCGTGACCTCTTCCAGCAAGGATGCCAGCTTCTCCTTCCGGGTGGACTATCCCGACTGGGGCCGCGTCCTGATCCTGGTGCGTGACGTGCTTGGCGGCCATGTCAGCGGCAAGGTCGTCACCGTCGACTGGCCCGAATACCGCGGCCGCGCCGACCGGAAGGATCCGGAAGGCCTTTCGATGCTGACCTTCTCCACCGACAAGCCTTCCTACCAGGTCGGCGAGACGGCCAAGGTCTTCATCCCCGCCGCCAAGGGCGGACAGGCCATCGTCTCGCTGGAGAACGCCTCGCAAGTTCTCTCCCGCGAACAGGTGGCCACCTCCGACAAGGACACGCCCTATAGTTTCAAGGTCACCCCGGAGATGGCGCCGAATTTCTATGTCCATATCACCCTGCTGCAGAATTACGGAGCCACGGAGAACGACCTGCCGCTGCGCCTGTACGGTGTCCAGCGGGTCGCGGTGGAGAATCCCGCCTCCCACCTGGCTCCGGTGGTGAAGATGCCGGACGTCCTGTCTCCGGAAGAGCCCTTCACCCTGCAAGTGTCCGAACAGTCGGGCAAGGCCATGACCTATACGGTCGCCATCGTGGACGAGGGCCTGCTGGACCTGACCGCGTTCAAGACCCCGGATCCCTGGAAGACCATGTATGAGACGGAAGCGCTCGGGATCCGGACCTGGGACCTGTATGACAAGGTCGTCGGTGCCTTCAGCGGCCGCTTCAACCCGCTCCTCGCGGTCGGCGGCGACGAGAATAACGTCGTGGCGGCCCGCAAGGACAACCGCTTCAACCCGGTGGTCAAGTTCATCGGCCCCTGCACCCTCAAGAAGGGAAGCGACAAGCACAAGATCACCCTTCCGATGTATGTCGGGAGCGTGCGCGTGATGGTGGTCGCCGGCCATGACGGCGCCTACGGTTCGGCCGAAAAGACCGTCCCGGTGAAGGCTCCGCTGATGGTCGTCTCGAGCCTGCCGCGCGTGATCTCCGACGGTGAATCCGTCACCATGCCGGTCAATGTCTTCGCCCTTACGAGTGCCGTGAAGGATGTGAATGTGTCCATCAGCACCGAGGGTCCGCTCTCGGTCAACGGCGGCAGCAGCGTCCCGCTCCACTTCAGCGCCGAGGGTGACCAGATCGCCCGCTTCGCCCTGAAGGCTTCCGGCACCGGCACCGCACGGGTAACCGTCAAGGCGGAAGGCGGCGGAAAGAAAGCTTCCGAGACCATCGCGATTGAGGTGAGGAATCCCCATGCCGAGGCGGTCAGCGTCGTCCGAAAGAGCCTCAAGGCCGGCAAGAGCGCCGACTTCGAAGCCAAGGGCGATGCCACCCTGACCCTCGCCGGCTTCCCGGCCCTGGATCCGACCGAGGTCTTCGTCCAGATGCGGGACTACCCGTACAACTGCTCCGAGCAGCTGTCCAGCCGGGGCCTCAGCCTCCTGCACATCCTGCCGATGCTCTCCGGGGATGACGCCAAGGGCGCCCGCGAGATCATCGAGACCCTCATCCAGCAGCTGTATTCGCGCCAGAAGAGCGACGGTGGCTTCGGCTACTGGTCTTCTTCTTCGACCTCCGACCTCTGGGTCAGTTCCATGGCCGGCATCTTCCTGACGGAAGCCGAGGCCAAGGGATTCAAGGTATCCAAGGGCGTCCTGGCCTCATGGGCCAAGTTCCAGAAGAACATCTCCAACGCCTACCGCAGCGCCGGCAATTCGGTCTTCGACGAGATGGACGAGTGCTACCGGCTCTATTCCCTCGCCCTGGCGGGAAGTCCGCTGCTCGGCTCGATGAACCGCCTGAAAGAGAACAAGAACCTCGGCTACCGGAGCGCCTGGGTCCTCGCCTGTGCCTATGCGGCCGCCGGCAAGGTCCAGACAGCCTCCGCGATCATCGACGGCCTTGGCAGCAAGAACTTCGAGGAGTACAGCCCCTACAACCGGACCTATGGTTCCTCCACCCGTGACAAGGCCATCGCCATCGAGGCCCTTGCCCTGACGGACCACGTGGCGGAGGCCCTGCCGCTGGCCCAGGAAGTGGCCGAGCGCTTCAACAACGCCGCCTTCTCCACGCAGGAAACCGCCTTCGCCGCCATCGCCCTCGACCGGCTGAGCAGCAAGGCCAGCTCCTCGCTGAAGGCAGAGGTCGGCGGCAAGAGCGTCTCTTCCGCCAAGGGCTTCCACAGCATGAAGGCGGAAGGCAGCTTCAGCGTGAAGAACACGTCCGAAGGACCGGTCTATGCCACGCTCGTGAGCCGCTGGATGCCAGAGGCGACCGACGTCACGCC
Organism: Bacteroidales bacterium; assembly: GCA_016281015.1. Classification (GTDB taxonomy): domain Bacteria; phylum Bacteroidota; class Bacteroidia; order Bacteroidales; family UBA932; genus Cryptobacteroides. The sequence continues at coordinate 9,817 of JAEEHS010000033.1, forward strand.
CGCCCGCAGTTCCGGACTGGAGATTTCAGTCACCTATAAAGACGCCAACGGAAAAGTCATCTCCCCGGACAAGCTGGTCCAGGGCAGTGAATTCACCGCGTCCATCAAGGTGAAGAACCTCAACCGCGCCTCCGGCTACAACCTGATGGCCCTCCAGCAGGTGGTTCCGTCCGGATGGGAGATCCTCAACGAGCGCCTGAGGGGCACCCTGGAAAGTGACGGCTACGACCTGATTGACATCCGGGATGACCGGGTCCAGTGGATCTTCAGCCTGGGCGCCGCTGCGGAGAAGACCTTCTCCATCAAGCTGCGCGCCGCCTACGAAGGTTCCTATGTCCTGCCGGAGGTATCCTGTCAGGCCATGTATGAGCCCTCGGTTGCCGCCAACACGGCTTCCGGCACGACCCAGGTCGTCCGATGAGCCGCCGGAGGAAATACCTTTTCCTCCTTTTGATCCTTCTTCCCTTGGCAGGTTGGCTATGCTGCCTGCCAAGGGATCTTTTTAAAGGAGTTCCCTCGTCCACGGTCGTTACGGACCGGAGCGGGCAGCTGCTGGGTGCACGGATCGCCGCCGACGGCCAGTGGCGTTTTCCGCCCATCCAAAGCGTGCCGCCGCGCTACGCCCTTTCGCTCATTACTTTCGAGGACCGCCGCTTCTACTTCCATCCCGGGGTGGACCCCGCCGCCATCCTCCGGGCGCTCCGGAGCAACCTTCGCGCCGGCCATGTCGAAAGCGGCGGCAGCACCCTGACCATGCAGGTCGTCCGCCTTTCCCGCTCCCGGGAACGGACCCTCTGGCAGAAAGGGATTGAAGCGATCCTCGCCACCCGGCTGGAGGCGCGCTGCTCCAAGAAAGAAATCCTGGCCCTGTATAGTTCCTACGCGCCTTTCGGCGGCAACGTCGTCGGGCTGGAAGCCGCTTCCTGGCGCTACTTTGCCCGCCCGCCGGAGGAACTTTCCTGGGCGGAATCCGCGACCCTGGCTATCCTGCCGAACGCGCCTTCTTCCCTCCACCCCGGCAAGGGCAGGGAGGAACTGCTGGAAAAGCGGAACCGCCTCCTGAGGCGCCTCCACGAGCGGCACTATCTCGATGGTCAGACCCTCAGCGACGCCCTGGACGAGCCCCTGCCGGATGCCCCGCATCCCCTGCCCTCCCTCGCCCGCCAGCTGGTGGATGCCGCTCCGAAGGGCGTGAGGACCATCACCGGCATCGACATCCATCTCCAGCAGCAGGTCGAGACGATGACCACCCGCTGGTCGGACGAATGGGCCCGCAGCGGCATCGCCGACCTCTCGGCGGTCATCATGGACCTTCACAGCGGAGCGGTCGTCGCCTATGTCGGGAACAGCTCGCCCCAACGCATGCGCCCCGGAAAGGATGTAGACATTGCCCGCGCCCCGCGCTCGACGGGCAGTATCCTCAAGCCCTTCCTCTATGCGGCCGCCCTGGAAGACGGGCTCATCCTGCCGCAGACCCTGCTCAGGGACACCCCGGTCAACATGGGCGGTTTTACGCCGCAGAATTTCGACCTGCAGTTCAGCGGCGCGGTGCCCGCCCGGGAGGCCCTCGCCCGCTCGCTCAACGTCCCGGCGGTTTTCCTGCTGAGGGACTACGGTGTGGCCCGTTTCCACAGCCTCCTGCAAGGCTTCGGCCTGACGACCCTCCCCCAGGAGCCGGACCATTACGGGCTGTCGCTCATCCTCGGCGGCGGGGAATGCTGCCTGAGGGAGGTCACCGCCGCTTATGCCGCCCTCGCCCGCAGCTACCAGGGGCTCTCAACCTGCCCCCTGAAAGACCGCCTGGCCCTCTGGCACACGTTCGAGGCGCTCCGGGAAGTCAACCGGCCCGATGAGATCGATCCCAATCTGCTCCGCTCCGTCCGGCAGGCGGCCTGGAAGACCGGCACCAGCTACGGATTCCGGGATGCCTGGGCCGTCGGCGTCACGCCGGACTGGGCCGTCGGCGTCTGGTGCGGTAACGCGGAAGGAGCCGGGGTGAGTGGCCTTGTCGGCGCCAAGACGGCTGCGCCCGTGCTCTTTGATCTGCTGAACCTCCTGCCCGCTTCGTCTGCCTGGTTTGAAGCCCCGGGGGCGGACGAAGGGGTCTGGGCCGATGTCTGCACACGCTCCGGTCACCTGAAAAGCCCGGTGTGCGACAGCTGGGAATCGGTCCAGCTGCCCGAAGCGGCGCTCCAGAGCGACGCCTGCCCCTATCACCGCGAAATCCGGGGACAAAGCGTCTTCCTGCTTCCGCCCGCGATGGAATGGTTCTACAAGCAGCGGCATCCCGAATACACCGTCCTCCAGGACCTTCCGGATGACGGTCCCATGCAGTTCATCTACCCCGAAGGCGGCAGTACGCTCTGGATCCCCCGCCAGCTGGACGGCTCGGTCGAAGGGGTTATCTTCTCCCTGGCCCACCGCCGGAGCGATGCGACCGTATGGTGGCATCTGGACCAGTCCTATCTCGGCGAGACCCGCCTCCGGCACGAACTCTCCCTCAACCCGTCCCCGGGCCGGCATACCGTCACGGCCGTGGACGATGAAGGCAATTCCATATCGGTCGGCTTTACGGTCGCAGTACCTTGATTATTTCAACGGAATTGGTTATTTTTGTACAAATTCTTAAGCCATGCAATCGCACGAACAACTGAAAATCATCGCCACACAGGTGCGCAGGGACATCCTGAGAATGGTCTGTATGGCCAAGTCCGGCCATCCGGGCGGATCCATGTCCAGCGCCGACTTCCTGACGGCTCTGTATTTCAACGAGATGAAACATGATCCGGCGACCTGGACGCGGGACGGAAAGGGGCAGGATATGTTCATCCTTTCCGCCGGCCACCTGACGCCGGTCTATTATTCGATCCTGGCCCGGTACGGCTACTTCCCGGTCAAGGACCTCGCCACTTTCCGCCAGATGGGGACTCTGCTGCAGGGCCATCCGTCCATCCGGGGCGGGGTGAAGGGTATTTTCCAGACCTCCGGTTCCCTCGGACAGGGGCTTTCCGCCGCGGCGGGACTCGCCCTCGGGAAGAAACTCGACGGGGACGGCGAGCGGGTTTTCTGCCTCTGCGGAGACGGGGAATCCGAAGAAGGTCAGATCTGGGAGGCCGGTATGTTTGCGGTCCATCACCATCTGGACAACCTGGTGGCCATGACGGACTGGAACGGCCAGCAGATTGACGGTCCGGTCAGCGCCGTCGCGGGCGAAGGGGACCTCGCCGCGAAATGGGAATCGTGGGGCTGGCAGGTCATCGTCGCAGACGGACACGACTTCGCCTCGATCGAGCAGGCGTTCAGCCTCGCGCGGGCGAACCAGGGGTCCGGAAAGCCGGTGATGATTCTCTTCCAGTCGGATATGGGCCACGGGGTGGACTTCATGGCCGGTACGCACAAATGGCATGGTTCCGTCCCGAAACCCGAACAGCTTGAAGACGCCCTCCGACAGCTGGGCGAAACACCCCTCGGCGATTTTTAACAGAACGACCTATGACCAAATATACTGATACAGGAAAGAAGGATACCCGCAGCGGATTCGGCGCGGGCCTTCTCGAAGCCGGCAAAGCGGACAGCCGCATCGTCGCCCTCACCGCGGACCTGAAAGGTTCGCTGAAGATGAACGCCTTTGCGGACGCCTTTCCGGAACGTTTTATCCAGTGCGGCATCGCCGAGGCCAATATGGTCGGCGTAGCCGCCGGCCTCGCCATCACGGGCAAGATTCCTTTCATCGGTTCCTTTGCCGAATTCGTGACCGGACGGGTCTATGACCAGCTCCGGCAGGAAGTCGCCTATGGACGGACGAATGTCAAGATTGCCTCTTCCCACGCCGGCATCACCCTCGGCGAAGACGGCGCCACCCACCAGACCATGGAGGATATCGCCCTGATGCGGGCCCTCCCGGAGATGGTCGTGCTGGCGCCCTGCGACTACAACGAGACCCTTCAGGCGACCCTCGCGGCCGCCCGCTGGGAGGGTCCGGTGTACCTGCGCTTCGGACGCCCTGCGGTGCCGAACTTCACCCCCGAGGACCGTCCTTTCGAAATCGGAAAGGCCTGGGTCATGAACGAGGGAAAGGATGTCTCAATCATCGCCTGCGGCCACCTCGTCTGGGAAGCGCTCCAGGCGGCACAGGAGCTGGAAGCGGAAGGCATCTCGGCGGAAGTCGTCAATATGGCGACCATCAAGCCGCTGGATGAGGAGGCGCTCCTCGCCACGGCCGCCAAGACCGGCGCACTGGTCGTCGCCGAAGAACACAACATGGCCGGCGGACTGGGAGAAGCCGTAGCCGGAGTCCTCGCCCGCCGCCAGCCTGCCTGGGTGGAATTCGTCAATGGGGCGGACCGTTTCGGCCAGTCTGGCACGCCTTCTGCATTGATGGCGGCGTATGGACTTGACGCACAGCATCTTGTCGCTGCAGCCAAAAGAGCCCTCGCCCGCAAGAAATGACCCTGGAGGAACGCTTCAACGAAATCATCCGCGACTACAGCGAGCGCGTGTACTATCACGTGCGCCGCTTCGTGAACAGCCACGAAGATGCCGATGACCTCGTTCAGGAGATTTTCCTCAAAGTATGGAATGCGCTTCCCTCCTTCCGGGGGGAGGCGCAAACCTATACCTGGATTTACCGGATCGCCACGAATGAGGCGCTCAACGCGCTGCGGCGGGAAAAGGTCCGCGCAGCTCTCCGCTTTTCCTCCCTGGACGAGGTGATGGAGCGGCGCATCGACTCCGATCCCTGGTTCAGCGGCGACGCGGCCCAGCGGGCCCTCTCCAAGGCGGTCGCCCGCCTGCCGGAGAAACAGCGCCAGGTCTTCATCCTCCGCTATTACGACGAAATGCCCTACGAACAGATGTCGAAGGTCCTAGACACCTCCGTAGGCGCCCTCAAAGCCTCTTACCACCTTGCCCAGGAAAAAATCCGGGCGGCGCTTGGCGAGGGCGATTAAACTTTGCCGTCCCATCGGTGTCAAAGTGTGCAGTTATGATCAGAAAAATGGACATATCCACGCCCGAAGGCTACTTCGAGACTTTGCAGGAGCGGCTCCGCCTGATTCCATCTCGCAGGCAGCGCCCCTCCGTGGTCCGGCGTCTCTCCCCTTATGTCGCCATCGCAGCCAGCATCGTCCTCGCGGCGGTACTCGGCAACTTCATTCTGAAGACCACGGCCGCCCCCTCGGAAGAGGACCTGGGATGGGAGTACGTCTCCTACCTGGCCCAGTCCCTGGACCCGGACGGAATCCTGCCGCCCCAGGAAAGCGAGGAGATGACCAGCGGGGATATTGTCGCATACCTGATCAACGAAGGTATTTCAGTCGAACAGTTAAATGCGTATTACAATGAAGAAGATGATTAGTCTGGTGGGAGTGGCCCTGGTGCTCACACTCACCGCATCCGCCCAGCAAAAGGGCGAAAACTGGCAGGAGAAAGTCCGTGCCGAAAGGGTGGCGTTCCTGACCACGGAACTGGAACTCTCCGAGGCGGAAGCACAGGTTTTCTGGCCCGTCTACAACGCCGTCCAGCAAGAGCGCCGCGATGCTTTCAAGGCCGTCCACAGCGCCGCAAAGGCTCTTTCCGAGGCCCTGAAGAAGGGAGAAGGCGACACGGCCGCCCTCCTGGAAGCGTATCTGAAGGCCCACGAACAGACCACCGCCCTGGAGCGCAGCAGCGTGGAACGGTTCAAAAAAGTCCTTCCGATCGAGAAAGTCGCCAAGCTGACCCTTGCCGAAGAAAAATTCCGTCACCGCCAGATCGGGCAGCTTCAGCAGGGTCGTCCCCAAGGCAACCGTCCCGGACAGAACCGCCAGCCCGGCCGCGGTCTTCGCCACACAAATCAAGACTGACAGATAATTCCCCAAAAAAGTATTATCTTTGCGGGGTATGATTATCGAGGCAACAGGCATAGAAAAAAGTTTCGGCCCCCTGAAAGTACTCCGGGGGGTCGATTTTTCCGTTGATAAGGGAGAAGTCGTCGCCATCATGGGCGCTTCCGGCGCAGGGAAATCCACCCTGCTGCAGATTCTGGGTACGCTTTCGACCCCGGACAGCGGGGAACTCGTCATCGACGGGACGGCGGTGCTGCGGCTGGGCTCCCGCGAGCTGGCCGACTTTCGCTGCCGCCGCATCGGTTTTGTTTTCCAGGCCCATCACCTCCTGCCGGAATTCTCTGCGCTGGAGAACGTGATGATTCCCGCCTTGATCGGCGGAAAATCGGAGAAAGAGGCCCGCAGAAGGGCCCTGGACCTGCTGGAGACCGTCGGACTCCGCGAAAGGACCACCCACCGGCCGTCGGAACTTTCCGGCGGCGAGCAGCAGCGGGTCGCCATCGCCCGGGCCCTGATGAACGCCCCGGCCATCCTCTTCGCGGACGAGCCCTCCGGGAATCTCGACAGCCGCACCAAGGAGGAAATCCACCGCCTGTTTTTCGACCTGAGGGACCGGCTCGGCCAGACGGAAGTCATTGTGACCCATGACCCTGCGCTGGCCGCCATGTGCGACAGGACGGTCCGGATGAAGGATGGACTATTTGAGAAAAGTGTATGAAGAACATCCGCAATTTTTGCATCATCGCCCATATTGATCACGGGAAAAGCACCCTGGCGGACCGGCTGCTGGAGCTGACCGCCACCCTGAGCGACCGGGAAATGGAAGCCCAGGTGCTCGATGACATGGACCTGGAACGGGAAAAGGGCATCACCATCAAGAGCCACGCCATCCAGATGGCTTACAACCGGGACGGGGTGCCGTACCGGCTGAATCTCATTGACACCCCCGGGCACGTGGACTTCAGTTACGAAGTTTCGCGCTCCATCGCCTCCTGCGAAGGGGCCCTGCTGGTGGTCGATGCCTCCCAGGGCATCCAGGCCCAGACGATTTCCAACCTCTACCAGGCTATCGACCATGGACTGGAAATCATTCCCGTCCTGAATAAGATTGACATGGATTCGGCCCAGCCGGAACTGGTGACGGATCAGGTGTGCGACCTGCTCGGCTGCGACCCCGAAGAAGTTTACCGCGTCTCGGCCCGCACCGGAGAAGGGGTCCAGGCCGTGCTGGACGCTATCGTGGACAAGATTCCCGCGCCGAAAGGCGACCCCGACGCCCCGCTCCAGGCCCTGATCTTCGACTCGGTTTTCAATCCCTTCCGCGGCATCATCGCCTATTTCAAGGTGGTCAACGGCCGGCTCCGCAAGGGGGAAAAGGTCAAGTTCTTCAACACCGGCAAGGAGTACGAGGCCGAAGAAATCGGTGTGCTGAAACTCAAGCTGCAGCCCACGGACGAAATCTCCACGGGCGACGTCGGCTATATCATCTCCGGCATCAAGGCCGCCGTCGAAGTCAAGGTCGGGGATACGATTACCCATGTGGAAACGCCTTGCCATGAGGCTATTGCGGGCTTTGAAGAAGTCAAGCCCATGGTCTTCGCCGGCCTGTATCCCGTGGACGCCTCCAAATTCGAGGAACTGAGGGCGACGCTGGAGAAATTCCAGCTCAACGACGCCTCCTTCGTCTATGAGCCGGAGAGTTCGCTGGCTCTCGGCTTCGGCTTCCGCTGCGGCTTCCTGGGGCTGCTCCACCTGGAAATCGTCCAGGAACGGCTCTTCCGGGAATTCAACATGGACGTCATCACGACGGTGCCGAACGTCTCCTACAAGGTCTATACGTCCAAGGGCGAAGTCGTGGATGTCCATAACCCTTCGGGTCTTCCGCCCCAGACCCTGATCGACCACATCGAAGAGCCTTATATCCGCGCCCAGATTATCTCAAAATCAGATTTTTACGGGCCCATCATGAAATTGTGCATGGACAAGCGGGGGACGCTCATCGGCCAGCATTACATCACGACGGACCGGGTCGAACTGAATTACGACCTGCCCCTGAGCGAGGTCGTTTTCGACTTCTACGACAAGCTCAAGTCCATCTCCAAGGGCTATGCCTCCTTCGACTATCACCTGACAGATTTCCGTCCGGCGAGGCTGGTGAAACTGGACATCCTGCTGAACGGCGATCCGGCCGACGCCCTCTCGACCCTCATCCACGAGGACCATGCCTATGATTTCGGACGGAAAATCTGCCTGAAACTCAAGGAACTCATTCCCCGCCAGCAGTTCGATATCGCCGTCCAGGCGGCCATCGGCGCCAAGATCATCGCCCGGGAGACCGTCCGCCAGGTTCGCAAGGATGTGACCGCCAAATGCTATGGCGGCGACGTGACCCGGAAACGGAAACTCCTTGAAAAACAGAAAGAAGGCAAGAAGCGGATGCGCCAGATCGGTACGGTCCAGGTGCCCCAGAGCGCCTTCATGGCCGTCCTTAAACTCGATTCCTGATGAAAGCGAAAGCGGCACTGAAATCCATGCGCCTGAGGACCCTTCCCCTTTCCACGGGAGGCGTCCTGCTGGGCATCCTCCTCGCCGCGGCCGACTACCATGTCAGCTGGGGCGTGGCCGTCCTGATTGTGCTGACCACAGTCTGCCTGCAGATCCTGTCGAACCTCTCCAACGAACTCGGAGACGTGCTCCACGGGACCGACACCGCCGAGCGGGTCGGGCCGCAGTACGGGCTGAACGGCGGGCAGATGAGCGTGAAGGAAATGAAATGGCTGATTGGGGTTTTCGTCGTCCTGTCGATGGTGAGCGGCACGGCGATGATCCTCGCCTCCTTCGGGACCCTTCTGGACCTTCGGCATCCGCTCGCCGAGATGGACTGGACCCCGACCCTGCTCCTTCTGCTGGGCGCGGGAGCCATCATGGGCGCGATGAAATACACCCTCGGGCGGAATCCTTACGGCTACCGCGGGCTCGGGGACCTCTTTGTCTTCGTGTTCTTCGGCCTCGTCGCCGTGATGGGCAGTTACCTGGTGGCGAGCCACACCCTGTTCTGGAGGCTGCTGCTGCCGGGCGCCGCGGTGGGTTGTTTTTCGGTCGGCGTGCTGAATGTCAACAACATCCGGGACATGAAAACCGATGCGCCGAACCGCGTGACCGTCGCCATCCGCCTCGGAGAAAAGCGGGCGAAAATCTACCAGACGGGGCTGATCGTACTCGGATGGGCGCTGATGCTCGCTTACTGCCAGATCCGGTTTTTCAGCCTCTGGCACTATCTCTACGTGCTGACCCTGCCGCTGTTTATCCTCCACCTGAGGGGTGTCTGGAAACGGAAGGAACGGGAACTGGACCCGATGCTGCCCCTGCTCGTCGTGGCGAGTTTCCTCTTCTGCCTGCTCGGGGGCATAGGCTTTTGCGTCTATCTGTTCTAGAGATACACCAGGTGGCTGAGGCGGGAGGGATCCAGGAGCCTTTGGGCCATTCGCTGGATATCCTCGGGGGTGACCGCCTCGATGGCGGCACGGTTTTCCCCGTCTTCCCGGACCCGTCCCCAGGAAAGGAGACTCTTCCCCATGCTGAGGCACTGGGCCTCGCCGGACTCGGATGAGATGCCGATCTGGCCGAGGGTCTGTTTTTTGAACGCCTTCAGCCGGCGCTCGGAAAGCGGCGCGTCACACAGCCCCTGCAGGATTTTTTCGATGGCCTTGACGCAACTCTCCAGATTCGGCCGGTCACAGCCGAAGGAAATGGCTATGATACCGCTGTCGGCATACTGCGTATAGGAACATTCGATGCTGTAGACCCATCCCTTCCGCTCCCGGATTTCCCGGTTCAGGAGGGAATTCGAGGCCGGTCCGCCGAGGATGTTGGCCAGCAGGGCGGCCGTGATGCGGTCCTTTTCGTCATAGAGCGAGGGGCCGTGGCCACCGAGGACGGCGTTGACTTCATGGTGCCGCTTGTCCAGGGTCTTCCGAAAGGGGAGATGGGCCACCGGAGCCGCAAACAGCGCGCGCTCAGGCGCTTCCGACGGGACACGCGCCATACCGAACACCTTGTCGGTCAGGGCGGTGAGCCGGCGCACCATCCGTTTTTCCTCCAGCGGAGCCACGATGGTAAGGGCCATCCGCTCCGGAACAAAAAAGCGGGCGACAAAGCGGCGGAGCATGTCGGGCGTGATTTTCCGTACCGAGGCCGTCGTCCCGAGGATCAGCCGCCCCAGCGGGTGTCCATAGAAAAGCCGGCTCTCGAAGCGGTCGAAAACATCCTCGTAGGGATTGTCCTTGTAGGAAATGATTTCGTCCAGGACCACGCCGCGCTCGGTCTCGATCTCGCGGTCAGGGAAGGTCGCCTCGGTCGCAAGTTCATAAAGCAGTCCGACCGCCTTCCAGAGGTCCGCCGAGAGCACGGTGGCATGGAGGACGATTTCTTCCTTGGTCGTATAGGCGTTGAGTTCCCCGCCCAGCCGGTCCAGATAGGAAGAGATCACGCCGGCGCTCTTGCGGGCGGTGCCCCGGAAGAGGGTGTGTTCGACAAAATGGGCGATGCCCTCGGGGAAGTCGCCTTCATCGCGGGTGCCGCAGCGGATGGACAGGGCGCACCACGCCACGCCCTTGCCGCCCTGACGGACGGCATAACGGAGGCCGGAGGCTGTCTGGGAGGCGATCATCTGCGGCGGGAGAGGCGCTTGAGGTCATCCACTCCGAAGCCGGCGGGGGCCTTGTCGGAACACCTGCGTTTGCGGATGTAATAAATCGTGTGGGTATCCGCCTCGATCAGCATCTGATAGCTGTAGGAGCCATCCTGGGGGTGCTCCGGTGCGACGACGAAGCCGACAAGGGTCCCGTAGGTACCGGCATTGAACACCGCGTCCGCGTCGTCCTCCTCCGTCAGGATGAAGTCCGCCGCGTCCACATACCGTTCGATATCCTTTTGTGTCACTTTCGGCGACAGGTCGCCCTTGGAGAGGTAAATGCGCTTGATATGGCCCTTATGGATGTAATTGTCATTGAAAAAGGCGTAGCCGAGGTAGGCGGTCTTTTCAGAGCCCATCGCCGCCAGCGTATAGGACTGGATGGCCTCCACGAGGGCACTCAGGTAGACCAGTTCCCGGCCCGACCCGGCGCCGGCGGAGGTCAGCGGCAGGGAGATGATCTCGGTCATGGGGTCGAGCCCTTCCCCTTCCGCTCCGCCCTTGACAAGGGTCAGGAAGGTAATGCCGGGCGCCGTCTCATCCTTGAAACGGCCTTCGGCGGGAATGAGGAAATAGTACTCGGAAGAGCTCTTCTTCTGTTCGAATTCCTCCAGGGTGCAGAACTCGAAGGGGGACGCCGTCCAGCGGTCGGTCACCTCCTGGCGCAGGGCGCTTTCGAGGATTCCGTTCCCGGGCAGGACCACCTTGGTAATCTTGTCCGTGAAATCCGACAGGAGATATTTCCGGGTCTTCACCTTGCCCTGGCCGAAAAGCATCAGGCCGCAAAGCAGGGCTATGGTTACGAGAATTGTCTTTTTCATCTTGCAAATATACATAGAAATCGTCAAATAGAAACGACCCGGGAGCCGCTGCCGCTCAGCACGTCGGCCATCAGGAACATGTTCGCGGCGAGGGGGTAGATGCGCTCGTCCCGGATATGGTCCTTGAGGGAGTACCAGGTGGCGGAAGAATCTTCGATATGGTCCACGAAAGAAATCCCGGGATAGCGGTCGGACAAGGAACGGCGGAAAACCTCGGTATAATGGGCACAGAGCCCCTCCACCTCCCCTTCCAGGGTCTGGCGGGTTTCTTCCCCCCGAACTCGCGCATACTCCTCGGTGAACTCGCTGTACAGGGGATTCTGGTTGATGGACGTGCCCAGTTCGGACTCGTTCAGCAGCCAGCAGTGGTTCACGTCATCCTCGCTGCTGTCAATCTTGAGGTCATTGAGTTTGGTAAACTTGACGCCGAACAGCGTGATTCCGTCGGAACTCTGGGCGAACTTGATCTTCGTGAAATCGATGCCGATGGAGGCGCGGATATCGTATTTTCCGATGTACAGGACCTTCTTCACGCCCGGATGGGCACTGTCGTCCAACCAGCGGGAAACCCGGTCCAGGAAACCGTTCTTGTCGGCGAGTTTGTAGGCCGGATCGTCCATGAACTTGTCCAGGGTTTCTTCCTTGACGACATAGCCCGTCTTGTCGTAGGTCATGGTCTCGACCTTGAAGGTGAAGTTCAGGTTCCTGGGGACGGCGGCAAGCTGGGACTGCGTGTCGATGCGGCTCTCCAGCTCACGGTTCCGGTCCTCCAGTTCCCGGACGCGGGAGGTGAGCGCCTCCTCTTCTTTCTGCTGCCGGAGCAGCTCTTCGGCGCTTCGGGAGAACTCTCTCTGGATGAGCTTGTTGACCGGCCTCACCGACAGGAACATCAGCAGGAGGGTGATGGCATTGGACAGGATGATGGCGAGGGGCGCGACGATGCGCGGCGTCAGCGCGAACACGGCTACATTGCAGGCAATCAGCAACATGCAGCACGACACGGCGAAATACACACCGGCCATCTCTTTCTTATCATTCAGTTTCATACGGCAAATTTAGCCTTTTTTCCCGACAAAAGTGTATCTTTGTACAAATCGTCCATGGACATGCAAAGAAAAGACATTGCGCTGGTCCTGTCCAGCGGAGGTCCGCGCGGATTCGCCTACATCGGGGCCATCGAAGAACTCCTCTCCCGCGGCTACCGCATCACGTCCGTCGCCGGCTCCTCCGTGGGCTCGCTGGTCGGCGGCATCTATGCGGCCGGCGCCCTGGACGCCTTCAAGCAATGGCTCTTCGCCCTGGACAATTTCAAGGTCATGGCCCTGATGGATGTTTCCATCAGCCGCCGCTACCTCGTCAAAGGCGAAAGGGTCATCGAGGCCATCAAGAAAGTCGTTCCGGACGTGGATATCCGCTCGCTCTCCATCCCCTACTGCGCCGTGGCCACCGACCTGTATACCGGCGAGGAAATCGTCTTCCGCGAAGGGCCGCTGTTCGATGCCATCCGCTCGTCCATCTCGATTCCGTCCATGTTTCGGCCGGTCAAAATGGGCCATCGGACCCTGGTGGACGGCGGGGTGGTCAATACCTTCCCGCTCGACCGCGTGGCACGCAGCGGGGAGGACCTGCTCGTCGGCTTCAATGTCAATGCCGTCGATGCAGAGCATATCAACCTCTTCCTCCAGGAAAGGGAACGGCTGACGGAAGAAGAAATGCGCATGACGGAAGCCGCGCTGTCGGTCAAGGGTTCTCTCATCGAACGGGTCAAGGCTGTCGGCGCCCGGGGGCAGGAATTGGTGAAAGAACGCCGGGCGGCGCGGGAACTGGTTAGCCAGAGCCGTTCCCGGCGCATACCGACCGATGCGGACGACAATTACTATACGATCCTGGACCGTTCCTTCAGCCTGATGAACCACAGTCTTGCCCGGCTCGCCGTCCGCTGTAATCCACCGGACATCCTCGTCGAGATGCCCTTCGACGCCTATTCGGCCATTTCGGATTACGGACGGGGAGCGGAAATCGCGGAAAAAGGGCGGGAACTGATGGCCGCGGCACTGGACCGTTACGAGGCTACAGCACCTCTTTCAGGAAGGGCCCTGTGACCGAACGGCGATTGCGGGCGAGCTGCTCGGGCGTCCCTTCGGCGACGATCCGTCCGCCGCGGCGCCCGCCTTCCGGGCCCATGTCGAAGAGATAGTCCACGCTTTTCAGGACGTCCAGGTTGTGTTCGATCACGAGGACCGTATTGCCGGCTTCCACCAGGCGGTCCAGCACTCCCAGCAGGACTTTGATATCCTCGAAATGGAGGCCTGTCGTGGGCTCGTCCAGCAGGTAGAGGGTATTGCCCGTGGACGGACGCGAAAGTTCCGCCGCCAGTTTCATCCGCTGGCTTTCCCCGCCGGAAAGGGTCACGGCACTCTGGCCCAGATGGACATACCCCAGCCCCACGTCGAGCAGCGCCTTGAGCCGGGCGGCAATCTTCGGCACCGGCTTGAAAAATTCATAGGCCTCGGCAATGGGCATTTCCAGCACGTCGTTGATGTTCTTTCCCTTGTAGCGGACCGCGAGCGTATCGTCCTTGTAACGGCGCCCCCGGCACTGCTCGCAGGGAACATGGACCGAAGGCAGGAAATTCATCTCGATGACCTTGATACCGGCGCCCTTGCACTCTTCGCAGCGGCCGCCCGGGACGTTGAAAGAGAACCTTCCGGCCTTGAAGCCGCGGACCTTTGCGTCCGGGGTCTGCTCGAACAGCAGACGGATATCGTTGAACACCCCCGTGAACGTCGCCGGATTGCTCCGCGGGGTCCGTCCGATGGGTGCCTGGTCGATTTCGATGAGTTTGTCGATATGCTCGATTCCCTCGAGGCTTCCGTAAGGCAGCGGCCGTTCTTTGCTGCGGTAGAATTTCTGCCGGAGCGCCCGCACCAGGGTCTCGTTGATGAGCGAGGACTTGCCGCTGCCGCTGAGTCCCGCCACGCCGACGAAACAGCCCAGCGGGATGCGGATGTCCACCCCCTGGAGGTTGTTGCCCCTCGCACCCGTCAGCGTCAGGTACTGCCCGTTTCCCTTGCGGCGTTTTTTCGGTACCGGGATGGACTTGTCCCCCCGGAGGTAATCCAGGGTCACGGAGGGGCCGACAACGGTGTGGGCGGCCGTATCGGGGTCCATGGCTTCGCCCCAGAGCAGCGCACCGACCGGGGCGCTGACACAGACCCTCCCGCCCTTTTCCCCGGCGCCGGGACCGATGTCCACGAGCCAGTCCGAGCGCAGCATCGTCTCCGCGTCATGTTCCACGACCATCACCGAATTGCCCGCATCCCGGAGCGCCTCCAGCGAGGAAATCAGTTTGCGGTTGTCTTTCTGGTGGAGGCCGATGGAGGGTTCATCCAGGATATAGAGGACATTGACCAGTTTGGAGCCGATCTGCGTCGCGAGGCGGATGCGCTGGCTTTCCCCGCCGGAGAGCGAAGCGGTCGCGCGGGAGAGCGAAAGATAATCCAGACCCACGTCCAGCATGAACTGGACCCTTTCCCGGAGTTCTTTCAGGATGTCCCGGGAGACCTGTTTTTCCCGCTCGCTGAAGCCTTTGGGGATTTCGTCGAACCAGGCGCGGAGCTCCGACATTTCCATCTCGGAGACTTCGGCGATGGTCTTCCCGTCGATCCGGAAGCACAGCGCTTCCCCGCTGAGGCGGGTTCCCCCGCACCGGGGACAGACGACGGTATCTTCAATCGTGTCGATCACCCCCTCCCAGCTTTCCATCTCCGAGAGGTTGCCCTCCCCGACCCGGAAGAGTTCGTCCGAGCCGTAGATCAGCAGGGTCACGGCTTCGTCCGGCAGGGCGGCGATGGGGTCGTAGAGCGAGAAATTGTATTTCCGGGCAATGGAGCGGATGACATCGAATTTCCGGCTTTCCCGAATCCGGCCGAGCGGGGTGATGCCGCCGTCGGCGATCGAGCGGCCCCGGTCCGGGATGATGGCGTCCATGTCCACATTGACGATGGTCCCGAGCCCCTTGCAATGGGGGCAATAGCCTTGCGGAGAGTTGAAGGAAAAGGTATGGGGCTGGGGTTCCTGGAGGGACACGCCGCTCTCGGGGTCCACGAGGTGCTTGGAAAAGTGGCGAAGTTCCCCGCTTTCGGCATCCAGGACGGCGACGGAGCCTTTGCCGAGGTTGAGCGCCTGGGCCACCGACTCCCGGATGCGCTTGTCATCTCCGGCCTCCGGTTTCAGCCGGTCCACGACGATTTCGATGAAATGGGGCTTGTAGCGGTCCAGGGCCTCGACTTCCGCGAGTTCCACGATCTCCCCGTCGATCCGGGCATGGGTGAAACCCCGGCGGCGGTACTGCTCGAAGAGTTCGCGATAATGCCCCTTTCGGCCGCGCACAAGCGGAGCAAGCAGATAGCACCGCTGCCCTTGGTAGCGCTTCATCACCAGGTCCACAATCTGCTCGTCGGTGTAGCGGACCATCTCGCGGCCGCTTTCGGGCGAGAAGGCGCGGGAGCCCTTGGCATACAGCAGGCGCAGGAAGTCGTAGATCTCCGTGATGGTCCCGACCGTCGAACGGGGGTTGCTGCCGGTGGTCTTCTGCTCAATGGCGATAATCGGGCTCAGACCGGTAATCTCCTCGACCTCAGGCTTTTCCAGGATGCCCATAAAATGCTTGGCATAGGTCGAGAGGGTGTCCATATAGCGGCGCTGCCCCTCTGCATAGATGGTATCAAAGGCCAGCGAAGATTTCCCCGAACCCGACAGGCCGGTCACGACCACGAATTCGCCCCGGGGAATGCTGACGTTGATGTGCTGCAGGTTGTTGGCCCGCGCCCCCCTGACCTCGATATATTCCTTTTTTCGCATCACACAAAGGTACGACCATTTTGCGAAATAAAAAAGAATTCTTACCTTTGCAATCCCTTACGGGCGATTAGCTCAGTTGGTTCAGAGCACCTGCCTTACAAGCAGGGGGTCGACGGTTCGAATCCGCCATCGCCCACTTCCCCTTACTACAGCGTCTGTCCGCCGATAAACTCCCGCATGATGGAGGTCGGCGGGATGGCGGCAATCTCAGACGGGGTCAGCGCCACGATATAATCCAGGAACTTGAGGAATCGTACCGCTTCCGTGTAGGCATCGGAGGAGGGGTGGATCCGCCGCAGCAGGGGCTCGGCATAATACTTCAGCAGCGGCAGTTCATACAGCAGGGCCGAATTGAACTGGGCATCGGCGTTCTCCTGGAAGGGGAAGATGTATTTGTTTTCGCCCCGGCGGACCGAACTCCAGCGCAGGATGGTATCTTCCGGGGTGATGCCCCGCACGCGGTTGTCCCGCACCATGCGGCGCAGCAGGCGGTTGTCCGTCGTGGAGATGCAGCAGTTCTCGTCCAGTTTCAAGGAAGTCAGCGCGGAGGCATAGATCCGGTAGATGCGCGAAGGGTCCACCGAGGGAACCATGGCAGGGTCCAGGGCATGGATTCCTTCCATGATCAGGAGGTCGTTCTCCTCCAGTGACATCCGTTTCCCTTCGAAGAAGGGTCTCCCCTGCTTGAAATCGTAGCGCGGAAGTTCCACTTCCCCGCCGCTGAGAAGCGTGTTCAGGTGCTGTCCCAGCAGTTCCAGGTCCATCGCCTCCAGGGCCTCGAAATCGTAGTTTCCGTCCTCGTCGACCGGGGTCCGATCCCGGGAAACGAAATAATTGTCCAGTTCGATGACTTTCGGATTGAGCCCGAGCACTTTGCACTGCTGGGCCAGGCGGAGGGACGAGGAGGTCTTCCCGCTGGAGGAGGGCCCTGCGAGAAAGACGATTTTGAGGCGCTCCCGCTCGGCGTAGATCTTGTCAGCCACGGCAGCGTATTTCCGTTCCTGGCGGGCTTCGCAGAGGTTGATAAGCCGGACGGCGCCACCTTCCAGGAGGCAGCGGTTCAGCGCGCCCACGCTGACGATGCCCGTGGTCTTGCACCAGGCGCCGTAGTCTTTCAGCGTGACGGTCAGTTTCATCTGCTTGACGCGCGGGATGGTCCGGGTGATGTCTTCGTCAGAAGGGGGCTGGAGGCAGAATCCATGGTGGAAGGGCATGAGGTCGAAGACTTTCAGATAGCCCGTCGAGGGGACCAGGGGTCCATGGAAACTGTCGTCCACCCCGTCCAGGGTATAGACAGACCAGAAGTAGCGGCCGACCGAATGGATCAGATCCGCCTTCAGCGGCTGCTTTTGGGCGCGGAAGATGGCTTCGGCCTCCGCAGAGTGGATTTTCCGCTTGGTGAAAGGAAGGTCCTCGGCGATAAGGCGGCGCATTTCTTCCCTGAGGCGGAGGATGTCTTCGTCCGAGATCCGTTCGCCGCGCAGTTTGCAGTACATCCCGCTCGGAAGGGAATGGTTGATTTTCAGTACTTTGTCAGGCATCAGGGAGCGGACGGCGCGCTGGAGCACGAAAGCGAGCGAGCGCATGTAGGTCCGCCGGCCGTCGGGATGGTTAAAGCCGATGAAGAGGACTTCATGGGGGTAGAAGATCGTGAAATCCAGCGACTTGAGCTTGTGGTCCACCAGGGCAGCGAGGACCGGATAGCGCTTCCCGCTTTTCGGATCCGTGGACTGAGGGCACACTGCGTCCGACAGTTCCCGCAGCGAACTGCCCTCCGCCACCTCGTAATACCGCCCGTCATTGCGGCAAAGAATCTGTATCATCCGTTTCATAATTCCAAAGATAAAAAAAGTTCGTCAATTATTTGTATATTTGTGTGCATACTGCAAATAATCAGATACTATGAGAAAATTCTTGCTTGCCGCAGCGGCGCTCTTCTGTTCCCTGGCCATCCAGGCGGAAAACAATCCTGTCGCGGCCCCCGGGGCCATCGTAACCAGTGGTAACGCCCGCTTTACCGTCCTGACGGACCGGCTGGTCCGGATGGAATGGGCCCAGAACGGGGTCTTCGAAGACCAAGCCACCCTCGCCATCGTCAACCGCAATCTGCCGGTTCCTGCCTTTTCCCATAGCGAAAAGGGCGGGGTCCTGACCCTCAAAACCGACAAGCTGACCCTTGTCTACAAGGGCGGTCCTTTTACGGCGGAAAGCCTTTCTGTCCGCTTCAAAATGGGCGGAAAGACGGTTACATGGGTGCCCGGAGCGGATGAGAGCGGGAACCTCAAGGGCACGACGCGGACCCTGGACGGCTGCCATGGCTTCTCGAAACTCAGCAAGACCGAGACCGAAATGGAAAACGGCATCCTCTCCCGCGACGGATGGGCTGTGGTGGACGAAAGTGAGCGGCACCTTCTGGTGAAGGACGATTCCGACTGGGGAGCCTGGGTGGCCGAGCGGCCGGAGGGCGAGCGGAAGGACCTCTATCTCTTTGCCTATGGACACGACTACAAAGGGGCACTCAAGGATTTCACGAAGGTGGCCGGACGGATTCCCCTGCCGCCGAAATACACCCTCGGCTACTGGTGGAGCCGTTACTGGATCTACACCGACGACGAGGTGATGGACCTCGCCACGACCATGCGGGAAAAGGAGATTCCCCTCGACGTGTTTATCATCGACATGGACTGGCACCTGACCTGGAAAGACCTCAAGCAGCGCAAGGGTCCGGACGAGTTCGGGCAAAGACCCGGCTGGACGGGCTATACCTGGAACCGGGATCTCTTCCCGGATCCGGAAGGAACGCTGCACGATCTCCACGCGATGGGGCTCAAGACATCGCTGAACCTCCATCCGGCCTCCGGCATCCGCCCGCTGGAAGACTGCTACGAGCGTTTCGTGGAAGATTATCTCTCCCGGACCGACGACTATGACGGGCCGAAGGGCTATGTCTATGACGGTCCCTGGCAGTTCCAGGGCGTGGACAAGGCGGTCGGAAAGCCCGGCCACCGCGCGCCCGTTCCCTTCCGGCTTTCCCAGAAAGAATGGGCCGACGCCTATTTCAACTCGGTGATTCATCCGCTGGAGCGCCAGGGCGTGGACTTCTGGTGGCTGGACTGGCAGCAGTGGCGGGAAGACCGCTATGTGAAGGACCTTTCGAACACCTACTGGTGCAACTTCACCTTCTTCAATGACAAGGTCCGCCAGAGCGCCTCGCTGGGTCTCGATGCCCCGCGGCCGCTGATCTACCACCGCTGGGGCGGCCTCGGGAGCCATCGTTACCAGCTCGGTTTCAGCGGCGACACCTACGAAGACTGGAACGTGCTCGCCTTCCTCCCCTGGTTCACGGCGACCTCCTCGAACGTCGGCTACGGCTACTGGGGCCATGACATCGGCGGCCACCAGCAGCATGGCGGCAACAAGCACAGGACGGATCCGGAGCTCTTCACCCGCTGGATCCAGTACGGTGTGTTCACCCCGATTTTCAAGACCCACTCCACGCAGAATGCGAACCTGGACCGCCGGATCTGGGCCTATCCGGAGCATTATCCTTATATGAAGGCGGCCATCGAACTGCGCTATGCCCTGACCCCGTACATCTACGACGCGGCCCGGGAAACCTACGATACGGGTGTCAGCCTCTGCCGTCCGCTCTATTACGAGTATCCGGAAGAGGAGAAGGCCTACACCTGGAAGGAGGAATTCTTCTTCGGCGACAAGATCCTCGCGACCGCCCTCTGCCAGCCCATGGACAAGGCCAGCGGCAAGACCGATCGGAAGATGTGGTTCCCCGCCGGCAGTGACTGGTACGACATGGCCCATCACAAGATGATGAAGGGCGGGTCCATCCAGACGCTTTACTACACCATCGACGAGAACCCCTGGTATGTCAAGGCCGGGAGCATCATCCCCCTGGCCGCTGAAGGCATCCAGAACCTCCAGGACCCGACCGACGCGTGGCGTATCCTCGTCATTCCCGGAAACGGGAAGTCCTCCTACGAGCGCTATGAAGACGACGGCACCTCGCAGAACTATGTCAACGACTACGCCACGACGCTCCTTACGAAAGAGGCCTCTCTCAGCCGCATCCGTGTCCATGTCGCCCCCCGCAAAGGTACCTACAAAGGCGCCCCCGCGACCCGCACCCTCAGCCTCGTTTTCGAAGGCGTGACAAAAGCGCCGAAAAAGGTGACCGTCAACGGACAGACTGTCCAGGGCCGCATCGAAGGCTCCGCCTTTGTCGTCGATGCCCCTCAGGGTCCCGTCAGCCAGGCCCTCGAAGTAATTGTGACGAAATAGCCGTCTGACTCTGCCAGCAGCCGGGGGCTGAAGCGGGGACCCTACCCGATTTGGGCTCCGTTGGCGAGGGTTTCGGCGGGGGTGATGAAACGCATCTTGCCGTCTCCCTGCTTCGCCATGAGAATCATGCCCTTGGACTCGATGCCCCGGATGGTGCGGGGCGCGAGGTTCGCGAGGATACAGATCTGCTTTCCGAGTATGTCTTCAGGGCTGTAGAACTCGGCGATGCCGGAGACGATGGTCCGCTTGTCGATGCCCGTGTCAATGGTCAGTTTCAGCAGTTTGTCGGTCTTCGGGACCCGCTCGGCGGCAAGGACCGTCGCGGTGCGGATGTCCATCTTGCCGAAGTCCTCGAAGGAGACTTCCTCCTTCTGCGGCTCGACCTTTTTCGCGGCCTCGGCCGCCTCGCGGGCCGCTTCGGCGGCTTCCCGCTCGGCCTTGATCTTTTCCAGGCGGTCGGTCTGGACCTTGATTTCAGCGTCTTCGATCTTGCGGAACAGCAGGATGGCCTCGCCGAGCTCGTGGCCCGGAGGCAGGAGTTCCGCCGCTCCAAGATCCGCCCAGCGCAGCACAAGCTCAGAGGCCGGAGCGACTGCTGAGTCGGTTTGCCCCCCACAGCCTTCCGCCGGGAGCGTATGGACCGCCTTGCCTTCGCCGGGGGCGTAGAAATTCACCGTCGGGGTGCCCTCGCCGGCGCGATGGTCCCGTCCGGCGTCGATGCCGACCCGGAGGATCCCGCGCAGTTTCTCGGCCGAGAACGGGGTGAACGGCTCGAAAGCGATGGAGAGGTCCGCACAAATCTGCAGGCAGGTATAGAGGATGGACGCGGTGCGGTCCATATCCGTCTTCGCCACCTTCCAGGGCTCCATGTCGGAGATGTACTTGTTACCGATACGGGCCATGTTCATCGCCTCCTTGAGCGCCTCGCGGAAATGATAGGTCTCGATATACTTTTCCAGGGCTTCGCGGCAGGGACGGATGGACGAAAGCGTCTCTGCGTCAACCGCTTCCGGCTTGAGGTTTTCAGGGACCCGCCCGCCGAAATACTTCCCGGTCAGCACCACGGCGCGGTTGACGAAGTTCCCGAACACCGCCACCAGCTCGCTGTTGTTCCGGCTCTGGAAGTCCTTCCAGGTGAAGTCGTTGTCCTTGGTCTCGGGCGCATTGGCCGTGAGGACATAGCGCAGCACATCCTCTTCGCCCGGGAAGTCCTTCTCATATTCATGGACCCAGACCGCCCAGCCCCGGGAGGTAGAAATCTTTTCCCCTTCCAGATTCAGAAATTCGTTGGAAGGCACATTGTCCGGCAGGATATACTCCCCTTCCGCCTTGAGCATGGAGGGGAAGACGATGCAGTGGAAGACGATGTTGTCCTTGCCGATAAAATGCACGAGACGGGTCTCGGGGTCCTTCCACCACTTCTCCCAGCTCTCCGGGAGCAGTTCCCGGGTGTTGGAGATATAGCCGATCGGGGCGTCGAACCAGACATAGAGCACCTTGCCCTCGGCCCCCTCGACGGGAACCGGGACGCCCCAGTCCAGGTCGCGGGTCACGGCACGGGGCAGCAGTCCGCCGTCCAGCCAGCTCTTGCACTGTCCATAGACATTGGTCTTCCACTCTTTGTGCTGCTCCAGGATCCACTCCCGGAGCCAGGGCTCATAGCGGTCCAGCGGCAGGTACCAGTGCTTGGTCTTTTTCTTGACCGGAGGCTCCCCGCTGAGCCGGGACTTCGGCTCCAGGAGTTCTTCCGGGCTGAGGGTCGAGCCGCACTTCTCGCACTGGTCCCCGTAGGCGCGGGGATTGCCGCACTTGGGGCAGATGCCCTCGATCAGACGGTCCGTCAGGAACATGCCGGCCTTCTCGTCATAGAGCTGCTCGCTCTCCTGGGTAATGAAATCATCCTGGTCGTAGAGCTTCCGGAAAAACGCCGAGGCATTCCGGGCATGGACCTCGGACGAGGTGCGGGAATAGATGTCAAAGTTGATACCGAGGCCCGTGAACGCGTCCTTCATAATCTTGTGGTAGCGGTCCACGATGTCCTGCGGGGTCACCCCCTCGTCCTTCGCCTTGAGGGTGATGGGCACGCCATGCTCGTCCGAGCCGCAGATGAAGACGACATCCTCGCCCCGCAGGCGCAGGTAACGGACATAGATGTCGCCGGGAATGTAGGCGCCGGCCAGATGGCCGATATGGACAGGACCATTCGCGTAGGGAAGCGCACAGGTCACGAGGGTTCGCTTGAAACTCATATCTTTACTCTTTTCTGATTCTACCCAATTTGATATTGATGCGTTTGATGAGGCTGTTGATTTTGCCCATTTCGGCCATGATTTCCACCTGCCGCTCCACCGGAGCGTCCGAGAGTTCCCGGGTCAGGGCGTTCTGACGGCCTTCCAGCCGCTTGATGTGGTAGGCGAGAATGGCCTTCGGGACGTAAATGACCAGCCAGGAAGCCTTGGCCGTCAGGGCCGAGGAGAAGTTCTTGACCGAAATTTCGTATTTCTGGAAGGCACAGCGGGCGGTCACGGCCGCCACTTCCCGGTCCTCCCCGTCCAGCAGCTCCCGGAGAATCTGTTCCTGGTCCATTCCCTTGTCATAGCGCTCGAAATAAGCGTCATAGGTCCGCCGGAAGGCCTCGTTGGAGAAGACGATCTGGTCCGCACCGAGGGCTGCGTCGATGAACTCGGCAACATTCTGCGCCCCTTCCGGGTCGTAGAATTCCGAATCCGACTCGAAGGCAAGAGGCTCCATGCCGTCCGCGAGGATAAAGCCCAGCAGTTCCTCCTCGGAAGGAGCCAGGAGCGGGTCACTGACCAGCGGATCCTGCCGGCGGGGCTGGAAGCTGGCGGAAGGGGTCTGAACGGTGGGGCCGCTCTCAGAGGCCGCAGGCGTCTCTTCCCGGCGGACCGAAGCACGGCTTTCCGAAGCTATCTTTTCCCTCGTGACGCGGATTCTCGCCTGCAGCAGGTCTTCGTCCACACGGAAACGCCGGGCCGCCGCCTCCAGGAACACCGCACGCTTGACTCCGTCCGGAATCAGGGCGACCGTGTCGGCAACGTCGTTGATGAGGTTGGCCCGCGCGAGGGGATCGTCTCCCACCGGATCCAGCTGCTGAGCGGCCTTGAACTCGATAAAGTCCACCTCGTGCTCCTCGATGAAGCTGCGCACCTCCTCGAGGGTATGCTTCTGCGAGAAAGAATCCGGATCGTCCCCGTCGGGGAGGAGGACGGCCTTGACGTTCATCCCCTCCTTCAGGATCAGGTTGATCGCCCGGAGGGTCGCATGGATGCCGGCCGAATCGCCGTCGTAGATGACCGTGACGTTCTCGGTAAAGCGCTTGATAAGCCGCACCTGCTCCTCCGTGAGGGAAGTGCCGCAGGAGGCGACGACGTTCTTCATGCCGAGCTGGTGCATCGAAAGGACATCCAGGTAGCCCTCCACCAGGATGCACTTGTCCTGCCGGGCGATTTCGTTCTTTCCCTGCCAGAGGGCATAGAGTGCCCGGTTCTTGACATAGATTTCGGACTCCTTGGAGTTGACGTACTTGCCGATTTTCTTGGCCTCATCACCGGATTTGAGGGTCCGGCCGCCGAAGGCGATGACCCGGCCGCTGACCGAATGGATCGGGAAAATCACCCGGTCGTAGAAACGGTCATGGACCGAACCGTCCTCCCACTCGGAAGAAAGCCCTGTCTCGACGAGATACTCTTTCTTGTAGCCCTTTTCCAGGGCGGCCGTCGTCAAGGCATCACGGGTGGAAGGAGCCCATCCGAGGCCATACTGCTCGATGGTCTCATCCAGCAGGCCGCGGGAACGGAAATACTGGAAGCCGACGGCACGTCCCTCCCCCTGCTTCAACTGCTCCCGGAAGAACTCCAGGGCGAAGTCGGATACGAGATGGAGGCTTTCGTTGTGCTGGCGGGCGGCGATTTCCTCTGCCGTCTCCTCTTTCTCATGGACCTCGATATGGTACTTGTCGGCCAGGTATTTCAGGGCCTCGCCATAACTCATGCGCTCGTAGTCCATCAAAAAGCCCACGGCGCTGCCGGCCTTGCCGCAGCCGAAGCATTTGTAGATGCCGCGGGAGGGGACCACATGGAACGAAGGCGACTTTTCATGGTGGAAGGGACAGCACGCCCAGTAGCTGCCGCCCTGACGCTTCAGGGTGACAAAATCCCCCACGACCTCTTCGATACGGGTCGCGTCCAGAATCTGGTCTACTGTCTCCTTGGGAATCATGCCTCTTTCTCTACTTCCACTTCTTTCACGTCCGACAGGTCCGTGATGGTTATCTTGTTGTCTGACGGAGCCGGGGAGGCCGCCTCAGCGCGCTTCCGGGCCCTTTTCAGCAGGATCTGACGCCGAAGGCCCGCTCCGGCCCAAAGCGCCAGGGGAAGGCCCAGGACGATGCCGAAGAAACGTCCCTTGACCATCAGCAGGAGGGCGATGGCCAGAATGATGATATTCCGTACAAAATCCATATCATGCAAAGATAATCATTTTAGAGCGATTTTGAAATTATGCGTCCCCGTATGAGGACAAAAACGCCCGGCAGCGGGATGCTGTCGGGCGGAAAATCAGGCGGAAACGGCGACCTCAGGCCGCAGCTTCCTCAGAAGGGCAGGTCATCTTCGCCTTCAGCGGCGGGCATGTCTTCCACGGTCGGGGCCGGGACGGCGGGTGCAGGCGGCGGGGTCGGCGTGGCGGCATAGCCGGAGGGCTGTGCCGGGGCCGGAGCGTAAGCGCCCTGGGGCGAGGGAGTGCCGGCAGGGGCGATGCGCCAGATCTGCAAGTCCGTGTACCAGCGGCCGTTGAACTCGCGGCTGCGAAGGTTGAAGGAGACCTTGATCTTGTCGCCGGGATTGTACTTGTCCAGTTCGGCGACTTTCTCCGTCCCGAAGGCGGTGAAACAGACCTGGGCCGTGAAATTGCCGTCAGGATATTCCAGGATGAATTCCTGCTTCGACCAGGCACCCCTTGCGGAGGTCCCGGACTGGGCGGCTAATTTCTGCCGGAGGGTTCCTTCAATTTCGAGTGCCATGATGACTATTTCTTACCTTTCTTCGCTTTGACAGGCTCCTCGACCGGCTCGACATAGGCGCCGACCTTGTTGACGGTCACGTCGAAGACGAGGGTCTCGTTGGGCTCGATGCCCCGGTTGCCATACTCGCCGTAAGCGAGTTCACCCGGGATGACCAGGATGATGTGGCCACCTTCGCCGACGAGCTTCATACCCTCGGTCCAGCCCTTGATCACGCGGTTCAGGGAGAAGTTGATGTCCTTGTTCTCATCGAAGGTCGTGCCGTCGAGGTGGGTTCCTTTGTAGTCCACCCACACGGTGTCCTTGTCGGAGACAGCCTTCACGTCGCTGCCGGCCTCGAGGATCTTGTAGGCGATACCGCTCTCGGTCTGCTGGACACCCTCTTCCTTCAAGAAGGAGGCGATGTAAGCCTCACCCTTCTCGGTGTTGAGGGCCTTGGTGTAGGAACGGCGCTTCTGGACGAAGTTGTCCAGCACGGTGTTCATCTCGTTGGGATCGACCTTGAACTGGGCGAAGAAGGTGCTGTCCTGGGGCGTGCCCTTGGCCTTCATCCAATCCTTCATACCCTTGACAATCTCGCTGTAGTTGAGTTCGCCGAAGTTGTTGCCCTTGATCCAGGAACCGAAGTTCACGCCGATCAGGTAGCTGGCGGAGTCAATCTGGGACTTGGTGGGCAGGAAAGCCTGGGCTTCCTTGCTGCCTTCTGCGGCGGGGGTGCCGCATGCCACCACGAGGAGCGTTGCTGCCGCAGCGGCGAAAATCTTGGAAATACGCATAAGTATAAAAATTTAAGTGTTTGTCCATTCATTCCGGCGTTACAATCCGGAATCTTGCAAATTTACAAGTTTTTTCTCAATTCCGGTAATTTTTGTTGTTTATCTTTCCCGGCGACGGAAAAATTTGGAATTGAGATGGAAAATCACTAAATTGGCAGAAACAAGTTCTGCGCCCATGAACATCGACTCCTCCCGGCTCCATGCTAAACTCAAGGCCTTCTTCGGCTACGACAGTTTCAAGGGGGACCAGCTCCCGGTCATCCAGCATCTTGTCGGGGGCGGAGACGCCTTTGTCCTGATGCCGACCGGGGGCGGAAAATCCCTCTGCTACCAGCTTCCGGCCCTGGTGATGGATGGAACCGCCGTCGTGATTTCCCCGCTGATCGCCCTGATGAAAAACCAGGTGGACGCCATCCGGGGCTTTGTTTCCGGCGAAGAGGGCATCGCCCATTTCCTGAACTCCTCGCTCAGCCGGACGCAGATCGCGGAGGTCCAGGAAGACCTCCGCAGCGGCGTGACGAAACTCCTGTATGTCGCGCCCGAGTCGCTGACCAAGGAAGAGAACATCGCCCTGCTGAAGGAGACCCACATTGCGTTCTATGCCGTGGACGAGGCGCACTGCATTTCGGAATGGGGCCATGATTTCCGGCCGGAATACCGGAAGATCCGCTCCATCATCGACCAGATCCAGAGCGCGCCCGTCATCGCCCTGACGGCGACCGCGACCCCGAAAGTCCAGAGTGACATCCTCAAGAACCTCCGGATCCAGGACGCCGCCATCTTCAAGTCCTCCTTCAACCGGCCGAACCTCTATTATGAAGTCCGCGACAAGGTGGAACCCGAAAAGGACATCATCCGCTTCATCCGGCAGAATCCCGGCAAGAGCGGCATCGTCTACTGCCTGAGCCGCCGGAAGGTGGAAGAACTCGCCCAGCTTCTTTCGATCAACGGCATCCGGGCCCTTCCCTACCATGCCGGCCTGGACGCGAAGACCCGGGCGGAGAACCAGGACAAGTTCCTGATGGAGGAAATCGACGTGATTGTCGCGACCATCGCCTTCGGCATGGGCATCGACAAGCCGGACGTGCGTTTTGTGATCCACTACGACATTCCCAAGAGCATCGAAGGCTACTACCAGGAGACCGGACGCGCCGGAAGGGACGGGCAGGAAGGGATCTGCATCACCTATTACAGTTACAAGGACATCCAGAAACTCGAGAAATTCATGCAGGGAAAGCCGGTGGCCGAACAGGAAATCGGCCGCCAGCTGCTGGGCGAAACCGTCGCTTACGCCGAGTCCAGCCAGTGCCGCAGAAGACTGCTGCTGAATTACTTCGGAGAACAGTATACGGAAGAAAACTGCGGAGCCTGCGACAACTGTGTCCATCCCAAGCCGCGCTTTGACGGCCGGGAGGAGATGTGCCTGGTGATCGAACTCGTGGACACGCTCAAGGAGCATTTCAAGATTGAACACCTCGCGAACATTCTCGCCGGGGTCAGCAACGCCATGATCAAGTCCTACCAGCACGACCGCCTGGAACTGTTCGGCGCCGGGAAAGACCATTCCGTCCGCTTCTGGGCCGCCGTCATCCACCAGGGCCTGATCCTGCACCTGCTGGAAAAGGACATCGAACGCTACGGAGAGATCGCCGCGACGGACGAGGGCCTGGAGTTCTACCTCCATCCCTCGGAATTGATGCTCGTCGAAGACCGCACCTTCTCCGAAGGCGGCGATGACGACGATGACGACCTCGCCCCTACGCCCGGCCAGGGCGGAGGGGACCCAGTCCTCCTTCCGATGCTCAAGGACCTCCGCCGGGAGGTCGCCCACCGCCAGAAAGTCCAGCCCTGGGTCGTCTTCTCAGACCCGTCCCTGGAAGACATGGCCATCCTCTATCCCATCACGCTGGAGGAACTCAGAAACTGCCAGGGCGTCGGAGAGGGAAAGGCCCGGAAGTTCGGCGCCCCCTTCGTGGATCTGATTGCCCGCTATGTGGAGGAAAACGAGATCATCCGCCCGGACGACTTTGTCGTGAAGTCCGTCGCCCCCAAGAGCGGCAACAAAGTCTATATCATCCAGAGCGTGGACCGGAAAATGGACCTCGAAGACATCGCCTCCGCCAAGGGGCTGGACAAGGACGAGGTCCTGACGGAAATCGAAGCCATCGTCGCCACCGGCACGCGGCTGGACCTGAACTACTACATCCGGGAGCACCTGGACGAGGAAGTCGTCGAGGAGATCTTCGACTGGTTCCGGAACGACGCCCAGTCAGACTCGCTCCAGGAGGCCCTCGCCGCCCTGTCCGGGGATTACGAAGAAGAGGAAATCCGCCTCGTCCGCCTCAAATTCCTCTGCGAAGTCGCCTCGTAACTGCCTCCTGATTGCCCGAGGCTGCCGACACTATCCATCAGCCTATTCATAACGCACTCGTTTTCAATCACTTACAAAACATCCCATGGACAGCCCTCCTGTTTTAGCCCCCGGTGTCCATGGACGCTTTTGTAACATACTAATGGACAATTAGTTACAATTCATCCCATGGACGCCCCTCCTGCAGGACTGGACATCCTCGTTACAACATGGCGTCCAGCACGTCGCCCTCAATTCCCAGCAGCCGTCCGATCTGTGCTTTCGAAGCGCCGAAGCGGCGGGCGAGAGATCGGGCGAGCCGGAGCAATGATTTCCTGTCCAGCTGCCGCGGGTTGGCGACATGAAACTCCTCCCGGCACAGGATGTGGACCCTTTCCATCAATTCTGAATCGGTGAAACGGAGTTGTTCCGCGAGCCCATGGGACAGGGCGACGATGGATTCCAAATCGTATTTCCGCAGGAGGTCGAACAGCTGAAGAGAGCCCTCGAACTGCGCCTGGACGCGCCTGTAATCCACGAAGCATTTGTTCAGCAGGCATCCGCTCCGGTGCTCCCAGTCGGAAGGAATATGCTGCCGGGTATGGAACAGCACCCTCGCTTCCGCCGGGCCCGGGATGGGCTCGCCCCGGACATAATCCAGATCCTCCCGGAACAACACGTCGGCCGCACTCCATCGATAAGACAGTGGGCTGCATACCCTCGCTTTGTAGGGGTTCCGAAGTTGATAGGCAACTTCATTGCGTAACATCTGTGGGTCCCCGACCACGGAAATGTCCACATCCCCCAAATGGAGGATGTCCCGGAGACCGTACTGCTCCCGTAGTATCCGGGCGAGCCGGAGCATGACCCAGTCATAGTAGGCGCAGCAGTCCGGGAATGAACCCTCCAGGAGCAGGTGCAGATGACTGTCCATCAGCACGTAACAAAGCAGATGGACAGGAAATTTCACGGTTCCGATGGCCAGGGAATTGACACCGAAAACATAATCGGCGTCCTGATGGAAGAGCAGGTGTCTTTCCAGATGCTTCGAAGTAAACTGAAAAATGCCGGTGGCGGCGCCGAACGGCGGGGTATAATCTTTTCGTATCATCGTTTTTTCCGGAAAGTTGGCTATCATTTTCCACTTTGGCAACGACATGAAAGATATTTCCCTGACACGCGAAAACGATTATTCGTAATTAACTGGTTTATAAGAAATTATCGGCCACCCTTGGGCGACCGATGAAAGAAAATTTATTGTGCACTATTTTTGTAGTGCAGCCGCTATTTGTTCAGGTTGATGAAAGGAAGGGCGTTGGAGCCGTTGTAGGTCGGCAGTTCGCCGTTCCACTTTTCAATGGCATACTGCTGGACCAGAAGGGCGTTCAGGGACGCCGCCACGACGCGGTTGTAGTAGGCCTCGCCGTCGCCCTGGATCTTCTGGGCTTCGGCCTCGCCCTTTGCCTTGGCGATGGCGATCTTTGCCTCAGCCTCTGCTTCTTTCACCTTGTTTTCGGCCTTGAGGGCATTCTGGACTGCTTCGTTCTTGGCATTGATGGCCGCAGTCAGGGAGGCCGGCGGATCGATCTTCGTCGTGAACTCCCGGACGATAAAGCCTTCCCGGTTCATGGACTCGTCCAGCCGGGCGCGCACTTCGGCTTCGAACTTGGCCCGGTTGGCCATCAGTTCGTCGGAAGTGTAGTTGTTGGCGCAGGTCCGGTAGGCCTCGAAGATACAGGTATTGATATAGCCCATTTCCAGTTCCCGCACCGGTTTGCGGTACTTGACGAAGATGTCAACCGCCTTTGATTCGTCAATCTGATAGGCCAGGGTCGGGGTCATGGAGAAGATGGCGGCATCCTTCGGGTTGACGGTGAAGGGTTCATAAGTCACCCGCTGGATGTAGGTCGGGTATTCGAAAATGCTCTCGGTGATGGGATTGTACCAGACCCATCCACGGCAGGTCCCTTCCACGCCGCCTTTGAGCGCCGCATTGGAGGACCATTTCTTGAACTTGATGCCGACCGACGCGGAGTCGATGGTGGTGCAGCAGGAAGTCATGACAAAGAGGATGAGGGCGACGACGCCGAGGGAAATCCAGGTGGCCTTCGCGGCCGTAGAAGTAGTTTTCATGTCAGTTCGTATTTATACAAAGGTAAGTGTTTTGATCGGGAAATGCAAACCGGCCGGATGGGCGACGTGCTGGACACCCCGGTGTAATGAGGATGTCCAGTCTATAGTCTATCTGGAGGGCTATCCATCGGGCATATTATAACGGGCTGCTAATGAGAGTGTTACGAAAGCGTCCATGGACACCGGGGGCTAAAACAGGAGGGGTATCCATGGGATGGATTGTAACTAACTGTCCATTAGTATGTTACGAAAGCGCCCATGGACACCAGGGGCTAAAACTGGAGGGGCGGCCAGAGGGTCAGGGGCGAGGAGCCTTACTCGGCAGGGCGGGAAACCGGCGGGGAGCCGGGAAACTTACTCGGCGGGGAGTCAGTGGATGGCGCTGATCCAGTGGATGGTGGGGTCGCGGCGCCACCAGGTGAGCTGGCGCTTGGCGTAGTGGCGGGTGTCCACCTGGATGCGGCGGACGGCTTCCTCCAGCTCGCACTTGCCGTCGAAGTAGTCGAAGAGTTCGCGGTAGCCGACGGTCTGAAGGGCCGGAAGGTTCCGGTACGGGAGCATCCGCTCCGCCTCGGCGAGGAGCCCCTCGTCCATCATCCTGAGCACCCTCGCATTGATGCGTTCATAGAGTTCCTCCCGGGGCCGGTCCAGACCGATTTTCACGATGTCGAAGGAGCGTTCCTTGAAACGGCGGGATTTGAAGGAGGAGAAAGGCTTCCCGGTGTAGAGGCAGACTTCCAGCGCCCGGATGACCCGGCGGCCGTTCGAACGGTCGATTTCCGCCCAGGTCTCGGGGTCCATCTCCTTCAGCTGCTCCGCCAGGACCCCCACTCCCTCGCTCTGGAGGCATTCCATGAGATGCTCCCGAAGTTGGATGGGCACTTCCGGGAAGTCGTCCAGTCCATAGCAGAGCGCGTCGATGTACATCATGGAACCGCCGGAGACGATGAGGGTTTCATGTCCCTCGGCGAAAAGCCGTTCAATCAGCTCCAGGGCCTCCGCTTCGTAGATGCCGGCGGTGTAGGGGGTGTGGATGGAATGGGATTGGATAAAAAAATGCGGGACGGCGGCCAGCTGTTCCGCGCTCGGGACGGCCGTCCCGATGGAAAGTTCCCGGAAAATCTGCCGGCTGTCACAGGAGATGACGGGGCTCCCGCATTCCAGCGCGCGGGAAATACTGTAGTCCGTTTTTCCCACCGCCGTCGGCCCAAGAATGATTTCCAGGCGCCTCACTCGTTCTCGTCGTAGATTTCCTTGCCTTCCTCGTCGTCATCCTCCGGCTCTGCGTCCTCCTCGTCCTCGTCGTCATAGTCCTCGTCATCCCCTTCTCCGGGCAGATGGCGTTCCTTGGCGGGAAGGTCTTCGAAAGCGACATAGCCGTTCTCGAATTCGATGGGATTCGGCCCTTTGACCTCCACCAGCACCGGGGAAAGCGCGGTGGCGGCGGAGGGACCCTCCACCGTGGCTTCCACCGTGATATTGACAGACTTACGGTTCGTCACGTCGTAGAAGTACACGAAAGCGCTCGCACCGGCTTTCACCACTGCGGCAAGCGTCACCTGGTCGACCGTGCCGGAGCCCAGGTCAAAGAGGCCGTAGCGGCCGACCACCCCGCCCTCCGCCGTGAGGGCCTTGAACATGATCAGCTGGTCCTGCGGGAACTCCAGGTCCGCGCGAAGCTGACGGTGGAACGTATATAATGTGGTATCTCCATGGACCTGATAGACCCGGAAGAAACCTTTGATACCGGACAAACTTACTCTCAGAACGAAAACCATATCTATCGTTTTTATGTTCAAATATACACAATTTTTCCATCCCGATTGCAAATTATCTTAAAAAACGCTAATTTCGTACCGAGATGGAAATGAAGGACACATACAGGAGCATAGAATCGCCCTCTGAAGGCCTCTTCAAAGACAATGGCTCCCGCTTCATTGCCCTTGCCTATCCTGTGGAAAGCGAACAGGAGGTCAAGGAGCATGTGTCCGCCCTCAAAAAAGAATACCACGACGCCCGCCATCACTGCTACGCCTACCGCCTCGGCCACAGGGGCGAGACCTTCCGTGCCAATGACGACGGGGAGCCTTCCGGCAGCGCCGGCCGTCCCATCCTCGGCCAGATCGACGCGGCCGCGCTGAGCGACGTGCTGGTCGTGGTGGTCCGCTATTTCGGGGGCATCAAACTCGGCATTCCGGGGCTGATCCGGGCTTACAAAAGTTCCACCGCGGACGCCCTCTCCAACGCCCGGATCATCGAAAAAACCGCCGGGAAACACTTCCTGGTCCAGTTTGACTACCTCAGCATGAACCCGGTCATGAAAGTGCTCAAGGACCTGGGCATCGCCCCGCAGGACCCGGTGTACGGCGAACGCTGCAGCCTCCGCTCCCGGGTGCGGCTCAGTGCCATCGACAGCTTCCGGGAGCGGCTCAAAGATATCGCAGTAATACAAGAAACCATATAATTATCCCTCTTTTTATGTCAAAGAAACATGTATTCAACGCCGGTCCCTGCCTGCTGCCGCAGGTGGCCATCGACCGGACTATCGAAGCCCTGAAAGATTTCAGCGGCACCGGCGTGTCGCTGATCAGCATTTCCCACCGGACCAAGGAATGGGATGCCGTGATGGACGAGTGCCGCGCCCTCTGGCGGGAGCTGCTCCATATTCCGGACACGCACGAGGTCGTTTTCCTCGGCGGCGGCGCTTCGCTTCAGTTCCTGTATGTGGCCATGAACTACCTGGAGAAGACAGCGGCCTACCTGGACACGGGCGTATGGGCCCATAAGGCCCTGAAAGAGGCCCAGGGCATCGGGGAGGCCTATGCCATCGCCTCGTCGAAGGACAAGAATTACACCTATATTCCGAAGGGATTCGAAATCCCCGCGGACCTGGATTACCTCCACATCACCACAAACAACACCATCTATGGAACCGAGATCCATGAGGATATGGACTGCCCGGTCCCGCTGATCGCCGACATGTCCTCCGACATCATGTCGCGGCCGGTGGACGTTTCGAAGTACGACCTCATCTACGGCGGCGCCCAGAAGAACGTGGGCCCTGCCGGCGTCATCTTCGCCATCATCCGGAAGGACTCCCTGGGAAAGGTCAGCCGCTACATCCCGACGATGCTCGACTACCGGACCCATATCGACAAGCTGTCCATGTTCAACACCCCGCCGGTCTTCGCCATCTTCGTGATGAAGGAGACCCTGAAATGGATCAAGAGCATCGGCGGGGTCGAGGCCATCTACGAGATCAACCAGCGCAAGGCCCGGACCCTCTACGACGAGATTGACCGCAATTCGCTCTTTGTCGGCACGGCCGAAAAGGAGGACCGCTCCCTGATGAATGTCTGCTTTGTGATGGCTCCCGGAAAGGAAGATCTTCAGGATGAGTTCTTTGCCTTCGCCAAGGAGCGGGGCATGGTCGGCATCAAGGGTCACCGCTCCGTCGGCGGCTTCCGCGCTTCGCTTTACAATGCCTGCTCCCAGGAAGATGTCGACGCCCTCGTCGCCTGCATGCAAGAATTTGAATCGTTGAAAAAATGAAAGTACTGTTAGCAACACAGAAACCCTTTGCGGCTCAGGCCGTGGAAGGGATCACCGGGATTCTGACCGAAGCGGGTCACGAGGTGGTGAAACTGGAAAAATATCCCGATCAGGCCGACCTCGTGAAGGGGGTCGCCGACATCGACGCCCTCATCATCCGTTCCGACAAGGTGACCGCTGAAGTGATCGCCGCCGCCCCCCGGCTCAAGATCGTCGTCCGCGCAGGAGCCGGCTACGACAATGTGGACCTCGCCGCGGCCAGAGCCAAGGGCATCGTCGTGATGAACACCCCGGGACAGAACTCCAACGCCGTCGCCGAACTCGCCCTCGGCATGATGGTCTTCATGGCCCGGACCCAGTTCACCCCGGCCACCGGCAGCGAACTGCTGGGAAAACGCCTCGGCGTCCAGGCCTACGGCCATGTGGGCCGCCTGGTCGGCGAGAAAGCCAAGGCCCTCGGGATGAGCGTCTCGGCCCTCGATCCCTTCCTCAGCGACGAGCAGATCCTCGCCGGCGGTGCGACCCCCGTCCACAGCGTGGAAGAGCTTTATGCCGCTGCGGACTATCTGTCCATCCACATCCCCGCCCTGCCTTCGACCATCGGTTCCATCGGCTACGACCTTATCACCCGGATGCCGAAGGGAGCAACCCTCATCAATACCGCCCGGAAAGAAGTAATTGACGAAGAAGGCCTTATGAAAGCGTTGGAGGATCGTCCGGACCTGAAATACGTCACCGACGTCATGCCCGACAACTATGCCGCCCTTCAGGAGAAATTCGGCCTCCGGGTCTTCGCCACGCCGAAGAAGATGGGCGCCCAGACGGCCGAGGCCAATATCAACGCCGGCCTCGCCGCCGCCCGGCAGATCGCCGATTTCTTCGCCACGGGCAACACGCGTTTCCAAGTCAACAAATAATCTTTAAATCTCCCCTACCATGAAAGTACTTTACCGCATCGTGGCCGCCATCCTGGCCTTCTGCATCATCAACTCCTGCTCCGTCCTGTCGAAGGTCGCGGGCAGCGGAAACGGCAACCAGAACGGCCTGGCCACCGGCCTCGCCCTCCTCGGCCT
This sequence comes from Bacteroidales bacterium, assembly GCA_016281015.1. Taxonomy (GTDB): domain Bacteria; phylum Bacteroidota; class Bacteroidia; order Bacteroidales; family UBA932; genus Cryptobacteroides. The sequence continues at coordinate 45,240 of JAEEHS010000033.1, forward strand.
GTACAAAGCCATCAAAGGTGCCAACACCGGCTCCACGGCTCCTGTCAACGCCAACAACCTGGACCTGTCGAACACGACCAACCTGCTGAACCTCGGCCAGCTTCTCACCGGTGCCAGCACCCTTCAGAACGCGACCCCGAACTACACCTCGCAGTTCTCCAACGGGCTGATCAGCGGCTCCTCCAACCTGGTGAACCAGAACAACGTGTCGAGCATCATTTCCAGCCTGCTGGGCCTGAACAACATCAACAATTCAGCCCTTCTGGCCGCTGCCCAGACGCCGCAGACCAAGAGCGCGACGACAACGACCCCGGCCGTCACAACCCAGACGACGGGCGTTTCCGAGACCCTCTCCGCCCTCACGGGGATCCTCGGCCTGTTGAAATAAAGGGTATTACCTCACCATCTCCCAGAGGACCACACCGACGCTGACGGAGACGTTGAGCGAGTGTTTGGTTCCTCTCTGGGGAATTTCCAATGCGAAGTCGGAGGCGTCAACAACATCCTGGGAGACGCCTTCGACTTCGTTTCCGAAGACGAGGGCGTACTTGTGGCCCGGCTCAGGGCGGAAGGTGCCGAGTTTCACGGAATGGACCGTCTGCTCGACAGCGATGAGCGTATAGCCTTCGGCGCGAAGCTGCCGGACCACCGAAAGCGTATCGGCCGCATGTTCCCAGGGAACCGCGTCCTCGGCTCCGAGGGCGGATTTGTGGATTTCCGGCGAGGGAGGGGCGGCGCTGATGCCGCAGAGCCAGAGCTTGTCCACCCCGAAAGCGTCCGCGCTCCGGAAGGCGGAGCCGACATTATGGGCCGAGCGGATATTGTCCAGGACAAGGACGATGCCGCTGTCCGCTTTCCGGCGGTACTGCTCCGGGCTGAGGCGCCCCAGTTCGATATTCAGCAGTTTCCGGTCTTTCATGGACACAAAGATAGCGTTTTCCCCGAAAAAAGCGTATATTTGTCCATCAAACCACATCGCATGAAACAAGATCTTCAGGTCTTCGACCTTATCAAGAAGGAGCAGGAACGCCAGTCCTCCGGGCTGGAACTGATTGCTTCCGAGAATTATGTATCCGACCAGGTGCTCGCGGCCATGGGCTCGATCTGCACCAACAAATACGCCGAAGGCTATCCCGGCAAACGCTATTACGGCGGCTGCGAAGTCGTGGACCAGATCGAACAGCTGGCCATCGACCGCCTCTGCGCCCTGTACGAGGCCGAATATGCCAATGTCCAGCCCCATTCCGGCGCCCAGGCGAACATGGCCGTCATCATGGCCTGCCTGCGTCCGGGAGACGTGTTTATGGGTCTGGACCTCTCGATGGGCGGACACCTGACCCACGGCTCCCCCGTCAACGCTTCCGGCATCCTCTACAAGCCGGTTGCCTATGGCCTGGACCCCGAAACGGGGCTCGTGGACTATGACGAGATGGAGCGGAAGGCCCTGGAGCACCAGCCGAAACTCATCATCGGCGGCGCCTCGGCCTACAGCCGCGAATGGGATTACGAGCGCATGCGCCGCATCGCCGACAAGGTGGGCGCGCTCCTTTGGATCGATATGGCCCATACCGCCGGCCTCATTGCCGCCGGGCTCCTGAAAAACCCGGTCAAATACGCCCATATCGTTACCTCCACGACCCACAAGACCCTCCGCGGCCCCCGCGGCGGGGTCATCCTGATGGGGAAGGACTTCGACAATCCCTGGGGGCTCACCACCCCGAAGGGCGAGATCAAGAAGATGTCCGCCATCCTGAACTCCAGCGTCTTCCCGGGCGTGCAGGGCGGTCCGCTTGAGCACGTGATTGCCGCCAAGGCCGTTGCCTTCTACGAGGCGGCCCAGCCGGAATTCCGGCAGTACCAGCAGCAGGTCGTCACCAACGCCGCCGCCATGGCCGACGAGTTCCTGCGCCGGGGCTACAAGCTGATTTCCGGCGGGACGGACAACCACCTGATGCTGCTGGACCTGAGGACCAAATTCCCGGATCTGAGCGGCCGGGTGGCCGAGAAAGAACTCGGCCGCGCCGATATTACCGTCAACAAGAACATGGTCCCCTTCGACAGCCGCAGCGCCTTCGCGACGAGCGGCCTGAGGGTCGGAACGCCTGCCATCACCTCCCGCGGCTTTGACGAGAAAGACATGGTTTTCGTCGTCGATCTGATTGATACCGTACTTTCTTCTGCGTCAGCGCATGTTGCCGCCCTGACGGCCAAAGAGCCCACCGAGGCCGACCTATCCGAGCAGAAGGCCCATGCCGACCTTGTCGCCGAAGTACGCCGGAAGGTCCACATGATGACTGCCGGCAGACCACTTAACCGTTATTAGTTCCATGAGAATCTGGACCTTCGCCCTGGCACTGGGGCTTGCCGTCAGTTGTACGGCCCCTGCTGCCGACGCGCCGCTTACCTTCAGCGTCCAGGCCCTTTCGCTTGACGCCAAGGGCTCTGAAGTGACGTTTATCGCCCATACCAAGAGCGAAACCTGGACGGTCGAGCCGTCCGAGAGTTGGATCCATGTCACGCCGACTAGCGGCAGCGGCACGGTCAACGTCAAAGTCAGCGCCTCCCCCAACCCGCGGGAAGAGGAGCGGAGCGGCTCGCTGAACTTTTCCATGCCGGGGGCCTTCAACGGCATCATGGCCCTCCCTCTCACCCAGGCGGCCGGGGATGGTTCCGAGGGGCCTAACGGCCCTGACGGCCCCGGCGGCGAGGCCACGGCGGTCGTAACGACCCTCGCGGCGAGTGAGGTGACGGCCTATTCAGCCATCCTGAATGCTTCGTTCAGCGGTCTCTCCACCGTCAATCCTCCCCAGAACGTCATTTTCCGCTGGGGTGAGGCCGAAGACCATCTGACGCAGGAAATCGCTGCCGAAGAGAGCGTTTCCAGCAGCGAGGGGAGCTATTTCGCCACCTTGTCGGAACTCAGCGGCAAGACCCAGTACTACTTCCAGGCCAGCCTGGATGCCTGGGACGAAACGGCAGGTGCTTACCGGACGGTCAGCGGCAAGGTCCTCTCGTTCACCACCCGGCAGAACGCCGTCTACACCGGCACCATCGACTGGCCGGAACTTCCCCAGCTTGATTATACGCACTATACGGAAGGCGGAAACTACTACATCGACAATAACAATCCGGCCCTCTACTACACCCATCACTGGACAAACGAAAAGACAGCCGCTTCCGGCTCGGCCTACCAGCGGAACTACACCGTCTGCTGGCACAGCCAGTACAAGTGCCCGGTCTGGGTGGCGGCGCCAAGGCACAGCTGGTACAACGGCGGTTCCGGGCGTTCAAGCTATTCTCACAATCCGGACATGCCGAGGGAGGTCCAGTACACATCGACCAGCGGCAGCGGCACCTACAACCGCGGCCATATGCTCGGCTCTGCCGAACGCACCCGCTCCAGCGCCATCAACAAGCAGGTTTTCTACGTGACGAACATCGCCCCGCAGCACGCCACCTATTTCAATACCGGCGGCGGCGGATGGAACAAACTGGAAGACTGGGTGGACAAAAAAGTCTGCTCCGACACCCTCTACATCGTCATCGGCTGCTATTTCGATGACTTCACCGACGGCTACGGCAACCATGCCGAACCCTCCAAGATTCCGTCTTTCATGGGCACATCCAATGTACAGTGTCCTACGATGATGTACTACGCCCTGCTGCGGACCAAAAACGGGAACAGCAACAAAGCCGTCAAGGACTGCCGGGCCGACGAACTGATGTGCGCCGCCTTTGTCCGGGCCCATGCCGCCGGCACCAAGGGACAGGAAGTCACCGCCAAGGAAATGATGACGATCACAGACCTGGAGAAACTGACCGGATTCACGTTCTTCGCAAACGTACCCAATGCCCCGAAAGACAGCATCACCCCCTCCGACTGGGGACTGTAAGATAATGACTTCTAACCACTGATAATTATGGTCCGAGTAAAACCCTTCGCGGCAATCCGTCCGCCCAAAGATTTGGTGACCGAGGTCGCCGCACCCCCGTATGATGTCCTGAACTCCGAGGAAGCCCGCGCGATGGCCGGGGAGAAATCCCTGCTGCATATCACCAAGCCGGAGATTGACTTTAGCCCCATTGCCGGCGAGCACGAGCAGCGCACCTATGACAAGGCCGTAGCGAATTTCAAGGCCTGGAAAGAGAAAGGCTGGCTCCGCCAGGACGGCAAACCCGAATACTATGTCTATGCCCAGACGATGGGCCGCCGCACCCAGTACGGCCTCGTCCTCTGTGCCCATACCGACGACTACGCCTCCGGGATTATCAAAAAGCACGAACTGACCCGCAAGGACAAGGAAGACGACCGGATGATCCATGTCCGTATCCAGAACGCGAACATCGAACCGGTGTTCTTCGCCTACAAGGACAACGCCTCCCTCAACGAGATCGTCGCCAAGGCCGCCGCCGGGAAGCCGGAATACAAGTTCACGGACGAGAATGGTTTTGTCCATACCTTCTGGATCATCGACGATGACGCGACCATCGCGCGCATCACCGAAATCTTTACGAGTGAGGTGGATGCCTTCTACGTGGCCGACGGCCATCACCGTACGGCGGCCGCTGCCCGGGTCGGTGCCGAGAAACGCGCCCAGAACCCCGCCCATACCGGAGAGGAAGAGTACAACTGGTTCATGGCGGTCTGCTTCCCCCAGAGCCACCTCGCCATCATCGACTACAACCGGGTCGTGAAGGACCTCAACGGACTCAGCGAAGAAGCCTTCCTGAAAGCCCTGGAAGCGGATTTCGAGGTCGCTTTGGCTTCCAAGCCGCGCTGCGGCCGTCCCGCCAAACCCGCCGCCCCGACCGGCCTCCACAACTTCTCGATGTACCTCGGCGACAAATGGTATTCCCTCACGGCCAAGCCCGGCCGCTATGACGACAGCGATCCGATCGGCGTGCTGGATGTGACCATCCTGTCCCAGCTGGTGCTGGACAAGATCCTCGGTATCAAGGACCTCCGCACCGACAAGCGCATCGACTTCGTCGGCGGAATCCGTGGCCTCGGCGAGCTGAGCCGCCGTGTGGACTCCGGAGAGATGAAAGTCGCCTTCGCCCTCTATCCCGTGTCCATGGACCAGCTCATCCGCATCGCCGACACCGGCAACATCATGCCCCCGAAGACGACCTGGTTCGAGCCCAAGCTCCGCTCCGGCCTCGCCATCCACTCGCTGGTGTAGCGCATCCCCTGTTGGTGTAGCGCATCCCCTGCCGGGGAGACCCGTGAAATGGAAACAACTGATTGATAGCTACTTGCCTAATTCAACCTCTGCAATATGCGGAGGTTGAATTGCATAAAGAATTGGTAGTGAGGCGTTTCCATTTCACGCCTCATTGTACCTGCGGGAGAAGCAGCTAGGGCCACGGGTTATTGTCAGGGTGTTCCAGAGGTGCCACACGGAGGGCATAGGAGCCGGAGAGGCAGGGGGCCAGCGGACGGCGTAGCCGCCCGTGGCTGCGTGAACGGGAGGGGCCCACAAGCGCAGCGACGTGGGAGGGATAGGGCCGTAGGCCCGTAACGGGCCGCTGGCCCCCTGCCCGCAGGCGACTGCCCGACGTGCCGCACCGCCCGTCCCGGACCTACAGGACGGCGGGACCTGCGGGAGAACGAAAATGGCGGAAATCGTTCGGCGGCAGGGACAGCGGGACCTGCGGGACAGCGGAACCTGCGGGACAGCGGGAGGGACTACAGGGAGAGGGAGGCGGCGAAGCAGACGAGGAGGCTGTCGCGGGTGGAGGGAAGAGCCGTCAGGGGGGTGTGAGAAGGGTCATGGACGGCGTGAAGGAAGTCATCCACGAGGAGAAAGTCGGCGCCGGCGTGGAAAGGAAGCGCGGCTTCGGCGGAGAGGTCGATGCGGCGGGAAGAGAGGCAGGAAGGGGGGCAGGAAGGGGCCGCTTCGAGTGAGGGTTCGAGTGAGGGTTCGACAGTGATGACGGCCCCGTCGGCGATGATGCGGCCGCGGGTACCCGTGAGGATGGTCCTCCGCCCCTCATCGGGTGAGAGCCCGTCCATTTCGATGTCCAGGGTAACCCCTTCCCGGGTGAAGACCGTTACCCGCTGCCAATCGGCCACGTCGTTGCCCGAATGGAAGGCGCAGCGTCCATAGCGCCCCGTCCGGACCTCCCGCAGCACCGCCTCCTCCTTGGTCTCGCCCGGAAGCGGGAAGAAAGAGTCGGTCCAGAGGCCACGGCGGAGGTACAGATCCGTAGCCGACCAGGAGCAAGATTCCTGCAGCGGGCAGTCCAGACAGCGCTCTGCAGCACCCTCCGGGGCCTTCTCCGGACGAAAGAAGGTAAGCCCGCCCTCCGAAGACACCCCGGAGAAACCAGCGGAGGACCCGGGAGAAGCCGGCTCCGCAGGATGGACCCCCGTCATCCAGAGGAGGATATCCACATCGTGGCAGCACTTCGAAAGAAAAATCGGGGAGGTCTCCCGCGAGGAGCCCCAGGGGCCGCGGACGAAACTGTGACACATCCGGTCACGGCCGATCCGCACCCGGTGGGAGACCGAGCGCAACGCCCCGATGGTCCCCTCTTCCAGCAATGCTTTCAGCCGTCGGTAGAGTGGATGGTAACGCAGCACATAGCAGCCGCAGGCTACGACGCCGGCGCGCCCCACCTCCTCCAGCAAGGTCTCCAGTTCAGCCACCCCTTCACAGGAAGGCTTTTCCAGGAGGATATGGTAACCGTAGGATGCCGCCTGGAGCGCCTGCGAGAAATGGCTGCGGTCCGGCGATGAGATGAGCACCGCATCGACGGCGCGGCGCTCGGCAAAGAACGCCTCCGAAGAAGTGAAACAGGCCTCGGCCGGAACACCGTACTGCTCCCGGGCCGCTTCCAGATGGACCTCGGAAGGCTCGACGACTGCCCCCACACGGAATGCATCCGGATGTTCCTGAAGATATGCCAGATACTTCCGGGCCCGATTGCCCATGCCGATGACCGCGAGCGAAAGCATGGTCAGATCACCTCGATGTCAGCGGATTTGATCCATCCCTGCCGGCCATCCGAAAGCTCGATCTGTGAGTAGAGGGACACCTCGTCCATCAATTTGACCTTGGTCCCTTCGTGAAGGATGAACAGCGTCTTGGCAGCATCCGCACCCGGCGCGCTCTGGACCGAAGTCACCCCGCGCATCACGACCGCCGCATTCTTCAGGCGGGCGTCCGACAGCTGCCAGTGGGCAAAATCCCAGCAAAGGAAGGTCAGGATAAGGGTGACGATGCCACTGAAAAAGCCCCAGCGGCGGCTCCGCTCACTGCCGCCCAAAAGGAACAGCAGCACCAGCGAGAGCGTCAGCGCCAGCAGCACCAGGGACAGGACCGCCCAGACATTGCCCGGGAGGGAATAGCAGAGCTTCCGGCCCCAGGTTTCCAGGATGAATTCCGGCACCTCGTCGATGCGGTCCTGGGTCATCGCCCGGGCGAAATCGAGGTTGTAACGCACATCGGCATCAGAGGGGTCCATCCGAAGGGCCCGCTCATAGTTGACGATGGCCTTGCCGAGCTGCTCCGACTTGAAGTAGGCATTGCCGAGGTTGTACAGCAGGTCTTTCGACCGCACGCCCGTCGAGAGGACCTCTTCCCAGGCCCCGGCGGCGGCGGGATAATCCCCCGCGGTGTAAGCCGTTACGCCGGAGAGGAAGAGGGAATCCGGATAATCTGCCGGAGCCGCCTCGGCCCCCAGCGGAACGACAAGGAGCAGGGCCCCGACCAGGGCCGCCACGGCAGCGGAAGGAGTCTTTTTCATGGACGCATCAATGGCTGTAATGACAGAGAGCGCTTCCTCGTAATGGGCATTCATCGCTTCATGGCCCTCGGAAGGCGCATAGCGGGCAAATTCACAGGCCTCCAGAAGAGCCGTGAACCTTCCGGCGACCTCCTCGGAAACGCCCCGGCCCTTGAGGGCCTCGGCGATGTTCTCCTGGGTCTGCCGGGCCATATCCATGCCCAGCTTGTCGGTCACAAAGCCCACCAGCGCCCGGTGCAGCTCCTCATAGAAGGCCGTGTAAAGGTCCTTTTTCAGGAAATCCCCGGCCTGGCTGAGCCGGCGGAGCGCCTGACGGGTCGCCTGGCGCTTGCGGCTGCCGGAAACGTCCGCCCGGCGGGCGGCGAGTTTCCGAAGCCCCAGCCACAGTCCGGCGGCCACGGCGGCGAGCAGCGCCACAATCACCCAATAGAGCGACTTTCCGACCAGGAAGCTTTCGTCAGCACCCAGATCGGTCTTCGTGCGGATAAAGCGGATGTCCTCCCCGAGGTTTTTCACCCCTTTGCGGTCCACTATGAGGGTCTCAGACCCCTCCACCGAAGCAGCGACCCCGGCGGAGCGGGCAACGCTCAGGTGAAGGGAATCCGTCGCGGCCACCTGGTAGCGGCGGGCGGCGATGTCGTAATAAGCATACTGGACGGGAGAGAGGGTGAACTCCCCCGGACTCCGCGGAATGAACGGATATTCAAACGTCTTGCTGCCGGAGGTACCGCCCTTGTCCACAGCACTCGTCGTCTTGACGTCATAGACCTCGAAATCCGGCGGAAACGCGATCTTCGGGGCGCTCACGAGGCTTACATTCCCCTTCCCGGACACCGTGACGATGAGCGAAGCCGCATCATGGGTCTTGAGCGTATCCTTGCTCAGGCGGGCCGAGACGCGGAAACTGCCCACGCCCCCGCCGAAGGAGGCCGGCGCCCCGGCAGGCAGGGCGGACACATGGACCGTCTGGGCGGGCGTCGTCACCCGCTGCCGGACGGTCATGAAATCGTTTTCAAAAAAGTCGTCGAGGAGGGACCCGGTCCGGGTACGCTGGCGGCGCACATTCACCAGGCAAATGATTTCAGAAGGGTCGATGGTCAGGTCGCCGGACTTCTGGGGAATCAGGGTCCAGCGGCGCAGGACAGCAGCATTGTAAATCTGTCCGCCCAGCTGTTCCCGCTGGAAGTTGATGTTCTGCGGCGCTTCTACTTCCGCGCTCCAGAAGCCGTTGAAAGAAGGGAACTTGGCATTCTCGAAACCGGAGAGGTTCGCCCGGTTGTAGATTTTCAAGGTCGCCGTAACCGGCTCGCCGACAACCACTTTATTGCGGCTCAGCACCAGGCGTAGGAACAGGTCCTCGCCGCTGGACTGGGCGCTGCTCTGGGCGCCGGAGGATCCGGAAGCCGAGGGATTGCCTGCGCCCTGGGAGGCCCCGGAAGAAGGCTTGGAAGCGTCCCCCGGCACCACCTGGATTTCCACACTGCGGGAATGGATCTCGTTTCCTTTGACCCTGGCCGTCGCCGGTGGAAGGGTGAAAGTTCCCGCGCGGCGCGCTTGCAGAATATAGGTATAAGAGGTCTGCGAGGAACGCGTGGTTTTTCCATTGACCATGGAAATGCTGGTCGAAGAGCCTTTCTGAGGCCCCCAGACCAGGGTGAAATCCTCACCCGGCTCCCACTGGAAGTCCGAAGGGCTGTGCTCGCCCTCCACGACGAAGACGACATTGAAACGTTCCGACAGTTCCACGATCGAGTGGACATCCACCCGGATCGTCGCCTGCGCGAAGGCGGCGACGCACCCGAGAAGAGCCATGAGGCTGATGTAAAGCTTCTTCATCATGCTACCAATTCTTTTCCTTCTGGCGGGAGCGGAGGGCCGCCGCCTTTTCTTTCTTCACCTTGTCCTGGGTGTCTTTTTCCTTGGCCTGGATGGCCTGGAGCATCTGCTGGGCCTGCTGGGGGGAGATTTCCTGCTCCTGAGGCTGTTGCTGCTGCTCCTGATTCTGATCCGGCTTATCCTGGTCCTGCTTATCCTGGTTATCCTGCTGGTCTTGATTCTGCTGCTGGTCTTGATTTTGCTGCTGGTCCTGATTCTGCTGCTGGTCCTGATTCTGGTTCTCCCCGCCTCCACCTTGCTGCTGGTTCTGGAGCATCTTCCTGGCATAGAGGTAATTCTCCTTTGCGTCCATGTCGTCCGGATTCACCACCAGCGCCTCCATGAAAGCCTGGACCGCCTTCTGGTAATCCTTCTTCTGGAGGGCGATGTCACCGGCATTGTACGCACTGTGATGGGCCATTTCCTGCTGCAGCTTCGGATGGAGGATCTCCGGGATATGCCGACGGGCCTGGTCCATGTATTTGGCGGCCTCGTCATACGACTGCTCCCGGTAGAGGGCGTTCGCGAGGTTGTAGGCCGCGCGGGCGGAAGTCGTGTCCACATTCAGGCCCCTTCGGTATTCGATATCCGCATCGGAGAATTTCTCCCGGCGGAAGGCACGGTTTCCTTTCCGCACACTGCGGCTCTCTGTCTGGGCCATGGCCAGGACCGGAAGCAGTAATGTTATGAGTATCAAGAACTTCTTCATCGCTGAAAGAGTTTTCTGCGGGATCGGCGCTCGCCGATGAGCATTTCAATGACAAACAGGAGCAGGGCGATGCCGAAGAAATACATATACTGCTCGTCGTACTCTTCGAAGACGACGCTGCCGAACTCCTCGTCCTCCATGGCGCGGACATCGTCCACGATGGGCCCGAGGCCGAATTCTTCGTTGCCGGCATGGATGTAGGCACCGCCGCCGGCCTTGGCCACCTGACGGAGGGTTTCCTCGTCCAGGCGGGTGACGACGATGTTGCCGTCCTTGTCTTTCATCAGCTCCCCTTCGAAGGGAATGGGCTGGCCTTCGGGCGAGCCGACGCCGATGGTATAGACCCGGATGCCGGCCTCGGCGGCTTCCTTCGCGGCGGCGACGGCATCGTCCTCATGGTTCTCGCCGTCGGAAATGACCACGATGACCCGGCTCTTCTGGCTCTGGGCGCTGAAAGAACGGATGGCCGTATGGATGGCATCGCCGATGGCTGTACCCTGGATGGGAACCGAACCGGTGTCGATGTTCGAGAGGAACATTTTGGCGGAGACATAGTCCGTGGTGACCGGAAGCTGGACGAAAGAGGTGCCGGCAAAGATGATGAGGCCGATCCGGTCGTCCTGCAGCTTGTCGGTCAGGCGCGCGATGGACAGTTTGGCCCGCTCCAGGCGGCTCGGAGAATAATCTTCCGCCAGCATAGAATTGGAAACGTCCAGACAGACAATGATTTCCGCGCCACGGGTCTTATGCTCGGAGAGCTTGGCACCGATCTGGGGACGTGCCAGGCCCAGCACGAAAAAGGCAAAGCCCAGGCAGAAGAGCACCACCCGCACCCAGCCTTTGGCCCCGGACCAGGAGGGCATGAGCTGCTTCACGAGGGCCTCGTCCCCGAAACGCCGGATGCGACGCTCCCGAAGCTGCCGGAGCGCCCCGTATCCGAGCAGCAGCAGCGGAATGAGCAGGAGCAGCCAGAGGAATCTGTATTGTGCAAATATCAGCATGGCTCAGGGCATTTTACGGATGAGCGCCGTGGCGAGAATCTCCAAAAGGAGGCATACGAGGGCCGCCACGGCATATCCCTTGAACAAATCCTTGTACACCGGGAAGGAATCCACGGTGGTCCGGGTCTTTTCCATCCGGTCGATTTCGCCGTAGATCTCGGAGAGTTTCGTATTGTCGTCCGCCCGGAAATACTTTCCGCCGGTGGTGGAGGCAATGCTGCGGAGCAGCGGTTCGTCGATCTCCACCTTGACATTCTGGAGGTCCATGCCCCAGGGGGTCATGACCGGATAAGGGGCCTCCCCTTCCCGGCCGACGCCGATGGTGTAGACGCGGATCCCATAGGTCTTGGCGATGTCCGCGGCCATGGACGGGTCGATCTCGCCGGAATTGTTGACGCCGTCGGTCAGCAGGATGATGACCCGGCTCTTGGCGTCGGAGTCCTTCATCCGCGCGACGGCGGTCGCCAGGCCGTTGCCGATGGCCGTTCCATCCTCGATCAGGTCCGTCTGGACCTCCTTCATGAGGTTGATCAGGGTGGCGCGGTCCGTCGTGAGCGGGCACTGGGTGTAGCTTTCACCGGCAAAGACGACGATGCCCATCCGGTCGCTCGGGCGCTGGGCGATGAATTCGATGGAAATATCTTTCGCGGCGCTCAGCCGGTCGGGCTTGAAGTCCCGGGCCAGCATGGAGGTGGAAACGTCCATGGCAAAGACAATGTCAATGCCCTCGGTGTCAATGCGTTCTACCTCGGAGGAGGAACGGGGCCGGGCGATGGCGATGATGATCAGGGTAAGCGCGGCAAGGCGCAGGATCTCCGGAAGGTGCCGAAGGGCTGGCAGGAGCTGCCTTCCGCCGGAGAGCCAGGGGGCGATGGTGGAAACGCGGAGGTGCGGCCTCCGCCCGCCCATCTCCCGCCAGAGGTAGAGGGCGCCGAGAAGCGGAACCACTACCAGCAGCCACAGCAGATAAGGATACTCGAAATACATAGGCTATCCTCCCTGGTTTTCCTGTTCAACTTCGGCCTGGTAGGTCGTGGTCACGAAACGGACGGCGAGCGGAAGCACCGTGGCGTTTTCCTCGTCGGTGGCCGTATGCTTGGCGAATTTGATGAAATCCGCCCGCTCGAAGAGTTCCTTCAGCTCGTTGTACAGTTCCGGCGTCAGGTCCGTCCCCTTGAGGCCGTCGAAGATTTCGGCCGTCGTCATTTCGAGGGCGCCCACGCCGTAACGGGCGGCGATGTACTCCCGCAGGGCGTCCGTCACTCCGGAGTAGAAGGCTTTCTGGCGGGTGGGAGCCCAGTATTCGCTGCCCCGGAACTTATCCAGCTTGCGAAGGGCCACGACATGGGCCGGATCCTTCACCGCGGCGATCTCTTCCTGACGGCGGCGCGAAAGCAGCCAGCTGACCAGAATCGCTACGAGAAGTCCCCCGAACAGGCCCCCGAGGGCCCAGGGCAGGACTTCGGAGAAGGTCAGCGGAGCCCCCGCCTGGCCTTTCAGGTCGTGCGGGACGAAGGTCGCCGTGTCAATGGGCATGGCGGTCACCTCCAGCGAACAGGGCCGGAAGACGAGGGTGTCCAGGGTGCTGTCGGCATAAGGCCGGAGCAGTTTGAGGGCCGGGAGGACGAAGGAGCCCTCTTCGAAGGGCTGGATGGCGATCTGGGCCCGGATATCCAGCAGCCGCTCATTCGCTCCCTTGATCCGGCGGATTTTGAGGGTATCCACCTGCCAGCGGGGCAGGGCCAGGATGCCGCCGCCCATGTCCGGCTGGATTTCGGGGAACTGGAGACGGGCGGTGTCGGGCCATTCCTTCAGTTCGACGCCATAGTAGAGGCGGTCGGCCACGAGGACGGAGTCACGCGGGGTGGCCGGTGTGAGGAAAGCGCCGTCCCGCAGAAGGATGCCCAGTATGAGAATCAGAACATTCATTTTCGATGGAACAGTGCCATAAGGGCACGGACATAATCTTCGTCGGTCGAGATGCTGACGCTGTCGACCTGGTAACGGTTGAGAAGGCGGGCTGTTTCGGTTTCGACGTCCCGCCACCAGCGTTCATAGGCCGCCCGCTCGCGGGGGGAATCGGTGTTCACCCAGGCGCCGCGCGCCGTTTCGGAGTCCTTGACATGGACCAGACCCACCGCCGGAAGGCTCTTTTCGCGCGGGTCCATGATCCGGATGACGGACAGGTCATGCCGGCCCACAGCCACTTTCAGGGCCTCTTCATAGCGGGGATGGATCCCCTCGACATCAACCAGGTCGGAGATCAGGAACACCGTCGCGCGGCGTTTGATGGCGCCGGTCAGGTAGCGGAGGCCTTCGCCGAGGTCGGTCCCGTCATGGGCGGGTTCGTACTCCAGGATTTCACGGATGATATGGAGCAGGTGCGTCCGGCCCTTCTTGGGCGGGATGAACATCTCCACCCGGTCGCTCACGAGCAGGCAGCCGACCTTGTCATTGTTGAGCATCGCGGAGAAGGCGAGGGTCGCGGCGATTTCCGTCGCCATGGCGCGCTTCGTGCTGCCCCGGGTGCCGAACAGGCCGCTCCGGCTCACATCCACCACCAGGACCACGGTCAGTTCCCGCTCCTCCTCGAATACCTTGACGTAAGGGGCGCTCATCCGCGCGGTGACGTTCCAGTCCATGTTGCGGACGTCGTCCCCCCACTGGTACTCACGGACCTCGCTGAACGCCATACCGCGCCCTTTGAAGGCGGAATGGTATTCACCGGCGAAGATCTGGCGGGACAAGGCCTTGGTCTTGATCTCGATCTTCCGTACCTTTTTCAGGAGGTCTTCGGTAGTCATTACGGGACGATGACGGCGTTGAGAATCTTTTCGATGATCTGCTCGGGGGTGACATTCTCCGCTTCGGCTTCATAGGTCAGGCCGAGGCGGTGGCGGAGGACCTCATTGGACACGGCGCGGACATCCTCCGGAATCACATAACCGCGGCGCTTGATGAAAGCGTAGGCCTTCGCGGCGGCGGCGAGCGAGATGCTGGCACGCGGAGAGGCGCCATAGGAAATCAGGTTGCCCAGTTCCTTGAGACCATAGTCCCCGGGGGTGCGGGTGGCATAGACGATGTCCACGATATAGCGTTCAATCTTTTCGTCCATGTACACTTCCCGGACGACGCTGCGGGCGCGGAGGATATCCTCCGGGCTCACGACGGCGTTGGCCCTGGGGAAGTCGCCGCTGTTGTTCATGCGGATGATTTCCCGCTCCTCTTCCTTCTTGGGATAGCCAACGACCACTTTCAGCATGAAACGGTCCACCTGGGCCTCCGGCAGCGGATAGGTCCCTTCCTGCTCGATGGGGTTCTGGGTTGCCATCACGAGGAAAGGCTCGGGGAGGCGGAAAGTACTCTCGCCGAGGGTCACCTGGCGCTCCTGCATCGCTTCCAGCAGGGCGCTCTGGACCTTGGCCGGGGAACGGTTGATTTCATCCGCCAGCACGAAGTTCGCGAAGATGGGGCCTTTGTGGACCTCGAAATCCTCTTTCTTCTGGGAATAGACCAAGGTGCCCACCACATCCGCCGGCAACAGGTCCGGAGTAAACTGGATGCGGCTGAATTTGGCGTCGACCGCCTGGGCAAGGGTATTGATCGCGAGGGTCTTGGCCAGGCCCGGAACACCTTCCAGCAGGATATGGCCACCGGAGAGGAGACCAATCAGCAGGTTGTCCACCAGCCCCTTCTGGCCGACGATGACCTTCCCCATTTCAAGGGTCAGCATGTCCACGAAGGAACTCTCCTGCTGGATGCGCTCATTGAGCTGTTTGATGTTGACTGTTTCCATTATTTCAGTATATTTGCATCGTTTTCGTTATCGCCTATGCGTTACATTCTTTGCCTGTCATACAACGGCCGGGATTTCTGCGGCTGGCAGACCCAGCCTTCCGCGCCTTCCGTCCAAGGGGCCCTTGAGACCGCCCTGTCGCGGCTTCTCGGCTGTCCTGTGGCGGTCACCGGCGCAGGAAGAACCGATACATCCGTCCATGCATCCGGATATATCGCCCACTTCGATCTGAGCGGCCCGCTGCCCTTCCCTGCAGGGGATTTCTGCTACAAAGTTAATGCCATCCTGCCCCGTTCGGTGGTGGTCCATTCCATCCTGCCGGCGAGGGATGATTTCCACGCCCGCTTCTCCGCGCGCAAGCGTTCCTATACCTATTTTCTCCACCGGGTCAAAGACCCCTTCCTGGATGCGTTTTCCTGGCAGTGCGGCTATCCGGGGCTGGATTTCGGGGCCATGAACGAGGCCTGCCATTTTCTTCTCGGGACCCACTCTTTCACTTGCTTCGAAAAGACCGGCGGAAACGCCAAGACCTCCCGCTGTACGGTCCATGAGGCCTTCTGGAAGCCCTATACCCCATCACACATCGCTATCCTGGGCTCGCCCCGGCTCGTGCTGGGGGACGCCTGGGGGACGGCCGGCGGTGCGGGGACAGAATGGACACATGCTGACTATCAGACAGTTGCGGCATCTCCCTTCCCCCAAAACGGGGAAGGGACATCGGCTAAGTCATTGATACACAGCGCCGAGACTTTCGAGAGCAAATACTGGTACTTCCGCATCAGCGCCGACCGCTTCCTCCGCAACATGGTCCGGGCCGTCGTCGGCTCGCTCATCGAGGTCGGTCGCGGCAAACAGCGGCCTGAGTGGATCGGGGAACTGGTCATGGACGGGACGCGCTCCGACGCCGGAGAATCCGTCCCCGGCCACGCCCTCTTCCTCAACCGGGTGGAGTACTGACAACCTCCCTACTGATTATCAGACAGTTACGCAATTTCCCTTCCCTGATTTGGTGGAAGGGACATCAGCTAAGTCGTTGATATTCAACGCTCATTTCTGCCGAGCCACAACCGCCCCTGCCGAGCACAACGCCGCCCCGGCTACATCCGCCGGAGTTCTAGATGGAGGAACTTGGCAATCTGCTCCGAGCGGGCATAACTGGCTTCCCTCAGAACGGGAAATAACTGCTGCCGATGCGCTGTTTCCATGGCGAGAAAGGCTTTCGGATTGGATGGATACTGCTTTTCCATGACCGAGAACATGGGACCATAATCCCTGTCACTGACCCCACAAAAGGATTCCTTGATGTCGTATTCCGCCCCCGTATTGGAATTGACGGCCAGAAGCATGGATTCATAGCTACCATACAAACGGATAGACGCTTGATAGTCAATGACATTATAAGCACAGATAATACGGTCCGTCAGCTGAAACTGTTCTTTCTCACTGAGCCCGTCAAATAGGCGGCCCAGAAGCGGATAAGTAAGCGGTCGACCTGTCCTGGCCAGACTGTCCACATATTCGATGGCCCATCTCAAATGGGCAGAAGGGCGACCCGATGAAAGTGGAGAGGAGAAAGGATGGTCGCTGACGGCATAGGCGAGGAAGTTCCACTGGTAATCCTCCGCCCGCTTGGTCAGTTTCCTTTCCGGCCCATTGTTGGCAAGATAGGCAAAGGCTGTACGAAGCTGCTTCTCTCTTTGTTTCAGTGCACTGCCATACGTCTCAAACACCGGTCCCTTCCGTCCACAGGATGCGTTCCAGGCCTTGGCGAACCAAGCGTGGGTTTCCCTTTCGTAGCAGATCCGGTCTTGCTCATGGGCCGCACGGACCAGTTCATGGATATGGTCGACCATCAGGCAAAGACCCATCACGTCAATCTGGTACTTCCTGGCCACGACCGAGACAATGCTGAAATAGACCAATCGGTCATGGACACTGTAGAACAGCAGGCCGCCGTCACAGCTTCTCCTGTAAATGTGCTCCCATGCTCCCGGGATGAATTTTCGAATCTGACCCCTCATACGCTTTGATGATTTGCATGGACGACTTGTCCATTGCAAAGTAAAGGAATCGTTTCGGAAAAAGCAAGGATTTTTCTACATTTTTTATGTATGTGTTGACTATTAAATAGTTACGCAATGTCCCTTCCCTGATTTGGGGGAAGGGACATCAGCTAAGTCATTGATAATCAGACTGGATGTCTGCTACCCGGCCGGGGCGAAAGGGGCCGGGGCAGGACTGGCGCCGCCGAGCGCCCACAGCCAGAGGACAGGCCTAGACCCTACAGCCAGAGGACAGGACGGAGGCGGGGTTTCAGAGAATTAGATGTCGGATCCTTTGCCCGGACCTGAACCGTGGAGAAGTTGAAACACCAGGCCTCGGTCTTGCTGGATTGGGTTGCAGTCCAGTAGTCATAAGGTAATCCCAAGTCTGTCAAATCCTTAAAAATCGAGGATGAATGCCCAAGGGCGACAATCTTTTCAGCGGTTTCCTTGGTCGGGACCATCCACCCGGTATGGGTAAGGGCGGCAGTCCCGAAGGTCTTCACATCCATATTGACCACCGCATATCCCGGCTTGATCTTGTGCGAACCGCCGACCCTGTTGTTGTAGTAAACCAACTGGAACTTAAGGGCATATTCGGTCTGGGCATCGGCATGAGGACCTTCCGTCCATTCGTCCTCGCTGAATATGTCATCATCGTCTTCGCTCCAGCGGAAATAGTTCGTATTGTCCGTATCAAGGGCCAATTCCGACGAAAGCACGCAGGCGTGTTTGCCGGCTTTGTTTTTAAAGCCTGGTTTGCTCGCAAGTGCATTCCACTCCGGGTCGCTGGGTAGCGTCGTTGCATACACTTTGCCGATAAAGGTCCCGAGACCGCTCACTTTCTTTGCGGCTGTAGTATTAAAATAGAAATCAGACTCTAACCTTCGCAGACCTCCGTCTGACCAGTTGAAGCGTTTGCTTGCGCTGTCGTAATAGACATAGTCTCCAGGTTTGAGATCCGTAGAATAAAACTCCGTGAAAAAGAAGTACCTTATTCCTTTATTATTATTACTGTTTCCCGAAGATGGCGTAATCCTCAGAATATAAGTTTCTCGTCTTCCATAATGGGAATTGGCCGGGTAGGTAATCGTGGTCTTGAAAGAGGACCCCGACTTGACCGTCGATATGCATTGGGAAGCATCAACGGCTGTGCCTGTAACAAATTCTACGGACTTGTACTCTTGCTTGGCGGTCGCAGGCAAGATCCGCCAAGTAACTGAGCAGGACTTGCCTTCCTTCAAATTGTAACTTGAGCCATCCAGATCGAAGTCCCCGACGATATCATCAAACTCAACCCCTGTCGCCGTGTCATAGACATAGACCTTGATCGAGGCCGAGCAGTTGCCGGCCTTTGCCGTAACAGTCGAATAAGTGGCATCTCCGCCTGCGGCATTGCCGGTAATCTTCCCCCCATAGACCGAGACCAGGCTGCCCGTAGCCGACCAACTGACAGTCGGTTCGTTCTTCATCTTGCCGCTTTTCTCAATTGTATAATAAAGGGATTCCGTATTTCCTTTGAGGAGGTCGTAACGTTCGCCGGCATTGAAGCTGATGGAGGTCACGTGACCATAGACCGTCACGGGGATTTCGATGCTCTTGGAGCCTTCACGGATGCCCCGGACGAGGATCTTGGTGCTGCCGGGCTTTTTGCCGGTGACAACCAGCGTGGTGCCGCTGCCCTGGGCGACGGTCGCGACCGTCTCGTCCTGGGAGGCGATGATAAGGTCCTTCAGAGCGGCCGCGGAAGGCGTCAGGGTCAGCGTGACGCTGGCCGTGGTCTCGTCTGTCACCTCGACCGAAGCAGGAGAACTGCTGATATTGGAAATCACATAGTCCGAATAGGCATCTTTCGAGAGCACGACCACCGCGATGGACTGGGCCGCCGCGGAGCCCTTGCGGGGCTGGACCTGGACGCTGCCCGTCCCGACTTGCTTCGGGACGAACTTGATCCCGCCATCCACGGCCGACACGGTGACAAGATCCGAGGCGCCGCTGAACTTGAGCATCTGGGAAGTTGCGGAGGAGGGCTCCAGGGTCACGCCGACGACCTTGCCCTGGGTGTCGCCTTCCTTCAGGTACACCTCGGAGGAAGAGAGGATGATCTTGGAGATGGCGGTAGAGGCATAGTCTTCGGACGAGAGGACCCTCACCGTCGCCTGCTGGGAAGAGGCCGGACCGCTCTTGGCCGAAAGGGTCACGCTAGCCTCGCCGATCTTCTTGGGCGTAAAAAAGATTCCGCCGGAGCGCCGCTCCCAGGAGACGACATCGTCAGGAGTGACTTTCACGTTCAGCATGTCGGTCGTACAGCCGGAAGGAGACAGTTTCACCTCCAGAAGGCCGCCGTCGCCGGCAGCATCCAACAGCAGCAGGGGGGCGGGCAGGGTGATGTCCGTAATTTCATTCGCATCACCGCCGCCGGAGCCGGAACCGCCGCCGGAAGGACCGGGATCAGGGGTATTGGGTTCTTTTCCGCAGGAAAGGAAAAGCAGGAAAAGAGAGACGATGGACAAAATCTTTTTCATGGCGTCAAAACATTAATCCAAGCAAATGTAATACTTTATTTCCTGAAACGCAAATCGGTAAAATAAAGTAGGAAAGACGGAATAATTTTTGTAAATTTGCAGGTTGATTGGCCTCTTAGGCCCATTACCGACCCGTTTAATACAAAAAACAACGATATGTTATTCCAACTTCTCCAAGCCGGCGCCGTCGCCGCGGACAGCCTCAGCGCTGTGGCCGAAGCCGGTGAAACCGCCGTCCAGACGGCCCCTGCCGCCGTCCAGGCCGCACCCGCAGCCCCGCAGCAGATGTCCGAGAGCCTGTTCTCCCTCTTCACGATGGGCGGTCCCCTGATGTGGGTCCTCCTCGCGCTTTCGGTCCTCGCCATCTACATCATCGGGCGCAAATGGTGGCTCATCCACCAGGCTTCCAAGATCAACCCGAATTTCATGAACGACATCCGGGACTACCTCAACGAGGGCAAGACGAAATCCGCCATCACCCTCTGCGGGAAGTATGACAACCCGGTGGCCCGCATGGTCGAGACAGGCATCCACCGCCTGGGACGCCCGATGGCCGACATCCAGTCCGCCATCGAGAACACCGGAAACATCGAGGTCTCCCGCCTCGAGAAGAGCCTGCCGCTGCTGGCGACCATCGCCGGCGGCGCCCCGATGATCGGATTCCTCGGAACGGTCATGGGCATGGTCCAGGCCTTCTTCAACATGTCCAAGGCCGGCAACAACATCGACATCACCCTGCTTTCCGACGGCATCTACACGGCCATGCTGACGACGGTCGGCGGCCTGATCGTGGGCATCATCGCCTACTTCGGCTACAACTGGCTGACTTCGAAGGTGTCCGACCTGGTGTACAAGATGGAAAGCTCGACGATGGAATTCATCGACATCGTCCTGAACGAACCCGGAGAGGAATAGCATATGGCACTCAAGCGATCAACGAAGGTAGATGCGGCGTTCTCGGTGTCCTCGATGACGGACATCGTGTTCCTGCTGCTTATTTTCTTCCTCGTGACCTCGACGCTGATCAACCCCAACGCCCTGAAGCTCCTCCTGCCCAAGTCCACGGGCCAGGTCAACGCGAAGGCGACGGTCTCGGTCAGCATCAAGGACTGGCACGACGACAGCTACACCTACCACATCAACGGCGACGAGACGCCCCTGAGCTATCAGGAAGTGGAAGATGCGCTGGTGGGACTGCTGGCCGCGGAGGAAGACCCGACCTTCAGCATTTATTCCGACGAGACGGTTCCCGTCGGCGAGGTCGTCCAGATGATGAACATCGCCAAACGGAACCATTACAAAGTCATCCTTGCCACCCAGCCCGAATAGGTCCATGAAACCCTACCAGCATACCCGGGAGCAGCGGGAGCGGCGCGCCAAACTCAGCGGGGCCGCCGTCACCCTTACCGTCCATGCGCTTGCGCTCGGACTGTGCCTGGTCACGGGCCTCAGGTACCTGGACCCGCCGCCCCCGGAGCGGACCTCGCTCCTGATCGAGTTCGACGAGGCGCCCGAGGTGGATGTCAAACCGGTGGAAAACCGCATCGGACGGGAGCCGCAGGCCGACGAGACCGACCCGGAGAAGGAGGTGGAACTGATCCAGCGCTCCGCCTCGCCGCATGTGACCACGAAGCCGAATCTCACCCCCGAGACCCGGCCGGACCCCCACGGAGACGTCGAGGTTCCGACCCCGAAGGTGGAAGAGCCGAAGCTGGACCCGCGGGCCTCGTTCCCCGGCATGAGCAAGAGCGACAGCCCCTCCACGACCCCGCACGGGGCCGCCGAGGCCTCCCCTGAGTTCAAGGCCGGACAGGCGGACGGCAACACCCGGGAAGGCAAGACGGAAGGCAGCGCCAACGCCCATGTCAAGGGGCGCAACGTGCTGGGCACCCTTCCCCGCCCCAGCTATGCCACCCAGACGGAAGGGGTGGTCGTCGTACAGATCAAAGTGGACCAGTACGGAAACGTCATCGAGGCCATCCCCGGCTTTGAGGGGACGACCGTGGCGGACAAGAGCCTCTGGCAGGCCGCCAAGAATGCCGCCATGAAGGCGCATTTCAACCAGAGCGCCGATGCACCGGTGGTGCAGCTCGGCACGATTACCTACAAATTCAAACTATTGTAAACGCGACGTGAGTCGCTATCATTATGGAAGACAACAAGAGAGGCACGAGAAAACGTATCGTGAGAAAGGCCGGTGAAGGCCGTTCAGAAAAAGTGGATTTTTCAACCAGCCGCAGTTTTGACTCCGGGGAGCGCCCGCGCCGCGCCTATACCCCCCGGGGCGAAGGCCGTCCCTACGGAGAAGGCCGGAGCCACGGTGAGAGCCGCCCCTACGGCGAACGCAAACCCCGCAGCGGCGAAGGCCGCCCTTACGGCGAGAGCCGTCCCCCCCGGGAAGAACGTCCTTACGGCGAACGCAAACCCCGCAGCGGCGAAGGCCGCCCTTACGGCGAGAGCCGGGGACCCCGCAGCGGATATGGAAAACCGGGCGGCGGCTACGGAAAACCGGGCGCAGCCCGCAAGCCCTACGCCAAGCGCAGCGGCGCCTCCGAAGGGATGAGCGCCATGCTTTCCCGGAAGCCGCAGGTGTCCGGACGCGACTGGTCGGATGACGATACCGTCAAGGCCCCCATCCAGGAGGTCGTCCGCCTCAACAAATACATCGCCAACTCGGGCGTGTGCTCCCGCCGGGAGGCCGACACGCTGATCCAGAGCGGCGTGGTGACCGTCAACGGCGAAGTCGTGACGGAACTCGGAACGAAAGTGAACGTCCTCACGGACGACATCCGCTTCAACGGGGAGCGGCTCAAGGGTGAGGACAAGATGTATATCCTGATGAACAAGCCCAAGGGCTATGTCACCACCGCCAGCGACCCCCATGCGGAGAAGACGGTGATGGACCTGCTGAAAGGCTGTCCGACGCGGGTGTTCCCGGTCGGAAGACTGGATAAGAACACCACCGGCGTGCTGATGTTCACCAACGACGGCGAGATGGCCGAGCGCCTGACCCACCCGTCCTACAACAAGAAAAAGATCTACCAGGTGGTGCTGGACCATCCCCTCGCGGACGAAGACAGGGAGAAGGTGCTCTCGGGCATCGAACTGAGCGACGGGGTGGTCGCGGCGGATGAACTCGAATTCATCGATGCCCATGACCACCGCCAGCTTGGCATCGAAATCCATTCCGGCAAGAACCGCATCGTCCGCCGGATTTTCGAATCCATGGGCTATGAGGTCAAGGCCCTGGACCGCGTCTATTTCGCCGGCCTGACGAAAAAAGGCCTGAAGAAAGGCGACTGGCGCTACCTGACCGAGGGTGAAGTCAATATCCTTAAAATGGGAGCGTACGTATAATGCACAGGGCCGGATTCGTCAATATCATCGGGAACCCGAATGTCGGCAAGTCCACGCTGATGAACGCCCTGGTGGGTGAAAAACTGTCCATCGTCACGGCGAAGGCGCAGACGACGCGCCACCGGATCATGGGCATTGTCAACGGAGCGGATTTCCAGATCGTCTATTCGGACACGCCGGGCATCCTGAAGCCCAGCTACCGGCTCCAGCAGAGCATGCTGAACTTCGTGGACACGGCCATCGGGGACGCGGACATCATCCTGTATGTCACCGACACCGTCGAAAAGGCGGACAAGAACGACGCCTACATCGAAAAGCTCCGGAAGGTGGACTGCCCGGTGGTGGTGGTCATCAACAAGATCGACCTTTCCTCGCAGGAAAAGGTGGTCGCGCTGATGCAGTGGTGGAAGAACGAGCTTCCCAAGGCCGAGATCATCCCGGCTTCGGCCCAGGAGCATTTCAACCTGGAGAGCATCCTGGAGGCGGTTTCATCCCGTCTGCCGGAGGCGCCGGCGTGGTTCGACAAGGACCAGTTCACGGACAAGAACCTGCGCTTTTTCGCTTCGGAAATCCTGCGGGAGAAGATCTTCCTCAACTACGCCGAGGAAATTCCCTACAGCTGCCAGGTGGAGATCGAGGCCTTCCATGAAGGAGAGGACCGCTATGAGATCAGTGCGGTCATCTATGTGATGCGGGACAGCCAGAAAGGCATCCTCATCGGCAAGGGCGGCGCGATGCTCAAGAAAGTGGGGACCCAGGCCCGGCTGGAGATGGAGGATTTCTTCCAGAAGAAGGTGTTCCTGTCGACCTTTGTGAAAGTGGACCCCGACTGGCGGGAATCCCGCAAGGAGCTCCGCCGTTTCGGATACGAATTCTAAAATAGTCATTATGAGCGAAGAATGGGACGATATTGAAAAGCAGCCGGAAGAGCCCGAGGAGCAGGAAGAGCAGCTGGTGGACGAGACGGCGGCGGACAGCGGCAAGTTCTCCCGCCTGCTGGGGGATGACAGCCGGAAGTTCAAGCTCTCCGGCATGTTCAAGGACTGGTTCCTGGACTACGCCTCCTACGTGATCCTGCAACGGGCGGTGCCGCACATCGTGGACGGGCTCAAGCCGGTCCAGCGAAGGGTGCTGCATGCGATGTACAAGATGGACGACGGGCGCTACACGAAGGTGGCGAACATCGTCGGACAGGCCATGCAGTACCATCCGCACGGAGATGCGTCCATCCTCGGCGCCCTTGTCCAGCTCGGGCAAAAAGGCTTCGCCGTGGACTGCCAGGGAAACTGGGGCAACATCCTCACCGGCGACTCGAACGCCGCCGCACGTTACATCGAGGCGCGGCTGTCGCGCTTTGCCAAGGAGGTGATTTTCGACCCGAAACTGACCCATTGGATGACTTCCTACGACGGCCGCAACCAGGAGCCGACCGAACTGCCGGTGCGTTTCCCGCTGCTGCTGGCCCAGGGGACCGAAGGCATCGCCGTCGGCATGGCCTCGAAAATCCTGCCGCACAATTTCAACGAACTCATCGACGCGTCCATCGCCATCCTCAAGGGAGAGCCCTACGACATCTATCCGGACTTCCCGACGGGGGGCCTTGCGGACTGCTCCAAATACAATAATGGCCGCCGGGGCGGCCAGGTCAAGGTCCGTGCGCGGATCGAGAAGGTGGACAAATCCACCGTCACCATCACGGAAATCCCGTATGGGAAGACCTCCCACATGCTGATTGACAGCATCCTCAAGGCCAAGGACAAGGGCAAGATCAAGATCAAGAAAATCGAGGACATGACCACGGAGAAGGTCGAGATCGTCATCCATCTCCCGAACGACGTGTCCCCGGACAAGACCATCGACGCCCTGTATGCCTTCACGGACTGCGAAACGACCATCAACCCGAACGCCTGCGTCATCAAGGAAGACAAGCCGCAGTTCCTCTCAGTGGGTGAAATCCTCGAGTACGACACCTTCCATACGAAAGAGTTGCTGGGCCGGGGGCTGGAAATCAAGCTCGGCGAACTGGAAGAGCAGTGGCACTACGACTCCCTGGAGCGCATCTTCTTCGAAAACCGGATCTATAAGGTCCTGGAACAGAACCAGATGAGCTGGGAAGAGCAGCTTGACGACATCTTCTCCCAGATGAAGCAGTACCAGGACCTCCTCCACCGGGAAATCACGATGGACGATATCCTGAAGCTGGTGGAAAAACCGGTCAGGAAAATCTCCAAGTTCGACACCAAGGCCCTGGACGAAAAGATCTACGCCCTGGAGGACGAGATGGCCAAGGTGCGGGAGAATCTGGCCCAGCTGACCCAGTACACCATCGACTGGTTCCGCTCGCTGAAGAAGAAATACGGCGCCGCATTCCCGCGCCAGACGGAAATCACGTCCCTGGAGACGATTGCGGCCACCAAGGTCGTCGCCAACAACGCCAAACTCTACGCCAACCTCGCGGAGGGCTTCGTCGGAACCGGCCTGAAACGGGACGACGGCGGCGAACTCATCGGCGAATGCTCCGACCTGAGCGAAGTCATCGTCATCGGGCGCGACGGCCGCTACCGGGTCACGAAAGTCTCCGACAAGGCCTTCTTCTGGAAGGACCTGATTTATGCCGGCGTCTTCCACCGGGGCGATGCGCGGACCATCTACAACGTGATTTACCGGGACGGCGAGACCGGCGTCCATTACGCCAAGCGCTTCGCCATCACCTCCATCACCCGGGACAACGACTACGACATCACGATGGGGAGCGAAGGGTCCCGGATTCTCTGGTTCACGGTCAACCACAACGGGGAAGCCGAGACCGTGCGGATCAACCTCCGCCCGCGCAAGGGCTTGAAAAAGACATCGCTGGAATACGACTTCTCGGCCCTCGCGATCAAGGGACGCGCCTCCAGGGGCAACCTCGTCACCAAGTATCCGGTCGCGAAGATCGCGCTGAAGAGCCGCGGAACCACCACCCTCGGCGGGAAGGACATCTGGTACGACGCCGACATCCAGCGCCTCAACGAGGACGGCCGCGGGCAGTATCTGGGACAGTTCTCCGGCGAGGACCGGGTGCTGGCCATCTTCGCCGACGGCAGTTACTACACGACGAGCTACGACCTGGTGAACAAATACCAGGGCGACGTGGTGCGGATCGAGAAATTCGACCCGGGCCTGACCTGGACGGTCCTGTACTGGGACAATGGTGCCAAGGCGTTCTATATCAAGCGTTTCTCCTTCACGGAATCCAACAACTCCCCGGTCCTGTTCATTTCCGAGGCCAAGGGCTCGCGCCTGGTGGACCTCTCCTCCGACCTCCATCCGCAGGTCAAGCTCCGCTTCGGCGGAAAGAACGAAGGAAGGGAGGAGGAAACGCTTGATGCCGAGAGCTTTATCGCCAAGAAGGGGCTCGCGGCGAAGGGCAAGAAGTGCTCGTCGCTGGAACTCGCCGCCGTGGAGTTCGGCGAGCCGCTCCCGGAGAGCGAGGCGGAGGAAGAGGCGGAGGCGGAAATCGCCGCTGAGCCGGAGATCCCACAGGAGCCGGAGATCCCGCAGGAGCAGCCTCCGGTAGAGCCGGAGCCCCCGGTGGACCCGGATGACTGGGAGCCGACCCTGTTCTAAGCCTTTGACAATGAGAAAACTACTCCTGATATTGAGTCTTATGGGAAGCATGCTGTCCGGCTGCGGGGCCGCGGCGCCACGGGGCGCCGAAAGCGATGTGCTGGTCTATTGCAGCTATTCCGCCACCCACCATGGCGGCCTGGGAAAAGATTACTGCGAACTCATTGCCGACCCCGGACAGAAGCCGAAAGTCGTGGTGCGCCTCCATCAGGGGAACCACCTGGACCCCGGCGAAGTGAACGGGGATTTCACGGTCCGGAAAGCCGTCGTGGCCGATCTCCAAAAGCAATTGGAGGACGCGAACGTGCGTGCGCTCAACGGCTATCAGGTGGATGAGCAGATGATGGGCGGGACGACCTACCGGATCTACATGGAGTATGCTTCCGGCGAAAAGGTCAACGCCGTCTGGTTCGGCCATGACATCAAGCGGGAAGCGCTCGCCGCTTACAGTCTGATTGAGCGTTTCTTCCAACCCTGGGTCCAGCAATGCTCCTCGCACTGACCGGCATGATGGGAAGCGGAAAGTCCACCGTAGGGGCCCTCGTGGCCGATGCGCTGGGCTGTCCGTTCGTGGACCTGGATGAGGAGATTACCCGCCGGGAAGGACGGAGTATTCCCGAGATCTTTGCTTCGGAAGGAGAAGAAGCCTTCCGGAAGGTGGAAGAGCAGACCCTGAAGGATCTTCTCCGGCGCTACGGCGGTCCGCCGGACGACGCCCCCCGGGCCGTCCTTTCACTCGGCGGCGGGACGGTGTCCACTCCGGGGGTGGCGGCGCTCGTGAAGGAAAAAACGCTCTGCATCTACCTGCGCGCTTCGGCCCCCGTCCTCGAAGAGCGGCTATCGGCAGAGAAGGACAGCCGGCCGATGCTGCGGCAGCACTCCGTGGGGGAACTGCTGGACAGGCGGGAAAAAGACTACCTCGCTGCGGCACAGATTGTCCTGGACACAGACGGGGTGGACGCCTTGGAAATCGCCGATGAAATCCTGATTTCCTGTCTGTAAATGAGCAAAATGATTCATTTTTTGCTGTTTTTTTAAATTTTTTTGCGAAAGAATTTGCTTATTTGCTTGAAATAGCGTAAATTGGCCGTCGCGTTTTGATAAAACACCAATACAATAAACCACTAACAAACCAAAATTATGGAAAAGATCATTGCTGAAATCAAAGCTCAGATCAACGCTATCTGCGCCGACATCGACAAGGTGGACAACAAGGCTGCCAAGGCCCGCGTCCGCAAAGCTACCCTCGCCCTCGAGAAGATTGGCAAGGAGTATCGCAAAGTCAGCGTTAAGTAACTGAGATACAGCGTTTGCTGAGCCGTTCCTTTGGGGACGGCTTTTTTTGTGCCTATTTCCTCAAAAAAACTATAATAAAAAATATAACTTTTTAAGTTTTTTTCTACATTTGTGATTACTAAGGTAATAACACGTTATTCGAGATGAGTTTTTTATCGTTTTTTAAGAATGAGCTCCCCGCCAACATCCCCCAGGTGAGCGCGGAGAAAGTAGACAAGACTTACAAAAGACTGAGAATCCAGACCTTCCTGGCCGCGACCTTCGGCTACGCCCTCTACTACGTGTGCCGTCTGTCGATGGGTGTGATGAAGCAGCCGCTGATCGACGCGGGCCTTTTGAACGCCACCCAGCTCGGTATCATCGGCGCCTGCCTGTACTGGGCCTATGCCGTCGGCAAGTTCGTCAACGGTTTCCTCGCTGACGGGGCCAACATCAAACGTTTCATGGCCGCGGGCCTCGTCGCCTCGGTGGCGATGAACTTCATCATGGGCATCCTCGGGGTGAGCGCCCTGAACGGCGCCATGGCCAATTCCACGCTCTTTATCGCCTTCGCGGTCTGCTGGGCCATCAACGGATGGGCCCAGTCCATGGGAGCGCCGCCCGCCATCATCTCGCTCTCGCGCTGGTTCCCCCTGCGGATCCGCGGCACCTTCTACGGCTTCTTCAGTTCTTCCCACAATATCGGCGAAGGACTCTCCTTTGTATTCGTGAGCGCGCTCGTGGCCGCATTCGGCTGGAAATGGGGCTTCTTCGGAGCGGCCCTCGCCGGCATCCTCGGCGTCGTGATCGTCGTCTTCTTCCTCCACAACAGCACGGAGAGCAAGGGACTTCCCTCCATCGAAACCCTCGCGGGCGAAGCGCAGCCCCAAGAGGTTTCCGCCAGTGAAAAACGCGCCCAGACCCGCCGCATGCAGGCCGCCGTCATCCGGAACCCCGGTGTCTGGATCCTCGCCGCGGCCAGCGCCTTCATGTACATGAGCCGCTATGCCATCAACGAATGGGGCATCATCTTCCTCCAGGAAGCACGGGGCTACTCGCTCACCGAAGCGGGCGCCATCGTCGGCATCAACCCGATTTTCGGCATCCTCGGCACGGTCTTCTCCGGCTGGCTGTCGGACGCTGTCTTCAAGGGCGACCGCAAGTACCCGGCCTTTGTCGCCGGCATCCTGGAAGCCATCGCCCTGGTCCTGTTCCTCTTCGGCGGACCCCAGAAATGGGTCGCCATCCTGTCCATGGTCCTCTTCGGGGTCGCCATCGGCGTACTGATCAGCTTCGTGGGCGGCCTGATGGCCATTGACCTCGTTCCCCGCCAGGCCACCGGCGCCGCCCTCGGCATCGTGGGCATGGCCTCCTACGCCGCAGCCGGACTGCAGAACGTCGTGACCGGAGTGCTGCTGGACAACCACATCGTGGACGGTGTCCATGATTTCACCTACGCCAGCTGGTTCTGGATCGGCTCGGCGGTCGTTTCCTTCCTCCTTCCGATCCTGAACTGGAAACGGAAACAGCAAGTCATCTAATTCCTAATTTTAACCCATATGAACCACATGTTGAAACATTTGCTCACTGCGCTGCTTCTCCTGGTGACGGGAGCGGCGGCCGTGGCGCAGACGACATGGCTCTGTGAGGGTGTTGTACGTGACAGCGCCGGGGAAGGCATCCCCGGCGTTGCCGTTATGGTCCCAAACGGGCCCAGCACCATTACCGACCTCGACGGCAAATTCTCCATCCGCGTCTCAGAGGGCGCGACGGTGGAATTTGTCTCCCTCGGGTATGAGACGCAGACGGTCGTCATCGCCGCTGAGCGCCGGCTGGACATCGTCCTCGCCGAAGAGACCACAGCGCTCGACGAAGTGGTCGTCGTCGGTTACGGTACCCAGAAAAAGGCCAACCTGACCGGCGCCGTCTCCGTCATCAAGGCAGACGAACTCAAAGACCGCTCGGCCCTCGATGTCGGCCACATGCTCCAGGGCTCCGTCCCGGGACTGAACGTCACCTCCGGTTCCGGCCGTCCCGGACAGGCTGCGACCCTGAACATCCGCGGATGGAACTCCATCAACGGAGGCTCCCCGCTCGTGCTGATCGACGGCGTGGAAGGTGACATCCAGTACATCAACCCCGCCGACGTGGACAACATCTCCGTCATCAAGGACGCCGCCGCGGCGGCCATCTACGGTGCGAAAGGCTCCGCCGGTGTCATCCTCGTGACGACGAAAAACGGCACCCGGGAGAAAGACGGACGTGCGAAAGTGAGCTACAGCGGCCGCTTCGGCCTCACCGCTCCCACGACCTCGACCGACTATGAAACCCGCGGTTACGACCACGTGTATCTGACGAACCTCTTCTGGGAGCGCTACAGCCCCGGTACCAAGTACGCCAATTACACGGAGCAGGACATGCAGGAACTCTGGGCCCGCCGGAACGACAAGGTGGAGGATCCCGCCCGCCCGTGGGTCGTCATCACCCAGGAGAATGGCCGCGACGTGTATAACTACTATGCCAATACGGACTGGTATCACGTCCTGTACAACGACATCAAGCCCACCACCAACCACATGATCACCCTGAGCGGCGCCACCGGAGCGATGAATTACCTGGTTTCCGGCGGCTACCTCTACGAACAGGGTATGTTCAAGGACGACCCGGACCATTACAACCGGGTGAACCTCCGTGTCAAACTGGGCTTTGACGTGACTGACTGGCTCCGGATCGGTTCCAACCTGAGCTATTTCAACAGCTCCTACTTCTATCCGGGACAGGGCGGCATCAACAACAATTTCGCCAAGAGTACGGTCCATGTGCTGGCCAGCTACCCGGCCATGAATCCGGACGGATCCAATATCTACACGACCAAGTACAATGGCTATGAGGCCATGGACGGTCTGTTGATGCTCCTGAACAGCGACCATTTCAACGAGGACAAGGTAGACAACCTGTCGGAGACCATCGACTTCACCATCACCCCGCTGAAGGGATTGAAGATCAAAGGAGACTACACCTATGCACTCAAGTACAACCGCTACCTGAACCGCAGCGTAAACGGCACCTATTCCAAATACCCCGCTGAAATCCAGGTCAAGGACGACAACTCCGCCTTCTACGACCTTCTCACCGAAAGTGCCAACACCAACATTTATCAGGCCTACAACCTTTACGCAACCTATGAACACAGTTTCGCCGAAGCCCACAACCTAAAGTTGATGGCCGGTGTGAACTACGAGACCCGCTGGATCAAGGATCTCGGCGCGAAAGGTTACAACCTCTACTCCACCGAACTCAACGACCAGGACCTGGTCGGTGCAGATCCGGCAGACCCGGATGGTAAGAAGCGGATGGAGACCAGCGGCGGCCAAAACGAACTGAAGACCGCCGGTTACTTTGCCCGGTTGAACTATGACTACAAGGGAAGGTATCTTTTGGAACTGAACGCCCGTTATGACGGCTCCTCCCGCTTCCTGCGGGGCAGCCGCTGGGTTTTCTCCCCTTCCGCTTCACTGGGTTGGAAAATCTCCGAAGAGTCGTTCTTCCAGCCTCTGAAAAGCTGGTGGGACAGCGCCAAGCTTCGTGTGTCCTTCGGTCAGCTGGGCAACCAGCAGCTGAGTGATTACTACCCGGCCATCCAGACCATCTCCACCGACGGCAAGTCGAGCTACCTGCTCGGCGGCGCCAACCTGCCCCAGGCGACGCTATCCGCCCCGGTATCCTCCGGACTGACTTGGGAACGCTCCATCCAGAGCAACGTCGGACTGGACCTTGGATTCTTCCAGAACCGCCTGACCTTCAGTGCAGAAGCCTACATCCGTGACACCAAAGACATGCTCACCGCCGGTGAGCCGCTGCCCGCCGTCTACGGCGCCAGCGTCCCGAAGGAGAACACCGCTGACCTCCGCACGAAGGGTTACGAACTGACCATCGGATGGCGGGACACCCGGAGCCTGGCCGGCCGCGCCTTCCACTATGGCGCCAGCGTCGTTTTCAGTGACTATGTGTCCCATATCACCCGCTTCAACAACCCCGACAAACTCTTCGCCAAGACCTACTGGGTCGGCCAGAAATACGGGGACATCTGGGGCTACCATGTAGACGGTCTCTTCGCCACCGATGCGGAAGCCGCCGCCTATACCGTGGACCAGTCCAAGGTGAATGACTCCCAGATCTTCCCCACCACGACCTCTTCCCCGAACGGCTTGTACGCAGGTGAAATGAAATTCGCCGACCTGGACGGGAACGGAAAAATTGACCAGGGCAATGAACGGGTCGGTGACAGCGGTGACTGGCAGGTTATCGGTAACAGCCAGCCCCGCTTCAACTACGGTATCAACCTGAACGCCTCCTGGTTCGGCTTTGACCTGAGTCTATTCTTCCAGGGCATCGGCCGGATGGACTGGTATCCGCCGGCAGGATTCCGTTCCTTCTGGTTCCTCTACGACCGTCCCTACCAGACCTTCATCCCGCGGGACTTCCTCGACGACTGCTGGTCTCCTGAGAACCCCAATGCGTACTATCCGCGTCCTCACGGCTATGTGTCCATGTCGACCGCGCGTCCGCTGGGTGTCAACAATGACCGCTACCTCCAGAACATCGGTTACCTGCGCCTGAAGAACCTCACCTTCGGTTACACGCTTCCGGAAAGCCTCACCAAGAAGATCTCCATCCAGAAGTTACGCGTTTACTTCACCGGTGAAAACCTCTTCTACCTCGCCCCGGGCCTCCACGGGAAATTCGTGGATCCTGAAATGGCCCAGACCGGCGGAACGGGACGTATCTATCCCTGGCAGAAGAGCTTCAACATCGGCATCGATATCACCTTCTAATGAATCCTGCCATGAAAAAGATTTTATTCCCTATCCTGTTCGTGCTTGCCGGGTTCGTTTTTACCGGCTGCGATGACCTGCTGGACACCATTCCGAAAGACCGGCTCACCAAGGACACTTTCTTCAAGAACGAGAGTGAGCTCAAGGCTTTCGCGATCGTCTTCTACGGTGCCTTCCCAGAAGGTGACCTGTACGTCTCCAATGACGACCATTATACCCAGAACAACCTTTCCAACGAGGAAATGGGCATGCGTACCATTCCCGCCAGCGGAGGCGGCTGGAGTTGGGGGGCGCTGCGCAATATCAACACCCTGCTGGAGAATCTGGAGAACTGCTCTGATGCGGCGGCCCGGACCAAGTATGAGGCGCTCGCCCGTTTCTTCCGCGCCTACTTCTATTTTAATAAGGTGAAGCGCTTCGGTGACGTGCCGTGGTACGACTCGCTCGTCGGTTCCACGGAGACCGAAAAACTGAACCGTCCCCGTGACAACCGCGAATTCATCATGGGCAAGATCCTCGAGGACATCAACTTCGCCATCGAGAACCTTCCCGCTGAAAAGAGCACGTACGAGGTCACGAAATGGACCGCCATGGCGCTGAAATCGCAGATTTGCCTCTTTGAGGGGACCTTCCGCAAGTACCATGCAGGGGATGTCTTCCTGAAGACCCTCCCCGCAGATACCCATGATTACAAGTGGTACCTGAACGAATGTGCCACCGTATCCCGCGAGTTCATCCAGACCAGCGGCTACGGCCTCCATCCGAGCTACTGGGAACTGTTCCATACCATGGACGCAGTCGAACTGACGGACGAAGTGATCCTGGCCCGGAACTACAACAAGACCTACGGCGCCTACCACAATGCCGGAAGTACCATGAACACCGGCTCCCGCGGTTGTCCTTCCATGACCAAGAAACTCATTGCCAGTTTCCTGATGAAAGACGGCACCCGCTTTACGGATATCGCAGGCTGGAGCAAGATGGATTTCGTCCAGGAAACCCAGAACCGCGACCCGAGGCTTGCCTCGTGTATCCGCATTCCCGGTTACACCCGGATGGGCGAATTCGCCACGACCTCCCCGGACTTCAAGGTAACCTTCTCCGGCTATCACCCCGACAAGTATGTCACCACTCCGGAGCAGGATACAAACAATGCCTCGGATATCGACCTGATTCTCTTCCGCTCCGCTGAGGTCTATCTGAATTATGCAGAAGCGCTTGCAGAAATCGGGGCCCTGACCCAGGACGACCTCGACATCTCCATCAACCCGCTCCGCAAGCGCGCCGGCGTTACCAAGAGCCTGGACCTGACGGAAGCCAACACCAACCCGGATCCCTTCCTCACCGACCCGGCCTGGGGCGGTTACCAGAGCCCGGTGCTTGCGGCGGATGCCAACAAGGGCGTGATTCTCGAAATCCGCCGCGAGCGGGCCGTCGAGCTCTGCCAGGAAGGCTTCCGCTACTATGACCTCATGCGCTGGAAGGAAGGCAAGCTCTTCGAAAAGCCCTTCTATGGCATGTACTTCCCTTCCGCGGGCACCTTTGACGTGGATGGAAACGGTACCAAAGACCTGGAAATCTTCACCGATGCGAGCACCAACAGCGCCGCCACCGCCAAGAAGCTCGACGAAGAGATCTTCCTCTCCGAAGGCACGAGCGGCTTGGTTTGGCTCCATAAATCGGTGCTCCGCAACTGGAATGAGGACAAAGATTATCTCTATCCCATTCCCACGGACGAACGCAACCTCACCGGTGGTGTCCTTACCCAGAATCCCGGCTGGGATGACGGTTTAACCTTCTAAGCGACCCATACTATGAAAAAGTATATTTCCTACGTTCTGCTTCTTCTTCCGGTCCTGCTTCTTGCGGGCTCCTGTGAAAAGAAGAACAAAGAGAACCAGCATGTCCAGGAGACGGCCACGCTGACCGGCACCTACTACGTGGGTTCCGATGCGGCCGGGAAGGTCTATGAAATCGCTTCCGGCAGAAGCGAGACGGTCCTCATCCGGGCCCTCGCCGATGAAGGGAACGTCTCCGACCTGACTGTAAGCATTTCCTTCAAGGCCGATCCTTCGGCCGTCGCAGCCTACAACAAAGCCCATGGGACATCCTATGTGATGAGCCCGGGGTCAGCGTACGAATTCACGACGCCCTCTGTCATGATGCCCCGCTATGGCCGCTCCTCGACTTCCGCCAAGCTCAAGATCAGCGCTTCGGGCCTGGAAGACGGCGTCACCTATATCCTGCCTGTCACCATCGACAAGGTGACCGGAACCGACAAATGGGCGGTTTCCGAGACCCCGCAGGTTTACATTCTCTTCAAGCAGGCTCCGCCCCGCCCGGGATCCGGCACCAAGGAGGACCCTTACAACCTCTATACGGTCCAGGACCTCAAGGAAATGAAGAAACTCCTTATCGCAAAGAAAGTTACCTACTTCCGCCTCGAGCAGGACATCGACATGGCCGGTGTGGAGGACTGGGAACCGCTCAACTGGGAGTCTCCCTATGAACTGGGGATCGATTTCGACGGCAACGGCCACACCATCTCCAACTTCTACTGCGACTATGCATCGTATCCCAGCTTCTTCGGTGTGCTGAACGGCAAGTGCTACGACTTGACCCTCGCCCATGCCAAGGTCGTCGTCGCCGACGCCCGGTCGGGTATCCTGGCCGGTTACTGCGGCCTGCAGGATGCCTCCAAGGGCATCCGAGGCGACTGCGAGCGGGTCCATATCCAGGGTGAACTGGACCACACGAGCTCCTCCAAATATGGCGCCGGCGGCTTCTTCGGCTTCATGGGCACAGGCTCGCTCCATGCCTGCTCGGCCGATGTTGTCATCAACTCCAAACTGAACAACGTCGGTGGCCTCTTCGGCTACTGCGGCAAGGTCGTGGAGGTCAGCGACTGCTGGACCAGCGGTGTGATCACCGGCGGCCAGCGCGTCGGCGGCATCGGCGGCGGTACGGTCGGTGATGATGATCCCGCCATTCCGATCAAGATCTCCAACTGCTACTCTGTTGCCAAGGTCCATGGCTCGTTCGGTATCGGCGGCATCGGTGGTTATTTCTGCAAGGCTACCGCTACCCCGAAGGATGTGGATCCCGGTAACATCATCGAAAACTGCATTGCCTGGAATGAAGAGATTCGGGCGAATTCGTCCTACAAAGAGGATGGATCGGTCGGCAATCCGACCCCGAACGACAAGAGCCACTACAGCTGCGGCGCCATCATCGGATGGACCGCTATCCGGAATACACTCCAGGGCTGCCTCCGCCATCCTGACATGAAGTACAATGAAAACATCTTCTTTGACTACACCGACGCGTTCAGCCTCTACAACCAGGCAGATGTGTCTCCCGGCTCCCCGCTGGTGGTGGTGGCCGTGGAAGGAGCGAACTACAACTATCCTTACCATGGAAAGGCCGCTCCTGCCGGCAAGACCCTTTCGCAGGTAGCCAAGAGCCTGGGATGGAGTCAGAAGGTATGGGACTTCAGCGGAGATTTTCCGACACTCAGGCCCAAGTCCGACAGCAGCGAAGAGGAAGAGCCGGATCCTTCCGGACAGCTTCCCGACTTTTACGAGAACGAGTTTTAACCCCAAAACATGCAGATCATGAAAACAAGATATTTCATCATTGCCTTGTCCCTTGCCGGAATGCTCTTCTCGTGCAAAAAAGCCCCGCAGAACGATATTCCTGCTCCAGGTGAACAGATGACCATCAGCGTGACCATCCCGGATGGGGCCACCAAGGCCGGTGCCGGTGAGGTCAAGACCCTGTCATGGACCTGGTCATCCACTGACAAGCTGACCATCGTGGGGGAAACCACCGAAGTATTCTCCATCAAGGCTGGCTTCACGCCCAAGAAGGCGGAATTTACCGGAACGCCCGTCAAGGGTGAGAAATTCTCCATTTACTATCCCGACCATACGATCGGGACAGCCGATTGGAGCGGCCAGGTGCAGAAAGGCAACAACAACCTCAACCACCTCTCCTATGCCGCTGCCATCACGGATGTGGACCAGTACAGCAGTTTCTCCTTCAGTGCGGACTGGGCCGAAGAACACGGCGGCAGCTTCTCCCAGATTGGCGTCCTGAAATTCGTGATGGCTCCTCCCACAGGGACCAGCCTCTTCACGGAAGTGTCCATCGCTACCGAAGACGAACTCTTCTACAGCGGTAATGGCGACACGAAAGTCAGGAGCCTGAGCCTGAGCATGGAGGAAATCACCCTGGGCGCTGGGGAAGACCTTGTTGCCTGGATGGTAACTTCCTGCAACGAGGCCGTCATCCCCTCCGGTACGCCCTACACCGTGACGCTCATCGCCGACGGAAAGACCTATGCCCAGAAGATTTCCAAGACCAGCGATTCCGTCCTGAAAAGCGGCCAGGTCAATGTGATTACCCTCGCTGACCCGACCCTCTGGAAGGACGATACGCCCCGCTTTGCTTCCGGTGAAGGCACAGCGGCCAGCCCGTACATCATTACGACCATTGCCCACCTCAAGAACGTAGGCGATGAACTGCTTGCCGGCAGTGCGGTCTACTTCAAGCTGGGCGCCGATATCGACATGACAGGGCTCACCTGGACTCCGATTTCCTGCGACGGCGGCAAGCAGCTGGTCCTGGATGGCGACGGCCATACCATCAGCCATTTGGGAGCACCGCTGGTGGACAAGTTGAACGGTACTGTCCAGCATCTTACCCTTGATGCGGCTGCGATAACGATTTCCGGGGTAGGCGGCATTCTCGCTGCCTCGGTGCCGGCAGACTCCGAAGCGACCATTTCCGATATCCAGCTCAGCAACAGCAGCATCTCTGCGACCAGCTCCACCGGCGGCGTGCTCGGACAGACGGATGGCAAACTGACCATGTCCAAGGTCACGGTCACCAGCACGAATGTGTCCAGCAGCAATCTCGCCGGCGGCGTGGTGGGCTTCGTAAATCACAGCGGGACCGCCACCAGCTCGTTGGACGAGTGCTCCTACATCAGCGGCACCGTCTCGGCCTCCGCCCGCTATTGCGGCGGTCTGGTCGGCAGCGTGTCCAATGTAGCCCATGTCGTTTCCAACAGCCTGGTCAAAGATGCCACGATCACGTCCACCAAAGACCGCGTGGGCGGTGCCCTTGGCCAGCTTCAGAGGGCAGCCAGCCTCCTCCACAGCCAGGTGGAAAACGTGACCATCTCGGGTGGTGATAATACCGCCGGCGTCATCGGCGTATGCTACGGAACCGCGTCCCGCTGCTCTGTCACCGGCGGCAGTGTGACCAGTACGACCAAACAACTGGGAGGCTTTACCGCCTATCCGGAGAATGCCACCATCACCGACTGCTATGCCGTTACGACCGTCAACGGAGGATCGATCGACTATGTCGGCGGCTTCGTGGGCCTGTGCAAGGGCGGAAATACCGTCACCAACTGCTATGAGGCCTGCAGCGTCAGTGGGACCGCCACCAACATCGGCGCCTTCATCGGCTACATTGACACGGCCGGCTCGACCGTCAGCAAGTGTATCGCTTGGGAGGCCGCACTGCCCTTCGTCGGCGGTGTCAAGACGGCCGGACAGGACAGCAATGTCACCGACAACTATATCGGCACCGAGGGGACCGTCTCTGCCAAGGCCCAGTCCATGGGCTGGAGCGCTGACATCTGGGACTTCAGCGGTGATTTCCCTAAACTGAAATAGCCATGCGTACAATACAACGGATC
The DNA here is from genome assembly GCA_016281015.1 of Bacteroidales bacterium. GTDB lineage: Bacteria > Bacteroidota > Bacteroidia > Bacteroidales > UBA932 > Cryptobacteroides. The sequence goes on from JAEEHS010000033.1 coordinate 83,726, forward strand.
CTATGGATCACTACTGCTCTCCTGCCGCTATTCTTCTACGGCTGTGAAAAGGGCAAACAACACGTCGAGCTTCCCCCGCCGACGACCGAGATTCCCGGCGGAGAAGATCCGGGGGGCGGGAACAACCCCGGGGGCGAGACCCCCGGGGGGAGTTCCACCCACTCCGGTCCCTGGGATGAGAACCGCGGCAAGGTCGTCACTCCCTCCGGGGAAGGATGGACAAGCAAGACGGTCCGCGAAGGCATTGTCTACTATGCTTTCTCCGGGACGGACGCCATCTCCGGCCAGCCGCAGAAGATTTTTGCCGTCGACCTGGACCTTAGCAATCCCAAGTATGAGCTCAAACTCACCCGGAGCGCTTCGGCCGTCTACACCTCCGAGGTCCATAAGAACTACAATGCCATCGCCACGATCAATGCGGGCTATGAGGCCCCGTCCATCTACATCCGGTCGGAAGGAAAGGATTTTTCCGTCATCAACAATGTCCAGATCGGTGATACAGGCCAGGACAATTGGAAAAGCGAAGGGGCGTTTTACCTGACCTCCAGCGGTGAACCCGGCATCGTCTTTGTGGGCTCTCCCAAACGGGACGGGGTCGTCAGCGGGATCAAGGGCGGCAGCTATGCCGATGCCTGCAAGAAACAGCGGGAGTACTACCAGGGGATGAAGAAGGCCAGCTATCCCTATCTTCTCTCCAGCGCCCCGCTGATGATCGACGATTACGAGCCGCTCGGAGACACCTTCTGCGACTTCACCATCTCGGAATCCCAGGCCAACGCCTTGAATTCTGAGAACCTGGAACACCACCAGCGGGTCCGCCATCCCCGTACGGCCATCGGCATTACCGAGAACAAGCATTTCATCATGCTGGTCGTGGACGGGCGGCGCACTACCCGGAAAGGCATGTCCTGCAAGGAACTCACCGACTTCATGGTCAAGTGGTTCAATCCACAGTGGGCCCTCAACCTCGACGGCGGCGGTTCGACGACCATGTGCGTCGAGAATCTCGGTGACAGCCGAAATGTGGTCAACTCCCCCATTGACGGCAGCGTCAACGGACAGGAGCGCAAGCGCGATACCCATATTGTTATTTTAGCCAAATAAAGCGATCCCCATGAAAACTAGACATTTCCTTTACCTGATTTTTGCTGTGGCGGCACTCGCCTCCTGCGAGAAAACGAAAGAACCTGCCGCTCCCGGGGGCGGTGGGAGCAGCACCCCAAGCGGTATCAAGGTAACACTTCCCTCCTCGGGGCCCTTCAGCGTGTACCGTTGGGTTGCTTCCGACAAGATCCGTGTAGGCGATCTCGTGTATTCCCTTAAGGAAGGCGCCGGGGCAGCCGCCGGTGTATTTGACGGTACACCCAAGAAAGACAATTTCTACACGATTGCCTATCCCTCCGAAATCAAGGGGGCGGACACCTATATGGCGTACAATCTGACAGGACAGGTCCAAAGCGGGAACGCGTCCACAGACCACCTGGCCCTCACGGCCCTCATAGAGGACGCCAATAGCTATGAAGACATTGTCCTCAGCAAGGAATGGGCCACGTCCAAAAGCGGATCGTTCCGCTCCAACGGCGTGGTGGTGATGAACCTCACGCTGCCTTCTGATGCAGGCTCGCTGAAGCGTATTACCCTCTCGGCCTCCAGTGTTTCGTTCCCGACCAATAACTCCGGCAACGAGACCGCAGAGAGCCTGGAGCTCCAGCTGAGCGGTGCATCAGCTTCCGCTCCTGTGAAGGCCTACCTCGCCGTATCGGAAAAAGCGGTTGACCTCCCTGCCGAAGCACTCAAACTCACCGTAGAGGGAGACGTCACCTATATGATCATGGTTCCCCAGGCCGTGAAGATGGGCGGCGGCATCCTGACCGAAATCACCGTCAGCACCGCTTCTTCATGGACCGCCTATACTCCGATCTCGGGGAAGGGCACAGAAGCTTCACCCTACATCCTGGAGTCGGCTGAACATATCGAGCAGATGCCCGAGCTCATGGAAGAAGGCAAGACCACCTGGTTTGAGCTCGGCGCCGACATCGACATGAAGAACATCCTCGAATGGGAGGCTATCAACGTTATCTCTCCTTATTCCAAGGCGGTCCATTTCGACGGAAAAGGCCATACAATTTCCAACTTCAAGTGCGATGCCGCCATCTATCCGAGCCTGTTCGGTGTCCTGAACGGCACCGTCCAGAATGTAGTCTTTGACAAGGCCGAAATCGACGGAAGCGGCAAGGCCGGCATCGTGGCCGGATACTGCGGCACCAAGGTTGGATCCGACTACGTCATCGGCAAGATTTCCGGCATCACGGTGAAGAACTCCTCCGTGAAGACGGACTCCTATGCCGGCGGTATCGTCGGACAGGTCTACTGCCCGACCGAGATTTCCGACTGTCATGCCATCAATACCTCCATCATTTCCACGGGTGAACGCGTGGGCGGTATCGTCGGACAGGCGGGTGTATCCAGCGAGAACGTGGGCATCACACTCAAAGAATGCACCGCGGAGAATGTGACCGCCGAAGCCCAGAAGAATGTGGGCGGGATCATCGGCGTGAGCTATGGCGATGTTCTCAAATGCACGGCCTCCGGCCACCTGACGACGAATCTTAAAAACGCCAAGGAAGTTTCCGTCGGCGGCGTCATCGGCCACCTGGAAAATGGTAACGCAGCCGACTGCTCGGCTTCTACCGTCATTGAAGTCACCCTCGAGGGCCGTGGACTGGGTGGATTCGTGGGCACCTTCAAGGCCGGAAAGATTGAGCGCTGCTACTCGACCGGAAGCGTCAGCGGCATTCACCGCAACACCGGCGGTTTCGTGGGCCTGATCCAGACCTCTCTCGCAGCGGCCACGATCGAGAACTGCTACGCCACCGGCAAGGTGTCGGCCAATTCCTATGAAGGAGGCTTTGTCGGCCTGGTGGACGGTCAGCCGTACGACGTCCTCATCAAGAACTGCTACTGCACCGGCGACGTCGTGGGTACGAAGTTCGGCATTGGTGGTTTCGTCGGCTTCCAGTCCTGCACCAAGTTCCAGGCCATCGGTTGTGTGGCATGGAATGAAAAAGTTACGCCCGGCGACATCGCTGAAGGGAGCTGGAGCAGCGGCGCCTTTGTGGGCGTTACCTACCCGCTGTCCACCATCACCAACTGCTATCGCCATCCCGCGATGGAACTGACGGCCTACTGGGTCCCGGCGGTGGGTTATTCCCATCCCGACGTCAGCCCGAGTTCGCCGCTCATCAAGCAGGACGGTACGCCTTCCAAGGCCACCTCCACGGCCAACGACCAGGACGGCTATCCGCAGTTCCCTTACCACGGGAAGGTCGCGGCTGCCGGGAAGACCCTTCCCCAGCTCGCTTCTGACGTCCTCGGCTGGGACAGCGCCGTCTGGGATTTCAGCGGAAACCTCCCTGTCCTGAAAAAGTAAACGGCGATGAAGCGAAACGCAATCCTTCTTTTTCTCGCAGCGGCGCTGTCCTCCTGCAACAAGACAGCGCCTTCTGCCGAAGTAGTTCCTCCTTCCGGACTGGAAATCAGCGGTGAAGGGACGGAAGTCGCCTTGGTCCAGGCTATGGTTCCCGTCGCAGAAGGCGTATGGGACCTCTACGGCCAGTTCCACAGCGGCCTGGTCAAGGTCGCCGAGACCGGTGGCAAAGAGTTCGTCTCCTTCAGGGTTAATCCCCTGAAGGAAGGACTCTGCCGGCTTCGCGTCAAGGCTGACAAGAGCTGGAGCCTTGTCCACATCAACAAGGTCTCCCTCGTCGTGACCGAGGGCGGCGTGGACGATCCCAAGACTGGAAACAAACCTCCCATCGAGGCCGTTTACGCGGGTGACGGCGTATGGACCGTACCGAAGTTGTATATCGGAACGGACCATGTCCGCTACCGCTTCCATCTGGAAACCGACGCGCCCCAGGAGCTTCAGTACTGGTGTGCCAGTTGGGACAACGCCGGCAGCCAGCCGACGGAGTACACGCCGGAGTACCTGAAGATTCGCGCCCTCGGAAGCACGGAATACGAGGCCCTCTACCTGAAGGACAACCGGGCCTGCTGGATGTTCCCTGCTTCCGAGACCGAGCGCCTGGCAGAGTTCCAGCTGTCCATGAATTCGGCCTCTCCCAGCATGGCGGTCAGTTTCTCCACAGCCCACATGGGCCCCAAGGCTGTGTTCATCGGCGACAGCATCACCTGGCAGTGGGGTACTTCCCCGAGAGAGATTGCCAAAACTTCGATCGTGATTCCGCTCTCCCCCCTGCCCTCCTTTCTGGAGGACAAAGGAGCGAATGTGAAGGTCACCTGGCATCCGCAGTTCTTCACCTCCAATGGCTATGTGGACAAAGGCGTAAGCGGCGAACGGACCGACCAGATGGTCCTTCGCTACCAGCGTGACGTGTTGAACCTGGATCCCCAGTGCGTCGTCATCATGGGCGGGACAAACGACCTCGCCAATGGCTACACAGAAGCTACTATCCTGTTGAATATCAAGAAAATGGCAGAGCAAGCTGAGGCGCTGAACATGAAGGTGGTCCTCTGCTCCGTCACACCCTGCAACCGCGAGTACTCCGCCCTGTCAAATCCCAAGACCAAGGGCGCCCATATCATCAAGTTGAACCAGATGATCAAGGAGTATGCCGACGAGAAGGGCTTCATCTGGTGTAACTACCACCCTCATCTGGTGGCAGAGGACAAACTCTCCATGCAGGAACGCTACTGGCTCTACGACGACCTCCATCCCAACCCCGATGCCTACACGGTGATGGAAGGCATCATCAAGCCCATCATCGACTCCCTGACGGAGTAGATGACGGAGTAACTGACAGAGTTGCTGACGAAGTAGCTGACAGTTTTACGAAAGCACGAGGCCGACCCTTCGGGGCCGGCCTCTGTGCGTGCGGGGGCGGCTTTGTGTGTGCGGGGCGGCCTTTGTGCGCGAGCGGGCGGGGTGACACTAGCTCGAAACGAGGACAGCCGTGAAATGGAAACAATTGAGCAACAGTAAATTATGACTTTCAACCTCTGCATTATGCAGAGGTTGGATTGCATAACTCATTGATGGATATGAGTTTCCATTTCACGCCTCGGAGGGCCTGCGGAAGGAACTGCTGGGGCTGCTGGTCTGGTGGTGCTGCTGGACTGATGGGTTACAGGCCTGCGGGGCTGCGGGGTGTTCATCAGCATCTTTGTAAACTGCTGCTATTCAACACCTTGCAAAGTAGTCGATGGACAGTGGCGACGAAAAACAGAGAGGTATCCATGATGCATTTCATAAGTTGTTGCAATTCAAAATGTTATGAAAACACCGATGGACAGCCCGGAGGGCATAGGAGCCGGAGAGGCAGGGGGCCGAGGATGGCATGGCCACCCTGTGCACCCCAGCCATCTGAGATGGCCGGGGACCCCGACGGCCGTGTTAGAGGGAGGGGCCCACAAGCGAAGCGCAGTGGGAAGGATAGCCCCGAAGGGGCGTACCAGCCGAGGCCCCCTGCCTGCAGGCGACTACCCGACGGGCGAGAGCGAGCCCTTCCGCCCCGACACCCTTCGGCCACGCCCCGCCGTGACCTGCGGAAGAACGGAAAAGGCCGATAGCGTTCGGCGGCAGGGACGGCAGGATGCTTTGTGCGGCCCGAGGCGTGCACACCGGTCCATCGCAGTTACCTGTAGGCTCAAAAAGGCCCGTTTTTGAGTACACCCTGCCACCAGTGTGGACCGGTGGGTTCGGGCGTGGTAACAGAGTGGGCTGATGGAATCGGGCGGTGGAATCGGGCGTGGCGACCGTTATACGCACCACCTCCCCCGTGAAGAGGGCGCCAGCGGGTGACAGGGGCGTCAGCGGGTGACAAGGGCGCCAGCGCGTGACAAGGGCGTCAGCGGGTGACGAAGAGGGCGGTGCGGGCGTTGAGGTAGCTGCGGAGGTCTTCCCAGCGGTAGAAGGGGCCATCGGGGGCCGCGTCAATGCCTTTGAGGGTGCCGAGACGGACCTCTTCGCCGTTCAGGAGCACTTTCACCAGGACATCACCCCGGCCGCAGGCCTTGTCGAAGAAGACCAGCTGGATATTCGCCGCCATGGGCGAACGGAAATTCTGGAACCACAGGGGAAGGTCATCTGCCGAAGCGGGATACTGCCCCATCCGGTCGATGTCCATGATCTGGAGAAGGGTCAGCAGGACATGGTCATGGCCAAAGCGGAGATCCGCCCCGCAGGCCGCATTGCGGTCCACCCGCCCCTTGGCACCCCGGCGGAGCGCCAGCCGCTCATCCGCCTTCGCGACCATGTCGTCGATAACCGCCGAACAGCTCGTCCGGTACTTGATGTACTCCCGGAGCGATTCGTAGTTGAACGCCTCCCACATGTGGGCATACTCCGAAGGGGTGAAAATGCCGCTGACATCGATACGCTCCGCCTCCGGAAGGCTGTTCATCCCACCCACCAGCATATACAGATAGTGGAGGATGCGCATCTCACTCCGGCCGCCCAGGCAACGCGAAGGGTCCCGCAGCAGGCGCTTCAGCACATTCCCGTATTCGGGGAAAACGTGTTCCAGAAACGCTTCGTTGCTGTCCGGATACGGGAAGACGTTCTCCGGGCCCGTGTAGCGGAAGGGATTCTCCCCGCCGTGATTCGGCCGTGTCGCCTGGACATCCAGCATGCTCTGATGGGTGTAGATGGCCGTTTTCGGCGCCTTCCGTGCGAGAGAGAGGCACTCCGAGGTCATGCTCATGATGGCGCGGGGCGAGGGCGAAGAGCAGCCGTCCACCCGGCTCCCCTTCCCGAAGGCGCCCGGGAAAGACTGGACCATCTGGGCGGCGATCCATTCATGCTGGGCCCATCCGAGGGGCGTCAGGTCGCCGACCTGCCAGCGGTGCTCCGCCCAGAAAGCTTCGAGCGCGGTCAGAAGCGTCGCTCCCCGCGGCGTCAACAGCCCCGCATCCGCCCCGCTCCGGAGGACCTCCAGCGGCACCGAATAGGTTTTCTCCGTGTAGGCATAGCGGGAGCCATGCCGGGCATAATGGCTGATGTAGAAGGCTTTGTAGCCGGAAGGGGCCGGCGTCTGGGCCTTGGGACTGCAATCATAGACGCAGTCGAGGCCGCTGGCCTTGTTCCAGTCGGAGAGGACTTCTTCGCGCACCGCCGTGCGCTGGGCCCATCCGAGAACGCTCCAGGCAAGGAGCAAAAGAGTCAGAACGCGTTTCATATCACAAACATAGCGAAAAAACGGCGCAATTGCAACCACCCTACGGCATCCCGGAGACGCATACCGTCCGTTGCTCGCACACACGGCGTAATTCGTAAACGCTTCGTTAATAGGCAGTTACGAAAAATTGGTTAGCCCAGACGGACCAACCAATTTTCGATAAACAGTTGTCTATAAGCAACTTACAAATCACGCCTAGCTTTCCGGGTTGGCCTTCAGCGTCGGGCGGTCGCCGGAGAGGTTCCACACGGCCGTATCCCAACCGAGGCTGGTAGCCAGGGAGGTCACCGTAGCCGTTGCAGCAGCCGCCGTGCCATGGTAAGGGCACTGGTATTTCTTGCCGGTACCGGGGGTCGTTCCCTTCGCCCAGTTGGTACCGTCGCAGTCCGGCTGATCCACGCCATGTCCAGCGTATTCACTGTCGCTCGGCTGGTAATCGATGTTCGAATTGCGGTATCCTTTGCTCAAGGTATTCTTCACCGAGGTAAACCCGACGATGGTACCAGAACCGCCGGCGGAATTGGCATCCCGGGTATCCGTGCAGATGATGGAAGGATTCCAGGCGATGCAAGCCGTGACGGTGTTGTTGGATGCTACGGTAACATCCCATGCCGCATTACAGGCACGCCCGACAATGCCGCCGAGAACACGCTGACCGCCGATGGCTGCCATGGAATAGCAGTTGGAAACAGAGCCGCCGCTGCTGAGTTCACCGACAATACCACCGCCACACTGCGCGCCACAGTTGATGGAACCGATGGAATAGCAGTCCTTGACCGTCACATCCGTATTCGCGAAACCCACGATGCCACCGGCATGGTTGCTGGTAGACGAGACCGTCCCGCCCGAATAGCATTCCTTCACCGTCGTATTCGGATTGGCGTATGCGACGATGCCGCCGGCGTAGTGGGCACCCGAAGCGACTTTTCCTCCTTTGTAGGCACATTTTTCAACCGTCAGATTATTGACTCCGACCTGGCCTACAATACCGGCTGCCGAATTGTTTTCCGTTGATATATCGGCCGTGGAAGTGCAATTGCGGAGCGCTGTTCCTCCCCACCATCCGACGATACCGCCGGCCACTTCACCATTCCGGTTATTCATCTTCTTGGCCTTGATGGTCCCGCTGGAAAGGCAGTTCTCCACGGTGACAGCCGTCGGGGCATAACCGATGATGCCACCGGCAAGACGGCCGCCGTTCAAGGTGGAGTTCTTGAATTCGCAGCTGGTGAACGTGCTGGTATGGGCCCATCCCGCAATACCGCCGTAACCGTTGTCTCCCGTAGAGGTCGAGCAGGTCGTGGCCGTCAGGGTCACATCTTCCACACTGCAGTTCGTAAAGCTCGCATTGCGGGCCTTACCGGCGATTCCACCCATCTGCTGGACCACATTCTGCGTAACGGAACCGCCCTTGACATGGACATTTTCCAGGACACCCCAGGTCGTTTCATCGTTGGCACCCGCCCAACAGCAGACTGCTCCGGAGGGATTGCTGTTCGAAGTCACATCGACTTTTTCGAAAGTGACATTCTTCAGGGTTCCGTAGAGAATCCCGATGAAACCGCCCTCATAAGAGCCGCCATTGACCGTTTTCATGTTCTTGATCACATGATTGTCGCCATCGAAATGAATCAACTTGTACGGATTGGCCACAATCGTGTCCCAGTCGTTTCCTGCCAGGTCGATATCGCTGATCAGCTTGAAATAATTAACCGTAGTCGCTTCCGAGGCCACCAGGACCGCCTCGATATTCCCCAGCTGCCTTGCATTCCCGATGAGGTACGGACGCGTCTCGGTACCGGCGCCGTCGTAGAAGGGCTGGAGGGTGAGTTTGCTCTTGTCGAGGTTGAAGGTGTTGACCTTGCCGGCGAGCAGGTTCAGCGACTCGAAGCTCAGCGTCCGGGTATAGGTGTCATAGTTGCCGGTCGCGAAGGCGAGGTCGATACTCACAGCGGCCGGAATGGCCATGTCACCGAGCGGCAGGGCCGCATAGGCCGTGAGGATATGGTCCGAAGAGATGTCGGCGCCACCGGGGAAGTCCAGGGAAATCCATCCCATCGAAGACGAGCCGACCTTGACATGCATGAAGACCTTGTCGACCGATTTCACCTCGGCGGGGAACTGCTCGCGGATGCGGACCACCCCGTTCTGGCGGAAGCTGCCGCCATGGGCCGTGGCCCACTCTTCGTTGAACTGGATGTCCTCAAAGCTGTCGACGCCGCTCAGCACGGCGACATACTTCAAGCCGTCGGTCGAGCCATTGCCGTTCTGGACCTGATTGGCGAAGGGATCGCCTGCCGCCGCGGCGGACTCGCTCTCGAAGTCAGCGGGATAGATGATGGTGAAGGAGCTGCCGGAGATGGAAGGACCGCTGAACGAAGCGGTATGGCCTTCAAAACCGGGCTGGATCTCATACACGGCGCTTTCGCTGCCGGAGATGATGCGGATCTTGTCGCCCGCGGCCCAGGAAAGGGCCACACCGCCGTCGGGTTCTGCGGCCGGGGTGAAAGCGACCTTGCTGAGGGATGCGGGGAGAGAGACCGTGATGGTCTTCACATCAGAGGGAGCCGCGGCGACCGGGCTGTCAACCGCGGCCTTTTCCTTGGAGCAGGCCAGGATCGCTGCGCCGACCAGGAGGATGGAGAAAATCTTTTTCATGGCTTAGTCCTCCGTAAATGTTTCATCGACAATCGGATTCGTGTCCATGTCGGACAGGGAACTCGCCAGGATGTTCCCATCGTAAGAAATCGGGCGCATGCGCTGGCCAGGAGCCAGGTAATGCTTTTTGGAAGGGGATAGATCCATAGTGTAAGTATTTGAAATTAAATAAGTTCGTCTCTTTCTCGAATATCCTTCAGGCGAAGCTGGAGGGTCGAGGATCCGCGGTAGAAGTTCTCGACGATCGAATAGCAGATGTCCATCGGGTTGCCGCCCTTGATGTAGTCATAGAAACCGGCCATGTTGAAGCCAATGGCACCGATCTGGCGGTAGGGCTGCGATCCCTGCATCAGGTCCAGTTTGAGGTGGACCCCGCCGGCGCCGACCTTGCGGCCGTTCCCGGCATCGTAGACGTCCTCGGTGAGGAAAACGGGCGTGGAATTACCCGGTCCGAAGGGCTGGAACTGCTTGAGGATGCGGAGGAATTTCGGGGTAATCTGCGAGAAATCCAGCGCGGCGTCGATGTCCACGACCGGGGTCAGTTCCTCCCGGGTGATGTTCCCGGACACAAAACGGTCCATCCGGCGGCAGAACTCCTCCAGATGCTCCTCTTTTAGGGTCAGGCCGGCCGCATAGACATGGCCGCCGAAGTTTTCCAGGAGGTCGGCGCAGCTTTCGATGGACGCATACAGGTCGAAACCCTGGACCGAACGGGCGGAGCCCGTGACCATGCCGTTGGACTTGGTCAGGACCACCGTCGGTTTGTAATAGGCCTCGACAAGGCGCGAGGCGACAATGCCCACGACACCCTTGTTCCAGGTCGGATTGTAGACGATCGTGACGTTCTCCGTCGCCAGGGCGCGGCCGTCCTGGACCATGGACAGGGCCTCCTGGGTGATTTCGCGGTCGATGGACTTGCGCTCGTTGTTGTTGTCGTTGATCTTTTCGCCGATGCGGAAAGCCGTGCGGTCGTCCGCGGCGGTCAGCAGGTCCACCGCCAGGCGTCCGCTTTCCATGCGGCCGGCGGCGTTGATCCGGGGACCGATCTTGAAGACAATGTCGTCGATGGTGATATGGCCGGGCTCCAGCTTGGCCAGGTAAATCATGGCGAGGAGGCCCTTGCGCGGGTTCTCATTGAGCCGTTTCAGGCCGAAATGGGCCAGGATGCGGTTCTCGCCGGTCATGGACACCAGGTCGGAAGCGATACTCACGACCTGGAGGTCCAGCAGGGGCTCCAGGGTCTCGAAGGGAATCCCATAGCGCTGGGCATAGCCCTGGACCAGTTTGAAGCCGACGCCGCAGCCGCAGAGGTCGTCGAACGGATAGTGGCAGTCCTCCCGCTTGGGGTCGAGCACGGCGACGGCCGCGGGGAGCTGCTCCTCCGGAAGATGGTGGTCACAGACGATGACGTCGATGCCCTTGGTGCGGGCGTATTCCACCTTGTCGATGGCCTTGATGCCGCAGTCAAGGGTAATCACCAGCGAGAAGCCGTTGTCCGAGGCCCAGTCGAGGGCCTTGTAGGAAAGGCCGTAGCCTTCGTCATAGCGGTCCGGGATGTAATAGTCCACCTTGTCCGAGAAGCGTCCCAGGAAAGTGACGACCTGCGCCACGGCGGTGGTTCCGTCCACATCGTAGTCCCCGTAGACCAGGATTTTTTCTTTTCCCTGGAGGGCCGTATGGATCCGGTCCACGGCCTTGTCCATGTCCTTCATCAGGAAGGGGTCGTGGAGATGGTCCAGGGAAGGGCGGAAGAAACTGCGGGCCTCGTCAAAAGTCTTGACACCGCGCTGGACAAGGAGCTCCGCCAGCACCCGGTCTACGCCGAGTTCGGCCGAGAGGCGGCTGACGGTATCCTGATCCGCCGCCGGCCTGAGGTTCCATTGTCTGTCTGCCGTACCCATAGTCTTGCAAAGATAACAAAACTCTTTGGAACTATCAAGAGGCCGGGAGCCGCAGGGGTGTATGAGGGGGCAGCGCCCCCTGTATTGACGTCGGGGTGATGTGACTCGAACACACGACCCTCTGCTCCCAAAGCAGATGCGCTAGCCAACTGCGCCACACCCCGATAGGGACCGGAAACCCTCCGGTCAAAAAATAAAAGCGACCCCGAAAGATCGCTTCTGTGCGGATGGAGAGAGTCGAACTCTCACGGGCCATCGCCCACTACCCCCTCAAAGTAGCGTGTCTACCATTTCACCACATCCGCCTGAGGTTTGGGACTGCAAATGTACTAC
>JAEEHS010000034.1 GCA_016281015.1 Bacteroidales bacterium
AAGGCTTCTTAAATAATGTTAAACCGTCCAACTTTTGGGGGTCACATCACTCGGGGTCAGCCATCTTTTCAACCTGTAAGCCGAAGGAACTATTTCTTGCGGCTCTTGTATCTCTGATAGAACATATCGACACGACCGGCGGTATCCACAAGCTTCACCTTGCCCGTGTAGAACGGGTGCGAAGTGTTGGAAATCTCCAGCTTCACCAGCGGGTACTCAACGCCTTCAACCTCGATGGTCTCCTTGGACGGGGCGCAGGAACGGGTGATGAAAATGGTGTCATTCGACATATCCTTGAAAGCTACAAGACGGTAGGTTTCGGGATGAATTCCATTTTTCATTTTACGTAAAAATTATAATTGTTAACAATTTGGGACCGCAAAGATAGTCATTCTCTTTGTGAATTCCAAATTATTTCATGCGATAGGGCTGGTCATCGTACAGAAGGTAGCGTTTGGCCTTGCGGATCCACTTCTGCTCTTCCAGTTTGACATGCTCCCGGACCACATCGAAAGGAATGCGGCCCCTGAGGTATTCTTCCAGGACCGGATCCGCCAGTTTGTTCCAGAAGGCATCGTCAAACTCGAAAGCGGAATAATGCTCCGTGAACCAGCGCATCAGCTGGAGGGTGTGGAGCAGGCTGTGGTACTCCTCCCCGGGGACCAGCATGATCTGGAAACCGAAGCACCACTCCCCTGCGTAACGGCCGGCGGCCGGCGTGAAGGAGCAGGGACGCAGCAGGGCACCTTCCGAGCGCGGCAGGTCGGCGGGGAGACCCGGCTTGACAAAGGGGGCGCCGATCAGTTCGTAGGGGCGGGCCGTTCCGATACCGGGGGTGACGGTGGTGTTGTTCCAAAGGCCGCCGCCGCTGTACAGGTAGGAACTGAACAGGCCGGGGATGTCAGAAGCGGGGGCGATGGTCCAGGGCAGAAGCTGCCGGTTGGCAGGCGTCGCCATCGCGGAAATGACATGGAGGGGAAACTTGGCAGAAATCTCGCTGTAATACAGGTTGCAAAGTTCCCCGAGGGTCAGCCCATGCCGATGGGCCACTTTCGGGACATACATCTCGCCCGCCACCGCGGGAATGGATCCTTCCACCACCCGTCCGGAGGGGTTGATATGGTCCACGATATACAGCGACGGGGCATCCTCTCCGAGGAGTTTCAGCACCTCCATCAGCGCCATCACATCCTTGGTGTAGTTGAAATAGCGGACCCCCACATCCTGGATTTCCACGACGACGGCATCCAGGTCCCGGAGCGCCGCCGCATCAAATTCGATATGGTTCGTTCCGGGGGTCCATTCCGCTTCGCGCGGATTGAAAATGACCGAGAGGTTGCCCCGCTCCCGGAAAATGTCATACATCCAGCGGCTGCGGGCCGTATCCCAACAATTCTGCGTACAGAAACAACCGACCCTGCCATAAAGCAGGGCGCGGTCCAGCTGGTCTTCCAGCGGCGTGGTACGGAAGGAGAACATTCAGCCGATGATTTTCTTCGCCACGGCGATGACTTCCTCCGAGAGGGCTTCCGCCTGGGCCATCGTCGAGGCCTCCGAATAGATGCGGATGATGGGCTCGGTGTTGGACTTGCGCAGGTGGACCCACTGTTTTTTCGCCTCGAAGATGATCTTGACGCCGTCGATGTCGTTGATTTCTTCCTTGGCATAGATCTTCTTCAGTTCAGAGAGAATGCGGTCGACAAGGGCCGGGTCGCTGAGCTGGATCTTGTTCTTGGCGATGAAATAGGGCGGATACGTCTTCTTCAAGGCGCTGACCGTCATTTTCTTATGGGCGAGGTTCGACAGGAAAAGCGCCACGCCGACCATGGCGTCGCGGCCGGCATGGAGGGCAGGATAGATGACCCCGCCGTTCCCTTCTCCGCCGATCAGGGCGCCGACCTGGTGCATCAGGGTCGTGACATTGACTTCGCCGACGGCAGAGGCGTAGTACTTGCCGCCATGGGCTTCGGTCACATCGCGAAGCGCCCGGGTCGAAGACAGGTTGGAGACGGTCGCAATCGGCTTTCCTTCCTTCTCGGCGAGGGAGCAGAGATAGTCCGCCACGCTCACGAGGGTGTATTCCTCCACAAAAGGTTCCCCGTCCTCGCAGATGAAGGCGAGACGGTCCACGTCCGGATCGACGCTGACACCGAGGTCGGCCTTTTTCTTGACGACCGTCTTGCACAGGTCCACGAGGTTTGCGGGCAGGGGCTCGGGATTATGGGCAAAGTCTCCGGTCGGATTGCAGTTCAGTTCGATGCACTTGACACCGAGGCGTTTCAGAAGGCGGGGCATGATGATGCCGCCGACCGAATTGATGGCATCCACGACGACCGTAAAATGGGCCGCCTTGATGGCCTCGACATCCACGGCGGGAAGGGCCAGGACCGCATCCAGATGCTTGTCCGTGAAATCCTCCTCGCTGATGGAACCCAACTCATCCACCTCCGCGAAGTGAAAATCTTCCTTTTCCGCCACATCCAACACCGCCTGCCCCTCAACGGCCGTCAGGAATTCCCCTTTGTCATTGAGGAGTTTGAGGGCGTTCCACTGGCGCGGATTGTGACTGGCCGTCAGGATGATCCCGCCGTCGGCCTCAGCGAAGAGGACGGCCATTTCGGTCGTCGGGGTGGAGGCAAATCCACATTTCACGACATCGATGCCGCATCCGACCAGGGTGCCGACCACCAGCTGTTCGACCATATCGCCGGACAGACGGGCGTCCTTGCCGACGACAATCTTGTAACGGGTGCCGTTCGGGGCGGGTTTCCGGGAAGGGAGCGTGGCGGCATACGCCGCAGTGAACTTGACGACATCAATGGGGGTCAGCGCGTTTCCAGGCGCACCGCCGATAGTGCCGCGAATACCTGAGATGGATTTGATCAGTGTCATAGTATGAATGGGATAGGATAATTACTCAAATGTTCTCATAATCAATGTCCTTCGTAGTGCTGCCCGTCGCGGTGCCGCTCTCAAGCATGTTGTCCAGGGGTGAGAGCCGAATCAGTTCACACTAGGGAGTTTCGTATTTGTTTTCGTTCATCTTATACATAATTGCAAAGTTAATTATTTTTGCTTGATTCCCTACGCTGTTGCACATAACATTATTTTTTTGCATTTTTGCATACATGCAACTGATTACTCCGGAATACCTGCGGGAGCGGCTCCTGCGCCGCAAGAACGACTCCCATAAGCATGACTTCGGCCGGCTTCTCGTTGTCGCCGGATGTGAAACCATGCCCGGCGCCGCCCTTCTCGCAACCGGTGCCGCCCTCTCTTCCGGCTGCGGCCTGGTCATGCTCCATTCCACCCAGCGGACCCTTCTTGCTGCCGCGGCGGCCTACCCGTCCGCCCTCCTGTCGGAGGATCCCGGGGACCATTTCACCACGGTACCCGAGCAGCTCCACCGGTACGAGGCCATTGCCATCGGCCCCGGCCTGGGCTGGTCCCCCGGTACGCTGAATGCCTTCATGGACCTGATGCTCGAGGCCTGTGCCAAGCGGATCCCCATGGTCCTGGACGCCGATGCCCTGAACATCCTTTCCGTCCTGTCCGACTGGGCGGAGCTGATTCCTCCGGGGTCGGTCCTGACCCCTCACAAGGGCGAGTTGAAGCGGCTTCTCCCCTGCAAGAGCGACGCAGAGCGGGAAATCCTCGCCTGGGAACTCTGCGCCGAGGCCCGGTGCCACATCGTGATGAAAGGCTATCATTCCCGCATTTTCTGCCCCGGCGGAGAGTGCCTCGTCAACACCACCGGGAATCCGGGCATGGCCAAAGGCGGGAGCGGAGATGTCCTTACCGGCTTGATTGGCGGGCTTCTTGCAAGAGGATATCCTGCCGTCGATGCGGCCGCCATCGGCGTATGGATTCACGGCCATGCCGGCGATGTCCTGACCGCGGAGCGCACGATGGAAGCCTACAGCAGCCAGGATCTCATTGGAAAGCTCCCCTGCGGCTTTACTGCACTGTACAACGAAAAAACACTGAAGCCATGAAACGACGCATCCTCCTTTTCCTCGCGGCCCTTCTTCCGATCCTGTCCCTGGAGGCGGGCGCCCAGTCCGTCAGGAACTCCTCCTACCAGACCATCGCACACATCAAGTCCGACGGCACCGTCCAGGACGGCTCTTACCGCACCATCGGCCATATCAAGTCCGACGGGACCGTCCAGGACGGGTCCTATCACACCATCGGCTATATCAAGAGCGACGGAACCGTCCAGGACGGGAACTACCGCACCATCGGCCATATCAAGTCCGATGGAACCATCCAGGATGGCTCTTACCGCACCGTCGGCCATATCAAGAGTGACGGAACAGTCCAGGACGGGAGCTACCGTACCATTGGCCACGCCGACGGGATTCCCCTCTCCTGGACTGCATTCTACTTCTTTTTCATGAAGTAGCTCAGTGGCTTAGCGAATGTTCCTTCCCCGGTTTAGGGATTTTGCTGATAGGCACCGGGCCACCAATGATCGCTGTCTGCACGAGTTTCATTGCGTTGATCCTTATACATATCATCGCCGGCCCAAGTAACGAAATCAGGGCAGATTGCATTGAGCCGCGCATAGACTCCGGCTTGTGTGGCCATAGTGGGAGCGGAACCCGCTATTGTGCCGTCCCATGTCCAACAATTACTACTCCAAGTTAAGCTGCCGAAGTCGCTTGCTTGACGACCGGTCGTGTTTCCGCCACTGTCAATGGGGGTGTCAGTATTGCCTATGCTGCTGTAGTGGGTGTAGTAAAGATCGATGACCTCGTCACCGTCTCCCCGGATAGCGGCAATGCTACTTTCAGACTCGGGAACGATGATGCAGTTGGTGAAATAGTTGGTCTGGGTTCCCCAGACGGCAATCAGGGCGGTCCCATTAATAAGGGCGTTGTTATCTTTACCGTGCCACGTATCCCCAATGATAGAGCAATTTGCCATACTTACATATCCTCCAGCCTGGACTTTGTCGATAGCTATCCAAGAAGGGCAAAGATTCTTTTTGTCATTTTTGCCGGTGGCTGTGGTATACGAATCCTTCGCAGAACTGTTGTACATACTGAACTTATTGATACCATCAATGTTGAACACACATCCATAGTGTTCTGTGATGTAGTTGGCTTCAAAAGAGCACTCGTCTACGAAAAAATCAGTATATAGGGGATCAGCACCTGTTGTATATACGACGCCTCCTGTTTTTGCGTAATTGCGGTAGAAATAAGAACGATATAATTGCAACATCCCCCCTCCAGCGACACTAATGGCTCCGCCTTTTTCGGCGGCGTAATTTCTCCTTATTGTCGAGTTACCCACATTCACAAAGCATTCACCCTCAAAATAGATAGCACCACCGTCTGCTGTCGCGTAGTTGGCATCAGAAGAAGAAGTGGTACCCATCGTGCAATTGCTGAAAAATACCCGGGATGCTTTCCCTGATTCTCCACAAACGGCTACGGCTCCGCCATAGGCGGCGTGATTCCTTTTGAAATCCGCATAGTTTATCCGATTATTGGGAGTACTGTGTTCCATAACAAGATCGCCATTTTTACTTTCAATAAACAGCGCACCACCTTTACCTGTGGCAACGTTATTTATGAATTGCGTGTTGCTTGCGGCTTTCAATATCTCAACTTTAGCTCCTTCGGCGACACGGATAGCTCCACCGTTGACACCGGCATTGTTCCCATTGAAGGTTGATTTATAAATGGAGGCCGACCCTCCGGAGAGGTCAATGGCCCCGCCATTACCGCTTGCCTCATTTCCGGAGAAAGTGCACCCCGTGAATTTCCATTGGCCATTGGCTATTGAAACAGCACCACCGTTTCCGTCAACATTTCCATTATCAAAAGTGATTCCATCAAAAGTGACATTCATATTGCCTCCCAATAAAAATATACGATGGTCACCATCTCCAGTGAAAATGGTTCCACTCTCACCCTTGATGGTAAAGGAAATCGTCTCGCTTTCATTCATACTGATTGCCGCTCCTATGCCCCAATTGTAGGTGCCGGCCGCAAGATGGAAAGTGGCTCCGTTGATGTTGGCCAGTTTGGCGTTATCCATCTCGGGATCCGTTCCTGCGGGGTGGATCTTGCTCCAGAATTGAGCGGCGCTCCACGCATTCGCTGCATTCATACCGTTCTTCTTTCCGGCGCCGTCTACTGAGACATAATATTGACCATCGGCCGATACCGTCTCCATATCATACACATTATTGGCAGCCGTCGTGATCTCCTTGTTAAGCCAGTAAGTTCCGGAAACGTCTGTACCCTTATACCAAGTAAGCAGCAGGCCCTTGGAGTGGGTGATGCCGGGGGCGATGGACACGTAATAGGTGCCTCCGGTGCTTTCCGGGAATGTGACGGTAATACTGGATCCCCCCTCTGACAGAGCGCCCGCTGTGGGATTATCTCCCGAGCAGTCTACCGCCAGCGTTCCGGACAGCTGCTCTCCGCCCACACTGGAAACAAGCACTTTGGTAATATCTGCAGGAACGGAGAATCCCACAAAGGCATTCACGTTCTTGAAGGCCATCGTTGCGGCATCCACCTTTGCGACGGCAATGTTGCCGGCCCCGAAGACACCGGTCTGCTCCGAAGGGACCGTCACATTGACGGTCGATCCGTTGACAGAAACATAATTTGCGGCCGGATAAACGGCATACAGGGCCGCCGCTCCTTCCGGGAGCGAGCCGCTGAATTTGCCATTGCTCAAGCCGATGCCATCCACGAGAGAAAAGTCCTGTGCCGAAGCATTGCTGCAATAGACTTTTATGGCATCGTTCTCGGCCCATTTGATGACGTTGCCGTCCAGCGTGGTCTTGGTCTGTTCACTGACTGCACGAAGCGTTACCCGGGAATTTGTCTCAGGTTCATTCACTTCTTTCTGGCAAGAAAAAAACAGAAGGGCACATATGGCGCACGCAAATACAAAAGTATTCTTTTTCATGGCTTTATCCTCCTTTAATTAACCAAGGTCATCGCCCGCATACGGGTCGGTGATGTTGACATTTTCCAATGTGCCATTACTCTGGCAGATGACAGACTCCATACGCAATGAAGCCGTCTGCACGGCAGGACTCTCATACCTGCTCCGTGTGTTTGTTGCATTTAATGTTTTCATATTCTATTGATTATCGATATATTTCTTGACAGCCTCCCAGCGATAATAGGGAGCCGAAGGAGACGCGATTTCCGGAATCCGGGTTTCCTGTTCATTGACAAGGAACTTGACCAGGACCTCTCCCTTACGGTTCTTATAGAAAATCATTTGCAAGTTGGAGGCAAATGTGCATAACTTCGCGCCGGGCCAACTGCGATATGCCTGTTCCGCCGTGAGCCGGGGATAAGCGAAGCCTTCCAGACCCAGAAAAGAGCAAAGGCACATGAAGGGGAGGTCGTGCCCGAAGATCAGGTCTGCGGCAACCGGCGCCCCGGCTATGGCTTCATCGGCCTTCCTGACGATCTCCCGGGCCAGAACCGCCACATCCTTCAAAGCCTCGTCACCAAAAGGGACGGAGTTGCAGTAGGCCAGATAGCTTTGCAAGGCATGGCGCGCATAGGCCGTGACAACGGCCTCCCAAGGGAGAAAGCTGTAGCGGTTCTCCTCGATATCATAGGCCTCCGTAAAGCGGGCCAGGTTGAAAATGGCAGAAATGAAACTACGGGGCTTTCCTGATAACTCCCTCCCCCGGACCGTATCCGTGAAAAACCTGGCATACACGGCCGTCGTATCAATCGCGATGTCAGTCAGGGCGCTATGGGCCACATCATACGCCTTCTTTTTGATGGAGCGGGGACTGTTGAGGGTGATGATGCGCTGGTACACGACGCCGCAATCCCAGGTCATGACAAGATCGCTCTTGCAGGCCCTCAGCGAAGAGGTAAACGCCGCCATGCTCACCAGGCAACGCTGCACATCCGAGGAAATCACGTGTACCTCCCCTTTCTTAAACACACGGGGATAACGCTGATACATCCGTTTTGCAAGCAGTTCATGCTCACGTGTCCCTCTGGCCGTAAGACGCCCATCCATACCGTTATGGAGCTGGATCATCTGCCTTGCTGAAGCAAGGAGCGAATCCCCCGACGGAGTGAGGATTCCCTCTTCCTTTGCGGCCTGAAGGCAATCCCGAAGCAGCACATAAGGCTTGTCTGAGGAATGGGAACGGGAACCGTGCCTGCCGTAATGGCTGATATAGAAAGGCTGGAAGCCTTTAGGCGCTGGAGTATCCTTCAGGGGCAGGAATTCATACGCATGGACCACACCGGCAGCCCTCCGGGGATTGGCGCGGATGTATGCTTCCATTTGGGGAGACAGCTGCGCATAAGTGGAGAGCGTCACGCCCAAAAAGAGGAAACTTGCTAGAAACCTTTTCATAACTAGAATAACAGGTTTTTTTCTTGTTCAATATTCATTTTTCGATTCTCTACTTCCTCCGGGGAAAGAGCTTTCTCCTTGAATAATCCGCCCTCTTCTACGACCTCGGCGTTGATGCGTTCATATTGCGCTGGCACTTGCACGTTCCGGAAAACGATGTTCTGGAAGGGGGCCGCCTTTTTTGCCCAGATATGAGAATCGTTGGGGGCCGTACCGCTTATGCAGTCAAACGTGATATCACGGATGGAACAGGACGGGGAACGCATGTGATGGATGCGCAGTAACTCACTGGCTTCCACCCTGATATCCCGGAACACGATGTGGTCTATATCCGTGCCGCGTTCGCCCTTTGAATAGGCGCCCACAATGTTGAACACGACATTTGTGTCCATGATGGTAATCCCTGAAAGAACCGCATCGTGGATATGGCCTTCCCCGACTCCGACTCGGATGGCATTGCAGCTGGTGGAAAGAATACAACTTTCTACCTTTACCCGGGCGCAGTCCTGTGGCGCAGACAGGAGATGGGCTCCGGAAGCCCGGAGGGTGATGCAGTCGTCGGAGGTGTCGATACGGCAGTTGGAGACCGTGACATCCTGGCAGCGGTCAATGTCGATGCCGTCACCGTTGAAGGTGTGATAGTCCTTCCTGCGGGTATGGACATAGCACCCGGAAATATTCACTTTCTTACAGTTCAGCAAGAAGCAGCTCCAGTAGGGGGAATCGGCCAGTTCTATATCCTTGATTGTAATGTCATGGCTGTCGACGAACCATACCATCTGGGACGGCCGTGCGGGGATAAGCGATTTATTGGAATAGGGCACGCCCCGGGAATTCAGCAAGAATGCATCCGAATTACCGTCAATCCGACCCTGTCCGCTGAGGGAAACATGACTCACGCCCACCCCCAGGATGAGATGGCCTCCGCTGACATAATCGCCCCAGCCGATTTCGGCCTCATTCTGCGGGCAGCAGTCAGCCTCGCAGTAATCCTGTATGTCAGGGCTGCCTTTGATCACAGCCCCGTCGTCAAGGTGGAGCTCGACATGGCTCCGGAGCCAAATGGAACCGCAGAGATAGGTCCCACAGGGCACATTGACCCTTCCGCCGCCTTTTTGGGCGACATGGTCAATCGCAGCCTGAACGGCATCCGTATCCAAGGTAATGCCGCTACCCGTTGCGCCAAAATCCTTTACCGACACGGTATAGGATGTGGTAAGCCGGGGAGCCGGGTGTTCGTTTGTCTTCACCTTCCCGTTTGAGGAGCAGGTTGGAATCAAAACGAGCCAGGTCAAAAACAATACAAAGCGCATCATATGAAAATGCTTCGTCATAAGCTTACAAAGAAACAGTCCGTAGGATCCGGACCGATTCCCACGATGTTTTCCCCATAGTTTGAAGAGGTGATGGTAATGAGAGCGCCTCCGCTGGTTCGGCTCTTGACGGCACCCCCCACATAGCACTTGGTGATGGTTCCGTCACATGCCAGATAGGGTGCGCTGTCCTCGTCCTTATACCAGCCCGCAATGGACCCGGCCCTGCCGGCATTGTACGTGGAGTTTTCATCCTTGTATGCGCTGGATTTCTCCCCGGCCTCTATCGTACCGTAATTATAGCACCCCTGGAGCGTTCCATGATGCAGGGCTCCCACAACGCCTCCGGATGCGGCTGCCCTGGTTTTCACTGCCAGCGCAAGCACATTACCTTTGTTCACATTATTCTTGTCAATGGAATAGGATTCCTTGTACCCAATGATACCACCCGCCATGGCCGCACCATTTGCATGATCGCTACAGGTGTTACAAGTTACCTCTCCCGAATTCTCGCAGTCACTCACCACACAGGAAGTGTCCTCTTCAATCCAGCCGGCGATTCCTCCGGCATAATTGGATAGGACTGAGGAGCCGGTAAGACTCTTTGATGTTACTGCGCCACTGTTGGTGCAGCCTGTGATTTCCTGGGCCTGATCCCATACATCACCTGCTATTCCGCCCACAACGGCGAATGAGTTGGCGGTTTTATTATAGCGGTAGCGCACCTGATTTGTGTTTTCGCAGTCGATAATCCTGCCTCCGATCATTTGACCGGCGATGCCGCCCATCACAGCCCTGTTGCTGATGACATACAGGTATCCGCTGTTCGTACAGGTATTCAGCTCAGAACCGTCCTGCCCCTCGCCGCTTGGCGGAGATATCCGGCCGGCGATACCGCCCAGGACATAAATCATCAAAGGATTTGCTTCCACTTCATAATATGCTTCGATATCGGCTTCATTGGTACAGTCCATACAGTCGTTGTCTTTGTCGACATTTTCCCCGTAGATTCCGCCGGCGCGTATTCCCGCCTTGTTGGACCCACCGGCCATATCCAAGCGAATGGGTCCTTTGTTCGTGCAGGATGAATAGAGGACCTGGGCTTCTCCGCGACCGACGATCCCTCCGACGGTAATGTGGTCCTGAGCCGAACTTGCGCTTTCGTTTACGATGCCGATCTCACCTCTGTTTTCACAATGGTCAAACTCAGAAGCATCCGTTCCGACAACCTTTCCGGCCACTCCCCCGATGCGCATACCGCCGGATTCCGAGGTGATGGATATCTCACCCTCATTTTGACAGGAAGCCATGGACAGGCCATTCACGACCCCGGCGACTCCGCCAAGACAGAGTTCCGTCGTTGCGGCTCCGCTGTTGGAAACATGCCCCGAATTGATACAGGACGTCAGATCCGTCTCCACCTCGCCGACAATTCCTCCCACATAGAGGTACCCTTTTGAAGGGGCCGAGTTGGTAACGTTCCCTGTATTCTCACAATAGCTGATAACGGCGGTTGAAATGCCATATCCCACAATGCCACCCATCTCAACATATTGACCGTCGGCCTTCTGCGGGCAGGCATTGGAGACCTGGCCGCTGTTGGTACAGGATGTGACGTTTGCTGCGGCACGTCCCACGATGCCTCCGATAAAGGTATCGTAATTGGTCTGTGAGCCGGACGTGAGGATGACATCCCCCTCATTTTCGGCGCTCACCTCACCATCATTCTGCCCTACGATGCCTCCTATGCATATCTTCCTCCCTGTCCTGCCTGCCAGTCCGGACACATTGACCGTTCCTGTATTCTTACCCGAAAGAACTCCGGAACAGCCGGCTATACCGCCCAGATACATTTCTCCTTTATGCGCGGCGTTGCAATGGATAGTACCGCTGTTTGTGAATTCTGTAACAATAGCGCCTTCGTTGCAAAGACCCGCTACGCCGCCGATGTATGCATGATTGGAACCGACCGCCTCTACTTGGAGCGTACCGGCATTCGACAGGCCGGTATAGCTATCTGATGGATTCGACATCCGTCCAACCACACCGCCCTGGCATACATAACCGCCCACCGTGCATGCCTCGGTGGTGACAACACCATCGGAGAGGTTGGAGCACGATTCCATCGCGCCCTTTCCAAGGCCGATGACGCCACCTATATGCAGGCGCTTTGTCGTAGAGGCATTTTCCGTTGCCTTCACCATACCGTTGTTGGTACAGCCTCTTATGCTTTCAGCCTTTTCTACCTGGAAACCAAGGACGCCGCCCATATAGATGTTGCTGCTAAAACCGGCGTCACATACAACCGTACCGCTATTTGTGCAGTTGGATATGTCTCCATGCGTTTTCAGTTCCCCGCCTTTTTGGCTGCGTCCGACAACGCCTCCGATGGAGGGCTCACAGGAATTAATCTCACCATTATCGGCAAATGTGACCGCAGCCTGGTTGGTGCAGCCGGTAATGGAACCACCTTTGTTGTTTCCCACAAGACCGCCAATCTGGCCATTGCCCTCGCCAACAGCCAAGGCAGGGGTCCAGGTGATTGAGCCCTTTGCCGTGCAATTCTGCACACCGGCAATGTCGTCGATCTCATTGGAAGGAATTACCTGTTTTGCAAAGATTCCCCAGTTTAGGTCATCGCTTGCCGTTGTGCTTATGGCAGAATTCAGCGTAAGGTTCTTCACCACACCCATCAGATCGGCGAACATGGGTTTGGTAAGGCCGCTGATGGTCTTGCCGTTCCCGTCGAAAATGCCTTTATAATCCTCTATCGGCTCAATAGTCCCGGCGATGGAGGAGAGGTCAAGCGTTGCGGCGCTCTGGGTAAGTCGGGCATTTAGCGTCTTGTTGCCGCCCGCAACAGCCTCTACAAACTGCTGGAAGGAAGCGACACTGTTAATCTGCTTGAGGTTGGTTACCTTGTCGGGAGCATACACGACGTTGTCAAACTCGCGCACCTTGCCTGCGGCAATGGTCTTGGTGACATCGCTGTCCATCACTTTTACAGTCATGTGACCAGACGAGTTGTCCACCACATCCAAAGTGATACCGCCCTCATAAGTGCCTGCGGGGACAGCAATATAGAACACAAACGGGTCGTTGGACAGTTGCTTGTTGGAGCCAAAACTGTACATGAGCGACGCTCCGCCGGATGCCGGTGTAAGGCTTCCGTTCAGGATTCCTGCCGTTGCGCCGATCGTGAAATTTCCTGAAAGCGACTTGGTTCCGTCGGCGGCCGTAAGGGTGATTGAACTCAACTTTTTGTCACCCGTAAAGGAGAATTTCAGCAATGCAGCGACGTGACGGAAGGTGACATTGTCGCTCCTGGATGCCAGCGATGCGTACATGGGCATGGCAGCGGGGTCAAATCCACCGGACACGTAGTTCTGCGTAGAGGGGAAACTCACCTGATTGCTCTGGCCGGGGACCCCGCAATAAAGGAAATTGTATGGAGCCGCAAGATTGGCCAGTTTGAATGTCGCCGTGGCGGTAGCGTTCTCGCTCCCAAGAGTGAAGGATGTGGCCGCAGTACCGTTGAGTGTAATCACATCGCCTGCGCCCCAGAGCACAGGATACGAGTTGCCATCCTTGCTGCCGAGGGTCGTCTTGGTATCCGGACTTTCCGGAACAGATAGTGTAAAACTGATGAGCTGCTCCGCATCGGAATGGCCGATCTCCTTTGCACAACCTACTGCCAGCAGAATCAGTGCTAATGCAGAAATAAGTGTAGATATCTTATGCATAAGGCAGCGGGAATTAGTCGAATGTGATATATGAAACCACCGGGAAGTGGTCCGAAGGGCACCATGTATCTTCGTCAACATCATAAGTGGTACGGATGGTCTTATAAGACTGTGCGTTGATCATCTGTGAAAAGCCGTCG
Source organism: Bacteroidales bacterium (assembly GCA_016281015.1). Taxonomy (GTDB): domain Bacteria; phylum Bacteroidota; class Bacteroidia; order Bacteroidales; family UBA932; genus Cryptobacteroides. The sequence goes on from JAEEHS010000034.1 coordinate 13,564, forward strand.
TGAAGGAAGATATGGTCTATGCGGAACTGAGGGTATATCAGGTTCTTCATATAGTCCGCACCCCAGTTGCTGCCTGTTTGCGTGCCGGGATAATTGATGTAGAAACCAGACAAATTGCCGGCATCATAAACCTCGTCATACGCGTTGGTGAAACCTCCGGAAGTCATGGCCGTGTACAGAGGCTGAACCTGCGTTTTCTTCGTGTCGATATATGGGCCGTAATTGAAGTCTCCCACAACGACATAAGGCAGTGATCCAGCCTTGGCGGCGGTGAAATACTTGAGATTGTTGACGACCCTCAGTCGCCGTGCCGCAATCTCGTCCTCATTTTCAGAATCAATTTCAGAAGCGATATGTTTCGTGGTGGGCATATGCGTCACGAACAGATAGAACTGCTTGCCGGAAACCTTGTGGGTAAATTTTGCATAAACGCAAGTGGTTTCCGGATTACCGGAATTGTGATAAGCATCCCCCCTGCTATTATAGTATTTATTATTTGCAGTATGGGATAGCCAGACATAGTTTTGGTCTGATATTTCAAACAAAGATGTCTTATAGGCAAATCCATTGGCAAAGTTGTTATAGGTCTTGTAACTAGGACTTAACCAACCTTCATCCTTAATATCGTCAGGATTATCTAACTCCCATGTATATCCAGTAAAGCCTTTTGCCTCCGCCAGCGTTTTCAGCGAATAAGCTCCCCAGTTCTGAAAATTATCATCAAGTTCGTTGAATCCTATGATATCGGCGAGGGTATTCGCGATGGCAGTTCCAAGGGCTTCGCGCACATTTGCATGGGTGAGGTACATATACGTTTTGCCGCTGGTTTCGCGGGATTCTTCCTGATACACATTATACAATGCTACAGTGATTCCAGGAGGTGCGGCAGTGGGCTCGCCGCCGTCTTCGGCCGTAAGGTCGTTGATGGAGAGAAGGTTCTCCGTCCGGCCTGCGGCATAGGTGACGCTGGGGAACTGGACCAGTTTGTTTGAGGAGAGCGTATAGCCATCTCCCCAGAACTTCAGCCGCATAAAGGCGCCGTCGGCCTGATAAACCAGTGCCTCTATTCCCGCTGCGTAGGTCTGAGCGGGAACGGCGATATAGAAATATGTATCGGTACTACTGAGTGGAACATCACAGTCATAGACCAGTGTCCCTGCCGTCCCCCCCGAAAATGTTCCTGTGAAGCCATTTTCATCTGTGGCGAGGGTAAAACTGCCGCGTAGTTTTTCACCCCCAAGACTCTTAAGTTCTATACGGTCCAGCGTTACACTTCCTTTTATGGCAAAACTGATGAGGCCGCAGAAATTACTGAGTCTGACATCATATTTGCTTCCGGATTTCCGGGCATTCCCGTAAGACACAGCGGCAGAAGCGTCAAAACTGCCTGGCACATAGTTCTGGATGGAGGGAAGGTGGATTACATTCTCCGACGTAGTGCCGGGGTAAAGCACTTTATACGGCTCCGACAAGGAAGCGCTGACGGTAAAGTCAACGTTTGGGGTTCCACTCTGTTCCACCGTCACGGCATTATCTGAAAAGACTCCGTTCACCGATACTCTGTCTCCGGTTTTCCAGAGGACATCATAGACACCATCGTTCGGTGCGCCCAGCATGGTTTTGGTCTGCTGACCGGTGATAGAGGCACAAAGAATGATTGTATCCGCCTCCTGGGAGTCTTCCTCGGGAAGCGTGCCAGCCTTGGAGCAACTGAATGTCAATGACAGCAGGACAATGGCCGACAGGCCTAATAATATACAATGGCTTTTCATATCGCTTAAGCGTCAGAATCTGGATCGAAGACCCCGTTTTCTTTACTGTATTTCTCCCCGGATATGCAAATGGGTGCCAGATAGCCATCCATCCGGATCAGTTTTGTCTGTGGTGAAATGTAGTCCTGTTTCATTTGGATCTAATTATTTAGTCAACCCAACCGTCGTTCTGAGTCAATGCCGTGTTGAGCTGGCGCTCTGTTGCAGGTATGGGCCACTTGGTGTAATAATCTCCATTTTTGGTCCATGAAACACTCGTTTCGCCCCAGCACTGTTTTAGACCGGAACCTTCAAAAAGCTTAGAGTCGTACCATGTTCCCCAGCGGAGTTCATCGAAATAGAGCGTCCCTTCGCAGGCAAGTTCCCATCTCTTCTCACGACGGATGCGGTCCCGAAGATCGTCCTGGCCTGCCACAGTTGTATAGGGGTTGCTGCCCAGCAAAGCTACGCCGGCACGCCCTCGAACCATATTTACATATGGAATGGCATCATTGGTCTTGCCCTGCTCATTAAGGGCTTCTGCCAGAGACAGGAGCACATCGGCATAACGGATAATAGGGACGTCAATGGGAGAATATTCACGGTATAGAAGCTCGTTCCCTTCGGAAACAAACTTGCGTACCAGATAATACAAATATTTTGTGGAATCCGAGCGAAGATCAAACGGAGCGCTGATATCATTCTGAATGAAGGGCCAGCGCAAGGTATATATATGCTCTACTCCATTGGGAGAGCCCAGATACTCAGAATAAGGCGTGATGTACGTCTGCATAAGCCGAGGGTCTCTATTGGCATAAACCGCCTTGATGCGGGCCTCGTTACCCTGATCAAGATACTTTGAGAAGTCGGATCCATAGTTAGACATCTTTTTCTTGAGGTCTTTGTAGTTTTCGCTTCCAAAGTTGCCGTTACCGGAATTCAAACCATCACGCAGGAAGTAAACCGAACGGGCGACAGGGGTCATACTGGAATATCCGGGAATATAATCGTCCCAATTGAATGGCTTTCCTTCCACTGTTTCATATGTATCGATAAAATCGGCGTCACCATAGAAATCATTCCAGCCGCTGCCGCTGGTGATTCTGGAGCCGTACTTGAAACTCATCTGGTTGCCATAGGTGTCTTTCTCATAACATTGAATGGAGAAAACCATCTCCAGGCACTGTTCGTTCTTTTCCTTGAACAGTTGCTTATACTGTCCCTGAAACAGGCCATAACCCTGTTCTCCTACCTTCTTGAAATCATATTCAGCCTTTTCATATTCCTTCATCCAAAGATAGGTCTTGCCACGGAGCGCATAAGCGGCACCTTTGGTGGCGCGGCCATAATTGGGATCACCGGCATTGTATTTACCGGGAAGGTTCGGCTCATTAATCGCATCTGTAAGGTCGTTAATGATTGCGTCCCATACTTCGGCCTCGGTGCTACGTGGTTTTGTAAACTCGTTCACGGGAGTGCTTTTAAGATAAAGTGGCACGCCATGGAAGTAGCAGTTCAGCCTATAATAGAAGTACGCCCTCAGGAACTTCGCTTCGGCCTTGTACTGCGCACAAAGTTCAGGCTCCATATCGGGGACACTCTCAATATTGTCGATGACCTCGTTTGCCCTGGAGATCCCCTCATAGAGTTGTTTCCAGGCTACGCTGAAAATATTATCGGCCGATGAGGCATTTCCCAGCAGAAGTTTGTGTGTGCTGGACCAGTTGCTTCTAGGGCTCACTGTAGGGTCAAGGGCCGACATAGTATGGGCATCAAGACCAAAATAATTGCCCTGAGAGACTGAGTTCTGGTATTCTTCTCCAGAGTTTTCCAGCATTGTATTATAAATGCCATTGACTGCTAAAGTGGCCAGGTTGGACGAAGTCCAGATACTGTTTGAACTGATTGCATTGTAAGGCGTAGTTTCCAGCAAGTCTTTACGGCAGGCTGTAACGCCCGATACAATCAATGATACGAATGCAAGATATTGAATTGCTTTCATAATATAATCCGTTTACTGAAGATTATCAGAATGTCAGGTTTGCTCCCATAGAGATCTGACGCATCGTCACATATCCCAGGCCGGCTCCCATCTCTGGGTCTTGTCCCGGGTAAGAGGTAATATTGAACAGGTTTTCTCCTGACACGTATAATCTGAGACCTTTCATGAAGACTTTGTTGGCAATGTTTTCGGGGAATGTATAGCCAATCGTCAGGTTCTTCAGTTTCAGGTAATCTCCTTTATAGAGGTGCAAAGTGCTCGTAGCTCCCTGTTGGTTATTTCCTTCATTTCCAGTAAGACGGGCGTTTTTGCTGGTGGTATTGGTCCTTGGATCCTCAGGATTGTCGGGATCATAGAAGTAGTGGTCGTTTGCAATATAGGAAAGGATATTGTAGCCGATACGGGTTCCGGTGTTATTGGCTCCGGTGGTATTCCAATAGAGCCAGAATCCGGCAGCACCGGCAAAACTCATCTGGATGTCAATCCCTTTCCAAGATGCATGGGCTTGGAAGCCGAACGTATACTTCGGCGTAGTGGATTTCCCGGTGAAGATGTTGTCATACGTATTTCCGTATACTCCGTCTCCATCAATATCGGCATAAATGTAGTCGCCGTACCAGACCTTGTCCTTGTCAATCCCCTGTTGCGGCCTGAAACTGTTCCCAGCGTTTGTCATCGCCTTGAGCCACAGCATATCCATATCAGTGCGTATCATACCGTCCCGGGGACCGCCATTGATAATGACGTTACCTTCATCGTCAAAGTATGATCCGTCGCCAGAATAAGGAGTGAGCATATAATACTCGTTAATTGTGTGACCCTCAAGGATACGGGTTGACGAACCGGTTGATACGTCTCCAAGATTGGACACATAGGTACGTACA
>JAEEHS010000035.1 GCA_016281015.1 Bacteroidales bacterium
AATGTCCAGAAGACCGGCCGCATGAAGATTCCTTTCGGCATCGCCCAGATCGGGAAAGCCTTCCGCAACGAAATTGTCGCCCGTCAGTTCATCTTCCGCATGCGGGAGTTCGAACAGATGGAAATGCAGTTCTTCATCAAGCCCGGAACGGAACTCGAATGGTTCGCCAAATGGAAGGAAAACCGCATGAAATGGCATGTCAACCTGGGTATGGGCGCGGAAAATTACCGTTTCCACGACCACGAGAAACTGGCCCATTATGCCAATGCGGCGACCGACATCGAGTTCAACTTCCCCTTCGGCTTCAAGGAGTTGGAAGGCATCCACAGCCGCACGAACTTCGATCTGGGGAACCACCAGAAGTTCTCCGGCAAAAAGATTGAATACTATGATCCCGAGGAGGGAGCGTCCTACACGCCCTATGTCGTGGAAACGTCCATCGGTGTCGACCGGATGTGCCTGGCTGTGCTGAGTCATGCCTATACGGTCGAGAAACTCGAAGGCGGCGACGAGCGCGTGGTGATGAAAATCCCCGCTCCGCTCGCTCCGATCAAGGTGGCCGTCCTGCCGCTTGTCAAGAAAGACGGCCTGCCGGAACTGGCCCAGAAAGTCGTCGATGAACTCAAGTACGATTTCTCCTACCAGTACGACGAGAAGGATTCCATCGGCAAGCGCTATCGCCGCCAGGATGCCATCGGAACGCCTTTCTGCGTGACCGTGGACCATGACTCCCTGACCGAAGGCACCGTGACGGTCCGTGACCGCGACTCGATGACCCAGGAACGGGTCAAGATCGAAGACCTTCGCGCGCTGATCGACAGGAAAGTCTCCCTGACCAACCTGCTGCGCAATCTCTAGTCTACCGTGTACCGCCTCGTCCATATCCTGGCGGCACTCCTGATGCTGGCCTCCTGTGCGCGGGTCTCTCCCGCGCTCCGGGAGGCTTCCTCGTTGATCGAGGACCATCCCGACAGCGCCCTCTACCTGCTCGACGCCATCCCCCGGGAGCGCTTGGCTTCCGACCGGGAAAAAGCTGAGTATGACTACCTTACGGCCTACTCTTTCTACAAGACGTACTACTTTCTGGACGATAGTTCCGAGGCTGCCCTCCAGCGCTCCTGCCTGTATTTTGAAGCGCATGGACCCAATGTGGAGCGCATGCGGGCCTGGGAACTGATGGGAACGGTCCAGACGGCTTCGGCCCGTCACGGAAGCGGCCTCGTCTCCTTCCGGAAAGCCGAAATGGTGGCCCGCGAAATCGAACGCTCGCGGCTGAGGATGCAGATGCTTTCCCTGCTGGTGGCGGCCATCCTCTCCACATTGGTCCTGTATTTCTGGGCCCGGAAAAGCCAGATGGAAAAACTCCTGCTCCAGGAAAAGCAGGAAAACGAGCGCATTCTTTCCGCCGCGGAAGAGCTGCGGTCCAGTCTCAGTCGCCTCCAGTCGAAAAACGCCGCCAAGCCCGCCTTTGCCGGCCTGGATACCCTGGACCGCCTTTGCGAGCAGTATTATGTCTATGAAGGGACCTCGAGTCTTCAGCCCAAGATCCTGAAGGAGGTCCGTTCCATCGTCGAAGGGCTCCGCTCGGACGAGAGGGTCCGCAAGCAGCTGGAGCAGTCGCTCAACAACACCTCCGACGATGTGATGAAACGTCTCCGCGCCGCGTTCCCGAAGTGGAAGGAGGAAGATTATTCCCTCTACCTCTTTACGGCTGCCGGCTTTTCTTCCACGACAATCTCCACTCTTCTGGAGAAGGATAAGCCCTATGTCTATAACAGGCTCTATCGCCTCAAAGAAAGGCTCCGCCCCTCCCCGGACGGTGATTTCTTCCTGTCGGTCTTGGAGAAATAGACTTTTTCACCCTATCATAATTTTCTGATAACCAGTTTGTTCCGTCTCTCGCTTTGCGAGAATTCGGATCCTTTCCGTCATTGATTTCCTCTTTCTGGCGGGCTAACTTTGCACTAAGTTCAACCCCTAAAAATCAATGTCATGGAAAACAAGAAAAGTAGTCGCGCCAGTTTGGAAAACAAGCGTTTTTTGATGGCGGAATGTGGCCTGGTTGCCGCGCTTGCCCTTGTCTATGGGGCCTTTGAATCTGCATCCAAGGACCGCAGCATTGCTTATCTGACGGACAACACCCGCGTGGTCGATGTCGAAGACATTCTCCCCGTCGTCCTTGAGACCCCGCCGCCGCCCGCCGCCCCACAGGTCCCCGTCCTTTCCGACCAGATCGATATTGTGGAGGATGATTTCAAGGTGGATGACGATCTCTTCCTGAACCTGGAAGAAGACAATTCCTCATACGAAATCGCCGATTACAAGGAGGTCGATGTCGTGGAAGAAGAGGTCATCGAAGACGAGGTTCCCTGGGTCAGCGCCGAGGTCAAACCGTCCTTCAACGGTGGGGATGCCAACGCGTTTTCCAAGTGGGTCAACTCCCGTCTGGTCTATCCGGAGATCGCCCGCGAGAACGGAGTACAAGGAAGAGTGACCCTCCAGTTCACCATCGGAACCAATGGCCGTCTTTCGGATGTCCGGGTCCTGCAATCTCCCGATGAGAGCCTCGCCGCCGAGGCGGTCCGGGTGGTCTCATCCTCTCCGAAATGGGCTCCTGGACGCATGAGAGACCGCTCTGTGCGGGTGGTGTACACCTTTCCGGTCATCTTTCAGCTCCGCTAAACAAACGACCGGATTTTATTGACAAACGACCGTTTTGGCTTCCTTTGCGAGATTTTTGAAAAACGAAATCCACGTAATTCTTTGGTTTAGAGGCGTTTCCGTGAAAGGCTGTGCGAGTTTTTTCAAGCTATTATATTTTGATGCCTTAAAATCCCGCCGTATCTTTGCATCAAAAGAAAAAACAACTTAAAAAATAAAGCATTATGGAAGTCAAGAAAAGCCCCAAGGCCAGCCTCGAAAACAAGAAGCTCCTCTTTACGGAGATCGGTCTTGTCGTAGCGCTCGGCATTGTGTTCGGAGCCTTCGAGTGGTCTTCGAAAGACAGCAAGGTCGCCCTGCTGGAAGACACCACCCAGGTCCTTGTCGAAGAAGAGATGATCGCCATCCAGAACGAACTCCCTCCGCCCCCGCCCGCGGCACCCGACATCCCTGTCCTTTCCGACCAGATCGATATCGTCGAAGATGACGTCAAGTTGGACGACGACATGTTCATGAATCTGGAAGACGACAATTCCGCCTACGAAATCGTAGACTACAAGGAAGCCGAGGTCGTCGAGGAAGAGGTCGAGGAAGAGGCCATTCCGTTCCAGCTCGTGGAGCAGAAACCTTCCTTCAACGGCGGCGATGCCAACGAGTTCTCCAAGTGGGTCAACTCCCGTCTGGTCTATCCGGAAATCGCCAAGGAAAATGGCGTCCAGGGCCGTGTCACCCTCCAGTTCACCGTGGAGGCCGACGGCCGCGTGACCAACGTCCGCGTCCTGCGTGGTGTGGATGAGTCGCTGGACAAGGAAGCTGTCCGCGTCGTTTCCAGCTCTCCGAAATGGAAGCCCGGCAAACAGCGTGACCGCGCCGTCAAGGTGACCTATACCTTCCCGGTAATCTTCCAGCTCCGTTAGGCTTATTTACTTGCTTTCACCCCGTCCGCTTCGGCCTACGGGGTGTTTTTTGTCGGAATCATGATTACAGAAACGGACAAGCAAATGATGCGCGAGGCCATACGCCTTGCTACTGAGAGTGTTGAGCGGGGTGGCGGGCCTTTCGGAGCCGTCATTGTCAAAGACGGGGAGATCATCGCCGGCCGCTCCAATTCCGTCACCATCGACAACGATCCCACGGCCCACGCCGAGGTCAATGCCATCCGGGACGCCGCCCGGCGCCTGGGGACATTCGATCTGTCGGGTTGTACGGTCTATACTTCCTGCGAACCCTGTCCGATGTGCCTCGGCGCCATCTACTGGGCCCATATCGACCGGATTTTCTATGGAAACAACCGCTCGGACGCCGCCACGATCGGCTTCGACGACGATTTCATCTACCGGGAGCTGGACAAGCCCATGGCCTCCCGCTCGATCCCCATCCGTCCCCTGCTGCAGGAAGAGGCCATCGCTACCTTCCGCCTCTGGGATGGGAAAACAGATAAAACAGAATATTGATCCTATGAGGAAAACAGCGATTCTTGGGGCAGCCCTGCTTGCCCTGGCCTGGAATCATTTGAGGTAAGGCGTACAAGATGTTTTCGGACAGAGAGAGTTTCAACCGTTTCTGTATCGGGAAGTATCCCGGTCTGCTTGCCTATGCCCGCTTGTTCCTCAAAGGGGAGGACAGGGAATGGGCTAAAGATGTCGTACAGGATGTTCTCTTTGCTGTCTGGAAACGCCGGTTCTTTCTGCGGGACGACCCCGAGAAGGTCCATGCGTATGTCATGAGAAGCGTGTATAACCGCTGCATGAACTATCTGGAACACAGCATGGTGAGGCGGAAGGCGGAGGAGGATTTCGCGGAATTCGTTTCGCTTGCCCGTCGGTATTATGACCCGGACAACAATTCGGTCATGCGGGCGCTGTTCGACCGGGATAGGCGGGAATCTATCTCCAGAAGCGTGGAACGGCTTCCCCAGAAACAGCAGGAGGTGTTCCGCCTGAGTTATTTTGAAGAAAAAAACCATCAGGAAATTGCCGACCTCCTGGGTATTTCGGTCCGGACGGTGGATGCGCATATCTATGCGGCCTTGAAAAATCTCCGGAGCGCCCTCCAAAATATTTAGTTTTCTCCCTAAGTAGTTTCTCCGTGTTGCCTGTATTATAAAGGAAATGCAGACAACACCCATGAGAGAGAACCCACATTTGGAAGACGAAAAGGCCCGTCTGGATGCCTATGAGCAGGCCTTGAAATCACTGAGAGATACGGTGTCCGATCCCGGGCTGGAACAAGACGCCGCCCGCATGATGGAATGGCTGGATGCCAGGATTGATACCGACCTTTCCAAACACGCTAGAATAAAGAGGTGGTTGACCACCATCTCGGTGGCTGCTGCTGTGGTTTTGGTAGCAGGCCTTTGGATGGGACGGCCCCGGTACAAGGCTCCGGACGTGTCGGCGTACGAAAACAATTCCGGCACGGTGAAGCAGTTTTCCCTTCCGGACGGGACCAGCGTGGTTCTGTCGGAAGGTGCTTCTCTCACATACCGCTTGGCCAGCGGACGGCGTCTGGCCACGTTGGAGGGATCCGGCTATTTTGATGTCGCCCGCGACACGCTCTCTCCTTTTATCGTGTCTACCGCCGGGCTGGATATCAAAGTGCTCGGTACCGCATTCAGCGTCCATTCACCGGAGGGAAGCTCCCTCACGGATGTGATTCTCGAAAGAGGTTCCGTGCGCCTTCTGAGTAAGGGAGGGACACCGCTTCTGCGCCTGGTTCCCAACCAGAAAGCCGTCTATAATGCCGTCTCCGGCGATATCGCTGTCGAACAGGTCTATGCCCGTCCGCTCATCCAGCAGCAGTTCAGCCTGGTCTCGCTGGACAATGCCAGCGTGGAAGAAATCATCGCCGCAATCGAGTCGGTTTACGGTATTAAAGTCTCCGCATCGGGCTATGATCCGTCCAAACATTACCGGATCAATTTCCTCAGGACGGAATCCGTCGGTGATGTCCTGAACGTCCTTGAGCTCATGACAGGCGGGCATTATTCCTCAACCAATGCATCGATATGATGTTTCAGCACTTACTTATAACCATCACCACATCATTGGCCCTTCTCTCCGGTCCCTATAAAGTGGACATTTTCCTGAGAAGTGCCACCGTCCAGTCCTTTACGGACAGTTTCACGGCGCAGACCGGGGTTCAGTTTTCGTACGAAAACAGTCTCGCTGCAGAGGCGCTCGGACCGGTTACGCTCCGCGAGGAGGCCTCCCTTGAGACACTCCTTTCCAAGGTGTTCTCCGGCAAGGACATCCACTTTCAACAGGTCGGGAACATGGTCGTCCTGACCCGGAAGGAGACCGTCCAGCAGCCTCCTGTCCCCAAGACACAACCCGTCAGGATTCAGATAAATGGCAAAGTCCTGGACGAAAACGGCCAGGGTGTACTGGGGGCATCGGTCATCGAAAAGGCCAACCCTGCCAACGGGGTCATTGTGGATCCGGACGGCCATTACTCGATCAGCGTGGCCGCCGGCGCCATCCTGGTGTATGAATGTATCGGCTTCAAGACCGTCGAAGAGGCCGTTTCCGGCCGGAAACAGATCGACGTCGTGATGAAGGAAGACACCCAGCAGTTGGAAGAAGTCGTCGTGGTCGGCTACGGGGTACAGAAGAAGGTTAACCTCACGGGAGCCGTCGCTTCCGTGACTTCCAAAGAGTTCCAGGACCGGCCGGTTGTGAATGTGGGCCAGGCGCTTCAGGGCATGATTCCGAACCTCAACATTACCCAGGGCTCCGGCGCCCCGAATGCCTCCAGCACCTATAATATCCGTGGCAACACGTCGCCGAACGGCGGCAGTCCGCTGATTCTGGTGGATGGCGTAGAAACTTATCTGGAACGGATCAATGCCAATGATATCGAAAGCATTTCGGTTCTCAAAGACGCCTCGTCGGCCGCCATTTATGGTGCGCGCGGCGCTTTCGGCGTCATTCTCGTGACGACCAAGAGCGGCAGCGCCGAGAAGCCGGCCCAGGTATCCGCCTCCTACCGGACCTCTTTCTCGGCCAATACGGCGTCCACGGACTTCGAAACCCGCGGCTATTATAGCGCCTATATGGCCGATATGTTCATTTCTGCCCGCAATGGTACACCCTACACCAGTTATACGGACTATGACTATCAGCGGCTTTGGGAGCGGCGAAATGACAAGACGGAACATCCCGACCGCCCCTGGGTACTGACCGAGATGCGGAACGGCCGCCTGAGTTATGTTTATCTGGCCAATTTCGATTGGTACAACTGGCTCTATGACGATTCGCGTCCGGCGCAGGATGTGAATGTCAACGTCAGCGGGGGGACCAAAAATATCAAGTATATGGTCAGCGGGCGCTACTATCATCAGGACGGAAACTTCCGGGTGGGGCCCGATGCATACAATACCTATAATGTCCGCGCGAAGCTGGATGTAAAGATCAAGCCCTGGCTGAGCCTGTCCAGCAATACCAAGTTCTTCAACGGCGTATATACGTACCACGGAAACAATTACCGGAGGCCGACGCTGCATGCACTGGCCAGTTTCGTCCCGATGAATCCTGACGGAACGCCTGTTTCCCATACCACGTTGACCAATTCTTCGGCCCATTACATTATGGACGGCTATGCGGCGATGCTCGTGAAAGGCAAGCAGTGGGGCCACCAGCGGACGAGCGAGGTGACGACGACGACCTCGCTCAAGGCGGAACCGGTGAAGGGCTTGACTTTCAATGCGGATTTCTCCTATAAGTTCGGCTACATCCGCCGGCAGTACCGGGATACCTATGTGGAGTATTCCCAGTACCCCGGTGAACTGCTTCAAGAAGCGGTCAGCGCCTATCAGGACCGGCTCAGCGATGTCGTCTATGAGCAGAACAACTATGTGGCCAATGCCTATGCCGCCTATGACCATACCTGGGCCCTCGACCACAACTTTACTGCCACCGCCGGTTTTAACTACGAGGCGCGCCGCTACAAGGACCTGTCCATCCGGAAGAATGACCTCCTGAGCGAGGAACTGTCAGACTTCAACCTGGCCACGGGTGATGTGGACGTAATGAACGGGGGCATCAGCGAATATGCGCTCGCCGGATTTTTCTACCGTCTGACCTATAACTGGAAACAGCGGTATTTCATCGAGTCCAACGGCCGGTATGACGGTTCGTCCCGCTTCCCGAAAGGACACCAGTGGGGCTTTTTCCCTTCCGTTTCCGGCGCCTGGCGTTTCAGTGAGGAACCTTTCATGAAAGGGGCCCGGAACGTACTGAACAATGCCAAACTCCGTTTTTCCTACGGTTCGCTGGGCAACCAGAACATCGATTATTATGAGTATTATCAGACCGTCAACACGAAGGGCCTGATGTCCTATACCTTCGACGGAGAGTCGAAAGCGGGGCAGGCGGTGGTTTCGGATCCGGTTTCCAGCGGAACCTGGGAGACGGTGATTACCAAGGACCTGGGCCTCGATCTGGGGCTCTGGAAGGACAAACTGACCCTGAGCGCCGACGGATACATCCGTGATACGAAGGGGATCCTGGCCATCGGCAAGAAACTGCCTTCGCTCTACGGCGCCACGGAACCGACGGTCAACGCCAATGACCTCAGGACCATCGGCTGGGAACTCCAGGCTGAATGGAAAAGTGAGGTGAAATGGGCCTCCCGGCGGTTCTATTATTATGTGGGCGCTTCCGTTTCTGACTACAAGGCCTGGTACACCAAGGCGGACAATCCTTCCGGATTGATCGACGAGCCTTACAAAGGAATGCGTCTCGGAGATATCTGGGGATTCAAGACAGGCGGCTTGTTTCCATCGGATGAACAGGCCCAGGCTTATGCCCGAGAAGTGGACCTTACGCAGGTATGTGTCGATTATTTCAATTCACTGGGAGCCTATGGTGACGGCGTCAGGGCCGGAGATATCAAAATGCTGGACCTGGACGGCAATCACATACTCAGCTATGGCGCCTCCACGCTTTCGGATCCGGGCGACAGGACGGTCATCGGAAACAGCCAGCCCCGATACAGTTACAGTTTCCACGCGGGATGCAACTGGATGGGCCTTGATTTCTACGTGATGTTCCAGGGTATCGGTCACCGGGATGCCTATCCCGGATATGACTGTCAGCGATTCTGGGGGCCTTATTCCCGCCCGTATACTTCCTTCGTGGGGAGGGATTTCATGGCGGACGTGTGGACGGCGGACAACCCGGACGCCTATTTTCCGAGGGCCCGCGGCTACAGCGCCCTCAACGGGACGCTGCGGGTATTCAACGACCGTTATCTCCAGAATGCGGCTTACCTGCGGCTCAAGAATCTGACCGTCGGATATACGCTCCCGGAGAAATGGACCGGCAAGGCGGGCCTCAGCAAGGTAAGAGTCTATTTCAGCGGGGAAAATCTCTGGTACTGGACAGCGCTTCATTCCAAGTATCTGGATCCTGAACTGGTCCAACACAATGGTTCTTCGGACCTATATTCGATGAGTAAAACCTTCTCCTTCGGGATCAATGTGGATTTCTAGGCCATGAAAAAGAGATTCGTCATACTTATGCTTGCCCTTGCGGCCGTTTCTTGCAGTGACTGGCTTGTGCGTGAGCCGCAGGATGAACTCAGCCCGGACACCTACTTCACGACGGAGCAGGAGTGCCGCTTATATACCAACCGTTTCTATCTGATGTTTCCCGGCGGGAGCGGCATCTATGGGGAGGAAGCGGATTATATCATTCCGAGTGCGCTGAGTGCCGAGGTGGCGGGAAACCGGACGGTGCCTTCTACCGCCAGTTCCTGGAGCTGGGACAACCTCAGGACCATAAATTTCTTTATCGTCAACGCGGACCATTGCAAAGATCCCGCTGTCCGGGACAAGTATCTGGGCCTTGCACGCTTCTTCCGGGCCTATTTCTACTTCGAGAAAGTCAAGCGCTACGGCGATGTCCCCTGGCTGGATGAGCCGCTGGATGCCGGCGATAAGGGCCTGTATCGGGGACGGGACGACCGCAAGGTGGTGATGGCCCATGTGCTGGAGGACATTGATTTCGCCATTTCTCGCCTGCCGGCAGCCAAGAATGTATATGAGGTGACCAAATGGACGGCCCTGGCGCTCAAGAGCCGGATTTTCCTTTTTGAGGGAACTTTCCGGAAATACCACGGTCTGGGAGACTGGGAAGACTGTCTGGAACAGGCCTCCGCCGCGGCCGGGGAATTCATCCAGTCCTCAGGCTATTCTCTCTTCAGCACGGGAACGACCCCGTATCTGACCCTTTTTAATACGGTGGACACCGACCGGACGGAAATCATCCTTACCCGCGGTTATTCATCGGCGCTTTCGCTCGTTCATGATGTGAACGGCCGCTATACCTCTACGACGATGGGCAAGCCCGGTCTTGCGAAGGATGTCGTCAACAGTTATCTGATGGCGGACGGGAGCCGGTTCACCGACCAGGCCGGCTATGCGACGCGCTCCTTTGCGGAGGAGACCCGCGAACGCGACCCCCGGCTCGCCCAGACAATCCGTACGCCCGGTTACAGGCGGATCGGAACGGCGGACAAACTCGCTCCGGACCTGTCGGCTTCGACCACGGGCTATCAGATTATCAAGTATGTCGGAGCGCCGAAATACGATGCCTACAATACCTCGGAGAACGACCTGCCCCTGTTCCGCACGGCCGAAGTGTATCTCAATTACGCAGAGGCGCTTGCCGAACTGGGCACCTTGTCGCAGGCCGACCTCGACAAGTCGGTCAACAGGATCCGCAAGCGCGCCGGGATGCCGTCGATGATGCTCCAGGCGGCAAATTCGGATCCGGATCCATATCTCATGGCGGAAGCGACCGGTTATCCCGGCGTCAAGGGATCCAATACCGGCGTAATCCTCGAAATTCGCAGGGAAAGGACCATCGAACTGATTGCGGAGGGATTCCGCTATTGGGACCTGATGCGCTGGAAGGCCGGCAAGCGGCTGACCCGTCCTTTCCTCGGGATGTATTTCCCGGGAACGGGGAGCTACGACCTGGACGGCAACGGCAGTGTGGACTTCATCCTTTATGAAGGACAGGCACCCGCCGCCGCTTCCGGCGTGGTGACGATGTCGCTGCAGGAAGCGGCCCTGACGGGCGGGACTTCCGGCAATATCACGGTCCACGGCAACATCGTCCGCAGATTTGATGAGAACAAAGATTACCTCTATCCCGTCCCGACCGACGACCGGGTACTGACGGGAGGAGTGGTTTCCCAGAATCCCGGGTGGGAAGACGGGCTTTCATTTTAAAGGCTGGATGCTATGAATAGGAATTCTATACTGACCATGATGCTGGTGGGGATCCTCTCCGGAGTGGCTTGTACACGGGGGCCGGAAATCCCCGGGCCATTCCTGCGTGCCGATCTGGAGGAGATTGAAGCACCGGGCTTTTCCGTGGACTATCCTGTCCAGATTCAATCCAACATCGGCTGGCGGATTGCCTCCAATGAGGTATATGACTGGGTGACCCCTTCGCTGACGCAGTCCCGCGGATCGGCCACACTGGTGCTTTCGGTGGACAGAAACGCCGGAACAAGCGCTCGCGAGGGTAAAATCATCCTTGAATCGGACGACAATTCCATTCGTGAAGAAATCCACATTCTGCAGCGGCCGCTCTCCCAGGGAGGTTTCTCCCGTATTCATGAAATCCGTTCTCTGGAAAGAGCGGGCGGTTATACCATTATACAGGGAAAAATTCGCGGTTTCGTCGTCACCGACGCGCTCGCATCCAATTATATGGAGAACAGTTTTGCCGTAGAAGACTCCTTTGATGATCCTTCCAGTGGCATTGCCGTGTGCGTTTCGGGGGACCGTTACACCGCGCCGAAGCGCGGTACCGAGGTGGCCATCGACCTCGCCGGTGCCCATCTTGAGCGGACGGGCGGTATCCTGACGCTCGCCCTGTCGGATAATCCCCCCGTAGGTAGCGCAACGGCCCTTCCGGTCCGGCCGGATACGCTTTCCTTCGCGGAACTCGCGACAGGAGACTATGAATCGATGTTTGTCTGCCTGAAGGAATGTCAGGTCGTTGAAGAGGCCATCGGGGGCGTTCTCGCGTCATCGCCCGGCATTACGGATGAATCAGGTTCTTTGCTGGGACGTCTCCTTGTCTCGGCCGATGCCCCTTTCGGATCGGAGACCTACGGAAGAGGTGGAGGAAGGGTCTGCGGCGTTGCCGGAGCCGTCCGGGACGGCGTTTGTGAAATCCTCCCGACCGCCGCCACAGACGTCGCCTTCTCGGGTAAGCGTATCGGCGAGAAGCCCGGAATTCAGTCGCTCCCTTATGTGTTCTCGTTCTACTGCTCGTCGCAGACAGACGGAGCCTGCAAGTATATCAATTATTACAAACTCTACTGGGATCCCGTCACGCTGCTGACTTCCGGCAAGATCGCCGATGACAAGGATGACACGATTGGCGCATCCCTCTACGTCTCGGCTTATGCGTCCGAGGTTTCCAAGTCTTATGGGCCCAATATGTGGGCGGAGGCCGGTGCGCACGATAACATCAACACAGTGGGCTTCGTCTCCCTGGGCAGCAAGACGACGCCGACCGCGGAGTGCGGCTGGTACCTGGATGTCCCGCTGCAGATGACCCTGCCGGAGCATTTCACGGTCACCTTCGGAATGGGCGGCAACACCTATACGATCAAGAACTGGACGATTTACTATTCCTCCGACAAAGAGACCTGGTATGAAGGCGGACATTATTCGCTCGACCATATTGTCGAAGGCGGTTCATACTATCTGTTCTTCAGCGTCCCGATTGACTGCGAAATTCCTTTTGTCGCCGGTGATACGCTTCATCTGAAATTCATTCCGGAAGGAACGACCGCCATCGGCGGATCCAACAATGCCGACGGGCATGGAAGCAGCTGCTTTATCCGCTTTCATTCTTCCATCATCATCTCCGAAGAGAAGGAAGGATCGACGCCGGCGCCCTCCAATGCCGTCTGGTTCGAGCCTTTCGACCACTTGACGGGCGGAGTCGACTATTTCCTTGGCAACAAGGTAGGCGGCCTGGCCAACTTTGGAGGACGTCAGATTGCCGATTGGAGGGAAGATCAGCTCCGCGGAATGGGCGGACACGACGTATATGAACGCCCGGGCTATGCCCAGATTGGTTTTGTGGACACGGAGCGTTCCGGGTCCCGCCGGGAGTACCATAATACGGTCGGTGCGCTGGAGAGCCCGGCGCTCGGCGTTTCCGGAGACTTGACCCTGACCCTGGAGGCGGCGGCCTACCGCAGCCCGGCCATCCGGCCCGGAGCGGCTGTCACGACGCCTGATGTGGGCAGCCCGGACATCCCTACCGGGGTCATCGAGCTTGTCGGCGGCGGACTCATCAATGGGTCTGAGACGGCCAAGATTCAGCAGATGTCCACGACAGGCGCGTTCTCCACGCATACGTTCACCATCCTGGGTGCGACTCCTCAGACAAGGATCCGCTTTACGAGCGCGCCCGCGGAAGGGGAATTCTCACGCTGGTTCATTGACAATATAAGCGTTACGAAACGATGAAAAAGATATTGTATTTTGCCCTGGCGCTTCTTGTCGCCTCCTGTAGCGGCAAGGACAACGCGGATTACATTCCGCCATACACCGAAGGTGGAATGGATTTTTCCCAGGGGGCGAAGCCCATCATCGACCCCGGGTCGGACACGCCCCGGGATCCGGCGGTCGTCGGGGAAAATCAGATTAAGATTATTTCCTTCAATATCCGGACAGGCGGAGCAGACAGCGGGACGGCCCATGCATGGACAGAACGCCGTAGCGGAACCCCCCAGATGCTCTCCGTGGAGAATCCGACCATCTTCGGTCTGCAGGAGGCCCAGCTCTACCAGGCAGATTTTGTCAAGTCATCGCTGGAAGGATACGATTATGTCGGCGTTTCCCGGGATACCGGGACCGCCGCGGGGGCCGGGGAGCGAATGCCCATTTTCTGGAAGACCTCCCTTGTCCAACTGGAAGACTGGGGAACCTTCTGGCTGTCTTCGACGCCCGAAATTCCATCTGTCGGCTGGGCAGAGGGAAGCACCTACCGCCGCTGCGCGACGTGGGCCCGTTTCCGCCACATTGCGACCGGGAAGCGCTTCTTTTATATCAATACGCACCTCGACCTGGTCCGTGACAACCGAATCTACGGAATGGATCTGATTGTGAAGAAGTTGAAAGAACTGAATCCTTCGGCTTATCCGTCCTTCTTGACGGGAGACATGAACGAAAGCTGGCCCTCTGCGGTCTTTGATCCCCTGAACGGCGTGATGGACAATCTCCGCGAAACGGCCTCTGAGACAGATCACTTCGGGACCTTTAATGGTTTTAAGAGCGCTTCGAGCATCATTGATTTCATCTTCGTTTCAGGATTCAAGCCCGTTTCCTACAGGACGGTCAATGAAAGTTGGAACGGAATCAAGTTTATTTCAGACCATTTCCCGATTTCAGGACTGGTGGAATTTGAAGAATGAGATTAATAACCAAATAATCATGATGAAAAAACACATTACCCCCCCCATCGAAGGGATTCGAGGAAGCTATTCGAGCCCCCGGATCGACGTCCGGATCATCAAGCCGGAAGTGAATTTTTGTGACAGTTTTACGAGAGCCCAGACAGAATCGCTGGACGAAGAAGTCGAATTTGAATGGTAAGTGCCTTATGAAAAAGTACAGTGTTTTATTCCTGATGGCGGCCCTCGCATGCGCCGCCTGCAGCCGGACTGAAATAGATGAGCCCGTTTCAAGCGCCTCTGATCCGGAAGAGACGATTGTTCCCCATGGCCTTACTTTCAAGGCGACCTGGGAGGCCCCTGAAACCCCTGCCGGGACCAAGACTTCGCTGGGCGAGAATGGACTGGATGTCCTTTGGATGAAAAATGACGCTCTGTCGGTCTTTGACGGGGAGGGAGCGGCCTATACCCCAAGTAGCGGATCGTTTGCCGAAGGATTTGTCAAAGATACCCGCTATCAGGCCTACGAGGTGTCCGCGGACAAGAAAACAGCCTCTTTTACTGTTTCGGAGGGCAGTCAGCCCGCTGCGGAAGGAAAGCCGATCTACTGGGCTTTCACGCCCCGCATCCAGGATGCCGCCGTCAATTTCACTGACGGTAAACTCATTGCCTGGCTGACCCGTTATCAGCGGGGTAACAACGGCAATTTCTCCGAGCATCGCGGAACGGTCGGCCGGTACCTGAATTTTGCCGTCGGCTCTACGACCGACCCGGAGAACGAGCCGATCGTCTTCAAGAACATCCTTTGCCACTTGAAGTTCGTCATTCCGGCCGACATGGACGGGAAGATCACCCGCATCGGCGTGCATACCGGGAGCGGGGAGTACCTCTCGGGCGACCAATATGTCGATCTGACAGGCGAAAAGCCAGCAACTTCGCTCCGTTACAATGTAGGTGAATACAAGAGCGGTAGCCGTTATACCGACATGTACCTCTTCCCGGACCATGGTACGGGCAACAATGCCAATATTACTGCGGGACAGACCTTCGCCGCCGGTACATACTATATGGCCATCATGCCCTGCGAACTCAAGGCTGGCCTGTTCGTGACGTTTGACACGGTAGACGGAGATGTTTGCCATATCGACCACTATGCCGCCTCTACGGAGTTCGTCCGCAACAAGGTGTACAATATGGGAGAACTGACCTGGAACAAGCCGGTTGCTGCAACAGGGACGGGCGTGACCCTGCCGTATGCTTTCTGTTTTACGCAGGAGACCAATTCGAACGGAAATATGGTTTACAGCAACAAAGGTTCCCTGAGTGAAGGAACTGCGACAGGTGGATATACACCTTCTTCTGGTGTTATTGCCACGGATAAAGATAATACGAATGTTTCGCTGTCCGCTCTTGTCACCAAAGCTTCTCCGAAGAATAACAGTCAGCAAAATCTGGCATATTGGGCAAACGTCCTGGCGCACGATGCCATCAATGTGGGCGCCATTTTGAATCGTTTCGCGGTGAGCCAGATTCCGATTGAAAACTATGTTCGGTTTAATATCCCGCTGGCAGAGGATATGCCCCAAGAGTTCAATGTCTCCTTTGGAATGGGCCTCAGTAACGCAACTTATTCCATTGCGGATTGGAAAGTTCTTTATTCCAATGATGCCCATACATGGATCGAATTCCCTGAGGCGATTCATTTCACAGCGGTGAACTACCCTTATCATACTTTTACAATCCGTCATGGTGAACTGTTCAAGGCCGGCAAAATGCTGTATGTAAAAGTGGTCGGTAATTCCAATAAAAACACAGCTGGTAATGCGGCTGACGGCCAGGGCGGATCCGGTGCCGTTCGCGTCCATTCCGCCTTCGTCATCTATGATCCGGCGGTGAGAGTCTCCGCAACGCCATCTGGTGCGAAATTCTATGAAGGGTTTGACGAGGCAGACGGTGGAATCGATTATTTCCTCAGCGGAGGCGACAGAAAGCGTCTGGGTGGCGTATCTTCGTTATGCGGCGAGGCCTTTTCCAAGAACGAGTGGTCTGCGACCCATGTCTTTGCGCGTCCCGGATATGTCCAGCTCGGAAATCTGGATACGCAGAGCAGCAATACGGCGGTTAAAAATCCGCAGTCCGGTACGCTTGTCACGCCTGCATTGAATGTCAGCG
>JAEEHS010000036.1 GCA_016281015.1 Bacteroidales bacterium
CCTTCTTGGAAGGACCGTCAACGGTCTTCTGGGTAGCGGTAGCGGCATGGACCGTGGTCATCAGACCGCGCTTCACACCGAAGCTGTCGTTGAGGACCTTGGTCAGCGGAGCCAGGCAGTTCGTCGTGCAGGAAGCGTTGGAGATGCTCTTCTGGCCGGCGTAGGTCATATGGTTCACGCCATAGACGAACATCGGAGTCGCATCCTTGGAAGGAGCGGACATGATCACCTTCTTGGCACCGGCCTTGAGGTGAGCCTCAGCGAGTTCGGCGGTCAGGAAGAAACCGGTGGATTCGACAACGACATCGACTCCGAGCGCACCCCAGGTGATGTTGACGGGATCTTTCTCGCAGAAGACCTGGATCTTGTTGCCGTCCACGATCAGGTAGTTGCCTTCGACTTTGATGTCGTGGTCAAATTTACCATGGACAGAGTCGTACTTAAGCATGTACGCGAGATAATCCGGGTCGAGGAGGTCGTTGATACCGACAACCACGATGTCCTTCGGGAAGTTCTCGACAGCGGCACGGAAAACCATCCGTCCGATGCGGCCGAAACCGTTGATACCGAGTTTGATCATAATGTGTGTTTTATTTTGTTAAACAATCTTGCTTTTTAAGCGACGCAAATTTACGAAAAAATCTGATTATTCGCTATCTTTGCATACGATTTTATTAAGAAAATTTACGAATGCGCATCCTGATCAGCAACGACGACGGGTACAAGGCCCGCGGCATCCATGTCCTGGCCCGCCTGATGGCCGAGTTGGGCGAGGTGACGGTGGTCGCTCCGAAATACCACCAGAGTGCCATGTCCATGTCTGTGTCCCTGGGCATGAAACGCCTGGCATACAAAGCCTTGCCGGAGGAAGGCCCGGGCGATTGGCACTATCTGGACGCGACGCCGGCCTCCTGCGTCAAATTCGGACTGGAGTACTTCTACGAGCACCGCAATCCGGACCTCGTCATCTGCGGGATCAACCATGGGTCCAATGCCGCGACGGCCGCCAACTACTCCGCGACCCTCGGATCGGCCGAAGAGGGGGCCCTGAACGGCTGCAAGGCCATCGGCGTGTCGGTCTGTGACTTCTCGCCGGACGCGTCCTTCGACCTGGTGGAAAAATACCTGCCCGGGATCATCCGCAGCCTCCTGGACAACTGGCCGGAAGGCCGTTACGGACTGCTGTACAGCATCAATTTCCCGAAAGTGGCTCCCGAGCAGTGCAAGGGTATCTGCTTTGCCCGCCAGGGTCGCGGCCACTGGGAGAAGGAGTTCCAGCTCTGGGACGAAGGACGTCTCCGCAAGTACGAAGCCGTCGGCTTCCATTTCGACGACACGCTCCCGCCGCTGGAAGAAGGAGAGAAAGGCTACATGATGATCGGGGACTTCATCGACGACGAGCCGGAAGCGATGGACGCGGACCATGTGCTCAATGATGCCGGATGGATTACCATCACCCCGAACAACCTGGACCGGACCGATTATGAAATACTACATCATAGCCGGTGAGGCTTCCGGCGACCTCCACGGGTCAAACCTGATGAAAGGCCTGTATGCCGAAGATTCTTCGGCGGACATCCGCTTCTGGGGCGGGGGACTGATGGATGCGGTTTTCCACGCCCACCAGGAAGGGACCGGCCTCGTCCAGGACTACCGGGATGGGGCTATTATCGGCTTCTGGGAGGTCCTGGTCCATGCCCGTTCCCTGCTTGGGAAAATCAGACGCTGCAAAGAGGATATCCTTGCCTGGCGGCCGGATGTCGTCATCCTGATCGACTATCCCGGCTTCAACTTCAAGATTGCGGAATTCGCCCATGGCGCCGGTTTCAAGGTATTCTATTACATCGCACCCAAGGTCTGGGCTTCGCGGGAGCGCCGGATCGCCAAACTCAAAGCCTGGGTGGACCGGCTCTTTATCGTCTTCCCCTTCGAAATCCCGTATTTCGAGTCGAAAGGCGTGCCGTTCATCTACAAAGGCAATCCGCTGGTCGACGCCATCGACGAAAGCCCGGCCCTCAGCGAGGCACGATGGGATTTCCTTGCGCGCACCGGCCTTCCGGACCGGCCGTACATCGCCCTTCTCGCCGGCTCCCGCAGCGGTGAGATTGCATCTATGATGCCGGTCTTGATGACCTTTGCCGATGCTTTACATAAGCTTCCCGGATATACTGATTATCATTTTGTTATTGCGGCGGCTCCATCGAGAACGACGGCCGATTATGACCTCCGGGGAAATGAGGCTTTCGTCCATGTCGTATCGGGCGAAACATACGGCGTCCTCCGGCACAGTGAAGCCGCCGTCATCAATTCCGGAACCGCCTCGCTCGAAGCGGCGCTCATCGGAACGCCCCAGGTGGTCGGCTACCGGACCGCAGAGACGACCTTCCTGATCATGCGCGCCATCATTAAAATCAAATACATCTCGCTCGCAAATCTGATCATCGACCGGCCAGCCTTCCGGGAATACCTTCAGGACTTCCTGCAGCCGGATATTCTGCTGGGCGAAGTACGCCGCATTCTGGAAGACGAGACTTACCGCGCCCGCATGATGGCGGATTATGCGGAAATCCGGGAAAAACTCGGGGGGAAAGGGGCCTCCCGGGCGGTCGCCCACGCCATGATGGAAGCTTTACGGGTGGACCACTGACAGGTCGACATGCCCTTTGATGCCATGGACCATCGCCTTGTCCGTAAACTGCCACATCGTCCAGGGCTCCGTTACCGGCGGCAATTCGTGGTAGCGGGCAATCCATAAGGGATAGTGCTCCGTAATGTCGGCGGAGAGGTGCTCGCGCGCGAAACTGTCTCCCGTATAGACGATGGGTTTCCGTCCATAATGCTCTTCCACGATTTCCAGCCAGCTGAGGACTTTATCGCAGAGCTGCTTGTCGGTGCAGCCGAGGTGGATGGTCTCCACGTCCAGCACCGGCGGCAGGTCGCTTGTGCGCAGCTTGACATGGGCGATGTAGTTTTCCGCCTGGAGGCGGGCATCCTTCGAGGAGCGGAAGAAATGGTAGGCTCCGCGCTGGATATCGATCCGGCCGGCCTCCGCCCACCAGGAGTCGAAGCGCTCGTCGGCGAGGCTCTCTCCTTCGGTCGCCTTGAGGATGATCCGGGAGAGGGGGAGGATCTGCGTCGCTTTCTGGAGGTTACGGGTGGTGCGTCCGCTCGGGAGCGTGGCGACTTTCAGCGAATCCCAGATGATCTCGCCATTGTGGTGGGAAACGTCCACGCAAAACTGTTTGTACCCCGGCGGAATTTTGGCTCCGGCGCCGATTTCCCGGACGTTGACAAGATAGGAAAGCAGAACCCCCGCAACCAGGACCGCGACCGAGGCGATCAGCGGTGCCGGACTAAGGCGTATTTTCCTTTTTTGGGGGGACTTTTGGGCCCTTTTTCCTGTTAACTTTTTTGTTACAGGATTTAACTTCTTTGTTTTCTGCATTGTTTAGCAACTACTTATGAAACAATGCAAGGAAAGCGATGAAAAGATTCTCCAGCAGGTAGGCCGAGAAGGTCAGCAAGATAAAAAGGCTCCAGTTCAGGCGAAAAACGAGCGTAAAAACAGCAGCGGCAACTGCCAAACAGAGGAAAACAATCCGCTTTGCGTCGAGCAGGCGGTGCCCTTTTGCGACCTTCATTCCGAACATCGGAATCTCGCTCACGAGCAGCCCGCCGAGCACGACGGCGAGTAGCGGAAGGAACCAAGATCCAGCCATCCAGCTCGTCACGGCGGAGG
Organism: Bacteroidales bacterium; assembly: GCA_016281015.1. Taxonomy (GTDB): domain Bacteria; phylum Bacteroidota; class Bacteroidia; order Bacteroidales; family UBA932; genus Cryptobacteroides. Next base: position 3,740 of record JAEEHS010000036.1, read on the forward strand.
CTGGTGATACGGCGATAAAGTAGGTGAGGGAACCGCAGATCATTGAGGAGGAGGGCGTCGCCAGTCCGATGAAGTCTGTGCCCTGCCGCTCGTCAATGTTGAACTTGGCCAGGCGGAGTCCCGACAGGACAGCGAGGATCAGCGTCACATAGGCCAGGGCGCAGTGGCAGCCCGACAGGCGAAGGGTCTCATAGAGCATCAGCGAGGGCAGCAGGCCGAAACTGACCATGTCCGAGAGGCTGTCCAGCTCTTTGCCCATCGGGGAATAGGCGCCCAGCAGGCGGGCCGCCAGGCCGTCACAGAAATCGAAAACCGCCCCGGCAAGCATCAGGGGGAAGGCGATATCCAGCCGTCCTTCCAGGGTGAAAATTACTCCCATGGCCCCCGAAAGGAGGTTCATGGAAGTGATGATGTTCGGAATAGATTTTCTCAGACTCACTTGATACCGATTTTTTTGGCGATGTCCTTCGGAAGTGCCTTCTTGTTGACGACATAGTTCAGCGTCTTGGCCTTCACGAAATTCTCGGACATGTACCAGATGCCCTTGTAGGCACCGGTTTCGCCCCAGGAATTCTTGATGAGGTAGTATTTCGTGCCGTTCTGGTCCTTGGCGGTGCCATAAAGGTGCATGCCGTGGTCGTCCGTCGAAGTCTTCTCGTCAAACATCCGCTGGCGGCTCTCCTGGGTCACGCTTTCTTCGGGAAGGATACCGGCCGCTTTCTCTTCCGGCTTGCCTTCGGCCTTGCCGACCCAGCGCTCCTGGTCGGATCCTGTGGTCGCCTTGGCCTCTTGGTCCACCAGCACGGCCAGACCGTCGCGGGTGAAGCCGAGCTCGGAGACATCGCCGCCCCAAAGCACCGTGTAGCCGTTCTCTACGGCGTTGTCAATCACTTTCATGAATTCATCCAGCGGCAGGTTGTAGCTCAGGTCCCAGCGCCAGTTGTCTTCCACTTCAATGGCAAACTGGCTGTAGAAAGGATGGTGGGTATAGGAAGTGATGCTGACATAATCGTCGGGATTGACGCCCATCGCATCGCGGTAAGCGGGAGCGGTATAGCTCTTCCCACCATCGGTGAACTGCTCAGGAATCTCGCCCAGATAGGCGTCCAGGATCCCGTCAAAGCCTTTCGGCCAGACCGGGGTCAGCTTGCGGTTCGGATTCTTCACCACCGCCTGGACATAGCCCTTGAGGACCGCGTCCAATTCGCCCTGGACGGGCTTGTCATAGCCGTAATTCATGCCCGAATAGGCTGCCTGGGGCATCAGGCCGTAGTCCCGGACCACTTCGAGAACATCGCCGAAACCGGAACCGGCCGCCATGTTCAGGTTACCGTCCAGGCGGACATATTTGATGGCGCGGTCATGGTAGGCATGGCGCACGACGAACATTTCGGAAAAGTCCGGATACAGGGTCGTATCCTTGATTCCCTTGTTCTTGATGACCTCGGACTCGAGGAAGGAGAGGGAGGAAAAACACCAGCAGGTACCGCTGCGGTATTGATTCTTGACCGGGGTGACCGGGAGTTCCTTGACCGTGGTGAACTGGTAAGCCTTCGTTTCCGGCTTCGGAGCCTTGGTCTGTGCGGTAGCGGCAAGGGGGAGGAGGGCCGCCAGGGCAAAGAGAACAATTCGCTTCATATCTATTTTGTTTTAATTTTTACGATACGTCCAACAAAAATACGCAGAAAGTCGTAATTTTGCAAGAAATATGCACACAATCCTTTATATCCATGGTATGGGCGGAGGCGGGGACAGCCGCATCCCGAATTATTTGGACAAGGCGCTTGGCGCCGAGGGCGTCCGTGTCGTCGTCCGGACCTACGATTTCGATCCGCCCAAGGGTGCCGCCGAGATTGCTGCCTGGGTGAAGGAACTCCGCCCGGAACTGATCATCGGAGAATCCCTGGGAGCGGTCCAGGCTCTTCGGATAAACGGTATTCCGCAACTATTTGTGTCTCCGGCTCTTGGAGCACCTGACCTATTCTATCGCTTCGCATGGCTGACGCTGCTTCCCGGAGGGTCGGCCCTGCTCCATCACAAATACCCTGTCAAAGAGGGGGACCGCCAGCGGCTCCTCTTCCGTTTCGGCCCCATGCGCCGTTACAAGGCCCATTGGGAAGCCGCGAAGGCCGCTGCCCGGCAGCCTGGCTACCGCTTTGCCTTCTTTGGCCGACGCGACCATTTCATGAAACGCGGCGTAGTCCAGATTTCTATTTGGAGAGAAATGTTCGGTGACAGCTTCCAAGTCTATGAAGGAACGCATTTTATGGAAGAAGAGTTTATAGATAGTCTCCTGATTCCGAAAATCCGCTCGGTGCTGGGGATTGGAAAAATGGACGGAAAAGCGTAAATTTGCGCTGGATTATGAAAAAAGCACTTTTTATTCTTACGATACTGGCGCTCTCTTTGCTGGGATGCCGCCGCAATATTTCATCCCGTCCGGACACGATTCCGCTGGTGAAAAGCCTTGCTTCCGATACGACGGGTCTTTTCCATGCCGCCGGTCCTGCCGGGTGGATCGTCATCCTGGGCGCTCCTTCCGACGTGGTGGAGACCTCGCGTCTGTTTGCCGCCGAGGACGCCGAAGACAACATCGACGCGCGTCCGGTGCCCGATCAGTTGCCGGATTTCTCCGGAGAACGTTTCATTGCGGTGATAGACAGTTTGTTCCGTCCGGATTCGACCGCCCGTGAGCGGGTGGTGGTCCAGGCATGGAGCGCCGCCCGGATTGCACCCGGCATCGCCCCGAAGCTCTATGTCCTGGCGACGGACGGATTGTCCGGCTTTGACCTAGACACCCTGTACAAGATGTCCGGCTCCCGCATTTCTGTTGTCCAGGCGGCGGATTCGCTGGAACGGGTCCGCGAAACAGCCCGCCTTCTCCGCAAAGAAAACCTCTATTCCCACCGGATCGCCTATCCCGAGGTCCTTACAACGCTTGCAGATGTTTCAGTCGTCCATTAGTCCGGAAGAAATCGGAAAGCTGGAACTGGCCGCTTTCCCGGGAGAGATTTGTGTCATTGACCAATTGGACGAGACCTTCGGCGACGCCGTCCGCTATCTCAAAAAACAGAAAATCATCGGCTTCGACACCGAGACCCGGCCCACGTTTTCTCCGGGTCAGCTATCGAACGGGACCGCGCTGCTCCAGCTTTCCGGAGGTGGCAGGGCCTTCCTTTTCCGTTTGAAAAAAATCGGCCTTCCGCGCCGTCTGGCAGCGATTCTGGCCAATCCATGCATCCTCAAGATCGGCGCGGCGACCCACGATGACATCATCGGATTGCAGAAAATCGCCCCGTTCCAGCCCCAGGGTTTCGTGGACCTGCAGCGCATCTCCGGTCAGTACGGCATCGAAGACAAATCCGTCAAGAAACTCGCCGCCATCATCCTGGGCGTCAAGATTTCCAAGACCCAGCAGTTGTCCAACTGGGAAGCCGAGACCCTCTCTCCCTCCCAGCAGCGCTATGCCGCGACCGACGCCTGGGTCTGCCGGGAAATGTATCTCCGCCTCCTTCAATCCCAAGACCATGCATAAAGTCATCCTGCGTCCCCGCCGCGAGAAATCCATCCTCCGTTTCCATCCCTGGGTTTTTTCAGGGGCCATCGCCGATATCGTCGGAGATCCCCGGGAGGGGGACCTCGTCGGGGTCTTTTCCTCGGACGGAAAGTACCTGGCGACGGGTCATTACCAGATTGGCTCCATCGCCGTCAGGATCCTCAGTTTCGACGAGGACCCGCTTCAGGGCGATTTCTGGGTCCGGATGCTCTCCAGGGCCCTGGCGCTCCGCAAGGCCTGCGGTCTGGACGGATCAGCGGCGACCACCTGCTACCGGCTGGTCCATGGCGAAGGAGACGGCCTGCCGGGGCTCATCATCGATTATTACGACGGCGTCTGCGTCCTGCAGGCCCATTCCGTCGGCATGTTCCGTGCCAAGGGCGCCATCGCCGAGGGTCTCCGTCAGGTATATGGCGACCGCCTCAAGGCCGTCTATGACAAAAGTTCCGGGACGGCGCCCTACAAGGCCGGACTGGATCTGGTGGACGGTTATCTCTATAAGGGAGCGGGGTGGACCGGAGATGAAGCGAGGGTGCTGGAGAACGGGAACCAATTCTGTGTCAATTGGAATGAAGGCCAGAAGACCGGCTTTTTCCTCGACCAGCGGGAAAACCGCCAGCGGGTGGGGCAACTATCCCGGGGACGAAACGTACTGAACCTTTTCTGCTATACCGGCGGTTTTTCCATCTACGCCCTCTCCGGCGGTGCGGTCCATGTGGACTCGGTGGACAGTTCGCAGCGGGCGATGGACATGGTGGACCGGAATGTCGCCCTGAACGGATTCGACGCCGGGCGCCATACCTCCTATACGGCGGACGCCATCGATTTCCTGAAAGCGGTTCCGGAAGGGAAATACGACCTCATCATCGTGGACCCTCCGGCATTCGCCAAGCACCGTGGCGCCCTCAAAAATGCCCTCAGGGCCTATCAGCGCCTGAATGAAGCCGCCATCGCCAAGGTCGCCCCGGGGGGATTCGTCTTCACCTTCTCCTGCTCGCAGGTGGTGGACAAGGAAGCCTTCGCCCTTGCCGTCTTCTCCGCCGCCGCTGCCGCCGGCCGCAGCGTCCGGATCCTGGACCGGCTCAACCAGCCGGCCGACCATGCGGTCAACATCTATCATCCCGAAGGGGAGTACTTGAAGGGCCTCTTGCTCTACGTCGAATAAAGGCGTCCCCGCAGGAACGCCTTCTCAGAAGCCCTATGTCAGACCGTTCAGCGGTCGAATTTCTTCTCTTTGCTGCGGATGATCTTCTCCTTCATCGCGTCGACGGCGTCGGTCACGGCCTCTTCAAAGGTCCGTGCGCTGCGTTCGATGACGAGATCCTCGCCCGGAATCCGGGTCTGGAGCTTCACTTTCTTGTTCTCCGCATCGGGGAGGAGGGACAGCGTGACATCAATGTCACCGAGGTTGTCGAAGAACTTTTCAACCTTCTCCACTTTCTTCTGGACGAAATCGAGCAACTTCTGGTCTGCATCGAATTTCAAAGACTTCACGTTAATCATCGTTATTACATTTTTTTGCCCGTGGATGGGCGTTGTCATACACTTTCTTCAGGCGGGCGACAGAGTTGTGGGTGTACACCTCGGTCGCGGCGAGGGAACTGTGTCCCAGCATCTGCTTGATGGCCTCCAGGTCCGCTCCCTCCTCCAGCAGTTCCGTCGCCAGGGTGTGCCGGAGCACATGGGGGGAAATCCTTCCCGTAATGCCGCATCCTTCACCGAGTTCCGTCTTCACGGCCCGGTCCACGTATTCCGGATACAGCGCCCGGCCTTTCGCCGTGGTGAGGAGGCGCAGCCCCGCAAGTCCCATCATACTTGCCGCTTCCAAATATAAGCAAATTTCGTGACAAAGCGATAGGGTCAGCGGAATTTCTCGCATTTTGTCTCCTTTTCCATGGACATGGAGGGTCTGCCGGCTCTTGTCGAAGGAACTCCGCTCCAGCGAAATCAGTTCGGCGCGCCGGATCCCCGTACTGTACAAGATGCTGATAATCAGCCGCCGAAGCCGCCTTTCATACAGTTCCACAGCTAGTTTCGAGCCCGGCGGCGTACTGCGGAGCAGCTCCAGCTCATCCTCGGAGGCGGCATGGTCCGTGTCCGCAAAATACTGCTCCATCGACTCCTTCCGGTAGAACTCCGGAAGCCGCTTTTCCTTCTTGGGCCGACGGACCCGGACGACGGGATTGTCCTGGAGGACACCTTCCTGGACCAGATAACGGCAATAGCTGCTGAGGGCCGAGAGCTGCTGGTGGACCGTGCGCGCCTTCATGGACCCCATCAGGAAGGCTTCGTGCTCCCGGATATCGGCGGGGGTCAGCACCTCGGGGTCGCAGGACCCCTTGCGCGCACGGTAACGATTCAGGGCTTCCGCGTAGATGGATACGGTCCGGGGCGAATAGCGGCGGATGTCCCTCAGGTACGATATGAAGGAAGTTTCGTACTGCATTTCAGCTTCAAAGATAGTGATTATTTCCCAAAAAGTCTTATCTTTGTGTGATGATGAATACGGATATGTTATGGGACCCGCTGCGGCGCAAAAGCGTCGCAGCCACCCCGGAGGAAGAGGTGCGGCAGTGGTTCATTTCCGCCGTGCTCCATATGGGCATGAAAGTGCCGGAGCACATGATGGGCAGTGAAGTGAGCCTTGTCCAGGGCGAGAAGCGCTTCCGGGCGGACATCGTCGTGTACGGCCGGGACGCTGCCCCGCTGATGATCGTCGAGTGCAAACGCCCCGATGTTCCGTTGGACCAGGATGTCGTGGACCAGGCCATCCGTTACAACAACATTTTGAACGTCAAGTATATAGCGATAACGAACGGGGTGAAGACCTTCCTTTTCGGCCGGACGGGGGAAGGCTTCCGCTTCCTGGAAAAGGCTCCCTCGTGGGAGGAAATGGTATGACCCTGACCGAAGGATATCTGGACCATCCGGTCTTCCGGATTGTCGCCGACGCGGCCGCTGAACAGGGCGTAAGGGCCTTTGTCATCGGCGGTTATGTCCGCGACTGCTTCCTGGGCCGGCCGAACAATGATATCGATATCGTGGTGGAGGGGAGCGGCATCGCCCTGGCTGAAGCCGTGGCCGCGAAGGTCCATACCAAAGTCTCCGTGTTCAAGAATTTCGGCACGGCCATGCTCCATTACCAGGGCATCGAGGTCGAATTCGTCGGCGCCCGGAAGGAATCCTACCGCCGGGAATCCCGCAAACCCATCGTCGAAGACGGTACGTTGGAAGAGGACCAGCTCCGCCGGGATTTCACCATCAACGCCATGGCCCTGAGCCTCTGTCAGGAGGATTTCGGCGCGCTGGTGGACCCTTTCGGCGGCATCCGGGACCTCTCCGAAGGTATCATCCGGACTCCGCTCCAGCCCGAGCAGACCTATTCCGACGACCCGCTCCGGATGCTGAGGGCCGTGCGCTTCGTTTCCCAGCTCTCGAGTGCCGAGCACCCTTTCCACATCGTCCCCGAATCCATGGACGCCATGCGGAAAATGGCCTCCCGCCTTTCGATTCTCTCGAAGGAGCGCATCGTCGAAGAACTGGACAAGATCCTGTTGAGCCCGGTTCCCTCCGTGGGATTCCGCCTCCTGGACGAGGCAGGCCTGCTGGAGCACATCCTCCCCGAACTGACCCGGCTCAAAGGCGTCGAGACCGTGGACGGAAAAGGCCACAAGGAGAATTTCTCCCACAGCCTCAAGGTCCTGGACAACGTCGCGGAGGTTTCTTCGAATCTGTGGCTTCGCTGGGCGGCGCTCCTTCACGATATCGGTAAACCCGCCTCCAAGCGCTTTGCGCCCGGGCAGGGATGGACCTTCCATGGACACGAAGTAATCGGCGAAAGGATGGTCCCCAAGATCTTCCAGGCCCTCAAGATGCCGCTCAACGAGAAGATGAAATATGTCCAGAAACTCGTGGGACTCCATCTGAGGCCCATCGCCCTGGTGGACGACGAGGTGACGGATTCGGCGGTGCGGCGACTGCTGTTCGACGCCGGGGACGACGTGGACGATTTGATGATCCTCTGCAATGCGGACATCACCTCGAAAAATCCCGCCAAGGTGGTCCGACTCCGCCGCAATTTCGAGTTGGTGAAACAGAAGATGGCCGAGGTGGAAGCCAAGGACGCCATCCGCAACTGGAAAAACCCGATTACGGGAGACTATATCATGCAGGTGTACGGCATTCCGCCCTGCAACCTGATCGGCGCCCTGAAGGAGCAGGTCAAGGAAGCGGTGCTGGACGGAGTGATTGAGAACAGTTTTGACGCGGCCGACCGCTTCCTGCGCGAAAAGGCCGCCCAGATGGGCCTCAAACCGGTAGAATAAGACATGGCGCAGAAATCCTATATCGAAACCGACCGGCAGGTCAGAAACATCATCGAGGATGTAAAGGCCGGCGTATTCAAGCCGGTGTACCTGTTGATGGGGGAGGAGCCCTATTACCCCGACCTCGTCTGCAACGCCATCCTCGAGCACTGCCTCCAGGAGTGGGAAAAAGACTTCAACGAGACCGTCTGCTACGGGGCGGATGTGGATGCAGACCAGGTGATTACCGCGGCCCGGCGCTTCCCGATGATGGCGGAGCGGCAACTGGTCGTGGTGAAGGAAGCCCAGGCGATGAAGACGCTGGAGGACCTGTCCATCTACTGCCAGGAGCCCCTGGATTCGACGGTGCTGGTCCTGCTGATGCGGGGCGCCTCGGCCGACAAGCGGCGCGCCCTGTACAAGAGCGTCCTGAAAAGCGGGGTGGTCGTGGAATCCCTGCCTCTCAGGGATTACGAAGTGGCCCAGTGGATTGAATCCTATTACCAGGGACGCGCCCTGTCCATCACCCCGGATGCGGCCCGTCTGTTGGCTGAATCCGCCGGCACCGACCTTTGTAAGATCGCCCTGGAGACGGAAAAACTGCTCAAGAGCCTTCCGGAAGCCGCGAAAGAGATCCATCTCGAAGACATTGAAAAGAATGTCGGCCTCAGCCGGCAGTTCAGTATCTTCGAACTCACCAAATGCCTGTCGTACCGCGATGCGGCCGGGGCCGTCAAGGTCGCGGCCCATATCGGCAGCGCCCCGAAATTCTTCCTTCCGGTCGCCGTCAGCGCCCTCTATACCCATTTCAACCGGATCCTCAAATATGAAGCGCTGCTTCAGAAGGGACCGGCGGACAATGCCGCCAAAGCGCGGGTCCTCGGGGTCAATCCGTACTTTTTCAAGGAATATGACGCCGCCATCCGCAACTATCCGCTGCCGCGCTGCATGCGGGTGATGAGCCTACTCGCAGAATATGATTTCAAAGGGAAGGGTGGCGAAACCGGTGAAGCGGACGCGGCGGCCCTTCTGATGGAACTGATTACAAAGATTCTTAATATATGATTGAAATTCAGCACGTATCAAAATCGTTCGGCGAGAAAGTCGCCTTGGATGACATCTCGCTGGAGATTCCCCAGGGAAAGATTTTCGGCCTGCTCGGACCGAACGGGGCGGGGAAGTCCACCCTCATCCGCATCATCAACCGCATTACCATCGCCTCCGCCGGCCGGGTCCTTTTCCAGGGCCATCCAATCACCGATGAGGATGTCGCCCGGATCGGCTACCTGCCCGAGGAACGCGGCCTGTACCGCAAGATGAAGGTCGGGGAGCAGGCCCTGTACCTGGCCCAGCTCAAGGGCATGTCCGCCCGGGACGCCCAGCGGGAACTCAAGGAGTGGTTCGTCAAATTCGGCATCCAGGATTGGTGGTACAAGAAAGTGGAGGAACTGTCCAAGGGCATGGCCCAGAAACTCCAGTTCATCACGACGGTAGTCCATAAACCCGCCCTGATGATCCTGGATGAGCCTTTTTCCGGCTTCGATCCGGTCAATGCCGAGCTCATCCGCACGGAAATCCTCCGGCTGAAGGAAGAAGGCGCGACCATCATCCTTTCCACGCACAACATGGAGTCGGTGGAAGAGCTCTGCGACGAGATCGCCCTCATCAACAAGGCCCATCTCGTGGTGACGGGCGGGACGGATGACATCCGCCGCCGCTTCGGGGAAGACAATGTGGAGCTGGAATACACCGAAGGCGGGATCCGCCGAACGGACGTCGTCCCGGCAGCCTCGGTCAACGAGCGCCTGTCTGAACTGATTGCCAAAGGCGTCAGGATCAATTCTTTCCGCGAGCTGGTCCCGCGCATGAACGATATTTTCATCAAACTGGTAACGGAGGAGGCATAGCATATGAATTTCAGCAAACTCGGCATCATCATCGGCCGCGAGTACCGCAACAAGGTACAGAAGAAATCCTTCATTATCATCACCTTCCTGGCGCCGATTCTGTTCGCCGCCATCGCCATCCTGCCCTCGGTCATCATGATGGGCACGAAGGAGGAAGCCAAGAAAGTCGGCGTCGTGGACGCTTCCGGCATTGTCCTTCCGTATCTGACGGACAACGACGTGACGCAGTATGTGGATCTCGCCGGGGCCAGCGCCGATTCGGTCAAGGCCCATCTGAAGGATTACGGCGTGGACATCCTCCTCACGATTTCACCGCTGGACAGCGCCACGCGGAGCGTCACGGCGGACTGCTACTCCGAAAAGCCCATCGGGATGGACACCGGCTCGCTGATCGAAGACCGTATCAACGACGCCGTCGAGGCCTGGCGCATCGAGGACTACGGGGTGGACAACCTCAGGGAAATGCTGGACGGAGTCAAATCCAATGTGAAACTCCATAGCTACACGATCGACGAATCCGGTAAAGAAACCATCTCGGAATCAAGTGTTTACATGATTATCTCCATGGTCCTGGGCATGGCGCTCTACATGTTCATCACCTTGTTCTCGGCCATGGTCATGTCTTCGGTCATCGAAGAGAAATCTTCGCGCGTCGTGGAAGTGTTGGTCTCCTCGGTCAAGGCCACCGAACTGCTGTTCGGCAAGATTATCGGCGTGGCCCTGGTGGCCCTGACCCAGTTCCTGCTCTGGATCCTGCTGACCGGAGTCATCGTCGGGATTGCCGGCGGGATCATCGGCATGGACAAACTTTCGTCCATGGGCGGCACCCAGAGCGTCGAGGTATCGGAGATGGGCATCCATCCCGCCGACGTGGACCTGACGGCGCTGACCGATACGACGGCCGTCGCCCCCGGAGAGCCCTCGCCGATGGAGGTGATCATGGGCACGGTCCACAACCTCAATCTCGCCCAGATTCTCTTCGCCTTCCTCTTCTACTTTGTCTTCGGCTACCTGCTCTACGCCTCGCTCTTTGCGGCCATCGGTTCGGCGGTGGAGAACGAGGGGGATTCCAACCAGCTGCAGATTCCGGTGACAATCCCCTTGCTGCTGGGCTTTTTCGTGGCCCTGTATGCCTTCAAGGCCCCTGACAGCCAGCTGGTCTTCTGGTTCTCGATGATTCCTTTCACCTCTCCCATTGTGATGCTCGCCCGGATCCCCTTCGGGGTGGCGACCTGGGAGCTGATTGTCTCGATCCTCGTCCTCATCCTGACCTTCATCGGCTGCGCCTGGATGTCGGCGAAGATCTACAAGGTCGGTATCCTGATGTACGGGAAGAAGAGTACCTTCAAAGATTTATGGAAATGGTTAACTCAAAAATAGTTCCTATGAAAAAGTATTACTGGATTTTGACGGCGGTGCTGCTCCTGGGAGCGGGACTCGTCGTCCTGGATGAATGCTGCAACAAGGAGGTCTCCATCACCTGGCGCCGGGTTTTGATGGACGGCAGCCGGACCGGCGTTACTTCGGTGACGGCGGAAGGATTGGACAAGACGCTCGGCGTCATCGATTCCGAGGGCTATCTGGCTCCGAACGGGGTGCGTTTTGAAGACGGCGTCGTGCTGGAAGCGGCCCGGCTTATGCTGGACGCGCAGCCGGCTCTGTCGCGGCTCAAGGCCGTGGTCGGACACAGTGCGTCCATGCTGATGAACCTTCGGACGGATCCCGACCTGCCGCTCGCGAACCTTTTCTGCGACGCCCTTCGTGCGAAGGGAAGTGCCTACTTCAAGGTGCCCATGGACTTCGCCGTCTGCAATTTCGGCGGAATCCGGGTCCCGCTTCCGGAAGGTCCTGTGACGCTGGAAGATATCGAGTCCATGTTCCCGTTCAAGAATTACATGGTCTACGCCAAGGTCAAAGGAAGCAATCTGGAACGGCTGCTCAGCCAGCTCGCCGGGATGGAAGCTTTCCAGGCCATCAGCGGTGCGCGGGTGCTTGTCAAGGACCACCAGCTGGTCTCGGCGGAAGTTGGCGGGAAACCCATCGATCCGAAACGTGTGTACAACGTCACGTCGCTGGATTTCCTGCTGGATGGCGGTGACGGCATCTCCATCGGTGCGCTCGCGGAGGATGTGAAACTGACGCGGGTGCTGATGAAGGATGTGATGCTGGAGTATGTCACCCGCTGCGAAAAGGAAGGGAAGCTGTTGGAGGGAAAGAAAGACGGACGTGTAATCATGGAATAGCCTTATGAAAAAGATAGTTGCAATAGCGGCCCTCGTGGCCCTGGTCTCCTGCGCACCGAAGGCGCAGCATCATCTGACCATCCTGCATGTCAATGACACCCATTCCCATTTCGAGCCCATCCGCTCGGGAGATGATGTCGGAACCGGCGGCCTGATCGAGCGGGCGGCCTATGTGGACAGTGTCCGGAAAGCGGACGGGGCGGAGAACGTGCTCCTGCTCCACGGAGGTGACTTCAGCCAGGGCTCGGTCTATTTCTCCGAATACGGCGGCCTTCTGGAGGCCAAGGCCCTGAACCTGATGGGCTATGACGCCGTGACGCTCGGCAACCACGAATTCGACAATGGTATCGAGGGACTGGAGCGGGTGATTCCGCAGATCCAGGTTCCGGTCGTGGCCTGTAACCTGGATTTCTCGCCTTTCTCCTTCGGGCAGTACATCAAGCCCTATGTGATCGTGGAAAAGGCCGGACTGAAGATCGGGATCATCGGGGTGGTCTGCCGTCTGTTCGATGTGGTGTCGGCTGAAACGGCGAACCGGATTCCGGAATATGATATCGTGGAGACGGTCCAGAAGTATGCGGACCAGCTGCGGCAGGAGTGTGACCTGGTCATCGCCCTGACCCACATCGGTTACACCGAACACAATGTCGGTGCCATCACGGACCCGCTTCTGGTCTCCCAGACCCGGGGGCTCGACCTGGTCGTCGGCGGACACTCCCATTCTTACATGAGTGCTCCCGACTACGTTCCGAACCTTGACGGCAAGAAGATTCCCGTTGTCCAGGCCGGTTTTGCCGGATCCTACATGGGCGAGTTCCACATCTCGCTGTAAAGTCGAGGGGTGCCCTCGAGCACGCGCGGGCCCCTTGCCCCTTTTCCCTTGCCCCTACGGCATCCGGCCTCTTCCGGGTGCCGTTTTCTCTCTCCCACCTCTCCCACCTCTCCCACCTCTCCCACCGTTCCTCTGTCGGTCCTCCCGGCGAACGATTTCGCCCCTTTTCGTTCTCCCGCAGGTCCCGCCGTCCCTCCCGAAGCACACTTTCGCCCGTTTTCGTTCCTCCGCAGCTCCCGCCGTCCCTCCCGAGGAACGATTTCGCCCGTTTTCGTTCTCCCGCAGGGCCCGAAAGAACAGTATCTACGAATGGATAGCTGGGGACCTCGGCCGGTACGCCCCTTCGGGGCTATCCTTCACCGTCCTGCTCGTTCGCCACTATTTGTTCTCCCTCCGGACCCGACAAACAATTTGGAAAAGATTTTTGCGATAAAATTTGATTCAAAATAGGATTTCAGGACGTATTATATGGTGCTTAAAGGCATATTTTTCGATTTATCCGTTTTGTTTTTTTAAAAACGGATAACAATTGGGACCTTTGCAAAAAAGTGTTTATGAAAAAAGAAGACGAATACAAAGTATGTCCCAAGGGGTATTACCACCTCAGTTCAGACGGCAAGCGAGTCACACTGTTCCATGATGAGCAGGAATACGTGCACTGCATGAATACCATCGCCTTGGCATCAACGATGTTCCAAATTGTCATTCACTCCTTCACGTTAATGAAAACCCATATTCACATGCTCCTTTATGGGACCGGTGAAGAGATAACGAGACTGTTTTTCTTCATAAGAAAGAGAATAAAAGCGCAATTGCTTGATGATGGAAAGGAACCAGTACCAGATAATTACTGGTTTAAATTGGTTGAGGTAAATGACGAGATTTCTTTGCGCAGGCACTTTGTATACATTGCCAGAAATGCGCTGGAGGCTCTCCCTGTGCTACCCTCTGGATATATATGGGGTAGTACCCACCTTGCTTATTCCCAGATTGATAAGATGGTAGGCTTCATCTCTGCCGACTCGCTCAGCATCCGGGAAATGAAGAGTCTGTTACGCTCTTCCCAAACAGTACCGGGACATTATCGGATTCATGCTGGCTTAAAAATGATTCTCCCTGAGAGTTATGTGGATATGACATTGTTCTACAAGACCTTCGATAATGCACGACAATACTTGGCGGCTTTGGTAAAAGATGTGGAGGGATTTGTATATGTAGCGGAGCAACTGGGAGATGATATTGAGTATTCCGTAGAGGATGCAACGGAATTGATGAAGGTGCTGATGACACGATTATACCCTAACAGTCGTTTCAAGGATTTACCCAATGATGATAAATGTAAGTTAGTCAGCATAATGTACTATCAATACCATGTCAAAGACTATGTAATATCCAAAACGGTGTACATGAACTTGCAACTTGTTCGGCAAATTGTGCATTCGAAACAGTATTCCCTAAAATAATCCTTCCCGAAGAACACTTTCGCCCCTTTTCGTTCTTCCGCAGCTCCCGCCGACCCCCCCCAACGAACGATTTCACCCCTTTTCGTTCTTCCGCAGGGCCTGGTGACGAAAAACTCCCGGCCGGATGGGTCGGGAGCAGCGTTTCAGTCAGGGGCAAGCGGCTCAGAGGATATTCATCGACTGCTCGCGAATCTTCTCGAGCTCATCTTTCATCCGTACAACGAGGGCCTGGATCCCCGCGTGATTGGCCTTGGAGCCGGTCGTGTTGATTTCGCGCCCCATTTCCTGGATGATGAAACCGAGCTTCTTGCCCGGATACGGTTCGCCGTCAATCGTGTCCATGAAATACTTGCAGTGCTGGCGAAGCCGGACTTTCTCCTCGTTGATGTCATACTTCTCGAGGTAGAAGATCAGTTCCTGCTCGAAGCGCGAAGGATCCACCTTGGCCGAGAGTTCGTCCAGATTCTTCTTCAGCCGCACCTTGACGGACTCAATCCTCTCTGCCTCAAGCGATTCCACTTCATTATACAGATCCAGGATGGTCTGCACCCGTCCTGTGACATCGCGGTAAAGCGCAGCCCCCTCACGTCGGCGGTAGTCCTCAAGCGCATGCAGGGCGGAGACAAAAGCGGCCTCCACCTTCGGCCATTCGCTCTCCGAAATCGCATCCGATGACTTGCCGACCACATCCGGGAGACGCAGGATAGCATTGGTAAGGATGGAGGCATTGGCAGGATGCCGCACGGACGCCTTGGCAAGAGGGATTTCACCGTCCAGGGCTTCGATGATGCTCTGCCAGTAGGCATGGAACGCCTCCTTGTTGACAGTATGCACCCCGCTTCCCTCGCTCTCTTCCAGGGACAGATACACATCGATGGTGCCCCGGACGAGTTTCTCTGAGATCATCTTGCGGACAAGCAGATCCTTCTCCTTGGGCAGGAGCTGGCTTTTTATGGCGATATCGGCGCTCTTCCCGTTCAGGGAGCGGATCTCGATTACAAGCTTTCCGGCACTGAGAAGGACCTCGGCCTTCCCGTAGCCTGTCATGGACTGTATCATTTGATGATTCCTTCTTCTTTGAAGACCTTGGTCAGCGCGGTCACCGCCCGGTCCACCTGCTCCTTGGTATGGGTCGCCATGAGCGAGAAGCGGATCAGGGTGTCCTGCGGAGCACATGCCGGCGGAATCACGGAATTGATGAAGACACCTTCGTCAAAGGCGCGTTTCGTGACGATGAAGGTCTTCTCGAGGTCGCGGACGTAAAGGGGAATGATCGGGCTCTCGGTCTCACCAATCTCAAAACCGGCTTCCCGGAAGCGGCGGAGGGCATAGTTCGTGACGTTCCAGAGGTTGGTGATGCGCTCGGGCTCCTGCTGGATAATGTGCAGGGCTTCCAGGGCGCTGGCCGTCGCGGCGGGCGTGTCCGATGCCTGGAAGATATAGGTACGGGCGGTGTGACGCAGCCAGTTGATGATGATCTTGTCGGCCGCGATGAAACCGCCGATGGCCGCCAGGCTCTTGGAGAAAGTGCCCATGATGAGGTCCACTTCGCCGGTCAGGCCGAAATGGTCGCAGACCCCGCGGCCCTGCTTTCCGAAGACGCCCAGGCCATGGGCTTCATCCACCATGATCACGACATTGTCGTATTTGTGCTTGAGTTCCACGATCTCCGGCAGTTTGGCAAGGTCTCCCTCCATGGAGAACACACCGTCGACCACGATGAGTTTGACGGCATTCTTGGGACAGCGGCGGAGGCAGCGCTCCAGGTCCTTCATGTCGTTGTGCTTGTAGTGGAGGCCTTTGGCGAAACTGAGCCGGCGTCCGTCCACGATGGACGCATGGTCCCGGTCGTCGCAGATGATGAAATCGTCTTTGGTCAGTAGCTGGGGAATGACGCCGGAATTGACCGTAAAACCGGTCGAGAAGCAGAGCGCTTCGTCTTTTCCGACAAACTCCGCCAACTCTTTTTCAAGCTGGAGATGGATGTCCAGGGTACCGTTCAGAAAACGCGATCCAGCACAGCCGGAGCCATATTTTTTCAAAGCTTCGATGCCGGCGTTGATAACCCTTTCGTCTCCGGTGAGGCCCGTATATGCATTGGAACCGAACATCAGGATGTGATGTCCGTCCATTTCAACTTCTGTTCCCTGCTTGCTGGTAATCGGGCGGAAATAAGGATAGATTCCTTTTTCCATCATTTTCTGCGGCAAATCGTATTTTGCCAGTCTGGCGTGTAAAATGCCCATGGTTTCGTTCGAATTAGTACAGTCTTAAGCGTTGCAAAATTAGTAAAAATATTTTTTATAGCATCGTGTGGGAAAAAATTTATACCTTTGCAATATGGAAGAAAACGCACGCAAACTCAATTTTATTGAGGAAATCATCGAGAAAGACCTTGCAGAAGGCAAGGTATCGTCCATTATCACCCGCTTCCCTCCGGAGCCGAACGGTTACCTGCATCTGGGCCATGCCAAGTCCATTTGCCTGAACTTCGGTCTGGCACAGAAGTACGGCGGCAAGACGAACCTCCGTTACGATGACACGAACCCCACGAAGGAAGACACGGAATACGTGGATTCCATCAAGGAAGACATCCAGTGGCTGGGCTTCCAGTGGGACAAGGAGCTTTACGCCTCCGACTACTTCGACCAGCTCTACGAGTGGGCCGAAGAACTGATCCGGCGGGGGCTCGCCTATGTCGACGACCAGACGCAGGAGGAGATCCGCCTCGGACGCGGGACCGTGGACCGTCCCGGCACGCCGTCGCCCTGGCGGGACCGCAGCGTAGAGGAGAACCTGCGGCTTTTCCGCGAGATGAAGGCGGGGAAATATGCTGAAGGTGAGAAGGTTCTGCGCGCCAAGATTGACATGGCCCATCCGAACATGATGTTCCGCGATCCGCTGTTGTACCGCATCAAGTTTGCTCATCACCACCGCACCGGCGACAAGTGGTGCATCTATCCGATGTACGACTTCACCCATGGCCAGTGCGATTCCATCGAGCATATCACCCATTCCATCTGCACCCTCGAGTTCGACGTCCACCGTCCGCTCTACGACTGGTTCATCGAGACGCTGGGGATCTATCCCTCTCACCAGTACGAGTTTGCGCGCCTGAACCTGACGTACACCTTAATGTCCAAACGGAAGCTCCTCGAACTGGTCCAGAAAGGACTCGTCGCGGGCTGGGACGATCCGCGCATGCCGACCCTTTGCGGGGTCCGGCGCCGGGGCTACACCGCCGAAGCGCTCCGCATGTTCTGCGACAAGATCGGCGTGTCGAAGCGGGACCAGCTGATGGACATCCAACTGCTGGAATGGTGTGTCCGGCAAGACCTTAACGCCCGTTCCAACCGCTATATGGTGGTCCAGGACGATCCCATCAAACTGACCATTACGAACTGGGAGAGCGGCAAGGTGGAATGGTTCGACTGTCCGCTGAACCCCGCCGATCCGGACGGAGCGAAACGGCGCGTACCCTTCACCGGCGAACTGCTCATCGACCGCGCCGACTTCATGGAGGATGCGCCGAAGAAGTTCTTCCGCCTGCGTCCTGACGGCGAAGTGCGGCTGAAATACACCTACATCGTCAAGTGCAACGAGGTCATCAAAGACGCGGAGGGAAAGGTCGTTGAATTGAAATGTACCTACGATCCGTCCACGCATCCTGTTACGGGCGAGTGGCGTTCGGTCAAGGGTACCATCCACTGGGTCAGCGCCGCCCACGCCATCGAGCTGGAGCTCCGCAACTACGACCGCCTCTTCACCCTCGCAGACATGTCCCAGGTCCCCGAAGACAAGGACTACAAGGATTTCCTCAATCCGGAATCCCTGGTGCTGGGACGCGGCTGGGCGGAACCGGCCCTCTCCGAGGACACTTCCGGCATTGCCGTGCAGTTCGAGCGCACCGGCTACTACGTTCTCGACAAGGACTCCACCCCGGAGCACCTCGTCTTCAACAAGACCACAGCGCTCAAAGACTCCTACAAACCAGAATAGTCCACATTGTTCCTGTCCATTTCCCCGCCCCCCGGCCCTTCCGCCCCGGGGGCGTTTTTCGTTCCCCCGTCACCGGGCCCAGGACCTGCGGAAGAACGAACACGGGCAAAATCGTTCGTCGGGAGGGACGGCGGGAGCTGCGGAGGAACGAAAACGGGCGAAAGTGTGCTTCGGGAGGGACGGCGGGACCTGCGGGAGAACGAAAAGGGGCGAAATCGTGCTTCGGGAGGGTCGGCGGGAGCTGCGGAGGAACGAAAACGGATGAAATCGTTCGTCGGGGCGATCAGCGGGGGAGGGTGACGTGGGAACCCATTTCGCGAAGGAAGGCGGGGGTGAAGTAGTGCATGCGGCCGGCCATGGAAGCGAAGGTCATCTCACCGAAGTAGAGCCGCCCCCGGACCTCATAGAAGTCGACGCGCACCTCGGGGAAGCCCTCGGCAAGGACCTCGGCCACTTCCAGCATCCGTTCCAACTGCTGCGGCCGGGCCGCCTTGTAGCCGCCGTCCCGGTGATGCTCGTCATAGGCACAGGCCCCCTCCCAGGGGGTCCAGTCCAGGTGGAACACATTGATTTTTAGATAGGTGCCCTTCCGCTCGGTACAGGCAAAAATGCAATACGGCTTCCCGTCCAGGCACCAGACCTTGTAGTCGTTCGGTTTTTCGGTCCCCGCGTCCAGATACTCCTCGGCGAGGATACGCGGCGGAATCCGGTTGTAGAACGTCTCGCCCGCCAGCGAGCCGAAATGCAGGCGCAGCCGCCGGCGGAAATGCTCCGAAAGATCCTCCCGGTCCGCCCCCGGCCCCACAATCCGCGTTGAATTGCTGTCGTGGTTGCACTTCAGCACGAAACGCTCCGGAAGCTGATCCCAGGGAATGTCCTCCGGCCGCTCCCAATGCCCCAGCAGCGGCACCAACAGGTCCTCAAATCCCTTGGAACGCACATATTCCCGCACCTGCAGCTTGTCCGCCAGGCGGCTCCATTCGCTCGTGTCCGAGAAGCAAAGCAGCCACTGGATCTTCTCGTTGAGGTCCTGCGGATGGTCCCAGTCAATCTTGTGGCCAAACTCCTTCTTCCAGATCCGCTGGATCTTCCGGACCCGGTTGTGTTCCCATTCCCAATGGTCCCATTTCGCATGGACAAAACGTCCCAGGGCCTTGCGCTCGGAAGCTTTGAGCCCGAGATAAAGAATCACAGCCGCCGTCACGATGCCCGTCACGACGACTCCGGCAAGGCGCATCCACACACCCTCCAGCGGCAGCAGGGAATAGAGATACAGATAGAGGCCCATTACAAGCAGCACACCCGCAGGACGCAGATACGCCTCCCGGAAATAGCGCCCGACCGCCAGGCCCGACTGGAAATGGAGCAAGGTGAACTGGATGGCCCGGTTCAGCAGGTCTGCAATCACGTAAGTGACGATCACTGAATGGGCCGGATAGCCTGACTTAAAGAGGAAATACGCGACGGGAAGGCAGCCCAGGAAAAGGATGCTGGCCTCAATCTTATACCATTTGATCCGGCCGATGCCGTTGATCAGCTGGACCACCCCGGCAGAAGTCGCGCTCACCGCGGCGACAACGAGGGTCCATCGGCACATCACCAGCGTCTGCTCCGGGATATTCGCCCCCAGCCAAAGCCTCAGAATCAGGTCCAGTTCGCTCCAGAGCGGGAAAAACAGCAGCAGGAACAGCAGCAGGCATACCCGCGTGACCCGCTGTGCCAGATGGACCGCATCGGACGCGCGCTCCGCCCCGATGTGCTGGGTCAACTGCGGCGCTGCAGCCGTGTCGAAATTCGAAATGAACTGGCTCACATAGTTCTGGACCGTCCCCGCATAGAAAAACGCGGCGTTCACCGTGGTCCCGAAAAACGCGTTGATCAGCATGTTGGAGCCCTGCGAACGGGCAATCAGCGCCGACGCCGACAGGAGGTTGTAATTGCTGAAGCGGAGCACCTCCCCGTACTCCTTCCATGAACGGACCGGCGCCCAGCGGACCAGCTCGGGCCACTGCTTCCGGCAGAGCAGATGATAGACGACAAACGATACCCAAGTCATCACGCTCATCATCAGCGCATAGACCCGTAAGCCATTGTCCTTGAATAGGAAAAGGCAGGAGACCAGGGCAAGTTTCAGCAGTGCGTTCGCGATATCCACCAGCGCGACCGTCCCGAAGCGCTCATGGACAGTAAAAAGACTCTGGAACGGGACATTCGCAATCCCGAGGCAGGCGACCAGCGTGGACACCTGGAAGACAAACATCGCATCGCCTTCCTTGCCGGGCGGCACATTCAGTTTGCAGCGGATGTACCAGAGCCCGACGGTCTCCAGGAGAACAAGCAACAGCAGCGCCCCGCCGAGATGGACCACATGGCAGATATTGAACATCCGCCCGGGATTCCCGTCCGAGCGGCCCAGCTCGATGTTCATGAAACGCGTCGTCGTGACCGTCAGCGCCCCCGTGATGACCCCGACCAGGGCCACCGCGCTGCCGACGGCACTGTAGATTCCGACGTCCGACGCCCCCAGCGCCTGCAGCACCAAACGGCTGGTAATGAGGCCCACCAGGATGGTCACGGCCATCCGGATATAGATGATCACCGTGTTCTTCGCAATCCGTATGTCGGAATTTCGAGCCATCATACAAAGGTAAGAAAAAAAATCTCTATCTTTGCCTTTGATGAAAACGAAAATCTTATACGTGCTGGTCACGACAGGGGAGGACATCTATGCGGAGCAGGCTTTCCTGTCCGTCCATTCCCTCCGGCGCCATGAAAAAGAGGCCCATGTCACCCTGCTGACCGACCGTCTGAGCCGGGATGTCCTCTCTGGGCGGGAAGGCTACCTCGCCCTTTTCGACGAGGTCGTCGTCCGCGATCTGGACCCTGCCCTCAGCCCCATGATCCGCTCCCGAATCCTTAAAACCGGGATGCGGAACGCCGTGGACGGCGATTTTCTTTTCATCGACACGGATACGCTCATCTCCCGTCCGCTCCGGGACATCGACGAGCTGGCGGAGGACCTTGCCGCCGTCTATGACCTCCACAACCCGCTGGAGGCCCATACCCACCGGGAAGCCATCCTGTCGCTCTGCCGGCGCGTCGGACTGGACGCCTCTTCCGAAACGGAATACTTCAATTCCGGCGTGATGCTGGTACGGGACACCCCCGCAAACCACGCTTTTTTTGATACGTGGCAGGCTTTTTACCAGGAAGGTGTCCGGGCCGGGGTCCTCAGCGACCAGCCCTCCCTTGCCCGCGCCAATGCCGCGAAAGGCCATCCCGTCCGCCCCCTTCCGGACGCGTGGAACTGCCAGGCAATGAGCGGCGTACGCTATCTCGGCGAGGCGAGAATTTTCCATTACCTCTGTACCAACGCCGCCCCGAAAGAGAACGGCCCTTTGTACCGGCTCCATGACAAAGCCGAGCTCGGGCGGGTCCGCACCGAAGGGCTCGCCCCCTTCGAGGACCTGATGGAAGATCCCCTGAAAGGTTTCGCCTCCTCCACCCTCATCCTCAGCGGCGAAGACCTGTTTTTCCTCCGGACCCGGCGCTACCGCTGGCTCAGAGGGCGTTTCCGCCGCGGGAAAAGCACTCCGCTGGAATTCCTTCTGAAAGTCTGGGACCATCTGAGAGGCGCCGTACGATGAAGATCCTGGTCCTGGTCCATCAAGTCGGGAAAGACGCCCCCGGCATCCTCTTCGAGCGCCTGCTTCGCTCCCTCGGGGAGCGGGCGACCCTGGATATCGCCTGCGCGGCGTATACCCCCTCCAAAGGCCTCCCGATCCGTTCCCTCCAGACCTTCCGCTACCCCGTGATGAAATACCGGACGCGGCGGCTTCTGACCCTTCTTTTCCGCGGCGACTGCCTTGCGCGCCGCTTTGCCGAAAAGATCCGGATTCCGGAAGATACCGACCTGATTCTCAGTCTGTTCAGTAACGAACGTTTCTTTGCCCTGGAAAGTGGCGCCATCCTCCAGCGCGAAAGTGGGAAACCCTGGGCGGCGTACTGCGTCGATGCGGTTCCATCCCCGCCCGCCTGGGCCGGAAACGGACCCTACCGGAAATGCGTCGCGGCCCTCGTCCGGCGCTGCTGCGAGGGACTCTCGTTTTTCGCCTCCCTGACAGCGGAAATGCTTCAGTATCAGAAGCAATTCCTTCCGGAAGGGATCCGGACGGACTGCCTGCTCCCTCCGGTGGAATCCCCCCGGATGCGCCAGATGCCCCCGCCCGGATCCCGGCCCCGTTTCCTCTATGCCGGCCGCATCTATGGACAGCGCTCGGCCCGCGTCCTTCTGGAAGCGTTCGCCCGCCTTTCCGGCAGCCCTGAGCTCGTTTTCATCGGCCCGGACGGGGAACGGATCCGGAAGGAAATCGAGCGCTACGCCCCCGCCTGCCGCGAGCGGATCGAGCTGCTGCCATGGACCCCGGACCTCGACTCCGAATTGGAGCGGGCGACGGCCCTTATGGATATCGACGCCCCGGGGCCGGACGATGTCTATCTTTCCAGCAAACTCTTCACCTACCTTCGCTGTCCGCGGCCCATCGTCAGTATCACCGGACCCGGCTCCCCGGCGCGGCGCCTTCTCTCGCGCATGGATTCGGTGCTGGTCTGCCCCCATGAGCCTGAGGCTGTCCAGAAGGCCCTGGAGCGCTGCAGCGGAGCCTTTGACTATACCGACCGGGCGGTGATCCTTTCCGCGTCCGACGCCGATGTGCTTGCCCGGCGACTTCTGGAGGACCTGGCCCTATGAAACGCGTCGCCATCGTCTTTGAAGAGGACATCTTCAACCAGAAGGGGACCTTCCATGCCAAACTGGAACGCGCCCGGCACCTTGCGGCCCGGCCGGAACTCGAAGTGGAAGTGTTCTGTGTCCAGGTCCGCTATACCTGGATCGAACGGCTGCTGCTGGGAAAGCGCTGGTTGGACGGTGTTTCCGAGCGGAAGCTCGGCCGTCCGGAGCGCCTGGATTTCGACGGCGTAAGCTACCGGATGCTCTGGATGCCGTACTCCATCCTGGACCATTTCCTCTTTTTCAAGCTTGGCCGCCGGCCGCTCTTTTATCCCCGTTTCCTCCGGCGCAAGGCCGCTCTTCTGAAGGGTTTTGACTGGATTTCGGCCCATAGCTTCGAGGGCGCCTTCCTCGCCCGGGAGGCCCAGCGCCTGTATGGCACCCCCTACAGCGTCAGCTGGCATGGATCCGACATCCATACCAAGCCGTTCAAGTATCCCTGCATCCGCGAAGAGACGGCCTCGCTGATGGCCCTCGCAAAGATGAATTTCTTTGTCAGCCGCGCCCTGTTGGAAACGTCTGACCAGATCGGTCTGGGCGCGAAACAAGTGCTCTACAACGGTGTGGACGCCGTATTCTACCCCTATCCCACGGAGCGCCGGCAGCTGCTGAAACGCGCCGAGGGGCTCGAAGGACAGCGCGTCGTGGCCTTTGTCGGGAACCTGTTTCCCGTCAAGCAGGCGGAACTTCTTCCCGCCATCTTCCGCCAGATGGCAGCGCCCGATATCCGTTTCTGGGTCATCGGGGACGGTCCGCTGCGGGGGGAGATCGAGGCCCGCTCGGGGGATACCGTCCGTTTCTGGGGAGATGTGCCCCACAGCCGGATGCCCGAGATCCTGAACATGGTGGACCTCGTGATCCTTCCGAGCCGGAACGAAGGCTTCGGAATGGTCCTCGCCGAAGCGCTCGCCTGCGGGTGCAAGGCGGTCGGAACCCGCGTCGGCGGAATTCCGGAAATTATCGGGGAAGCGGCCAGCGTCCCGCTCGGCGAAGACTTTGTCCATCGTTTTTCTTCAGTGGCCTTATCGATTCTGGAAGGGCCTCAGAATGCGTTTTATACGCGCGCGCGATTTGATTGGGTGAAAATCGCTCAAGAAGAGATGCTTTTCATTTTGCAAAACACAAAATAAATCCGTATATTTGTACATTATTAGTTCGGGTGTATAGAAGATTGGCTTAGCGCGTTCTCGGATGGGGACAAACGCTTTTCTTCTCCTTTCCTGCGGCCTATATCCACTGGCGGCGGGGAATTAAAGATTTGTGCATTATCGTGACGAGACTCTTGTTATTGTTGCTTCCGTTGGTACGGACGGTCCGCAAAGGAGCGGAACAGATTGAGGAGAATTATACCGAGCCGGCCTTTGACTGGTCCAGTGTATTCGCTTTCATCAAGTGGGTGCTGGTCGTCGCCGGTGCCGTCGCCGTCATCATCCTGGCGGCCGTCGGCATCCTGATTCTGATCGAGGTCTATAAGGCGAACCGCAGCTACCTGCGCTCCATCCGCCATAAGTCCTACCGGGCGGCTGTCCGCGGCACCGTCCGCGAAATGGTCGAGCAGGAGATGGAATTCGCCCGCGCCGAGATGAAGAAGGAAGTCCGCCGGGAGGTGGAAGCCGAACTCCGCGCTTCCGGCATCATGCCGGTGGATTCCCATCCCATCGCCCCGCCCGCCGGCCCTTCGAAGCCCACCGTCCCCGTCCCCTCCGGAGTTCAAAGACAAAAAAACTAGAAAAACCATATGGCAAGTTTTAAAAATAACGGGAAGTTGAAACTTCTCATCATCGTCGGAACGAGGCCGGAGATTATCCGGCTGGCGGCGGTGATCAATCAGTGCCGCACGTATTTCGACTGCCTGCTGGCGCACACCGGGCAGAACTATGATTATAACCTGAACGGGGTGTTTTTC
>JAEEHS010000037.1 GCA_016281015.1 Bacteroidales bacterium
GCTTGGGTGGTCTCCTGAGTCTCTTTGAAGGAAAGAGGATTTATTTCACCGGTCTTGTCGTTGATGCCAATTATGATTCGCCCTCCTTGATAATTACTCATGGCACACATCTCACAAGCGATATCGTAGTTGTCAACAATCCGCTCTTTGAATTGGACTTTGCCGACTTCGGCCAAATCTCTGAGTTCCAATATCTCTTTTTCGGTCATAGCCTTCAAGTTTTCACAAAATTAAGCAATTTTTTCACGACCTTACAACAAATTGTTGAATTTGGTCATGGACTCTGCCTTGATGGAATCGACGATGTCGATGTAGGGCTTCATGGCAAGATTGGGAGAAATGCCCCTGACAAGCCTTGCCGATGTGCCGGGAATTGGCTATCTTTGCGTATGACTAAACCCATCGAAAACACATCCGGAGAAAGGATCCTGGAACTTGTAGAAAAACAACGTTCCTTCTTTGCAGGCGGGACGAGCCGTGACGTCAAATGGCGCATCGGAGAGCTGAAAGCCTTCAAAAACGGTCTTAAGAAGTGGGAAAAGCCCCTCTGTGAGGCCCTTTGGGCCGATCTCCACAAGAGCTATGAGGAAGCCTATATGACCGAAATCGGCCTTGTCTATTCAGAAATAGGGGAGGCAATACGCAAAACATCGGCCTGGGCCCGCCGGAAACGCAGGCCGACGCCTCCTGCCGGCATGCCCTCTTCCAGCTATATTGTGCGCGAGCCGCTGGGCTGTACCCTCATTGTCAGCCCCTGGAACTATCCTGTACAGCTGCTGCTGAACCCCCTCGTGGGGTGCATATCGGCAGGCTGCACAGCCATCCTCAAGCCTTCGCCTTATGTGCCCCAAGTCTCCAAGGTGCTGGAGTCCTTCATTGCCGATACCTTCCCGGAGGAATACATTGCCGTGGTGCAGGGGAACCGTGTGGTGAACGGGGAACTCTTCAAGCACCGCTACGACCTGGTGTTCCTCACCGGAAGCCCTTCGCTGGGCCGTATCGCGATGGAAGCACAGTCCAAGTACCTCACGCCCATGGTGCTGGAGCTGGGCGGCAAGAGCCCCTGTATCGTGGACAAGGATGCCAAGCTGAAGCTGGCGGCACGGCGTATCGCCTGGGGCAAGTGCCTCAATTCCGGCCAGACCTGCATCGCTCCGGACTATCTTTTCCTGCACGAAGACATCAAGGACGCCTTTATCGAGGCCTTCCGGCAGGAACTTGAAAGGCTCTACCCCGAAGGGACCGAAGCGTCCGGCAAATATGTACACATCGTCAAAGAATCGGCCTTTGACAGGCTCGAGAGCTATCTGAAAGACGGAAAAGTGGCCGTGGGCGGCCGATATGACAAGAGCCGCCTGTGGATGGAACCGACCCTGCTGCTGGATGTCGCCGCCGATGCTCCGGTGATGCAGGAGGAAATCTTCGGGCCCATTTTCCCCGTCATGACCTTCCGCGAGCGAAAGGAGGTGGTGGACTTTGTCAACGGCAGGGAGAAGCCGCTGGCCTTCTATTACTTCGGAAACGAAGCGGATGCCTGGGATATCATCGGCCGGACAAGCTCCGGCGGAGCCTGCATCAACGACACCATCATGCACATAGCCAACAGCCATATCCCCTTCGGCGGTGTGGGCAATTCCGGCATGGGCAGCTATCACTCCGAGCGCAGTTTCCTGGCCTTCAGCCACGAAAGGGCCGTGGTGAGCACTCCTTCCTGGCTGGACCTTCCCTTCCGCTATATGCCCTACAAGTGGTTCTCCCTGATAAAGAAGCTGCTTTAGGTTTCGATGTCCGTAAAATGCGTTTCCCGGATTCCAAAAAAGTTTTTACCTTTGTGTAATGGCAAGAAAAGTTGATTCTTATGCTCCGTCCCCTGCTTAAATCCATCTGCCTTCTGTCGATGCTGAGCGGGTCCATCTCCCTGCGCGCCCAGGTGTGGACAGATGCTGCCTCCCTGCCGCTCTACGGCAAGGCGACGGAAGAGACCGTCACGCGCTATTCCAGGCTGCCGGCCTCCCTGCAGGAGGTCTGTCGGAAACCCCTCTGGCGGCTGGGCCAGAATTCCGCCGGAGAGTACATCCGTTTCCGGACGGATTCTCCGACCATCTGGCTTCGCTGGGAATCCCAGACGTCCAAGGTGATGAACCACATGAGCCCGACAGGTTCGCGCGGACTGGACCTGTATGTCCATACCGACGGAGGATGGCGTTTTGTCCGTTCGGGGCGGCCGGAGTTGAAAGCGGCCGTGACGGAACAGAAGGTCCTCTCCGACATGACGTCCGAGATGCGGGAGTACATGCTGTATCTGTCGCTGTATGACGGAGTATCTTCGCTCTCGATCGGGACGGAAGAAGGCCATCCCGTCCTTGCGGGGGCGCTTCCTTCCCCGCGCTCCGGCCATCCGGTCGTATTCTATGGCACCTCGGTGACCCAGGGAGGCTGCGTCTCGCGCCCGGGGATGGTTTATACCAGCATTCTCAGCCGTGAACTCGACCGGGAATTCATCAATCTCGGATTCAGCGGCAATGCCCTGCTGGATCTGGAAATCGCCCGCCTGATGGCCGCTGTGCCTGCCCCGGCGCTGTATGTCATCGCCTGTGCGGACAATGCGACGCCCGAGCAGTTCGCCGAGCGGGGCGAGGCGTTCTTCCGGACGCTCCGGGAGGCCCATCCCGACGTCCCGGTGGTCTTTGTCCAGGCGCTCCGTTATGCCCATACCTACCTGGACCGGAAAGCGGCGGCCCGCTCGCAGGGGCAGCGCGACGCCTGCCGCGCCCTGTTCGAGCGGCTGCGAAAGGCGGGGGAGAAGCGGATCTTTTTCACGGATCCCGGCGCCGGGAAGGCTTTTTCGGACGCGGAACAGTCCGTGGACGGCACCCACCTGACCGACCTCGGGACGGAGCGTTTTGCCGAGGAGATCCTTCCGGTTCTCCGCAAGGCCCTGCGCGTCTCTCCGTCCAAATAATAGCCTGATGCTCATGCGTTTCCGTCTTTTTCTCTGCGCGCTGCTGCTCCTGGCGGGACTGTCCGCCCGGGGGCAGATTGTCAACCGGCTGAAAGTGGACGCGCCAACCTTTGAGCGCTATGCCTATGGACGCATGCAGCAGTACGCCCCGTCGAATCTTCAACTGGCCGATTCGCTGTATGCGGAAGGGGTGCGCAGCGGCAATGACAAGTACAAATGCCTGGCCCTGTCGCTGGAATTTCCAGTCCGCTTCGCCGAAGGGGACTATGCGCGCATGGACGCGGCCGTGGCGGAGCTCAAGAGCCTTCTGGACGGGCGCAAGGATGTCCGCGCCTTCTATTTCCAGACGCTCCATGAGTACTGCCAGTACCTGGTCCATATCGGCCGCTCGTCCGACGCCATGCTGGAGGCCCGCGCCATGCGCCGGCTCGCCGAGGAGGAAAAACGTCCGCTCGGGAAGATGTACGCTTTCCGGATCATCGGCCTGATCCAGAGTTACCGGGAGAATGGACATCTGTCCATCCGGAACTTCCTCCAGGCGGCCCGCTATTGCCAGGAGGCCCATGCGGAACAGGATCTTCCGAACCTGTATATTCTTGTGGCCCAGGAATATATCCGCATGAAACACTTCCCCGAGGCGGAGCAGTATTGTGCGCGGGCCGAAGCGTACCAGGATTTCTTCCCGCTCATCCGGACCAAGGCCCTGATCACCCGCGCCTGCCTCTACAACGCCCAGGAGGACTGGGCGGCTTTCTGGGAGACCTATGACCGGCTCAATGCCGACCCGCTCTACGCGGTCCAGGCCGACCGGGACGAGCGCTTTGCCCTGGATGTGAATTATCTGCGTTCGCGGGGCATGCTGCAGGAAGCCCTCTCGCGGGCGGATTCGCTCTCCACGCCGAAGGACCGTTATGCCTACAAGCATGGACTGTATGCGGACATGGGCGCCTACGACAGCGCCTATGACCAGCTCGGGCAACTGGTCGAAGAGAAGGATTCCACCTATATCAAGGTCCAGAACGAGGACCTGGCCATCCTGGACGCGGAGATGAACAACGCCGACCTTCGCGCACAGGCCCAGCAACTCCGTCATCAGAACCAAAACACGATTCTCATCGGCTTCATCGTGATGTTCGCCATCGCTTTCCTGTCCATCCTGGTGGCCCAGTGGCAGCTGAGGGAGAATCTCGACGAGATGAAGCGCAAGAACGGCGAGATACTCCGCGCCCGGAGAGCCTATCAGCAGGCGCTCGATGCCAAGGAGGCGGAGAATGCCGTGAAAATCAGGATATTACAAAGCAGAAAGTCCAATACCGTCCGACTATGAAAATGAAATTTTCCCACATCTTCAAATACCACAGGAATGAGTTGGTCGCCCTTGTGCTGTTTTTCGCCGGCGGTACGCTGGGCATGCTGGGCCTGATTCAACGCGTGCCGCTGGTGGCGGGCATTCTCGGCGTGGTCATCCTCGCGGGGGGCATGTTTTATTTCTGCCTGAGCTATTCCTCCGAAAGTGTCTACAAGGACTACTACAAGGAGAGTTACGAAATCGAGCACGAGACCATCGAGGACGAAATCCGCAAGTCCATGGTCTATCACCGCTACCAGGAAGCGGTCATCAACCGCTACGAATCCGCCTGCCGCGACCTCGGCCTCAGCGAAGAGCAGAAAGACTGGCTGCTTCGCCTGCTGATGGACGAAAAAAACAAGGTGGATGAGGATCTCCGTGCCCAGGGCGGCGGGCACATTTAGCCTTTATTTCGATTTGGCCTGGACCAGCTGCATCTGCGTGACGACGCAGGTGAGCAGTTTTTCCATGATGATGGGCTTCATGATAAAGTCGTTCGCACCGGCATTGAAGCCCTTTACAATGTCCTCGTTGGAGTTCAGGGCAGAGAGGATCACAATCTGAATATCAGCTGTTTCCGGGTTGGCACGAAGCCGGCGGATCACCTCGAATCCGTCAATGCCCGGCATCATCAGGTCCAGCAGGATCAGGTCCGGCTTCTGCTGGGCGACCGCATCGAGGGCCTGCTGTCCGCCGGAGGCTGTCCGCAGCGTAAAATTGAACCGTCCCAGCATTTTCTGGACCAGGAGCAGGTTCAGGGGAATATCGTCGACAGCGAGGACGTTGTAGCGGGTGTAGTCGTGTTCTTGGGCGTATAACGGAATCATGGCAGTAGGTTTTATTCAGTCGGGGGTTGAAGCGGGACGGTGAAGACAAAGCGGGCGCCGCCGCCGGTATAACTTGTGTCCAGATAGACTTTTGCGCCCATTCTGCCGGCGATGTCCCGGCAGATGCTGAGGCCAAGGCCGGTTCCCTGGACAAAATCGTTGAGTTTGGTGAAACGTTCGAAGATTTTTTCCGCCTGGTCCGCGGGGACGCCGGGGCCGGTGTCCGTCACGGCATAGGTGAGGAAGCCGGGCGTCTCGCTGAGGGAGGACGAGAGGCGGATTTCGCCCTGGGCGGTGTGCTTGCAGGCGTTGGTCAGGAGGTTGATCAGAATCTGCTGGACCCGGCGCGGATCGGTCTGCAGGTGGACGGGTTCCTCGCTTTCGGGCGCGTAATACATCCGCACACCGGGCTGCAGGCGGTGTTCGGCGCTGGAAATGGCCGCCTGGGCCATGAAATGGGCCTCGCCGTCTTCATAGACGATCCGGTAATTGCCTGAGTCCATGGCCGAGGCATTCAGGATATCGTCCAGAAGCATCGTCAACATCTTGGTATTGTTGATGATGTGGCCGGCAAATTCTTCTTTTTCTTCGGGCGAGAAGGAGCCGTCCGGCAGGGAAAGCAGCTGGGAGAAGCCGACGATGGCGTTCAGCGGGGTCCTCACTTCGTGGGACATGTTCTGGACAAAGCGGGTCTTGGCCGCGTCGGCCAGCCGTACGCGCTCGTTGGCTTCCTGCAGTTCCCGGATCTGCTGCGAGTCCTTGAGCCGGATTTTCTTCAGGGTACGGATCTGGATGATGGTAAAGGAGAGGATGGCCACCAGGATCAGCACGACCAGCAGCAGGAGGATGCGCGTGACCCTTTCCACGGTCCGGGATTTTTCCTGCAGGTCGCCCCGGAGCTTGCCGTTGCCGATCTGGGCGTCGATTTCCGTGAAGCGGGACATGTTGTTTTCCGACAGGAAGCGCTCTACCCGTGCCACCAGGTTCTTTTCGATGATGAAAGCATCGTCCTTGAAGCCGTATTCTTCTGCGATATTGGCGATGTATTTGACCTCGCGGATGCGTTCGATGCGGATGGCCCGTTGCACGGTCTCGCTGCCGACCTCGCGGGCGATGATGTCATCGATGACCGAGAACATTTTCGGCGCTGAAGGACTGATTCTCGGGAGGAAGGGAGAAGCGAGACAGAAGTCCCTGCAGGCTTTGTACTGGGGAATTTCCTTGTAATAGGCGTGGAGTTTCGCCAGGTGGTACTGGCAGCGAAGTGTGTCCAGGGGCTCTTTTGCCTCCTGGACCGCTTTCTCGATGTTGATTCTGACGGAATCGGCGCCGATGGGGAAGGCGTCCGACAAATCGCAGTACAGGCGGCTGGTACTCTGGCGCTTGACCGTTTCGTTCGTCGTGTTTTCGTAGAGGTCCAGCGCCTTGTAGATGTATTTTTTCGCGGTCCTGTAATCGAAAAGATGGATGTACAGGGACACCAGGTAGCGATAACCGGTCCATAGGCCGAAATCGTCGTTCCGCTCCAGGGCGATATTCTGCATCTCCTGGATCAGTTTCTGAGCGGTGGTAAACTTTTCGTGGTTGAAATAGTAAGTCTGGGAGAGTTCGTACGCGTAATAATAGTATTGCGGAAAGCCGTACTGATCGGCAATGGTCGTCAGGATCCGGCGGGCATCATCCACTTTCTTGTCAAATTCCGGCTCCGTGTGTTTGGTTCTCCGCGCCTGGGCGGTGAGATTCTTCAGCTCCTCGACATAGTAGAGCGTTTCCGCTTTGGTGTCTCCGGTCGCCTTGGCCCATTTCATCAGTTTGTCATTGACGCTCCGGAATCCTTCCGTCCCGCTCAGCTGTTCGGCCTTCTGGAAATACACGTAGCAGCTGTCGTGAATCTTGTAGGGATTGGACTGCCCCCAGGCGGGGAGCAGGATACAGACAAGCAGGAGAGATGACAGGAATGATTTCAAAAATAACGCATTTAAATTTGAAACAAATCAGCCTCACAGCATACTGAGAGGCCGCTATTTTCCAGAGCCGACTTCGACGGCGCGAAGCTGTCTGCCGAACTGGCCGATAATCTCTTTCCAACTTGCGCCACCATCGAGCGAACGGATCTTCGCTTTCTTCTGAGCGGAAGAGAGGGCGTCGTTTTCGAGAAGGGACAGTACCTCCGGATAAGCACCGCTTTCCCGGACGGCGGCCGTCAGTCCGGCCCAGTCTTCACCTTTGCTTTCGATGACAATCCGCTCGGCGGGGAAGCCTTCCGCGATAAGGAATTTCCGGACGGACGCTGCGCGCTTTTGAGTCAGGGCGAGGTTCGCCGCACAGCTTCCTTCCGGTGAAGCGTAACCCTTTATATATAAGGTGTCCGCGCCGCTTCGGGCCGTCGTTTGCAGACCTTCCAATAGCGCCTTGTTATTCGCGTAAGTCTTTGATACCCAGCCAATTCCGGCAGGAAAAAGGATTTTATCTTCTTTTGAATATGATACTTCGGTTTCAAAATTGAAACAAATCTCCACATTCCGCAGGGCTGCGAAATACTGCCGCCGCATCGCGTCCCAGGCTTCTCCGACGTAGAGTTCCTGGAGGAGTTGTTTGCGATTTGCTCCGCCGCTTTGGATGAGTTCCAGCGCCTGATCGCGCCAGGGCTCCTGGCTGCGGGACACAAGGCGGGAAAGTGCGTTCCAGTCTTCCCCCGTGACTTCGATACGAAGAAGGCTGTCGCTGAGTGAAGGCTCGATTTCCTTGAGCGCGGCTACGACCGCTTCCGCTCTTTCGCGGGCGAGACGGCGGTTCAGCGCCGTGCTGCCGTCCGGCGAAGCGGCGGCGCGGATCGTGATGCTTCTGAGGCCTTCCCGGCTGAGCTGCGACTGGGCCCATTCCAGGGTGGCTGCGTTCTTTTTATAGCTGGAATCGACGGCGGATTTCCCGATCCGGAAGCGGATTTCCTGCCTCGGAAGCGGCGCAGCGGCTGTTTCCTGGATGCCACTGAGGGCAAAAAGGAAACCACAGGCTGCTATGAATGCTTTCCAGAACATGGACCTGATCCACTGTAATATGCAAAATTAGTATTTAATTTTGAAACGCCAAAATATTATTGGGCTTATTGTAAGGTGATTTGTAACAAAAAAACGGCTGCCGGTAGTGATGTGACCCCCAAAAGTTGGACGGTTTAACATTATTTAAGAAGCCTTCGATTGGAATAGAGCTCGGTATTGAACCGGGCTCTTTCCTTTTAGCCTCAATTTGATTCTATCGTTATTGTAGTACCGGATGTATTTCCGGA
>JAEEHS010000038.1 GCA_016281015.1 Bacteroidales bacterium
GGGCGCGGAAGGATTCAAGCTCGATCCGGCCAGGACCCTGGACGAACACACCTATCGCAAGTATTACAACGGCCATCCGGACAAGGAGATGCACAACCTGAACCAGGTCCTGCTGCCCAAACAGATGAACCTGATGTACCGGGAGCATACTGGAAAACGCGGCTGGTACCATTACTGCGCAGGCTGGAGCGGGACCCAGCATTGGGGCGCCTCGACCAGCGGGGACAACGGCGGCGGCAAGACCGCCCTCTTCGACCAGCTCAACCTGGGGAACAGCGGCTACATGAACACTTCCTGCGACGTGATGCATGTCTCGCGCGAACAGGAGATGCAGAGCATGCATTTCGGGGCTTTCCTGCCCTGGTTGGCCGTGAACAGCTATGCCCACTTCTACCAGCCCTTCTACTTTACCGGGAAGGAGCGTGAAATCTACCTGAACTGCGTAAAGCTGCGCTATTCCCTCCTGCCTTACATCTACAGCGCCGCCATCGAAGGCGCGCTCACCGGCATGCCGATGGTGCGGAGCATGCCGCTGGTCTTTCCCGAAGACCGCAATGTGGATGACCTCTGGACCCAGTACATGTTTGGGGAGAACCTCCTCGTCGGGATCTTCACCGACGAGATCTACCTTCCGGCGGGCGTCTGGACCGATGCCTGGACCGGGGAGAAGATCCAAAGCGGGGGGCAGTGGGTCAAACGCCCTTATCCGGATGACCGCGCGGGGCTGCTGTTTATCCGGGAAGGCGCCATCATCCCGACCATGGAAGTGAGGGACTATATCGGTACAGAGCCCATCAAGTCCCTGATTGTCAAGGTCCATCCCCATGGCGACAGTTCCTACTTCCTCTACGACTGCGATGCCGAAAGCTACGGCTATGAAAAGGGACTCGTGGCCATCACGGAGCTGCGCTGCGCCGAAAGCGGAAACGGCGTCCGGATTACGGTCGCCCCGGTCAAGGGCCGCTTTGAGAACATGCCCGCTGAGCGCGACCTGACTTTCCGTGTCTCTCTCGCGAAAAAACCCCGCAAGGTGGTCGTAAACGGAGCCAAACGCAAGGACTGGACCTACAGCGACGGAATCCTTTCTGTCAGCTGCGCCGCCTGTCCCCTTGATAAGAAACTCACTTTGGAGGTATTATGATGAGGTCACTTTTTACCCTGCTGCTTTTCGGGATTTTGCAGACTCCCGGAGCAAATATGTATCATCCCGGATGGATTGATTTCAACAAAAACGGCCGGAAGGATGTGTACGAAGATCCGTCTGCCCCGATTGACAGGCGGATCGACAATCTCCTCTCCCAGATGACCCTGGAGGAGAAGACCTGCCAGATGGTCACCCTCTACGGCTACCGGCGTGTCCTCCAGGACCAGCTGCCGACTCCCGAGTGGAAAGAGCGTCTGTGGAAAGACGGGATCGGGGCCATTGACGAGCACCTGAATTCATTTGTCGGCTGGAACATTCCCCTCGCGACAGAGAGCCCTTATATCTGGCCGGCCTCCAAACATGCCTGGGCCCTGAATGAGGTGCAGCGTTTCTTCGTTGAAGAGACGCGCCTTGGCATTCCGGCGGATTTTACCGATGAAGGCATCCGGGGCGTGGAAGCCTATAAGTCGACCAACTTCCCCACTCAGCTGGGTCTCGGAAGTACCTGGGACCGGGCGCTGATCCGGGAAGTGGGGCGCATCACGGGAGAGGAAGCCCGCCTGCTTGGCTACACCAATGTCTATGCACCGATCTTGGACGTCGGCCGGGACCAGCGCTGGGGCCGTTATGAAGAAATCTACGGGGAGGATCCCTTCCTGGTGGCCGAACTGGGCATCCAAATGGTACAGGGCATGCAGGCGGACGGCAAAGTGGCCGCCACCGCCAAACACTATGCCATCTATTCGGCGGGCAAAGGCGCCCGTGAAGGGATGGCCCGCTGCGACCCGCACGAAAGCCCGCTGGAAGTGGAGAACGTCCACATGTACCCCTGGAGGAGAGTCATCCGCGAAGGAGGCCTCCTCGGGGCGATGAGTTCCTACAACGACTACAATGGCGAGCCCATCCAGGGGAGTCATTACTGGCTGTACGAGCGTCTGCGGCAAGACTTTGGATTCAAGGGATACGTCGTATCCGACTCCGACGCGGTGGAGTTTCTCCACAGCAAGCACCACACCTCCGTCGATATGAAAGAGAGCGTGCGGCAGAGCGTGGAGGCAGGCCTCAACGTGCGCTGCACCTTCCGCAGTCCGGACAGCTACGTGCTTCCGCTGCGCGAACTGGTCCGGGAGGGTACGGTCTCGATGAAAACCATTGACGAACGGGTCCGTGATGTCCTTCGCGTCAAATTCCTCACCGGCCTGTTCGACCATCCCTTCGTGAGCGAGTCCGACAGGGAGCGGGCCGATACGGTGGTCAATGGCCCCGAACACAATAAAACAGCCCTCCAGGCATCCCTGGAATCGCTGATTCTGCTGAAGAACAACGGTCTCCTTCCCCTGGACGCATCCCGGCTCAGGCGCGTCGCGGTCATCGGTCCCAACGCCGATGAAGATGGCTACGCCCATGTCCATTATGGTCCGCAGGCCACCGAATCCGTCACCGTGTTTGCCGGTCTGAAAAAAGCGCTCGAGGGCAAGGCCAAGGTCCGCTATGCCAAAGGCTGCGAACATGTGGACTCCCAGTGGCCGGATTCGGAAATCTATGGATTCACCCCGACCCGGGAGGAGCTCAGGGGCATCCGGAAAGCGGTCCGGCTGGCCCGCCGCTCCGATGTCGCCGTCCTCGTACTGGGGGGGAACCTTCGCACCTGCGGAGAGAACCGTTCCCGCACCAGCCTGGATCTTCCGCCCATCCAGCAGCTCCTGGTGGAAAAAGTCAAAAAGACAAAGAAACCCCTCATCCTCGTTCTTGTCAACGGACGTCCCCTGACCATCAACAAAGAGGAGCGGCTGGCTGATGCCGTCATCGAGGCCTGGTATCCCGGCGCCCACGGCGGAACGGCCGTCGCCATGGCACTGCTCGGGCAGTACAATCCCGGCGGGCGGCTTTCTGTCACCTTCCCGCGCACCGTCGGCCAGGCGCCCTTTAACTTCCCCTATAAACCCGGCTCCCAGGTGGACGGATACGTCGGAGTGGGCCCCAAAGGGCTCAAGACCCGCGCCAGCGGATGTCTCTATCCCTTCGGCTTTGGCCTGAGCTACACGACTTTCGCCTATTCCGACTTGCAGCTTTCCTCGGACAAAATCATGCCCGGAGACAGCCTCGGGGTCAGTTTCACTGTCACCAATACCGGCCAGTACGCCGGTGACGAGGTGGCGCAGCTCTACCTGACCGACCGGGTCAGCTCCATCACCGTCTACGAGAAACTCCTGCGGGGATTCGAACGGATCCACCTGGAAAGCGGGGAGAGCCGGCGCGTCAGCATGACCCTGCCTCCGGAAGCCTTCGAAATGCTGAATCTCAAGATGGAGCGGATCATTGAACCGGGCATTTTCGAGGTCAGTATCGGGTCTTCCTCGGAAGATTTCCGCCTGGCGGCCCTCATGACCGTACTGGACCCCGCCCATCCCGATAAAGACTTCCGTCCGGCACCGCCCGCCATCGCAGGCCTCCTGCCCGCCGTGCTGAAGGCCGGGGACGAGATCACCTTCCAGCTGCAGAGCACCATCGAATTTGAAAAATGTGAATTGGAATGGAGCCTGGACTCCCGTTGCCGTTACCAGATCCTGATTAACCAGGGGGGCGGCCAGTTCTCGCCCCTGGCGGAATACCGGACGGAAGGCGGCCTGCAGAAACCCGTATTTGACCGGGCGGACTATAAGGCTTCCGACCTGAAAATACAAGTGCTCGAGGGAAGCGGAACCCTGAGTGGATTCGACTGTCTGGCGCTATAGCGTTTTCCTGAGTATCAGATGGCAAGGATTGTGGATGGTGCGGATGTCCTTGTCCCGCATGAGTTCAACCACGGTCCTTCCCATCTGAATAAAGTCCGTCGTAATCGTCGTCAAACCGCCGGCAATAATTTCCTTGAGCACCGTGTCGTTGTAGGACACCAGACCGAAATCGACACCGGCCGTCAGTCCCTGATGCTGGGCTGCTGACAAGATTGTAACAATTTCCCGGTCCTCCGGCGTCAAGTAGACGGTTCCGGGCTTGATGGGCATTTCCGCCATGGTCTTGAGATAGCCGGAGGCCAGTTCAAACTCCTGGCAGAAGCGCCTCAGCCCGTCGTAACGTTCATACGGTTCAATCCGGCTGCTCTGGACCAGGATAATCTCGCGGTATTGACGAATCCGGGAAAGGCCCTTGACCAGCGCATCATACGTATCATTGGCAAAATCCTGTGCGACAGAAGAAAAGACGCCCTTCAGCGATTCACTGAAATGGTCGACCAGGATGACCTTGCCGCCCAGCCGCTTGAGCTGGCCTTCAATGCCATCGAAAGAACCGCCCGGCATCACCACATAGACGGTGTACTTCCCCGCCGCATTTTCCAGCAGCACATCGAAAGTGGCACGGTCACAGTGATGAAAGACAATATCCACTAATGCGCCGGGGCCAAGCGACTGGAGGATCGAATTGTACAGGTCTTCCTTAAACAGATTGTAATCTCCGAAAACCAGCAGGATCCGATGGGCAATCTCGACCCGCGTACTGCTCACG
Source organism: Bacteroidales bacterium (assembly GCA_016281015.1). Lineage (GTDB taxonomy): Bacteria > Bacteroidota > Bacteroidia > Bacteroidales > UBA932 > Cryptobacteroides. The sequence continues at coordinate 4,649 of JAEEHS010000038.1, forward strand.
AAATAACCCACCGACTGCTCTGCCTCGATGATGCCGCGGGACTTGAGTTCGTCAAGCGCCAGCATGACGGAACTCCGCGAAAGGCCCGTACGGATACACCAGGAGTTGATGGACGCAATCCGGTCTCCGACCTTATACTTGCCGTCCAGGATATCCTGTTCAACGGTATGGACGATCTGTTTATAACGTTTTTCCCTTAACATGGCAGTAGTTTTGCGAAAGATACAAAAAAAATCTGACCTTTTGAAACTATTACTTTTCAGTCTTAATCCGCCGTCGCAAAACAATCTTGAAAGATTGCCTCCGGGCCTGTCACCAGCCCCGCTTGATGTTCTCGGCCATCTCGTGGGCGAGGCGGGCGCGGGCTTCGTTGCTGGCCCAGGCGATATGGGGGCTGAGAAGGAGGCGCTCCGGGTGCTGCATCCTCAGGTAGGGATGGTCCAGCGGCAGCGGCTCCTTGACGAAGACATCGATGCCGGCACCGGCGATCACGCCCTCGTCCAGCGCCCGGGCAAGGTCCGCCTCGACGGCGATGCCTCCCCTGCCGGTATTGACCAGAAAGGCGCTGCGCTTCATCTTAAGAAATCCGTCATAGTCGATCAGTCCCGCCGTCCGCTCGTTGTAAGGTGCGTGGATGGACACGACATCCGAGGACGAAAGCAGCTCGTCGATGCCGACGGAAGGATACTTCCGGCAATGCGAAGTGCCTGAGGTCGAATAATAGATGACCTTCATGCCGAAGACCTCCCCTATCTCGGCGACCTTCCCTCCGATGGCGCCCATGCCGATGACCCCGAGCGTCTTCCCGGCAAGCTCCGTAAAAGGATGGGCCGGGTCGGTATGGACCTTGCCCGCCGAATAACGGCCGTCCCGCGCGTAGGCATTGTAATGGAAGGCCCGCCCGGCCAGGTTCAGGATGTGCATCCAGGTGGTCTGGGCCACGGAATCGGTCGAATAGGCCGCGACATTGCGAACCAGTACGCCCCTCTTCTCGCAAAGTGCCGTGTCGATGTTGTTGATCCCGGTCCCGGCCTCGCAGATCAGCCTCAGCCGAGGGGCGCTGTCGAGGAACGCCTCATCCACAATCACCTTGTTAAGGATGGCCACATCCGCGTCAGCGACCCGCTCCCGGGCCTCCTCAGCCGTGGACGAGCTGTAACATACAAAGTCCCCGAGGGCGGCGATTTCGTCCATCGGGGTTTCGCCCATCGTCAGGGCATCAAGGAATACAATCTTCATAGCGATTACAAATATAGAAGATTTTTCGTATATTTGAAGGCTGAACCACAGGAAAGAATGGACACGAGTTTCGCATACGGCCAGTATTTCGACCAGGATCCAGCCGAGGCCATCGCCACCGAGCTGCGGGAACGCCGCTATGCCTCCGGCCGCTACACGGCCGCCCTCTACCAGGGAGCCGACCGGGCCGCCCTGGCCGATGCCGTCGCAGACCTCGCTTTCGCCCAGGTTCAGCGCTGCAAGGTCACGGTTCCCCCCTACACGGATGAATACGAATTGCTCTCGACCTTTGTCTGCTCCGTCTATGCAGAAGCTGCCGTCCGCCTGAACGGCCTTCCTGAGAGCGAAGAAGCCGCCATCCAGAAAAGGGCCATGGACAATTATTTCGAACTGCTCTCCGCCCGGACCGTGCGGAGGCATCTGGACAAGAGCTGGCTGAGCAAATACGCGCCCCGCACCACGTTCTATCCCCTGGGCTGACAGCGCGCGATGGCTTCGGCCACATCCTCATAGGCATAGCCACGCCCTAGCGCATATTTCATCAGTTTGAGTTTCCACTGCGGATCCCCCTCCAGCTGGCGGTATCGGGCCGATACCAGTCGCTGCAGTTTGTCCTCCGCTTTCTCGCTGTCGATTTCCCCGAGCGCCGCGTCAATCAGGCTGTCGGAGATGCCTTTTCCCCGGAGCATGAAACGGATCTTGACCGATCCCCAGCCCTGCAGCGAAGCCTTTTCGCGGGCGTAGGCGGCGCTATAGCGCCCGTCATCCACGAAGCGGTCCTTCACCAGGGCGTCCACCACCCGGCCGGCCGCCTCGGCATCCCCTTCCAGGGCTTTCAGGGCCTTCCGGCGGACGTCAGCGGTACACTGTTCGCTCCGCACACACTGCCGCTGCAGCCGCTCCAAAACTTTCTTCTCGTCCATCTTAGAAATCAAATCCCAAGGAAAAATAAACGCCGACCTTCCGGGTCAGGGAAGACCAGTAGAGATTGGCCTTCAGGGGGCCGACAATGGAGTTATAGGCATAACTCAGTCCATAACCGAAAATATCCTCGGCCGAGTCGAACTGATTGAAATTGTAGAAATCCCGCTCAAAGTTGAAAATAGCGGAAATGTAGTGGTTCTTTCCGAGACGGACCCGCGCATCCATCCGCGCCAGGATCAGGTAGTTCCGCCGGAACGCCGCATTGTCGATGCCGATGAAGGGGAGCTGGTGGTCCACGTAGCGTCCCCGCATGTCTCCGCCGATCACATTGGCATAGGGAATCGGGATGTCGTCACCGAAGATGAAGCGGATCGCCCCCTGCGGAATCAGGCTGAACCGTCCGATCGTCACCGGCATCTTCCCGTCCATCGCCAGGACCCCGAAGAATTCCGGATGGCCGGGTTTGTCGAAAACGCGCGAGACCAGATCATAACGGATGCCGGCCGAGACGCCCGAAGTCGGGAAATACGTATTGTCCAAGGTCTCGACCCGCCCGTCCAGGAAGGCACTCGGATAATCCCGTGAAGGATCATCGAGGTCATAGTCACCGACCACATTGTTCGTCAGCACCCGGTGGATGTTAAAATAGTCGTTCCTGAGGCCGGCCTTCACATCGAAGGAAGACCACTGCATATTCGACAGGTACAACTCCTGGAAAGTCAGCAGGTAGGAGATGTTGTAACGGTTCTCCCCTGAAATGAAATTGTTGCGGTCCGTCCAGCGCAGCATGGCCCGTGCGTTGAGCGTCGGAATCTTCGGCGTGTCGTAGGTAAAATGAAGGTCCAGATAGGGATTGACGCCGATTTTCGCAGTCATGTCCAGCGCCGCTCCCCGCATGGCATTCGTGTTCAGGCCGACATTGGCCAGCACCGACACCAATTCCTCCGAATCCAGGCGGAAGCCCACGCCGAGCCGGTGCATCGGTCCCCGCTTGCAGATAATCTTCAGATCATAAGGCTCATGGGTCCCGACCAGTTCATAATTGACAAAGTCATAACTGCCCTTGCCGAAAATCGTGGCGATGTCCTTCTCGATGATTTCCTTGTTGACGAGGCGCCCCTCGCGGACTTTCATCTTGGAGCGGAGGTAGGTCGCGTCTTTTTCTCCGATGCCGACAAAACGGATCCGGTTGACCAGCACCGGTTCCTGACCGATGTCCACGGCCCTCCGGCTGAAATGAAGGGTATCCTTCCCCACCCAGCGGCGGATGGCGGACAGTTCCTTTTCCTTCTCCGCCGCAGCCCGGTAGCCCCGGGACATCATCGTATCGATGGCCTCCGTATTGAAGTCCATCATGCCGTAGCCGTCCAGGTTCGGATGGATCCGGACATCCGCCAGTTCGATATTGCGCTGGTAGGAGTCATTGGCGAACATGTCAATCCCCTGCCAGACGATGTCCGCCAGGTTGTTGACGCCGGTGGCATCCTTCGACGAGGTCGACAGGTCGATGCCGATGACGATGTCCGCTCCCATGTCCCGGGCAATGTCCACGGGGAAATTGTTCCGCATGCCGCCGTCCACGAGGACCATCCCCCGCGTCCGCACCGGCGCGAAGAGCCCCGGGATGGACATGGTCGAACGCATGGCCAGGTTGATATCGCCGCTGTGCCAGACTTTCGCCTTTCCCGACACGACGTCGGTTGCCACGCAGGCAAAAGCGATCGGGAATTTAAAGAAATCCGCCCGGTCCGAAAATCCGACCGTCCGGCTGGAAAAAATCTGGTTTACATTCTGCCCATAGACAAAGCCGGAAGGCAGGCTGGACAGCAGATTGGTCTTGACCATGTCCACGGCGTGCTTATTGTCGGCGCCGAGGTGCAGTTTGCCGTCATCCCCACCCGCAAAGGAAACTTCCTGGACCATGTTCAGGAAGTCCTGTTTGCTGTAATAGAACGGGAACGAAAGGACGAATTTGTCGTTGTAGCGGATCCGACGGTAAGGCACGTATTCCCGCGCGACCTTGTCGCTCAGGGCCATGTCCCAGTCGGTCGTGCGCACCAGGTTTTCCAGATAATCCACGTCGTAGCCCATCGAATAGACGGCGCCGAGGAGCCCCCCGATACTCGTCCCGACGACGATGTCCACCGGAAATTTGTACTGCTCCATAAACTTGAGGGCGCCGATGGTGGCGGCACCCTTGGCACCGCCGCCGGAAAGGACGAGCGCCACCACCGGGCGATGCCGCCGGATACTGTCCATCCGGTGTCGGACGGCCTTCACGGCCGCGTTGTCCGAGGGATCCAGGCCAAAAGCGGAGGAGGAACGGTCCTGCGCCCCGGCAAGGAGCGAGACGCCCAGGAAGGAAAGAAGGAGCAGAATACGTTTCATCACAAATTATGTTTACCGGCCAGGAGGCCGCATGCAGCAAAAATATCTTCTCCGCGGGAGGCACGGATGGTCGCCGTCACGCCGCCCCGCACGAGGCGGTCCCGGAAATCCGCCATCTTCTCCTCCGATGCACTGCCGTATGGAAAATCCGGAATCCGGTGGAAACGGATCAGGTTGACGCGGCATTCCAGGCCCCTGAGCAGCCGCACAAGGGCGTCGGCGTGGCGCGCCGTGTCATTCCAGCCGGAAAAGACCGTATATTCAAAACTCACGCGGCGCTGCCCCGTGAAATCATACTGGCGGATGAGTGAGAGGACCTCCTCCAGCGGCCAGGCCTTCTGGACGGGCATCATCTCCACCCGCTCCTCGGGAAAAGGATTGTGGAGAGAGACGGCAAGGTGGCACCTGGACTCGTCCAGGAAACGTTTCAGCATCGGCAGGACCCCGATCGTGGAGAGGGTGATCCGTTTCGGACTCCATCCCAGGCCCCAGGGAGCGGTCAGCACCTCGATGGCGCGCTTGACTTCTTCCCAGTTGTCCAGCGGCTCTCCCATGCCCATGAACACGGCATTGGTCAGCGAGGGAGCCTCCTCAATGGCAAAAAACTGCGAAAGGATGTCCGCCGCCGTGAGATTTCCATGGAAGCCCTGCCGGCCCGTCATGCAGAAACGGCAGCCCATCTTGCAGCCCGCCTGGGAGGAGACACAGAGGGTCTTTCTGTCCTCGTCGGGAATCATGACCGCCTCGACGGCATTGTGCGCATCTCCCTGGACCGGGAAGAGATATTTCCGTGTCCCGTCCGAAGACTGCTGGACGTCGAGCGGAGCGGCGATGCCGACTTCGTAGCGCTGCGAGAGCTGCTCCCGCCCCGCCTTGGAGATATCCGTCATCTTCGCGAAATCCCCTTCCCGGCGCTGATAGATCCACTTGGCGAGCTGTCCGCCGGCAAAGGCGGGCAGTGAAGCGGCGAGGGCCGCCTCCCGCAACTCGGATGGATTCATTCCCAAAAGGCGCTGCTTGTGCATAAGCATCTGTTTTCCCTACAAATTTAATAGTTTTTTCGCTGAAATACCGGATTATTTCATAACTTTGTATCCAATGGACAAAGAATTTGTCCTGAAACCTTTAATTCAAAACATTATGGCTAAAGCAGTTGAAGAAATGACCGGGGCCGATGGAAATGCCGCCCGTCTGAAGGCATTACAGGCCACGATCGACAAGATCGAGAAGGATTACGGAAAAGGAACGATCATGAAGTTGGGAGATCAGCCAGAATGGGATTCGGCGCAGGTGATTCCGAGCGGTTCCATTTCGCTCGACCATGCGCTCGGCATCGGCGGCTACCCCAGGGGCCGGATCATTGAAATCTATGGTCCCGAGTCCAGCGGTAAGACGACCCTTGCCATCCATGCCATCTCAGAGGCCCAGAAAAACGGCGGCATCGCGGCCATCATCGACGCGGAGCATGCCTTTGACCGGACCTATGCGAAGGCCCTCGGTGTCAATCTGGACACCCTCCTCATTTCACAGCCGGACAACGGCGAACAGGCCCTCGAAATCGCGGACAACCTGATTCGGAGCGGCGCCATCGACATTGTCGTCATCGACTCGGTCGCGGCCCTGACCCCGAAGGCGGAAATCGAGGGCGAGATGGGCGAAAACAAGGTCGGCCTCCAGGCCCGCCTGATGAGCCAGGCGCTCCGCAAACTCACCGCCAACATCTCCAAGACGAACACCTGCTGCATCTTCATCAACCAGCTCCGCGAGAAGATCGGCATCATGTTCGGCAATCCGGAGACGACCACTGGCGGCAACGCCATCAAGTTCTACGCCTCCGTCCGCCTCGACATCCGCCGCACCACCCAGATCAAGGATGGCGACGAGGCCCTCGGCAACCATGTGAAAGTCAAAGTCGTCAAGAACAAGATGGCCCCGCCTTTCAAGAAAGCGGAATTCGACATCGTCTTCGGGGAAGGGATTTCCCGCAGCGGTGAAATCGTCGACCTCGGCGTCGAACTCGGCATCATCAAGAAGTCCGGTTCCTGGTTCAGCTACGGTGAGGAAAAACTCGCCCAGGGCCGCGAAGCGACCAAACAGCTGATGCTGGACAACATTGAACTCGCCGAAGAAATCGAAGCCAAGATCCGCGAGGCCATGTCCCATGTAGAAGATTAAACATTAACTATGAAACGATTCCTTATTCTCGCTGTCGCCCTGCTGATGGGGGCCGTATCCTGTGATTTCGATTACGATCTGAGCATCGACGCGTCCGCGAACGTGTTTTTCCAGGACATGTCGGAAGTGAAGATTCCCCCCAGGACCTTTGACAGCGGATTCCACAGCCGCCGGCTCTCCACTTATCAATTAGACCGGATTTGGAAAGCCCTTTCGGTCAACATCAACATGGATAACTTCTCATCCGCGATGATGCACCTGGATGTCTACAACAAAATCGGCAACCAGCACCTCGGAATGGCAGATTATTCGGTCCTGTACGACCCTGTGGAGGGATTCGTTTATACGGACATGAATTCGACGTATTGACGGCAGGTTTTCCGGGACAAATGAGGCCATGAACGGTTTCTGGACCATCTTGATGCTGATTTTGTCGAATGTCTTCATGACCTTCGCCTGGTACGGCCACCTCAAACTCCAGGAGATGAAAATCTCCACGGGGTGGCCGCTGATCCTCATCATCCTCTTTTCCTGGGGCATCGCTTTCTTCGAGTATTGCCTGACGGTGCCGGCCAACCGCATCGGCTTTGCCGGCAATGGCGGCCCTTTCAGCCTGCTTCAGCTGAAGGTGATTCAGGAGGTGATTTCCCTGACCGTTTTTACGGTCCTGATTTCCTTTATGTTTAACGGCGAGGCGCTCCACTGGAACCACCTCGCCGCATTTGCATGCCTGATTCTGGCTGTTTTTTTTGTCTTCCTGAAATAAACGCTACTGGATGATGCGGAATTGCCCGATGAAGGGAAGTTCCTTCTCTTGTCCCTTGAGAGCGTTGATGATCCCGATGATGGCATAGACCAGGACGACCAGATTCAGAATCCAGATAATGGAGGACAGACCGGGAATCTTGCCGACGAAATAGATAACTACGCTGCAAATCAGGAGAATCAGGCCCTGATTGACATGGAAGCGCGTGAACTTCGACTCCTTGCGGGCAAGAAGCGGAATCAGCACAAGAATCCCGAAATACGCGAGGACCGCCATCCACTTGTTGGCCTGGGCGTCATCGGCGTCGGCAGCGGCAGGCGCTTCCTTCTCGGGGGCAGGTGCCTCCGGAGCCACATCCGGAGCCGGTGCAGCGGCAGCAGCAGCCGCAGCCGCAGCGGCGGGAGCCGCCGGGACGACGTCATTCTTGTGGTCTTCGATGGCTTCGCTGATTCCATCACGCATCTTCTGTCCGACATTGGAGAAACGGAGTTCCTTGCCGTCCTTGAGTTTGATGAAGAAGCCAGCGAGGCCCCATTTGCCATAACTGTCGATTTCGTCGACGTTGATGACCCATCCCTGGTCCAGCATCGCCATGGGATTATCCGGTAGCCAGTAGACTTTTCCTGTCGTAAAGGCGAGCCTTCCACCGGAAGAATTGATTTTCGTGAAATTGAATGCAGGGGTAAAACAATCTTGGATGTCCGGTTCGACCGTCGACTGAACAAAGGTTAGAGGCAACTGTTCCATAAAGCATTATTGTTAAATTCGTTCCAAATATACAAAAAAATTCAGAAAACAACTTGGCGATATACAGAGAATTGACTATCTTTGGACATAAATCTACAAGACCATGGCAAATACGGGTAAAAAAATCATCTGGACACTGCTCCTCCTGCTGCTTCTCGGAGGCGGCGGATTCTGCTATTTCAAGTTTTTCTGGGTGTTCTCCGACGGGACCAAGACCGGCGAACTGAATTCCCTGACCTACACCGGCTACATCTTCAAGACCTACGAGGGTGAGATGATCCTGACCGGCTACGGCAACAAGAACAGCAGCGGCACGGTCCAGTCCAAAAACTTCAAATTCTCCGTGGCGGACAAGGAAATCGCCGAACAGATTACCCAGATGACCGGGATGCGGATTACGGTCCATTATAAAGAATACAAGGGAACCCTCCCCTGGCGCGGATACGAAAAGAGCATTGTTGACAGCGTCACGATAGACGACGCGCACCCTGCCGTCTCCCCCAGCCAGGAAGAACCGCTCTTCCTCTAGCCCATGCGAAAAATGATGTCGCTTCTGTGCGCTGCACTCCTTTGCAGCGCACTTTTTGCCGGAAACCGGGTGATCGACACCCGCCCCGCCCACGATGGGCGGCTCTTGACCATGGAAGAAGTCATCCTCAGCCGGAAGGTCCGTCCCGGCGGCGTCCCGATGTCCTGGCCCCGGGAGGAAGCGCCATGGACGGCCTTTACCCGGGAGGATGGCCTGTATGTCACAAACGGCAGCGATACCCTCAACATCGCGCGCAGCGAGCAGAAAGGGATTGTCTATGGCGAGAGCGTCAGCCGCAACGAATTCGGGATTGGAGAAGGATGGTACTTTTCCCCTTCCGGAACCCGCCTGGCTTTTTTCCGGAAAGATGAAAGAGGGGTGACGGAATTCCCGCTCCTGGACATCACCTCCCGCACGGGCAGCCTCCGGAGCATCCGTTATCCGATGAACGGGATGACCTCGGAGCAGGTCTCCGTCGGGGTTTTCGACACCCGCTCTCCCAGGGTCGTCTATCTCCAGGTGGATGATTTCACGCCGGAGTGTTACCTGACCAACATCACCTGGTCCCCGGACGAAAAGTCCCTCTATGTCCAGGTGGTGGACCGGAGCCAGCACCACATGCATCTGAACCAGTACGATGCCCGGACAGGGGCCTTTGTGCGCACCCTCCTGACCGAAGACAACGAGGCCTGGATCGAGCCCCGGGACCCGCTGTATTTCATCAAGGGCCGCAGCGATCTCTTCCTTTACCGGACGGACAACCGGGACGGCTACCGGAATCTGTATCTCTGCGACACGCTGGGGACGATCCGCCGCCTGACACAGGTGGATGCCGATGTGGCCTATGTCGGCAATGACGGAAAGTCCGTCTTCTATACCTCCGCCGAAGTGTCTCCCGTGGAGAATCACCTGATGCGAATCGACCTGCGCCTCCCCAAGAAAAACGCCGTCCGGAAGGCCCGCCTGTCCACACCCGTGAACCTGACGCCGGAGCGGGGCTGGCACATCATCCGGATGAAACCGGACTGCAGCGCTTTCTACGACCGCTATTCGAATCTGAACACGCCGGGGATCACCCTGCTCCGAAACAGTGACGGGACGCTGGACAAAACCCTTCACACGGCGGAAGACCCCCTGAAAGACTACGCATCGTGCCGGGTGGAACTCGGGACGGTAGCGAGCGAGGACGGGGCGTTTGACAATTACTACCGCCTGATCTATCCGATGGATTTCGACCCGGCGAAGAAGTATCCGCTGATCGTGTATGTGTACGGCGGACCGCACAGCCAGATGGTCACCGACTCCTGGCTGGCCCACATCCGGCTCTGGGAAATGCTGATGGCCCAGAAAGGCTATTTTGTCTATATCCAGGACAACCGGGGCACCGAGAACCGCGGGGCGGCCTTCGAGAAAGCCATCAACCGCCGCTGTGGTGCCGAGGAGATGAAGGACCAGATGGCCGGAGTGCGCCGGCTCATGAACCTTCCCTACATCGATGCTTCCCGCATCGGGGTCCATGGCTGGAGTTACGGCGGTTTCATGACCATCTCGCTGATGACGACCTATCCGGAGGTCTTCCAGGTCGGCGTTGCCGGCGGGCCGGTTATCGACTGGAAATGGTATGAAGTGATGTACGGAGAGCGCTACATGGACAATCCCGAGACCAACCCGGAAGGCTTCGCGGCGACGAGTCTCATCGGCAAGGCTTCGCAGCTGAAAGGCCGGCTCCTGATCTGCCAGGGCGCCGTGGACAACACCTGCGTCTGGCAGCACAGCCTCAGTTTCGTCCAGGCGTGCATCGACCAGGGCATCCAGCTGGACTACTTCCCCTACCCTGTCGCCGAACACAATGTCTACGGGAAGAACCGCGTCCACCTCATGGACAAAGTCACCGCTTACTTTGAGGAACATCTGAAATAAAAACTCCGGAGCGGGAAACCGTTCCGGAGTTTTTCCTGTGAGGACTGGCAGATTTGAACTGCCGACCTCTTGCCTGTCAAGCAAGCGCTCTAAACCAACTGAGCTAAGCCCTCATGGATTGGGAATGCAAAGGTAGGAAGAAATTTTTTATTCTGCAAGTTTTTCCTTTGCAAATTCTGCTGTCAGGCGGAAAACTTTTTCCTTGGAGGAAGGCGCCTGAAACATCGCATCGTTCATGATCTGCTCGGCGATGCTCCGAAGGCCGCGCGCACCGAGTTTCCGCTCCAGCGCCGTATCCACAATCAGATCCAGCACGGCGGGTTCTACCTCCAGCTGGATGCCATCCATCGCGAAGAGGCGTTCATACTGGCGCATCAGGGCGTTTTTCGGCTCGGTGAGAATCCGTTTCAGGGAATCCCGGTCCAGTTGGTCCAGATACGTCACGACCGGAAGACGGCCCACGATTTCGGGAATCAGGCCATAGGAACGCAGGTCCTGGGCGTCGACGAACTGGAGGAGGTTGTCGTGCTCCACCCGCTGCTTCTCTTCGGCCGTAAAGCCGATGAGGCGCGTATTCTTCCGGCGGGCGATGTGCCGCTCAATACCTTCGAAGGCACCGCCGCAGATAAAGAGGATGTTCTGGGTGTTGATGTGGACGAACTCCTGCTCGGGATGCTTGCGGCCGCCTTTCGGAGGGACGTTGATGACATTCCCCTCCAGCAGTTTCAGCATCGCCTGCTGCACCCCCTCGCCGGAGACATCGCGGGTGATGGACGGATTGTCGCTCTTGCGGGCGATCTTGTCGATCTCGTCGATGAACACAATTCCCCGCTCCGCTTTGGCCGGATCGTAATCCGCTTCCTGCAACAGGCGCGTCAGGATGCTCTCGACGTCTTCTCCCACATATCCGGCCTCGGTCAGGACCGTCGCATCCACAATCGTGAACGGCACGTCCAGCAGCCGGGCGATGGATTTGGCCAGGAGCGTCTTTCCCGTTCCTGTGGGACCGACCAGCAGGATGTTGGACTTTTCCAGTTCGACATCGTCCTTCTGGCCGATCAGATTGTTGCTGATCCGCTTGTAGTGGTTGTACACGGCGACGGACAGGACGACTTTCGCCCGGTCCTGTCCGATGACATACTGGTCCAGATACGCCTTGATTTCCTTCGGGCGGGGCGCCGATTCGATGGCCCCCAGCTTGGAGGCACGGCCGGAAGCGGCCTGCTTCTTTCCCTCCACCTCGCTGACATAATCCGCCGCCAGTCGGGCGCACTCCGGGCAGATGTGCCCATAGAGGCCGGAAATCAGATACGGGACCTCCGCATCCGTCCGGCCGCACAGCACACAACGCTCCTGTCCTTTCTTTGCCATTACTTGCTCCGCTTCGTCAGAATCTCATCGACCATGCCATAGTCCTTCGCCTCCTGGGCGGTCATCCAGAAATCACGTTCCCCATCGGCGGCCACCTTCTCATAAGGCTGTCCGCTGTGGTCGGCGATGATCCTGAAGAGTTCGGTGCGGGTCTTCTCGATTTCCTTGGCTGCGATGAGAATCTCCGTCGCCTGGCCCTGGGCACCGCCGAGGGGCTGGTGGATCAGCACGCGGGAATGCGGCAGCGCGGAACGCTTGCCTTTCTCACCGGCGCACAGAAGGACCGAACCCATGGACGCGGCCATACCGGTACAGACCGTCGCGACGTCCGGCTGGACCAGTTGCATGGTATCGTAGATGGCCAGGCCGGAAGTGACCTGTCCACCGGGGGTATTCAGGTACATCGTGATGTCCGCAGCGGAGTCATTGGCCGCCAGGAACAGCAACTGCGCCTGGATGATATTGGCGACGTCGTCATCGATCGGCACGCCGAGGAAGATGATCCGGTCCATCATCAGCCGGCTGAACACGTCCATCTGGGCCACGTTCAACTGACGTTCCTCCGTGATGGTCGGGTTGATGTAGGCGTCGACCTGGGAGGTAAAACGGTGCAGGGTCATCGAACTGATGCCCCTGCCCTTCACTGCGAATTTGTCGAATTCGTTCATGCTTATTTCAATTCACGGAATTTCTCTTCGGAGATCTTCTTGGTCTGGAGGGTCACCGTCTCGCGGAGCGCGGCGAAGGTCTTGTTGTCTTCGCACTGCTCTTCGAGACGACGGACCTGGTTCTCATCGTCGAGTACATTCTTGGCGGCACTCTTGATGAGATCCTGCGGCATGTTCGGCATCCCGTACATGGCATACTGGTAGGCGACGAAATCCTCGGCGGCCTGCTGGATATCCTCCTTGGAGACCTTCAGGGAGAGTTTCTGCATCAGGTAGCCGCGGACGAGCTGCCACTTGAAGTCTTTGATGAAGCCGTCGAATTCAGCTTCCACCTGCTCGGCGGTGAACTTGCCCTCATTGGCATGGATCAGCCAGCGCTTGAGGAAAGGCTCGGGGAGTTCCACGCCGGCCTTCTCCAGGAAATAGCGGCGGGCATCCTCGGAGAAGCGGTAACGCGCCTCCTGGTCGTGGGACGCCTTGATGCGCTCGACGATCTTTTCCTCGAACTGCTCCGGGGTCGTCACAGTCCCCTCGCCGAACATCTTGTCCCAGGTCTCCTGGTTCTCCTCGGCGGCGACGAAGGTCTTGACATTGACGACATTGAACTGGAAGACAGGGTCGAGCTCGGCGAGGCGGGCCTTGTCCACTTTCAGCATGGATGCGCGGTCGGTCTCGTTCTCGAAGGCTTCATTCACGTTGACCGTCAGCTTAGCACCGGCCTTGAGGCCGATGAAAGCGGGACGGACGGCCTCGGCGACCTGGCGGATGGACACATACACGCCTTCGGCGCTGTGCCCCTCATTGGAGATGTCGGCGATGATATAGTCTTCCTCCTTGGTCTTCGTCCCTTCCTGGAGGGAGCCATACTGCTGGAGCATGTTCTTTTTCATTTCCTTCTTCGCGGCCTCGGTGACGTTGATCTCATAGTAAGGGATCTTGTCTCCCTTGCCGACCTCGAAGGAAAGCTCCGGCGTCTGGGCGATGTCGAATTTGAAGGTAAAGTCGTTTCCGGCCTTCCACTCGAGCTGCGGCTGGTCCTCGGAAGGAAGCGGCTCGCCGACGACGCGGATCTTCTCCTCGCGGATGAAACTGTCAAGCTGGTCGGAAATCAGGCCATTCACGGCCTCATACAGGGACTGGTCGCCATAAAAGCGCTGGATCAGGGACATCGGGGCCATTCCTTTGCGGAATCCTTTGATATCGGCACGGCGGCGATACTCATTCAGCCGTTTGTGGAGCGCGGGGGCATAATCAGCCGCTGCAATCTCGACGGTAACCTGATAATTCAGGGCGTCGATCTGGTTCTTGGTTACGTTCATTTTTATCTTAACTGTTAATTATTTCCTTAAAGGGGCGCAAAGATACGAAATTTATCGGGAAGAATCAACGGCCACGGAGCCGCTGCTTCGGATATTCCACCCTTCCGTGGTGCATCTGCTGGAGATGGGTCTTCAAAACGGTCTTCACGACGTTGAGTTCATGGATGGTGATGTCGGCATCTTCCATCTGTCCCGCCCGCTCCTTGCCGGATACGATGCCTTCGACAAACTTGTCGATGGCTTCCGGAGTATATTCCTTCAGGGTCCGGGAGGCCGCCTCGATGGAGTCGCAGAGCATCAGGATGACCTGCTCCTTGGTGGTCGGCTTCGGACCGGGATAGGCAAAGGCAGCCTGCTCGGCGGGGTCGCCGCCCTCATTGAGGTATTTGTTCAGGAAGAAGGCGGCCGTCGTCGTGCCATGGTGAGTCCGGATGAAATCCTGGACCACGCCGGGGAGACGGTGCTCCCGCGCGATGGCCACGCCGTCCTCTACATGACGGATGATGTCGCGGGCGCTGTCCCGGGGCGCTTTCCCCTCATGATAACGGACCGCACCGGGGGTCGCGGATTCATTCTCCACAAAGCAGAGCGGATTCTGCATCTTGCCGAGGTCGTGGTAGAGGGCGCCGACCCTCAGCAGAGGCACGTTCGCATCCACGGCACGGCCGACGGCATCCGCCATGTGCATCACCTGGAGGCAGTGCTGGAAGGTGCCGGGGGCCTTGGTGGAGAGCTCCTGCAGCAGCGGGCTGTTCGTGTCCGAAAGCTCCTGGAGGCGGGTCGTCGAGACCAGGTTGAACAGGCGTTCGAAGAGGTAAATCAGCGGATAGGCGGCGACGGTCATCATGGCCCCGACAAAAATCTGGACCACATTGAAGACCACCGGGCTGGAACCCGCATCCACGAGGCGGAAGCCGGCGAAGACGACCACTTCCACCCCAAAGATGATCAGCGCATTGACAAACTGTAACCAATTGCGGCTGAATATCTTGAACGTCTCCATGGCCACCACGCCCGCCGTTACGTACATGACGAAAAGTTCTGTTCCTCCGGAGGAGAAAATCAGCATCGGGAGGAGCGAGACGATATACACCGGCATCACGACCCGCGTACGGAAGAAAGCCAGCAGGTACAGGGCGAAGACCGGGAACGGAACCAGATAGATGAAATTCGGAGCCCATCTTTCCAGGACGAAGGACAGGGCCGCCGTCAGGGTAAAGACCGTCAGCAGGTACAGGTAGCGGCTCCACTCGGCGAAAATCTGCCGGTTCGTGAAATAGATGCAGAAATAGAGGATGACGACGAGCACGAGGGCCAGCAATATGTTCCCCAGCCAGAGGAGGATCCGCGGTCCGTCGTACCCGAAGACCTTGTTGTACTCTTCCTTGTAGGAGTCCAGCATCTGGGCAATCTCGGGGGTCACGATCTCGCCCCGCGACACGATTTTCTGCTCCGCACGCACATACCCGGCCGTCGGAGAGATATACGCGGCGGAACTTTCATGGCTCTGCTCGGTCATCGACTTGTCGAAAACCAGGTTCGGGACCATGCAGTCATACACCCCCGAACGCCGGAACAGCGAGTCCAGATTGACTTCCGGGTAGGATTTGGCGAGCTGGGCTACGAGCTGCGTCTCGGCATCGGAAAGCGCATAGACCTCTGAACGGGGATATTTGGTCGCCCGCTTGTTGCGCTGGACATACAGGACCTCGTCGGAGAGTTCCGCATACGAGCGGTCCCATTTGACTTTGGCATCCGAGAGGACGCCCTTCGCATAAATATCGCCGAGCCGGGAGACCAGGCTCTGCCGGATACTGCCCCACTTCCCGAGATCCAGTCCCTGGACCGACTTGACAACCTGTCCGGCCGTCTCTTCCGAGAAACGGTAATACGGGACCACACTCACGCCGGCGCCCTCCCTTTCCTCCATCAGCTGCTCTTCCGTCTTCAGAATCGGGAAGTCGAACTGGGAAACCAGGTTCTCATAGGGCCAGGGCGAACCTTTCTTGTAGTCATAAGCGAATTTCGCGGTCCTCGGCATCAGGAGCACGAGGACTGCGAAGACAAGGGCCAGCGGCCAGAAGCGTTTCGGGATATCAGGCGTCGATATTCGCATAATGGGCGTTTTCTTCGATGAAGGCACGACGCGGCGGGACATCGTCCCCCATCAGCATCGAGAAGGTACGTTCCGCCTGGGCGGCACTTTCGATGGTGATCTGGCGCAGCACGCGGCGGGACGGGTCCATGGTCGTCTCCCAGAGCTGGGTGTCGGACATTTCACCGAGACCTTTGTACCGCTGGACGGTCACGCCCTTGTCCGTACCCCGGCCCAGTTCGTTGGTCGCACTGTCCCGCTGGGCGTCCGTCCAGCAATAGCGCTCTTCCTTGCCTTTTTTGACCAGATACAGCGGCGGAGTCGCCAGATAGACGTAGCCGTTCTTGATCAGATCGAACATATAGCGGAAGAAGAAGGTCAGGATCAGGCAAGCGATATGGGCGCCGTCGACATCCGCATCCGTCATGATGATTACTTTGTGATAGCGGAGTTTGCTCAGGTCCATGTGTTTCTCACCGTTCTCGTCTTCCTGGGCCACGGTCACGCCGAGGGCCGTATAGATGTTGCGCACTTCCTGGGACTCGAAGGCCCGGTCCTGCGCCGCTTTTTCGACGTTCAGGATCTTACCCCGCAGCGGCAGGATGGCCTGGATCCGCCGGTCACGGCCCTGCTTGGCCGTACCGCCTGCGGAATCACCCTCAACGAGGAAGAGTTCGCACTTCTCCGGGTCGCGTTCCGAGCAGTCCGCGAGTTTGCCGGGCATGCCGACGCCGCCCATCGGGCTCTTGCGCTGGACCATTTCCCGGGCCTTGCGCGCTGCGGCACGGGCCGTGGCGGCCAGGACGATCTTCTCGATGATGGCCTTCGCCTCTTTCGGATTCTCCTCCAGGTACTGGTCCATGGCGGTAGCCGTCGCCTGGGAGACGGCGGAGGTCACCTCGGAGTTGCCCAGTTTGGTCTTGGTCTGCCCCTCGAACTGAGGCTCGGCCACCTTCACGGAAATGACGGCGGTCAGCCCTTCGCGGAAGTCCTCCGGCGAAAGGTCGCCCTTGAACTTGGCGAGCAGGTTGTTCTTCTCGGCATAGTTCTTCAGGGAGCGGCTGAGGCCCATCTTGAAGCCCTGGAGGTGCGTACCGCCTTCTATCGTATGGATGTTGTTGACATAGGAGTAAATCCGCTCGGAAAAGCCGGTATTGTACTGGAGGGCGATGTCGATGGGGATGACCTTGTCCGAATTGACACAGATCGGCGTCGGGATCAGTTTCGGGGCGCCGGCATCGAGATAATCGATGAACTCCCGAAGGCCCTGCTCGCTGTAGAAGACATCGTTGCGGTGGACCTGGCGGCCGGTAGCCTTGCGCTCACCGTCCTCGGCGGTCTCGAATTCGTCCACCATCTCCCGAAGGTCCGTCAGCGTAATGCGGATGCCCTTGTTCAGATAAGCCAGTTCCCGCAGGCGGTTCGCCAGGGTCTCGTATTTATAGACCTGGGTCAGCTGGAAAATGGTCGCATCGGGATGGAAGGTAATCGTCGTACCGCTGTCAGAAGCCTCTCCGACCACTTCGACCGGGGTAATGGGCTTGCCCTTGGAATATTTCTGGACAAAGATCTTGCCCTCGCGGTGGATCTCCGCAATCAGGAGGTCGCTCAGGGCATTGACGCAGCTGACACCGACACCATGCAGACCGCCGGACACCTTATAGCTGTTCTTGTCGAACTTACCGCCGGCGTGCAGGACCGTCAGGACGACTTCCAGGGCGCTGCGGTGCTCCTTCTCGTGCATGCCGGTCGGGATACCGCGGCCATTGTCCTTCACTTTGATGGAATTGTCTTCCAGGATGGTCACGTCGATGTCCGTGCAGAAACCGGCCATCGCCTCATCGATACAGTTGTCGACCACCTCATACACCAGGTGGTGCAGACCGCGCTCGCCAATGTCGCCGATATACATGGAGGGGCGCTTCCGCACCGCCTCAAGCCCTTCCAAAACCTGGATACTGTTGGCGGAATACTGCTGCTCCGCCTGCATCATTTCCTCGTTGTCTACCATATTTGTACGTTAATTTCTTTGTATTCTGTATAAGCGTACAAATATAGTGAAAAAAACTCAGAAATTCAAACGGATTCCCCCCGTAAACCAGATTCCCGCTTCCGAGATGCCGGGAATGCGCTGGATGCGCTGATTCAGCAGATTTCCGACCCGTCCCCAGAAGCCGAAACTACGGGTGAAGGCATACTCAGCGCTGACGCCGAGATCGAAATAGCCGGGGACCCGGTAGCGGTTGCCAAGGGAGCGCATGCCACGCGAAGCCGCCCATTCACCGGACAGTCCGGCCTTGATCCGCCCGCCCCAGTTATACAGCAGGGAGGCATCCCCGGAAAAAGGAGCGGGAGCCGTCACGTTTTCCGCATCCACGATGGCCTTGGTGAAGAGAAGGTGGCTCAGGGCGTTCCACTGGTCCGACTGCCAGCCCAGGGTGAGGTTTGCAGAGAAGAGATGGCAGTCCGCATAGCCGAGGCGGAAGGGCAGCACTCCGCCGGAAAGGTCATAAGAAGGCAGCAGTCCGTTCAGCCAGCGCGTATAAGCGATCTGCAGATCATAATGGACCCGGGCGGCCACTTCGCCCCGGACGCCGAGCATCAGGCGGATGCGTTCGACGCTGTTGTCCCACTGGGCGGAGAGGGCCGGAAGCGCGAGGAAACGGCTCATCGACAGCAGGTCATATGGAAGCGCGCTGTGGTTGCGGCCGGTGACGGAGGCCTGGATGACCATCTGGTCGCTCAGGAGACGGTATTCCGCGCGGACAGCCGGGAAGAGGATGGCGGCCTTGGAAGGCAGGAAATCCGCATTCGAGCGGAACGTTCCTTCCAGACGGACACCGAGGTCCAGGCTGAAATCCCCGAGGACCATCAGGTAGTGCGGGGTCGCCTGGAGGCGGGTCAGCGAAGCGGACGAGGTGCCGTCGTAGGTCATCCCCGCTTCCAGCATCACGCGGGTACTTCGGATGGGCATGCCCAGATGGCCGTCCAATTCAACCCGGGTGTCGGCGAACTTGTCAGAGGTTTCATCCGCCCATGTCTGGAGGTGGCTTCCGCTTCTGACCAGGACCCGGGCGCCGTAGTCGTATTCCGAGCGGGTCTTGAGATTGTCCAGCCGAAGGTCCAGGACGGCGCCGTTGAAACCGCGCCTCAGCGCCGGAAGACGGTTGTAGGCATTCTCCCAGCCCGCCAGCAGCGACACCTTGCCCCCGGCATACTCGTAGGAGGCGTCCATGGCGACCTGGTTGCCCATGTCGGCCCCGCTCCAGCGGTCCTTCGCCGAGGTGATGCTCCCATCCGCCTGCGGCCGGACATCCCAGTAGTTCCCGAAATAGGAACGGTGGGTCGCCGTCAGATTCATGCGGAAGGCATCCGTCTTGAGCGGAGACCAGACGAGGTCCAGCTCGGGATGGAAGGCATAGCCCGCACCGGCACGCAGATAGAACTTGTTCTCGGTGGAAAGTGTTCCCTGCGGCAGGAGTTCCACCCGGTAGGGACGGAACTCATAGGAGCCCCGGTAGGGCTTGTCGAGGGCGTCATAGTCGAAATCCAGGTTGAAAACCAGCACGCTGTCGGGAATAGCCACCGCCTGCTGCGGTTTCGCGGCCGGGGAGACTCCGGCGTCATAGCTATGGGTCACTTCGACCGTCGGATTCAGGTTCTGGGCCAGGAGTGCGCTGCCCGAAAGGATAAGCGCCAGGATGGATATCGTCTTTTTCATCATCGTCTACAGTTTTTTGAGTCGCAGGGCGACCTGGTCCAAAACATCATCTGCGGTACCGGTCGGGGTATAGCCGTCACGGATGCTTTCAAAGGTCTGCCGCGCCTGGGCGGTCTGGCCGCGCTCGGCGAAGCTGTCGCCCAGCACGATGTAGGCCTTGGCCAGATAGTAATTCTGGCCCTGAGCCTTGGCGGCGAAGTCATAGACTTTTTCGTCCAGATGGTCGAAGGCCGCCCGGTCATACTGGTCCTGGATCAGCAGATAGGCCGCTTCGGCCCCTTCCGCCAGGGAAGGCTCTTTCGCAAGCTCCTCCAGCAGCGGCAGGGCTTTTTCGCGCTGGCTGGAGCCGAGATAGGACTTGGCCAGGATATAGCGCACTTCCCGCAGGTCGTCACCCTGGGCCTTGGGCAGCAGCGAAAGGGCTGCCTCAGCCGCGTCCGGATACTCACGGGCGCGGAACGCGGAACGCATCATCCCGCGCCGGGCCGCTTCCCGGTTAGCCTCCAGACGGGCACTTTCCTGCAGGGCCAGGTACGAACCATAAGCCTTGCCATAATTGCCGAGTTCATACTGCAGGTCGGCAAAACGCAGGCGGGCCGATTCGGCAAAAGAACCGTCCAGACCATCCTGCAGGGCCTTTTCATACAGGTCGGCCGCCCGTTCCTTCTCTCCGGAGAGACGGCAGCTTTCCGCCAGGTAGAATTCCGCTTCGCCGGCATGGGCGCCGGTCGGATACTGTTCCAGATAAGACTGGAGTGTCTTGGAGGCCTTGGCATAGTCCCCGGCAAGGAAAATCTGCTCGGCCGTGGAGAAATACACCTTCTCCTTCTGGGCCTCGCTGCGATGGGCTTTGTCCCCCAGCTGGTTGACATAGGCGAGGTAGCCTTCGGGATCCTGTCGGGTCTGATAGAGCGATTCGATGGCCAGGAGGGCGTCCTCGCTGTGACTCCCCTGCTCGTCGACGACTTGCTTGTAATAGCCGAGGGCCGCCTGGTCATCGCCGCGGTTCCGGGCAATCATGCCCAGTTCCAGCAGCGAACGGGAGGCATATTCCGGGTCCTTGGTGTTGGAACGAAGGGTCCGGAAAGTACGGATGGCATCGTCCTCTTCGCCGATGGCGACATAGGAGCGGCCCAGTTCGTACATTGCCTCGCTGTAATACGGCACTTCCGGACGGGCCTGCTTGACCCGCTCCAGGAAATTCGCCTTGGCTTGGAAATCCCGGATCAGGCCGCAGGCCACACCGGCCCGGTAGGCCGGATAGATGTCGTCGGGATCCGGATAGTCGTTCAGTTTCCTTTCGTAGGCACGGATGGCCGTCGGATAGTCTTTCTCGTAGAAATAGCAGTCCCCGATCCGGGTTTCGGCATCGGCGCCATGGGCATCATGGGGACCTTCCAGATAGTTTTCGAACCATTTCCGGGCGTGGGCATAATCCCCTTCCGCGAAATAGGTGTAGGCCGTCTGGTAGGAGATCAGCTCCCCTTCGGGCTTGCCGTTCAGCGCGGTCCGGTTGTACAGGTCGGTCAGGATGGAGCGGGCCTCCTGGTAACGGGCGTCGCGGTAATAGCACTCCGCGAGGCAGTAACGGGCGAGCTGGTTGAAGGGATCCTGCTTGGACGAATAGTAGGACGCCGCCTTGAGGTGCGGGATGGCCCCGCGGTAGGAACCGCTCTCCATCAGTTCCACGGCCCGGAGGAAATAGGCCTTCATGTAGTTCGAGCGCATGCCGCTCTCCAGTTCGTCAATATGGTCATACGCCGCTACCGCCGCCTCGTAGTCGTGTTTCTGGAGAGCGGACATGGCGATATAACTATAGATCTGGTCGCCTTTGGAGAAGGCGTTGAAACGGTGCATGTAGTCGTCGAAGGCGGCCGTATCCCCGTTCAGGTCAAAGGCCAGCTTGGCATAGTTGTAGGCCGCATCATCCTGGATATCCGGGCTGTAAGTCTGCTCTGCGGCCTCCTTGAAGGCGGCAAGGGCCGCCACTTTGTTCTTCAGGTGGATATAACTGTGGCCCATCTGGTAAGAAGCCACCTGGCCCAGCGAATCCGCCCGCTGTCCCATCTGTGTAAAATTGTCGACGGCGCCCTGCCAGTCTTCCGCCGCATACAGGACGCTACCGGCGTAGAAATAGTCCGAACGGGTCTTCTCGCCCCGGCGCTCCAGCTGCTTGAGATAATAACTGGCCGCCTTCTCCCTGTCGCCCAGCACGAGGTAGGCCTCCGACATGAGGCGGGCCATATGGGGCTGGCGGTCGGCGGGGACTTTGTCATAGAGGGCTTCGCCATGGTCCACGACCCACTGGTACTCTTTCTCGTTGAAGCGGCATTCGAAGATGTAATAATTCGCGATCTGCGTGAATCGCGGATCCCCTTTGGCCTCGTCGAACCAGCGGATGGCCTCGCGGAAACGGCCGGCGGAATAGGCGTCATAGCCCAGCGCATACTGCGCAGGGGCCGTGTAGTCCGAACGGGTTTCGCGCTGGCACTGGTTCAGGAAATTCCGTCCCCGCTCCCCATCACCGCTCTTGAGAGCGCTGTAGCCTTTCTTGTAGAGATACTCGCTCATCTGGGAAGCGTAGAGATCCCCGGTGGAAATCCGCATCAGCTGCGCCGCGGCTTCTTCGTAATGCTGCCGGTCAAACAGCCACCCTCCCCAGGCGAAGCGCACTTGCGGAACCAGGATGTCCTCCGGATAGCGGGCGAGGTAGGAGCGGGTCCGCTCGGACGCGTTTTCCGTATCCGCCGCCAGGGCGCACAGTGCGCGGTAGGCCGCCGCTTTCGCGCCGCTTTCTCCTTCCAGCAGGGCCGCCGCTTCGGCATACATGCCGGCCTCGTAGAGCCGGATGGCCTTGGTCACATCCTCCGGACGGGCCAGACAAAGCAAGGATATGGAGAGGGCCGCAAGGGTCGAGACAATTCGTTTCATCTTCTCACTTGGTTAATTTTACAAAAATACAAAAAAATCTGATTATCTTTGTAAGCCAGAGCGTTTATTTGATATGGATTCACTCATTCACTTCAGCGGAGCAGACATCGAGGCCGGCGACCATGTCGTCGTCTATGGTCTTGACATGGACATCGCCAAAGGCGATTTCGTCTATATCGTCGGAAAAGTCGGCACCGGAAAAACGTCCATCATCCGGACCATCATGGCCGAAAATCCCCTCCACAGCGGGGAAGGCCGCGTCTGCGGCTTCGACCTCAGGCAGCTTCGTCCGCGCGAGGTCCCCTACCTCCGCCGCTCGCTCGGGGTCGTGTTCCAGGACTTCCAGCTGCTGATGGACCGCAGCGTCAGCGACAACCTTTCCTTTGTCCTCCGCGCAACCGGATGGAAAAAGCGCGAAGAGATCGACGAGCGCATCCAGGAGGTGCTGGAGGCCGTCGGAATGGCCACCAAGGCCCATAAGATGCCGCACCAGCTCTCCGGCGGCGAGCAGCAGCGCATCGCCATCGCCCGCGCCCTGCTGAACCGCCCCCAGGTCATCCTGGCGGACGAACCGACCGGCAACCTGGACGGGGACACGGCGGACGGAATCCTCCAGCTGCTGTGCGCGCTGAATGCCGCGGGAACGGCGATTGTGATGGTCACCCACAACCAGTCCATTTTCGAGCGCTATCCCGGACGCATCTTCACCTGCATCGACGAACGTTGCACGGAGATTTCGGCAGCGATGTACCGCACCAGCGGGGAAAGGCCATGACACGCGCCCAGCGCTTCGGAAGCATCGTCTCCTGGTTCGAGGAGAACATGCCCATCGCCGAGACCGAACTCCGCTACGGGGATCCTTTCCAGCTGCTCGTCGCCGTCATCCTCTCCGCCCAGTGTACCGACCGGCGGGTCAACCTGGTGACCCCTCCTCTTTTCGAACGCTTTCCGACGCCGGAATCCCTCGCTGAGGCCGGTTTCGACGAGGTTTATCCCTATGTCAAAAGCGTCTCCTACCCCAATGCCAAGGCCCGGCACCTGATTGAGATGGCCCGAAGACTCGTGGCCGATTTCGGCAGTGAAGTACCCTCGGACATCGATCAGCTGATGTCGCTCCCGGGCGTCGGCCGGAAGACCGCCAACGTGATTGCCTCCATCGTCTATGACAAGCCGGTCATTGCCGTGGACACCCATGTCTTCCGGGTCTCTCACCGCCTGGGCCTTTCCGACGGCAAGACCCCCTACGAAGTCGAGAAAGACCTGGAACGGCACATTCCCGAGGACCGCAGGGCCAGGGCCCATCACTGGCTGATCCTGCACGGACGCTACGTCTGCACAGCCCGCTCCCCGAAGTGCGCCGAATGCCCCCTGACGCCATGGTGCCGCGCTTTCCCGGAACTGGGAAAATAGAAAAAACCGGCCTTCCGACCGGTTTTTATCTGGATGAGGGATGCGCTTAGAACTTGTAGGTGAAACCGACGTTGAGGACACCCAGGTTGAAAACATTGCTGCTGTCAGCACCCAGGGCGAACGTACTGTTGGACTGCTTCGTATAGTCGGAATCCTCGGAGTTGGTCTGCTTCGAGTTCGTCATGTTGAAAGCCAGGTTGCAGAAATTCAGATCCGCCTCCAGGGTGAAGTGATCATCGAGGGCGTAGGTCAGAACCGGCTTTACATACACGGAAAGAGTGGTCCCGGTGTTGAAGTCCTTGACCGTTTTTCCCATGAGATCGTTCACATCCGTTTCCTTATCCAGGACGAAAGACAGGCCGCCTTCAGCCGCGATGCCGAATTTTCCAAAGGAAAAGACATTGTAACGGGCATAGGGGTTGATACCGACAGCGAATTCGGAGTGGGCGGTCTTCAGGTCATCGTTTTTCCAGTTCGGACCGAGTTCAATTCCGAGGCGGGCACCGGCGGAAAGCTTGTCAGAAAGGATGTAACCGACATTCGGCTTCAGGGAAACAGAGAAGTTGCCAGGAGTCGTGGTCGTGACGGCCGTACCGGCTACGCTCGTCGTGTTGGTCGTCTTACCGTTGAAATCCACACCCAGGCCGCCACCCACATAAATCTGGGCGGAAAGGTTCAGGCTCACCAGAGCCATCGCCGAAAGAATCATAAGCTTTTTCATAATTATTACTTAAAAGTTTCAATCTTTTGGGGCGGCAAATTTATAAACTATTTTTAAAACAAGCAAATCTAAAGCCGCCGGAGGGTCAGCAGCAACTGCTCGTCGCCTTCGTCCAGCCGCGCGCCGAACAGGTGGACGCTGCCTCCGGAGCGGCAGCCAAGGCGTCGTCTGAGCTGCTCGGACGAGAGCGAGATATTCCGGGCGGTCACCTCTGCCTCGGGATAGCGGCGTCCCAGTTCCCGGAGACTGCGTTTATCCAGATGGGAGACCTCCTGGATGGCGAACCATTTCCCAAAGGGGCGCAGCGCATCCACCGGCGCCGGGCCGCAGTACAGATGGGTGTTGACGCCGAGGCAGCGCAGCCCATAGCGGCAGGGAAGGTCGAAAGCACCAGCCTTGGAGAGGGCTTTTCCGGGTTCGAAGAGATAGCCCTGCACATCGCTGCGGGCGGCATAACAGGGCGCGGCATCTGCATCTGAAGGGATTCCCAGCACACCGCCATCCTCCCGGACGTAGAGCCTGGGCGCAGCGTCCGACTCCCGGTCCAGGAGCAGAAGCAGCTCCTTGCACTCCCCTTCCGCCGCAACGACATGGATTTCCCGGATATGGGGAAGCTGCCGTCTCAGCAGGGTCAGATCCGCCATCGGAGAGAGTTTCAGAAGGACCCGGCGCGAATAGCGGAACAATTCCGGAAGAAGCGGCAAGACCGCCGGCAAGCAGTCCTCCAGGAGGAAGACTTTGCGGCCGCCCGAGGCCCTCCGGGCGGGGTCCAGATAGATTACATCCGGCGAGAAGTCCCCCAGTACCTCCGCCACACTCCCCGGGGTGACTTCCCGGCTTCGGAAAATGACGTTTTCCACGCCCAGTTCCCGGAAGTTGTCGCGCACCGCCTCCATCAGCGGCGCCTGCATCTCATTGTACAGGACCTCGGATGCCACCTCGGAGAACGCCCAGCTGTCCACCCCCAGTCCCCCAGTCAAATCGGCCACCCTGAAGGCTGTGGCACAAGGGTTGGCAGCCCATGGCCACCCTCGGCCTTGTAAGAGGGAGGGGCCCATCGCCTGCGATGGGAGGGGCCGGAGCGAAGCGGAGGCGGTTGCCAACCCTTGTGCCACGGCCTCATACAGAAGCGCCGCCTTGTAACGGGCCGTCTCCGTGGAACTGCACTGCTCGCCCGAGAGACGGGAAGGATACTTCAGGGAAGGATGGGCATACCATTCAGGCACTTTGGTCCGGAGACGCCGCCGCACCTGAAGCGTCGAGGCGACCAGCTCCATGTCCATGTCCGGGTAACGCTCCCGCGACAGCAGCAGCCGCAGCGGATCGTCTCCGTCATGGAGGGATATGAAATCACCGAAAGTCATATTGCATTGCAAAAATACACAATATTCTTTATATTTGTGAATTGGAAACGATAACCAACCCAAGCATATGAAACAGTATCAAGCCGTCGCCGAAAACTGGCTCAACGGAAACTTCGACGCCGAAACCAAGGCCGAAGTCAAACACCTGATGGACACAGACCCCGTCGCGCTCGAAGATGCGTTCTACAAGACGCTGGAATTCGGGACCGGCGGCCTTCGCGGCATTATGGGCGCAGGCACCAACCGGATGAACAAATACACGGTCGGAATGGCCACGCAGGGCCTGGCCAACTACATCAAGGCCCATGTCCAAGGAGAAAGCAGCGTCTGTATCTCCTACGACGCCCGCAACAATTCCGCGATCTTCGCCCGGATCAGCGCCGAAGTCCTCGCCAACAACGGCATCTCAGTCTGGCTCTTTGACGCGCTGCGTCCGACCCCGGAGCTGAGTTATTCCATCCGCATGAAAAAAGCCACGGCCGGCATCATGGTCACGGCCTCGCACAACCCCAAGGAGTACAACGGCTATAAGGTCTTCTGGTCCGACGGCGGACAGATTACCGCGCCCGTGGACAAGGACGTCGTGGCCGAGGTGGCCAAAATCACCGATCCCGCCGACGTGCGCTTCGCCCCGGTTCCCGGCACCGTCCCCGCCGAGATCAAAATGATGGGCGCGGAGGTCGATGAGGCCTATCTGAGGGATATCACGTCCCTGATGCTCTCCCCCGCATCCGTCGCCCGGCACAAGGACCTGAAGATTGTCTACACCCCGCTGCACGGCTGCGGCGTGCGCCTGATGCCCCAGGCCCTGGAACGGATCGGCTTCAAGGATATCATCCATGTCCCCGAGCAGGACGTCAACGACGGCAACTTCCCGACCGTCGTCTCCCCCAACCCGGAGGAGCCGGCCGCGATGAAGATGGCCATCGAGAAGGCCGAGCAGACCGGCGCCGACCTCGTGCTCGCCACCGACCCGGACGCTGACCGCCTCGGCATCGCCGTCAGGGACGACGCGGGAAAGATGGTCCAGCTGACCGGCAACCAGACCTGGTCCATGCTGACCTATTATATCCTGACCCGCTGGAAGGAGCTTGGAAAGCTCGACGGCCGCCAGTACTGTGTCAAGACCATCGTCACCAGCGAACTGATTGCCGCCATCTGCAAGCGCTTCGGCGTGCCATGCTACAACGTCCTGACGGGCTTCAAGTACATTGCCGAGATTGTCAAACAGCAGGAAGGCAAGGGCGAATTTATCTGCGGCGGAGAAGAGAGTTACGGCTTCAACCTCGGCGAATTCGTGCGCGACAAATGCGCGCAGGTCGCCGGCTGTGCCATCGCCGAATGTGCCGCCTGGGCCGCCGACCAGGGCCTGACGCTCTGGCAGCTGCTCCAGAAGGTGTACAAGGAATACGGCCTGTATGTGGAGAAGATGGTCTATATCGTCCGCAAGGGGAAGAGCGGTGCCGAAGAGATCCAGCGGATCATGGCAGACTACCGCGCCTGTCCACCGAAGGAAATTGCAGGCAGTCCGCTCGCGAAGGTCATCGACTACAACCTGCCGGAAAAGACGGGCCTGCCGAAATCCAATGTGCTGCAGTTCTTCAATGAGGCCGGCGACGTGGTGTCTGTCCGCCCTTCCGGCACCGAGCCGAAAATCAAGTTCTACTTCGGTGCCCGCGGCGACGATGCCGCCGCCAAGATCGAACAGCTGACAGCCCAGTTCGTCAAGTAAAAGACATTTTTTTACAAAAGGACTTGCAAAAACAGCGAAAAGGTTGTACTTTTGCAGTCCGTTTCGGGGTATTAGCTCAGTTGGTAGAGCGCCAGGTTCGCAATCTGGAGGTCAGGGGTTCGACCCCCCTATGCTCCACAAAGAAGGAGACCGGTCCATGAGGGCCGGTCTCTTTTGCTTAGAAGGTCAGGAAGTCCACGAAGGCGGGGATGTCCAGGCTGTAGCCGCGGGGGCCGCGGAGTATGGACCCGTCTGGGTCCAAGATGAGATAGTTCGGCTGCGAGTTGACGCCGAAACGCTCCATCACCAGATGGGAATTGACCCGGCCGATGTCCTTCAGGATGGATCCGGATTCGGTCCTCACCCATTCGCTTTCCGGAAGACGCGTCTTGTCATCGACGAAAAGGGCCACGATGACATAGTCCTCCTTCAGCCGGCGGAGCACCTCGGGATCGCTCCAGACCCGGGCCTCCATCTCACGGCAGTTGACACAGCCGTGCCCGGTAATGTCCACAAATACTTTCTTCCCGGAAAAGGCCGCGGCCGCAAGACCGTCTTCCAGCGTCGTAAAGCCGGAGAGACCGTGCGGCAGGCTGACCTCGGAAGGGAGGAGGGGCGCCTCCTCTACCGGATGCTGCGGTGCGGCTCCCAGGACAAAATCCTGGGTCTCCAGCGGCGGCAGATAGCCGCTGAGGGCCTTCAGCGGGGCGCCCCACATGCCCGGAAGCAAATAGACGACGAAGGCGAAGTCCGCGATGACGAGCGAGAGCCGCCCCACCGAGAGATAGGCCAGGGGCTCATCGTGCTTGAAGCGGATCTTGCCCAGCAAATACAGTCCCAGCAGGGTGAAACAGACAATCCAGATGGCCAGGTAAACTTCCCGGTCCAGGATATGCCAGTGATAGGTCTGGTCCGCCGTAGAGAGGAATTTCAGGCCGAGGGCGATTTCAATGAAGCCCAGGACGACCTTGACGCTGTTGAGCCAGCCGCCGCTGCGGGGCAGTTTATTCAGAATGGACGGGAAAAAGGCCAGCAGGACAAAGGGCAGCGCGAAAGCGATGCTGAACGCGAGCATGGTCACCATCGGCGTCCAGAATTCGCCCTGGGTGCTCTTGATCAGGACGGTCCCCACGATGGGCCCCGTACAGCTGAAACTTACCAGGACCAGGGTCAGCGCCAGGAAAAATACGCCGGCAAGCCCTTTCCGGCCGCTTCCCTCGTCTGCTTTCGTGGTCCATCCAGATGGAAGGACCATTTCAAAAGCACCGAAGAAAGAGGCGGCGAACACCATAAAGACAAGGAAGAAAAGAATGTTCGGCAGCCAGTGGGTCGAAAGCCAGTTAAAGATGTCCGCCGTGACAGCCGAACCGCCCACCATCCAGGTCACCCCGATGATGACGCAGACAGGGACCGTGTAGAGGAGGACGATGAACAGCCCGTACATCAAGGCCCGGAAACGCCCGCGGGCGGGCGAAGCGGACTGCTTGAGGAAAAAAGACACGGTCATCGGGACCATCGGGAACACACAGGGGGTCAGCAGCATCAGAAGTCCCCAGAGAATGGCTTCCAGGATCAGTCCCCACAGCCCCCCGGAAGCTGTCCGGGGAACGGGTAAACCAAACGCAAACTCCTCGGGCGGAAAGCAGTCATCTCCGCTGCAGGCACTCCAGCGTACGTTTCCTCTCACCTCGGAGGCTTTCGCGCCTATCTTCAGTCCCTGGCGGAGCACATAGGTTCCCGAGACGACCTCCTCGCCCTTGTAATCAGAGGGCGTATACGCTTCGGCCGGATCCCCAGCCGCCTCGACGCCTTCGGTCTCCAGACTCAGTGAGACGCCTGCATGCGGAATACGCATCGGATGGGTATAATAGCCTTCCTGGACCTCGCCGGTCAAGACCAGCTCATAGCCGTCGGCGGTCGGTCGAAGTTCGGGCGTCCAGGTCATGGTCGGTCCCGGGAGGGCCGCCAGGAGAAGGGTCAGAAGCAAGGATTTCATAAGTGGTCAATGATGTTTCCGACTTGTACCTCCAAATCGGACAGGGTTCCTTCGTTGTAAATGATATAGTCGGCCCGCGAAGAGAGGTCCTCCTGGGACCGCATGCGGGAAAGCACGGCATCCTCAGAAAGGCCATCCCGGAAGCGGACACGAGAAAGGCGGATCTTGGCCGGCGCATCCACCCAGATAATGACGTCTCCAATTCCATCAAAGAGGGGTTTGGAAAGAATCACGGCCGACTCCAGGGCGACGAGGCGCTCACTGCGCGAAGCGCGCCAGGCCTTGAAATCCTCCAGCAGGGCCGGATACAGCAGCGCTTCAACAGCCTCGCGGGCCCGGGAATCCGAAAAAATCCTTCCGGCAAGCGCCGGACGGTCCAGAGAGCCGTCCTTCTGGCGGAGACCGCAGCCCAGCCGATCTTCCAGGGTCTCGAGCAGGCCGGGGACCTCGTCGTAGAGCGCTTTGGCGCGGCCGTCACAGTCATAAACGGGAATCCCCCGTTTCCTCACGATGGCGGCAACGACGGACTTGCCGCTGCCGATACCGCCGGATATAATCAGCGTCTTCATCCGTTGTCCTCGATACAGTCGAACACTTCCGGCTCGATCCGGCAGTCCAGCACTCCGGCGGGCAGGCGCAAGGTATGGGGAACACAGCGGCCGGACAGGGAGGCATTGAAATCGCGCCAGTCGATATAGAGCTTGAAACGGGAAAGCGGGTCGCTCCCGATGGGGAACGCGCAGCGAAGCACCACCCGCGCCGTCGGAGGAAAGACCTGCAGGTGATGGCCGGCCGGTGCATTCCAGACTTCGACCCCCACCTGAGTACTCAGTTCAACATAGCGAGAAACCTCCAGTTCATAATTCACATCCTCCGTCGACAGCCGGAGTCCTTTGACCTTACTGAGCCGCAGGGTTCCGTGCTGGGATTCATGGATGTCCCACAGATTCAGCCGCTGGGTCGAAACGTGGTCCACCTGTTCCAGGCGGGCCGCTTCGCCATAGACGGTCACCGAATCGGGACGGAGTTTGAGCGGGGCGGCGTTCATGTACTGGGAACGGTAGTTCAGCTGGATCAGCGGCTCTACCGGGACCCGTTTGTGATTCTCTGAGGGGAAAATGAAGGACAGCGTGTCGGTTACAAAGGCCTCCACCACCGTTTCTTCCCCGAAAATACGGCCGACATAGGAATTCTTGGCAGAACCGGTCAGCAGGTACTCGTCGTGTCCGGCATAATGCAGGTCCCCCCGGTCGATGCGGACCCTTACCGGCTGGCGTTCCTTCCGGCTCTGGGAGCGCAGCAGGGAAAAGCCGGAGGTCCGGCAGCGGGCCGTCACCAGCGCACGGTTGGAGGACTGGGCGCTGTGGCCGTCGATGCTGCATTCGGCGATGACCGGAACGCTGACCAGTCCGGCATAACTGTTCGAGAGATTGGTCAGCAGCCACACAAGCGAAGAAAGCAGAAGAGACAGAACCAGTACGATTCCATCCCTTCCGCCCAGGGAAAACCGGCGGAATCTGCCTGTGCGGCGGGCCATCTCTACTACTGCTGCATGTCGGAGTTGTCGCGAACGAGTCCCTGCTTGTCCACACGGAGCTTCGTATCGCCGTCCACGCGGATCAGCGCGGTCTTTTCATTGACCTCGACAATCTCGCCGTAGATACCTCCGACGGTCACGACCTTGTCGCCTTTCTTAAGGCCGTCGCGGAAGGCCTGCAGCTCTTTCTGCTGCTTGCGCTGCGGACGGATCATGAAAAGCCACATGATCACGAAAATGACGGCCAGCATGACCCACATGGACCAGGAACCACTCTGCGGAGCCTGGGCAGGGGCGGCTTGGAGAAGGATAAAAAGCGTATTCATTGTTTAGTTTTTGTTGATTTTTCCCTCAGCGGCGAACTGTTTGATCAGGCGGTCCAGCAGACCGTTTACGAAACTGCCGCTCTTGGGCGTGGAGTAAAACTTGGATATTTCTACATATTCATTAATGGTCACCCGAAGCGGTATCTCCGGGAAACAGACGGCCTCGGAAAGACCGAGGGCAATCAGGACCACATCCGTCGTGTACAGGCGGTCGCTGTCCCAGCGGGACACCAGCGCAGCGATCATTTTCTCATACTGCGGGTAGTTTCCCACGGCGGTTTCGAGCAGGGTCCGGACAAAGCGGAGGTCGCTGTCCGCCTTCTTGCCCTGGCGGATGAGCAGGTCACTGTTCACCAGCGGAGGCAGTCTCCAGCGACCCGTCCGTGCGATATCGTCGAGGTCCCGGATGATGAAACCGAGCACATAGCCCAGGTCGTCCGTCCAGCGGATATTCAGGTCCTCCAGGATGGCGGCAAGCGCGTCGCTGTCTTCGAATTCCTCCTCATACATCTTCTTGAAAAGCCGGACATCTTCGGCGAGGGACAGCTCCGGGCTTTCCATATATGCCTGGTACCAGGGCTTTGTCTTTACCGATTCGTACAAATCGTGCAGGAAGACATCATACTGGTCCCAGGAGATTTTTTTCTTCTCGATGATTTTCCTGAAATCCGGGTCGTCCTCCAGTAGCGGCGAGAGACTATTCCGGACAAATTTCAGATTGGGGTTCAGATCCTCCTCGGTCGGGTTGAACTTGCCGCGGGCGGCCTCAATGCGGCGCGAGGCCTCGGCGGTCAGCGGAGGAATGATGGACAGCATCAGCAGATACAGATCCCGTGTCGCCTCCATGGAGGCATCCAGGTCGGCAAGGGCTTCTTTCAGGCTCTTTCCCGGGTTCTCGGCACAGGCATATAACTCTTTGAAAGCCTTGATTCTGAGAATTCTTCTGTTGAGCATATTTCAAATAACTGGCTGATGATACAAAAATTCTTCGCAAAGTTAGTGTTTATTAAATTATTTTCCTACATTTGTGGACAATTAAAAATCGAAAAAGCTATGTATAGTGAAGATTTCGAAAGGGGTTATTCCCGGGAGCGCAATGCGGAGGACGTGTACTCGAAGCCGGTTCGTGCCGGAAAGCGTACATACTTCTTCGATGTCAAATCCACGAAAGGTAACAACGACTTCTATCTGACCATCACCGAGAGCAAGCGGCGGCAGAATCCGGATGGCACCTATGTGTATGACAAGCACAAGATTTTCCTGTATAAGGAAGACTTCGAGAAATTCTCCGAAGGACTTGACGAAGCTGTCAAATACATTAAGGAAACCCTCCTCAAGGACCAGCCCTTCACGGAGACCCGCCACGACGAAGGCGGCTACTCGGATGTGGACTTTGAAGAACTCTGAGATGAAACCGGCCTGCCATGCCGGTTTTTTTTGAACCTATCCGCCCATGATCCTGCTTCAGAACATTCTCCTCGACGACCGACGGACCAACATTTTCATTGAGGGTGAGCGCATTCGCCGCATCAGCCCTTCCCCGATTCCGGTTCCCCCCGGGACCGAAATCATCGACGGAAGCCACCAGGCCGTTATTCCGGGCTTCATCAACATGCACACACATGCCGCGATGATCCTCCTTCGGGGGATCCATGAAGACCTGTGCCTGTATGACTGGCTGGAGCGGATCTGGAAAATCGAAGCGAAAGTGGACCGGGAATTCATCTACCACGCGACCAGGGCGGCCTGCCTGGAGATGCTCAAGGGCGGTACCACCACCTTCAACGACCAGTACTGGTTCGCCCCCGAGTCCCGGAGAGCGGCCCTGGAGATGGGTCTCCGTCCGCGGATTGCCTTTGTCTTCCTGGACAGCCACAACGCCGAGATGGCCGCGCGCCAGCGGAAGGCTTTCGAAGCCCTCTACGAGCGTTCCAAGGGCTGGGAAGGCGAGCCGGGCCTTTGTGTCGGCATCCATTCGGTTTATACCGTCAGCGAAGAGAACATCCTCTGGGCCAACCGTTTTGCCCTCGAACATGGACTGAAGGTCCACATGCACCTCGCCGAAACACCGCTGGAAGACCGGGACTGCCGCAAGGCCCATGACGGCCTCTCCCCGACCGCCTATTTCGACCGCCTGGGCGTGCTCGGACCGCATGTCATTGCCGCACACTGCCTCTGCCTGAGCGACGACGATGTCGAAATCCTCGGCAAGCGGGGTGTCCACTGCGTCCACAACATCAATTCCAACGCAAAACTCTCCTCCGGCTACCACTTCCGCTACAACGAACTGCGGGACGCCGGGGCCAATGTCTGCCTGGGAACGGACGGCGCAGCCTCGTCCAACAGCCTTGACCTGCTCGAGACGATGAAGACGACGGCCCTCTTCCAGAAAGCCTGGCGGAACGACCCGCGGGAGATGCCCCTGGGTGAACTGATGGACTGCGCCACCGTCAACGGCGCCCGTGCGCTGGGGCTGGAGAGCGGCGTCATCCGGGAAGGGGCGCTGGCGGACTTGAGCCTGGTCGATCTGGACAATACCTATTTCCTGTCTCCGGGCAGTTTCCTCGCGAATCTGATCTATGCCGCCCACAGCGATGTCATTTCCTCGGTCATCGTCGGCGGCCGCCTGGTCATGCGGAATCGCCATGTCCCCCACGAAGAAGAGATTCTCGAAGGAGCCCGGAACGTTATACGCGAGATTGAAGCACTATGAACACCTTAGAAACCATTTACGCCGCATCCGAATATGTTCAGAGCCGTCTGGAAGGACGCCAGCCCGAAGTAGGCATCGTCCTCGGCAGCGGACTCGGCAAACTCTCCGACCACATCCAGGATCCCCTCGTCATCCCCTACCGCGACATCCCGGGCTTCCCCGTTTCGACCGCCATCGGTCACAAAGGCAATTTCATCATCGGGCAGCTCGGCGGGAAGTGCGTCATCGCCATGCAGGGCCGGATCCATTATTATGAAGGCTATCCGATGGAGATGGTCGTCCTCCCCATCCGGCTGATGAAGGTCATCGGCATCCGCACGCTGTTCGTGTCCAATGCCGCCGGCGCCACCAACCTCTCCTACAAGGTCGGCGACCTGATGATCATCAAGGACCATATCAACCTGATACCCAATCCCCTGATCGGGCCGAACCTGGACGATTTCGGACCGCGTTTCCCGGACATGACCCGTCCCTACGACCCGGAACTGATCCGCCGCGCGGAAGCGATCGCCGCCGAGGAGGACATCCTCCTCCGCAAAGGCGTCTATGTCGCCTGCTCCGGCCCCTGCTACGAAACGCCGGCCGAATACAAGTACTTCCGGCTGATCGGCGCGGATGCCGTCGGCATGTCCACGACCTCGGAGGTCGTCGTCGCCCGGCACAGCGGCATCCCGGTCTTCGGGATGTCCGTCATCACGGACGTCGCTCCCTCGTCGGATGATGAGGAATATACCACGGACGGAGAAGCCATCGTACGGGCCGCTGACGCAGCCGCGGACAAGATGACCCGCCTGTTCACGCGCCTTATCGCATCCTTGTAAAAATGATAAGAAAAACTCTTTTCCATATTAAAATTTTTTCTTAACTTTGCAGGGATTAGGTACAACAATTGGCGATGCTGGAAGATCTGAGAAAACAAATCGAAAAGCTGATTGCCCGCTACGAGG
Organism: Bacteroidales bacterium; assembly: GCA_016281015.1. Classification (GTDB taxonomy): domain Bacteria; phylum Bacteroidota; class Bacteroidia; order Bacteroidales; family UBA932; genus Cryptobacteroides. The sequence goes on from JAEEHS010000038.1 coordinate 40,188, forward strand.
CTGAGAAAGCGGAGAACCAGACCCTCCGCGATGAGTTACGTGCCTGCAAAGATGCCAATCAAACCTACCGGAAACAGATTGAGGACTTGTTGTCCGAGATAGAAAGCCGGAAGCTTACAGATGCCTTCACCGCCGGCGGAGACCCCACCGCGGCGAAAGAAAAAATCGATACATTGCTCCGGGAGATCAATAAATGCATCTCCTGGCTGGAAAACTAAAACGGGATGGGACAGAAGGTCAACATCAAAATCGGCGAACGCTCGTACAGCCTGACGGCAGCCACTCCGGAAAAGGAGCGGGTTTTCCGTCTGGCCGCGGACAGTGTGAACCGCCGCTATGATGAACTGGTCCGGAAGTTCGTCGGCACCCCGCCGATTGAACTGATGTCCATGGTCGCCCTGAACGAAAGCATCGGCCGCATCGAGGCTCAGCTGGAATCCAGCCGCTCCCGCGAGGATGTATCGGCACTCTTTAAGCAGCTCGGTCAATATCTCGACCAACATTAATTAAGCCGTCAGGCACCCCTGCTGAAAACAACACGTTTCAACGTTCCGAGTTGACTCAAGCCGGGTATGACGGGCCCATCGCAGTAGTGGGATATCAGAAACCGGATGGAACTCAAATCTTATTTTTAAGATTTTCTGACGACGGTGCTGACGGCTTTTTTTTCTCAAGGACGTTATTAAAACAATATATATATGAATACTGTACTATACCTTGTCATCGGATTTGTCGCGGGTGCGGCCATCGCCCTCGCCCTTTACATACTGGTGCGTAAATCGATTCTGAAAGGCAAACGGGACGAGATTCTCGAAAAAGCCGAAATCGAAGGAGAGAAGATCAAGAACGAGAAGATTCTCCAGGCCAAGGAAAAGTTCCTTTCCCTCAAGGCCGAGCACGACAAGACGATCAACGAACGCAACAACCAGGTCCGGGAAGCCGAATCCCGCGTCAAACAGAAAGAGAATACCTGGAACCAGAAGCTCGCCGACCTGGAGCGCAAGATGAAAGAGAACGAGCAGATCAAGAGCAGCCTCAAAGGCCAGCAGGAATCGCTCAAATTCAAGGAAGAGGAGGCGGAGAAACTCCGCGACCAGGCCATCCGCCAGATCGAGACCATCGCCGGCATGTCGGCCCAGGAGGCCAAGACCCAGCTGCTGGAATCCATGAAAGCGGAAGCCCGGACCCAGGCCCAGGCCTATATGAACGACTGCATGGACGAGGCCCGGCTGAACGCCGCCAAGGAAGCCAAGCGCATCGTCATCAACACCATCCAGCGCACCGCGACGGAAACGGCCATCGAGAACGCGGTCACCACCTTCCCGATCGACAATGACGAGATCAAGGGACGGATCATCGGCCGGGAAGGCCGCAATATCCGCGCCCTCGAAGCTGCCACCGGTGTGGAAATCGTCGTGGACGATACCCCGGACGCCATCCTGCTGTCCGCCTTCGATCCGGTCCGCCGCGAGGTGGCGCGCCTGTCGTTGCACCAGCTGGTGATCGACGGCCGCATCCATCCCGCCCGCATCGAAGAAGTGGTCGCGAAGGTGAGCAAGCAGCTCGAGGATGAGATCCTGGAAACCGGAAAACGGACCACCATCGGCCTCGGCATCCACGGACTGCCCATGGAACTGGTCCGCCTGATCGGCCGGATGAAATACCGCTCCTCCTATGGACAGAACCTGCTGCAGCACTCCCGCGAGGTGGCGAACATCTGCGCCATCATGGCTTCGGAGCTGGGCCTGAACCCGAAGATCGCCAAACGCGCCGGCCTCCTGCACGATATCGGCAAAGTCTCCGACGAAGATCCGGACCTGCCGCATGCCCTGCTGGGTGCCAAACTCGCCGAGCAGTACAAGGAGAAGCCTGAAATCTGCAACGCCATCGGCGCACACCATGAAGAGATGGAGATGACTTCCCTCTATGCGCCCATCGTGCTGGTCGGCGACGCCATTTCCGGCGCCCGTCCGGGCGCCCGCCGCGAAGTCATCGAATCCTATATCAAACGGCTCAAGGGCATGGAAGATCTCGCTGCCGCCTATCCGGGTGTCACGAAGTCCTATGCCATCCAGGCCGGCCGCGAACTCAGGGTCATCGTCGGTGCCGCCGAAGTCAGCGACAGCGAGGCCGAAGTCCTCTCCGGCGAAATCGCCAAGCGGATCCAGGACGAGATGACCTATCCCGGCCAGGTGAAGATTACCGTCATCCGCGAAACCCGTTCCGTCGCCTACGCCAAGTAAATGTCCGAGATAGAGCCGCTGATTGCCGACCTTGCGCTGATCCTGATCTGCGCCGGGGTGATGACCCTGGTATTCAAGAAACTCAGGCAGCCGCTCGTTCTGGGCTATATCGTCGCCGGCTTTATCGCCAGTCCCCACTTTGCCCTGACCCCTTCGGTTCTGGATGCCGCCAGCATCCACACCTGGTCGGACATCGGAGTCATCTTCCTCCTCTTCGCCCTCGGGCTGGAGTTCTCCTTCAAGAAAATCGTCAAGGTCGGAGGGCCGGCGGTCATCGCCGCCCTCACGATTATTTCCGGGATGATATTCCTGGGATTCACCGTCGGATCGGCCTTCGGCTGGAAGAAGATGGACGCTCTCTTCCTGGGCGGCATGATCGCCATGTCATCGACCACCATCATCTACAAAGCCTTCGAGGACCTCGGGCTGCAGCGGAAACAGTTCGCCTCGCTGGTCATGTCCATCCTCATCCTGGAGGATATCCTGGCGGTGGTGCTGATGGTCATCCTATCGACCATCGCCGTTTCGAACAGCTTCGAAGGCGGGGCGCTGATGGGGTCCATCGCCAAGCTCGTCTTCTTCCTGATTCTGTGGTTTGTCGTCGGGCTGTACCTGATCCCGCTCGTACTGAAAAAGACCCGGAAACTGATGAACGAGGAGACCCTGCTGATCGTCGCCCTTGGGCTGTGTTTCGGCATGGTCGTCATCGCGGCCAAAACCGGCTTTTCCGCCGCATTCGGCGCCTTCATCATGGGCTCCATCCTGGCCGAGACCATCGAGGCCGAGCACATCGAGCGGCTCGTCAAGCCGGTAAAAGACCTGTTCGGCGCCATCTTCTTCGTTTCCGTCGGCATGATGGTGGACCCGGCCATGATCGCCCAGCACGCTCTTCCGATCCTGGTCATCACCCTGACCGTCATCATCGGACAGCTCCTATTCGCCACCCTCGGCGTCCTTCTGTCCGGGCAGCCGCTCAAGACCGCCATGCATTGCGGCTTCTCCCTGACCCAGATCGGGGAATTCGCCTTCATCATCGCGACCCTCGGGGTGGCCCTCGGCGTCACCAGTGATTTCCTCTACCCGATTGTCGTCGCCGTGTCGGTCATCACCATTTTCCTGACCCCCTACATGATCCGCCTGGCGGAGCCCTCCTACGGTTTCGTGTACAAGCACCTTCCCGCCCGTGCCAAGACCTTCCTGGACAATTATACGGTCCACAGCCCCTCCACCTCCAAACAGAGCCTCTGGAAGGACTATATCGTGGCCATTGTCCGGAATACGGTCATCCATGGCATCATCTGCATCGCCATCTGCGCCCTCGGCTTTTCGCTGCTCGTCCCGTTTACCGAGAAATGGCTGCCCTCCATCTGGGCCCATATCCTCTCGGGCAGCATCATCATTCTTATGATGGCGCCCTTCCTGAGAGCCATCATGATCAAGAAAAACCGTTCCGAGGAGTACCTGACCCTCTGGGAAGAAAGCCGGTCGAACCGGGCGCCCCTCGTGGCGTCCATCGTGGTCCGCATCGGCATTGCCCTCGGCTTTGTCCTCTACGTGCTGGGACGCCTGTTCCATATCTCCATCGCCTGGCTCTTCCTCCTGGCTTTCGCCCTGGTGACCTACATCATCTTCAGCCGCTACAACAAGCGGCGTTCCCACCAGATCGAGGCGACTTTCCGGCAGAACCTCCGTTCCCGGGAACCCGAATATGCCTCCCGCCTCCTCTCCAAAGACCTTCATCTGGCGGTTTTCGACATTCCCGCCAACATTCCCTGGGCCGGGGAGAGCCTCTCTGAACTGCGGCTCGGCAAGCGTTTCGGCATCCACGTCGTATCCATCCTCCGCGGAGGGGTCCGCATCAACATCCCCAAGGGAGAAGACCGGATCTGTCCCCAGGACCGCCTGCAGGCCGTCGGCAGCGACAGCCAGCTGGAGGCCTTTGGCCGCTTCCTCCAGGAGGAAGGCAGCGTCTCCCCCACCGGCAGCGACGAGGAAGGAGAAATGCAGCTTCGTTGCATCCCGGTCTCTCCACACTCCCCTTTCCAAGGGAAGACCCTTCCGGAAAGCGGCCTCCGCGACAAGTGGCACTGCATGCTGGTCGGTGTCGAGAAAGCGGACGGAAATCTCCATACACCCAATGTCGCCATCCCTTTCGAGGACGGCGACATTCTCTGGCTGGTCGGTGAAGCGTCCGACCTGAAACAAGTGGAAAGCGTCTAAAGATCCCGGAACAGGCGCTTCATGTCCCGGTCCAGCGCCCGCTGAGCGAGCGCGGCAGGGACAAACGACCAGGTCCCGATCACAGAGGGATTCCCAATCACTTCCGGATCGATGGATCCATTTTTCATCAGATAATCATAGAGGAGATTGCGGATCTCGGGATAACGCTCCACCGTACGTTCGGCAAGCTGGTCCGCAGCGATACCCGCCTCTTTCAGCAGGTCGCCGCCGCCCGAAGCGCGGTAGGATGTCATGGCAACATAGTACACACGCTCCGCTTCGAAGGGGGTTCCGTCCGCCATCGAACGGATTCGTACCCGCTCTCCGCAGGGTTTTGTCACATCGACCGTGTAGCAGATACCGGCGGCAGAATCAAAGTTGTACGAACGGCTGACGAAAGACCATCCTTGCTGCTGGGTCCGCGGGTCGTCCCGCTCGGCGATTTTCAGGAGGGTCTCCTCTGCAGAGCCGACCGTATAGATCCAGCGGTCGTAGGAGGCTTCCAGGTAGCGGCGGATCTCCTCCCCTGTCATCTTAATGACAAAAAGCTGATTCTCAAAAGGATAAATCGTAAAGAGGTCGTTGAAGACCAGGATGCCGGAGCGGATATGGCCATTGTAGGTCAAGGGTGCGGCAAAGGAGATTTCCGCGGGGGCGCAGCCAAGGCAGACCGTATGGAGGAGGTTCATGTACGCCGACATGCCCCGGTAGGAATCCCGCGTCCGGAGGTCGACATTCAGCACCCCGACTTCCTTCAGGGTAAAAGCGCGCACCGCCTCGAACTCCTTCCGGAAATAGGCCCGCATGGCGGTATCCGCCCGTTCGGCCTTCACCGGAATCAGGTCGGTGACGAAGCGTTTCGAAACGATCTGTCCGCCACGGACCGTCAGAAACATCTTTCCGTGGCCGACATAGCGGCTGTGGCTGCCGGAATTCAGCAGGGCACAGCTGTCCCGCGTCTCGACATAGGGGCGGTGGTCATGGCCGCAGATCAACCAGTCCACCCCGCGGACGCTGTTGAAGGCGTCCAGGGCTTCGGCTTCCAGGATGGTCCCGTCTCCCTGGCCGCAGGCCGAGTGCATGGTCGCGACGACAACATCCGGATGCTCCTTCTCCCGGACATAATCCACGTCCCGCTGGATGATGTCTGCAATGCTCAGAAAATCCATTCCCCGCCAGATCTCTTCGGTCAGCCAGGCCTTGATATTGGCGTTCGTATAGCCCAGGACGGCAATCCGGAGCCCGGCCTTGCGGACCATCTTGTAGAGCGGGAAATACGGTTTTCCGTTGTCCGTCCGGACGGCGTTGCCCGCCAGGAAATCCGCTCCGGCCTTTTTCAGGTCCACCGCGACGCGGTCATACACCGGATGGCCCGTTTCGATGTCGTGGTTGCCGACCGCCACCGCATCATACTTCATGTACGAGAGCAGGCGCGGGAACAGATGGGGAGAAAGGGTGTCCACATAATTGTAGTAATAGGCCGCATTGTCTCCCTGGAGACAGTCTCCCGCATCGACGAGCAATACGTTTCCCGCTCCGTCCGCCTTCCGGACCGAATCGATATAGGTATTCATCGCAAAGAGCGACTTGCGCACCCCTCCGCCCACATAGGTCGAATCGAACCAGGTGGAATGGACATCATTGGTGGAAAGGACGGTCAGCGTGTATTCGCCGTCACGGAGCCCCGGACGGCAGGACAGGCAGAGCAGCGCCACGGCTGCGAAAAGGAGCAGTTTTTTCATTTTATCCGCAGTAGAAATATTCATCGACCAGGCGGCGCATCAGATCCGGATCCTTCCGGGCGGCTTCATGAAGGCCGCTGTCCTGGTGGGAGCGGAGGGCGCGGAGAATCCCGTCGATGGTCCTCGGCGTGAATACGCCTTCCGCCTCATAGGATGCGCGCACGGCTTCCAGACAGTCGGCAGACTCGGCGCAGCAGGTCGGAAGCGCCTCCAGCGTGGAGAGTTTCGCCGCATTCTCGCTCTTGTGGATATCCATGTCCACGTATTTCTCCTCCGCAAGCCGAAGGGCCTCCTCCGCAGGCATCTCCAGTCCCTTCCGGGCGGCGACGCAAAGGCCGGCCATCAACTGGTAAATATCCGCGGAACAGTCCGGAGAGCGCATTTCGAACGTCTGCTTGAGCGTCGTGTCCATCTGTGCCGGCTTCTCGGAAGGATTGGCCTTCGAACACATGTCCTTGCCGGAGGACCAGCCCAGCGGCACGCGGACCAGGGCGGAACGGTTGCAGTCCCCCCAGCAGACATTGGTCGGGGCCTCCTGGTGCGGAACGAGACGGAAGTAGGACGTCGGATTCTTGTTGCCGAAGGCCGTGATGGACGGGGCCATCTTCATCAGCCCGGCAATGGCGCGGCGCGCCTCTTCGCTCAGGCGGCCGTCCTCTCCGAGGGTCGCATTACGCTCCCCTTTCATCAGGCGCATATGGATGTGCATGCCGCTTCCGGCCTTTCCCGTGGTGATTTTCGGTGCGAAACTCACGTCCAGCCCCCACTGATAGGCGAGGTTCCGGATCACCCACTTGGCCAGGAGCAGCTGGTCGGCAGCCGTGTCCAGCGGACAGGGCAGGAACTCGATTTCGTTCTGCTCATAAATCTTTCCCTCCAGGGAGAAATACCCTACCTCGGAGTGACCGTATTTGATCTGACCGCCGGTCCGGGCGACATGGACCATGCAGGCGCGGCGGAAATCGTTCATCTTGGCGAAGGGTTCCGACTCGTGGTAGCCCTTCTGGTCGGTCGCCGGGAAGAGCGGATCCTCCTCCGCGATGACATAGTATTCCAGTTCGCCCATGGCCTCGAAACGCATCCCCGTCGAGCGGGTGAACGCCTCGCCGGCGCGCCTGAGGGTATCGAAGGGATCGCACTCGAAGGGTTCGCCGTCCTTGGTGAAGAAACTGCAGAGGAAGCACAGGGTCGGAATCTCGTTGAACGGATCCACAAAGGCCGTCCGGTAGCGCGGAATGACATAGAGGTCGCTGTTGCCAGCCTCGATGAAGGAAGGGAAAAGGCTGGAGCCGTCCACCCGTTCCCCTTCAGAGAGGATGGTCTCGGCGTATGCGAGGGAGTTGACCGTAAAATTCAGGGTCTTTACCCGGCCGTCTTCGGCAGGATACATGAAATCGACCATCCGGATGTCCTTTTCCGTAATAAAACGGAGAAGGTCTTCCCGGGTGAAATCCTGCGGCCGCTTGCCGAGGAAGGCAACGACGTCATTGGGGCAAAGTGCGATATTCTTATCCATATTAATCAAGTGGTTTCTATTCAAAAAAACACTCCGCTGCATAAAAACCCAGGGAGTGTTTTGGAGCGGAATACGAGATTCGAACTCGCGACCCTCAGCTTGGGAAGCTGATGCTCTACCAACTGAGCTAATTCCGCAGCGGGATACAAAGGTATGAATAATTTTCGGATTCCCAAAACTTATTTTCTCCGCATGCCCCTCATCTGCTGCATGAGGTTGCCGGTCATGGCGGTCTTCATGACCTTCCGGGTCCCTTCAAACTGCTTCAGAAGGCGGTTAACCTCGGGAAGGGAGGTCCCGGAGCCGTCGGCGATACGCTTTCGCCGGCTGCCGTTGATGATGTCGGGATGCTCGCGCTCCTGGGGGGTCATGGACAGGATGATGGCCTCGACACCCTTGAACGCGTCATTGTCGATATCCACGTCCTTGATGGCCTTCCCGACGCCCGGAATCATGGACGCCAGGTCCTTGATATTGCCCATCTTCTTGACCTGCTGGATCTGTTCGTAGAAGTCCCAGAGGGTGAATTTGTCCTTGGCGAGTTTCTTTTTCAGCTCACGGGCCTGCTGCTCGTCGAACTGCTCCTGGGCCTTTTCCACGAGGGAAACGATGTCGCCCATCCCGAGAATCCGGTCGGCGATGCGGGAGGGATGGAACACATCCAGCGCCTCCATCTTTTCACCGGAAGAGACGAACTTGATCGGTTTCCCGACCACCGCCTTGATCGACAGGGCGGCACCGCCACGGGTGTCACCGTCCATCTTGGTCAGGACGACACCGTCGAAGTCGAGCCGGTCGTTGAAGGCCTTGGCCGTCTCCACGGCATCCTGGCCAGTCATGGCATCCACGACAAAGAGGGTCTCCGTCGGCTGGACGGCGCGGTGAAGGGCCGAAATCTCATCCATCAGCTGCTCATCCACGGCGAGACGGCCGGCGGTATCGATGATGACGACACTGTAGCCTTCCCGGCGGGCCTTCTCGATGGCATCCTTGGCGATCTTGATCGGATCCTTCTCCCCTTCCTCGGTATAGACGGGGACCTCCACGCTTTCGCCGAGCACCTTCAACTGCTCGATGGCGGCCGGACGGAAGGTATCGCACGCGGCGACGAGCACCTTCATCCCCCGCTTGGACTTGATATGGAGCGCCAGCTTGCCGGTGAAGGTCGTCTTACCGGAACCGTTCAGGCCCGCGACCAGCACGATGCCGGGATTCCCCTTGATGTTGATATCCTGCGCGCTCGAGCCCATGAATTCGGCCAACTCGTCGTGCATGATCTTCACCATCATCTGCTGCGGCTTGACCGCCGTCAGCACATTGGCCCCGATGGCCTTGTCCTTGACCCGGTTGCAGAAATCCTTCGCCACCTTGTAGCTGACATCGGCGTCCAGCAGGGCCTTGCGGATGTCCTTGACGGTCTCGGCGACATTGATCTCGGTGATTTTTCCTTCACCTTTCAGTATCTTGAAAGACCTTTCCAGCCTTTCACTCAAATTCTCGAACATACTCTGTCTGTAGTTTCAGCGTGCAAAGATAAGGAATTTCTAGCGTTCTGCACGCATGGGATTGGTGAGAAAATCTTCGTAAGCGAGCGCGATGCCTTCCTCCAGCTCCGTCTTGTAGGTCCATCCCAGGGCGCGGGCCTTGGACACATCCAGGAGTTTACGGGGCGTTCCGTTGGGGCGGGACGTATCCCAGACAATCCTGCCCCGATAGCCGACCACCTTGGCGACGAGTTCCGTCAATGCCTTGATGCTGAGTTCCTTCCCCGTACCCGCATTTACGGTTTCGTTCCCGCTGTAATGGTTCATCAAAAAGACACAGAGGTTTGCCAGATCGTCCACATAGAGGAACTCCCTCAGCGGGGAGCCGTCGCCCCAGCAGGTCACCTGTTCCGCTCCGGAGAGCTTCGCCTCATGGAAGCGGCGGATCAGGGCCGGAAGGACATGGCTGTGCTCGGGATGATAGTTGTCATTGGGACCGTAGAGGTTCGTCGGCATGACACTGATATAATCCGTGCCATACTGCCGGTTCAGGAATTCACAGTATTTGAGGCCGCTGATCTTGGCCAGGGCATAGGCCTCATTGGTCTTCTCCAGGGCGCCGGTCAGCAGGCAGTCCTCTTTCATCGGCTGCGGGGCCAGGCGCGGATAAATACAGCTGGAGCCCAGGAATTCGAGTTTCCTGCATCCATTCTTCCAGGCTGCGTGGATCACATTCATTTCCAGGACCATGTTCTCGTACATGAAATCCGCAAGGGCGCTCTGGTTCGCAACGATGCCCCCCACTTTCGCTGCCGCCAGGAAAACATACTCGGGTTTCTCGGCGGCAAAAAACGCTTCCACCGGAGCCTGCCGCGTCAGGTCCAGTTCCCGATGGGTCCGGGTGATGATATTGTCATAGCCTTGTCGCTTCAGCTCCCGCACGATGGCGCTCCCCACCATTCCACGGTGTCCTGCCACATATATCTTGCTGTGTTTTTCCATCTTCCATTAAAAAAATTTCCACAAAGATACATTTTTTAAGGGAAGAAAACTTCCATCCCTTGAAACATTTCGCCACATTTTTATGTTTCAGGGGGTTCCGTTCCGGCAGGACGGTTTATCTTCGCGTCAGACCGGGCAACAAGTGTCCGGAGATAAAAAGAATGCCTATGCGAACCTACTGCTGGATTGCGCTCCTGCCGCTGGTGTCGGCAGTCGTAGCATGCGAAGACTTCGGCGGGGCCGAAGGAGAGAAAGGGGAATTGAGATGGACCCTGGAAAAAAGCACGGACCTCTTTACCAAGGCCTCATCGGAAATGCCTGACACCAATGATTTTCTGCTGACAATTTCGGACGCGGGCGGAAGGGTCCTCTACGACGGAACATATGGAGCCTCCCCCCAGGCCCTTCCGGTCCAGGAGGGAAGTTATCTTGTCTATGTCCGCTGCTGCGACTTCCTCACCCCGGCTTTCGACAGCGCGCAGTACGGGGATCAGCAGCTGGTCGTGGTCCGCGCAGGAGAGTCGGTCACCGTCCGGCTCCTCTGCACGATGATGAACGCCGGAGTCCGGCTCCGCCGCGGCAGCGATTTTCTGGCGGCCTATCCCGAGGGGGTGGTCTATCTCAAATCGGACAAAGGGCGGCTGATGTATGCCTACCGGGAGGACAGGATTGCCTATTTCCATCCCGGAGCCGTCTCCGTGACGCTCTTTAACGAAGGAAAAGAGGAAACGCTCCTGACCCGGACGCTCCTTCCCCAGCAGATTCTGACGCTCTCCCTGAGGGCATCCTCTCCCCAGTCCGGCCACTCCGGCATCGAGGTCGCCGTCGACACGACCCGTAACTGGACCTCGGAAGATTATCTGATCGGCGGAAACGGGAACCAGGGTTCGGAGCCTTCCGATGCCTGCTCCGTGGCGGATGCGCCCCTGCACATCGGGGAAAAGCAGGTATGGTTCTATGGATATATCGTGGGCGGCGACCTGACCGCCGCCGGGAAATCGGTCAAGACATCCGGAATCACCAAAGAGACACACCTCGCCCTGGCAGCCCGCTCTTCGGTGACGGAAAAGGCAGCGTGCCTCGCCGTAGAACTGCCCAAGGGGGCGGTGCGGGACGCGCTCAACCTCGTCTCCCACCCCGATTACATCGGCCGGCGGGTCTATGTCCGCGGCGAGGTCGTCGCCTCTTACTTTGGCACCACCGGCCTCAAAAGCACGTCGGAATATCAATTAAAGTAGTTGTTTATTTTTAGATTTTACTTAAATTTGTACGTTTGGATATTTCTATAAACACAATACGACTTATGAAACGTACACTATTGATTCTTGCCGCTGCCCTGGTGTCCCTGACATCGATGGCGCAGTCCTGGAGTTCCGAATGGGTTCCGAAGCATGAGTTCCACATCGATGTCTTCGGCGGCCTGTCTGCCCTGAACTATCAGATTAACAGCAATTTCGCTCCAAATGCGACATATCCCTTGTTTACCGACCGTCTCGGCGGTGGCGCCGGTCTCGGATACACCCTCCACTTCAATGAGAACTGGGGCCTGACAACGGGTGCCGAGCTCGCTATCTACAGAGGCTCCTTCTCCGCCGCCAACAATCCCTGGCTCTTTTTTACCAGCTATGAAGGCGCGACAGCCACCACTGTCCAGAAAGAGACCTACATCATGGCGCTGGGCGTAGCCAATATAAAACAAGATCCTGCGAATAACACCATCGCGTATACCGACGAACTCATCTCCTTGAAGGAAAACCAGACCCTTTATTCGGTCCAGGTTCCCCTGATGGCCCAGTTCATGGCTCCGCTCAACGAGCAGAAATCCAACCACTTCTACCTCGCTCTGGGTGCCCGTTTCCTTTTCAACATCGCTGGCAACTATGACCGCCGTTTCGAAGGTTACAAGGGTGCGGCGGATAATGGCCGGGTGCTCTGGAGTTTCGGAGGTATTCCGCTGAGCCGGCTCAACAGTGACCCGAATGACCCGATGACCGGGGGCATCTATTATGACGCGAGACAGAATTCGCCCGATGCCAATGGAAAGCAACAGCTGTATGACAGCAAGGACTATGATTTCTTGAACTGGATCTGGGGCATTGACGATGACAATTGGGAAAACATCACCGGAACGGCCACCAACGCCGGTACAGGAGTTCCTGGCGGGGCGCCGGAGGACCTGACACTGCCCGGGGTCACCGCCAAGGGCAAGTTCAAACCCGAATTGTTCAATGTGGCCGGCTCCGCCGAACTCGGCTTCCGCTGGGGGCTCGGCAACGGATGGGGTCTGTATACCGGCTTGTACGTAGACTACGGCTTCCTGTCTCCGCTTGCCAAGCCTTCCACCACCTGGATGATCGCCAAGGATACAGAAACCGCTGCAAAAATCGGCTTCTCGGACGGTCCCGTCATTGCCCATCAGTTTGACCAGGCGGATGTTAAATTCTCTTCTTATGATATGGTCGGAGTCGACCCGAACAACTCCATTGTTACAACCACCATCAAGAAGATGGACATCGCGACCAAACTGGCCAGTTTCGGCGCCGGTCTGAAGCTCAAACTCGCCTTCGGCAAGGCCGCTCCGAAAAAGCCGGTCCAGCCGACCATCGTCTATGTGGACCGCGTCGTACGGGATACCGTCGTGAAGACCAACACCGTGACCGTCCGTGACACCGTCGTGAAGACCAACACCGTCATCGAGAAGGAGATCCAGGTTATCCGCGACACCGTCACCATCATCAAGGAGGTCCCGGTGGAGATCAAAAAGACCATGGCGGAGCTGAGCAACACCATGTTCGACTTTGACAAGTCCGTCATCAAGGAAGTCGCCAAGGGTCCCCTCAACAAGGTCGTCGCCTGGCTGCAGGAGAATCCCGAGGTGAAGGTCGAAATTTCCGGCCACACCGACAGCAAGGGCTCCGACGAGTACAACCAGCGCCTGTCCGAGGCCCGTGCCAAAGCGGTCTACGAGTACTTCATCGCCCAGGGAGTGGACAAGTTCCGCCTGGCCTATGCCGGCTACGGCGAGTCCCGCCCGATCGCGACGAACGACACCGAGGAAGGCCGTCAGCAGAACCGCCGCGTGGAACTGAACATCATCCAGTAAGCGCGGGGCGATTCTTCCCGACAACAAGAGGGTGGCCATTTGATGTGACCCCCAAAAGTTGGACGGTTTAACATTATTTAAGAAGCCTTCGATTGGAATAGAGCTCGGTATTGAACCGGGCTCTTTCCTTTTAGCCTCAATTTGATTCTATCGTTATTGTAGTACCGGATGTATTTCCGGA
>JAEEHS010000039.1 GCA_016281015.1 Bacteroidales bacterium
GGACCTGCGATGTGACTGGGCTTTCAAGCACGTGATGCGGGACGAGGCCATCCTGAAGATGCTGCTGAACGACGTGCTGCCGGAGGAGGTCGACGAGATTGACTATGATCCCAACGAAATTGACCGCTTCTCGCCGGAGGATAAGGACGCGACGATGGATGTGCTGTGCCACAGCCGAAAGACCGGGAAATCCTTCATCGTGGAGATCCAGCAGAAAAGGAAGATCTCATTTCGCGACCGAATGTTTTACTATGGTGCGGCGATGCTCGCCTCGAAGGTGAAACGGAGTGAAGAATATACACGGTTGAGGCCGGTGTATGTACTTTGTTTCATGGATTTCAACTATCAGCATCTGTCGGACCAGCTTGTGTACAGGTACGCGATGAGGGAAGAAGCGACGCACGAACTGTACGGGAACCAGCTGAACATTTACTTCTTCGAGATGCCGCGCCTTCGGAAGGAGTCCATGGACGGGATGAATCCGCTGGAGGGATGGTTGTATTTGTTGCGGAATTTGCATAACTTTGCGGATGTACCCCAAGGGATGGACAAGCGCTATGCGCGTGTTGTGAAGGCGGCACGGATGACGATGCTCCCTGGGGCGGAGCAAACAAAGTATTTACGGGCTATGATATCGGAAAGCGAAAAAAAAGATCTGATCGAAGGCGGCTTCGAGTATGGCTTTGAACAGGGTGTCGCTCGGCGCAACGCCGAAATCGCCAAGGCGATGCTTGACAAGGGATTTGACATAGCGACTGTTCAGGAACTCACCGGCCTCTCCCCCGAAGAAATCGCCGCGCTGTAATCTTACCAGTCCCATGGACAGAAGAGAATTCATCAAATCATCGCTGATCGGCGCTGCCGGCGTGGCTGCCGCACCGCAACTCATGGCCGAGGACGTGTATGCTGGAACGCTGGTTTCCGGCACGAAATCCCACGACGGAAAGGCCGGAGCCGTTTCTACCGGCGTGGAAAAGCACCTGGAAGTCAGTTCCTATGTCAAGGAATCCGCCCATCGGATTCCGGTCGTCGCAACGGCCGATGTGGTCGTCGTCGGCGGCGGCGCAGCCGGAGTGGCCGCCGCAGTCTCGGCTGCCAGGCAGGGCAGCAGCGTCCTGATGATTGAAAAAACCAACTACCTGGGCGGGCTTTGGACCGGCGGACTCGTGCTGCCGGTCCTGGCCACCCACGGCAAAGGCCGCAACGTGCCCTGGGACAAAGCCGTAAAAGGCATCTGTTCGGAAATTTGCGACACGCTCCTGGAAAAGGGATGGGCCGTCAATCCGCTCAATCCCAGGGTGGACCCGGAAGCCACGAAATATCTGCTTGACAAGATGATTGCCGAGGCCGGCGTAAAGATTCTCTACAATGCGACCGCCGCCGGCGTGACGATGTCCGGAAGCCGCATCGAGTCCATTTTGGTCGACTGCAATACCGGAAGGCTCGCCGTCAAATGCCGGATGGTCGTGGATGCGAGCGGCGACGGGATGGTTTTTCACTGGGCCGGCGATCCCTACGAGGCCAGGCGCTACCACATGACCGTCATGGGCCGTGTCGGCGGCTGTCCTGCGACCAACACAGCCCTGCCGGTCCACGAGATGCGGATCGAATCCAGCGGGACGCGGGAGGCCATGGACGGGCTTGATGTCTTCAAAGTGTCTGAGATGCAGCAGAAAGGCCGCATTGCGCTTTGGAACAAGGTCGAAAAGATGAAACAGCAGGAAGGCTACGAAAATGCCTACCTGATGGAGGTCGCCCCGACGACCGGCGTCCGGGTCACACGCGTACTCGACAGCCTGCACAACGTGACCCTTGAGGATTCCATGGAATGGGTGAGTTATCCGGACGTGATCGGGATGAGCGGCGTCTGCGATCCCTTCATGTACAAGGGACGGAAAATCACCCGTCAGGAACGGCCCGTCTGGCAGATTCCCTACCGCTCCCTGATTCCCCGGGAAACCAGGAACCTTCTCGTAGCCGGCCGCTGCTTCGGCTACGACCTGGGCATTACCTGGGACGCCCGCGAAATATCAACCTGTATGGTGACGGGCCAGGCAGCCGGTATCGCCGCATCTCTGGCCGTAAACGCCCGCTGCGCAGCAAAGGATGTCGATATCACGGCACTGCAGAAGGCGCTGACCGCCGCCGGTGTCCGGCTGAACTTTTAATCGGTCAGTTTTTAAACATTTCATTGAATTTCCGCAGTCCGCGACGGGAGTAGCGGATTTTGAGTGGCTTCTCCACAGTCTGGGCCTCGATTTCAGCTTCACTGTCGTTATGGGTGCGGTCGAGATGATCGGGGTTCTTGTAGATCAAATCCGACGTCGGACGGCCGTGGTAGCGAAGAATCAGGTGGCAGGGTATATACCACTCGTTATTTTCCATCGTCATGGAACCATACCAGGCATTGAAAAGGCGCATGCCGCAGTTCACGCTCCGCTCAAAGCGGTTGCCGCGGATGATGAATCCTTCTGTTTCAGCCGTTGTGTCATAAAACATCAGGTGGGCGGCATTCGGGTTCCAGCGCTGCGCGTGGCCCCAGCCCTTGCCGGCGTCCCGGCAGAGGTTGTTCTCGAATACAATGTTCTCCGTGCGGGCGCCGTCGCCCTGCTGCCAATATTCATAGGAGTACTCGCTGTTCCAGATCTCATTGCCACGCCAGGTAATGTTCTTCTGGACGACGCCGTCGATATTGGACTGGTTCGTAAGGGCCGCATCCCAGCACTCCCAGAGGCGGTTGTTCTCGACGAGGATGTCCTCTGCGGCACTCCAGAACTCGATGCCGTTGCCATAGCGGACGCCACGCCCTCCTTCGTCGATATAGAGGGTGCTTCCGCCGATCCAGCTTATGTCGCAGCCACGGATCGTGATGCCCTTTACGCCGCTTCCGCCGATGCCGTGGGCAGCCCCATAGCGGAGCCAGAGGCCGTCGTAGACGATATCGTGGCAGTCGGTCTCATCGATGATATGCTGTTTCTCGGCCAGTTCGATGGAGTCAAAGCGTGCTCCGGGATTCCTTCGGCTGACCATATAAACGGCCTGTTCATCCCGCACCCAGCAGAACCGAAGGTCCCTGCGGCCAAGCTGGGAGGGAGAATCGACCTTGCGGGCGCAGCCTTTGGCGCCATGGTTGAGAATGATATTTCCGAGCTCATTGGCGGAAGGCTTGACGCATTTCCAGCGCTTACGGCCCACCTTCACCCAATCCTCGGGAGAAGAAGCATCCCAGGAGGGCTCCAGAACGGGTTTGTCGCCTTCTCCGTATGCGGTATAGACAATGGGCTGACCGGGTGCTCCGGACTGGGGATCCAGATGGCCGCGGAAGACATCACCGGCGCGGAAGTGCACCGTGTCGGCAAAGCCCAGAGGGGCGTCGTTCACCTTTTCCAGCGTGCGCCAGGGCGTCTGAGGTGTCAGGCCGTCGGCTGCATCATCCCCCTCAGAGGACACATAATAATTGCGTCCGCCATAGATTCGGGCCTCGTCCCGGAGGAGTTTTTTCCATACGGAAGGGGTCTTGACCTGCCAGCGGTCATCCAATGCTTCCACAATGGCAACTTCCATATCCTGAGGCGTAACATCTACAACATCCACCGAAGGAAGATCCGGAACGGCGGCGACCAGTTCGTTGTTCTTCCAGCTCACCATCGCAAGGGCGCTCTTCATCTCCGGGCTGTCCTCCGGACGAAGGGTCCGTTCCATCGTAAAGACTATTCCGGCCTTGTCGAAGGTGTTGACGGCTTCGACGATGGCGGCAGGATCTTCGGCGCTGAGCCGGATGATGACCCTTCTGGATCCCTCCTGGGCCCAGGCGGAGAAAGCGAGCAGCAAGCATGCCAAGCAGAAAAGACGCCTCATCTTACATGGTAAATTTTATGCGGTCAATGATATGGTTCTGATAACACTCGTCCAGTTCCACGAAATACCCGCTCCAACCCCAGACGCGGACAATCAGGTTACGGTGTTTCTCCGGGTGCGCCTTGGCGTCCAGGAGGGTCTCCTTGTTGAGGGTATTGAGTTGTAGCTGATGTCCCCCGAGCTGGACATAGGAGCGGATAAGCATGGCGAGTTTCTCGAGGTTTTCCTCATTGC
Organism: Bacteroidales bacterium; assembly: GCA_016281015.1. Taxonomy (GTDB): domain Bacteria; phylum Bacteroidota; class Bacteroidia; order Bacteroidales; family UBA932; genus Cryptobacteroides. The sequence goes on from JAEEHS010000039.1 coordinate 4,093, forward strand.
GGAAGAGGGTGTCGTCGAGTTCGATGGTCAGCGGCCCGCCGTTGATGCTGCGGCCGAGATCCCCCTTCGAGAAGGATTTGATGACCGATACGGGGCCTTTGTGACGGGTGTACATGCTCGGAGAATAATTCGCAGGAATCACCTCGCCGGCCTTGCGTCCGTCGGGCGTCGCCTTGAGATGGACCGCATGGAAAATATAGTACATGGCCGTCCCTGTGCCGGCGCGGAAGATACCGCCGCGCTCATTGCGGAGTCCGGAGAGTCCCTCATCGAAGGAAGCCAGAAGACGCGCCGCAAGTTCATCCGTCCCGTCGTCGTCGTTCCCCATCTTGGGCGCTTCGAAACGGAGCTTTTTCCAAAGGGCATCGTAGCCCTCGAAATTCGCGTCCAGGGCGGCCTGCAGCTCTTTCACGGAAAGACTCTTCTCTTCGAAAACATACTTGCGTATCGCCGCGAGGGAATCCACCGCCGTAGCAATGCCAGTGCCATGGATGCCGAAATTGTTGTATTTCGCCCCAAGGGTGATGTCACGCGCACGCTCCAGCGTCCCGTCCATCATGACGGAATAGAGCGGCGCCGGAGCGATATACAGGTTCTTGTATCCGGCGGCGATGCGGCGGCACTCGTCCTTGATCATCCCGTCGATATGGGCATAATAGTCTTCGAAGTTCTCGAAACTTCCGAGTTCGTCCACGCTGCGGCTTACCAGGCCGGCAAAGGAGAGGGCTCCGATATTGACAATGTCCATCGCCTTCCCCGGGATGATGAACTCCCAGCAGGCCGCGACGACATAATCGTTGGCATCCTCCGGCGCATAACCGAGGCGTTCCAGTCCCGGCACCACGACATCATCATTGTCATACTGCGGGAAGCCGAGACCCCGCTTGGTCAGACGGGCGCCCTGTTTGTACACCTCGAGCGGAGTATTGCGATCCACCCTAAGGTTAATTTTGGGATCGATGAGATTGAGGTCGTAACTCGCATCCAGGCAGAGGGAAGACAGTTCGTTGAACAGCATCTTGCCGGAAGCGTCGCGTCCGCCCAGGACCAGGCTCTGCCCATTGTCTCCCTGCTGCATGCCGGGATAGAGGTCGCTGTCCTTGTTGCAGGCGAGGAAGAAAGAAAGCAGCAGTTCGTAGGCCTCTTCCTTTGTCAGACGGCCGCTGTCTATGTCGGCTTTATAATAGGGCCACATATACTGGTCGAAACGGCCCAGTGTATTATGGTAGCAGCCGCTTTCCCAGAGGCCGAAATGGATGAAGCGGAGCAGCTGCAGCGCTTCGCGGAAATTGGAAGCTCCGTCGAAACGGATGCGACCCAGGGTTTCAGCCAGGACAACGTCTCCTTTCTCCCAGGCACAGACTTCGTATTTTCCGATCAAATCCTGCAGGGCTCCGATACTCCGGACGGCGGATTCCAGAAACAGTTTTCCCTCCTCGTCGGCAGTCAGCATACGCTCCGTAAAGCGTTTTTTTCTCTGCTCGAGACCTTCCGCAATGGCGTCACTGAAGTTCGGGGAAATGTTGGAAAGCATCCCGTTCTCGTGAAGGTAATGATGGGCTTTCAAGGCGGCCCATTCTTCCTCAGTGAAATAGGAAGGCACCCGGGTGATGGTGCGCGTGGCGACAATCTGTTCTCCATCAAAGATGACGGGCTTTTCTGCCGAGGTCATCGCTTCGAAAAGAAGGGCGGCACGCAGTTGGGCGGGAATGCCTTCCGCCGCATATTTTTTACATAGCGTATCCAGCCCAAGGGACTCCGGCGTGCGTCTGACACCGTGATGGCCCTTATCAAAGAAAAAATCCTTCAGTTTCTCAATCCTTGCAGTCAGCATAAAATGATTCTTGGTTCTAGTTAGGACGTGCAAGATAACAATTTTCACCCAGCCGGAATGAAGTGGTATGTTTCTTTATAAAATAATCGTCTCGAAATCGGAAAAAACTTCGGTGTGGACAGCCGGAGAGGCCTCCCTATCGAAACCAGGATCATAGTGCAGATCCACCCGGGGGTACTTCGCTCCAGCCGTCTTGTGGTAACGAAGCAGTTCCACCCGCCGGAGAGCAAGAGCCCCCCGGAGCAGTGCGGCCACCGACTCCATTTCTGAGAGACTGTCGTTGACGCCGGGAATCAGCGGAATCCGGATGACAAAGGGCTTTCCGCTTCGCTTCAGAGTCTCAAGATTCCTAAGAATCGGCGAATTGTCCTGCCCGGTCCAGCGGCGATGGGCCTCGGGACTGGCCAGTTTGATGTCCTGGAGCACCAGGTCCACTCGCTCGAGGACGTCGGCATAGACCCCGGGAGCGCACCAGCCGGATGTTTCCACAGCTTTATGGACCCCTTCCAAGCGGTCCAGGACTTCACACAGGAAGCGGGGCTGCATCGTAGGCTCTCCGCCCGTAAAGGTCACCCCTCCCCCGTTCATCGCAAAGAAATCCCGGTTTCGAAGCAGTTCCGCTGCCAGGTCCCCAGCCTCGACGATGCGGCCCGTGATCCGGTCTCCGTATATCCCGTGAAATACCTGGGGAGCGGGCAGCAGGCCCTCGGGGTTATGGCACCAGGCACAGCGGAGCGGACAGCCCTTCAGGAATACGGTCGTCCGTATCCCGGGGCCATCGTTGATGGCAAATTCTTCGATGCTGAATATGGTTCCGGAAGCCATCTTTCACTTTTTCGGGCAAGATAGTGATTTCCCGCCTGCCACTAAAGTGTGGTATGTTTTTCCGGAAACAATTCAAACCTGCTTTCTTCGAATTCCTTAAAAGTTTATCTTTGTAAACCAGAAACCAATAACCATTTTTATGGCAAAGCAACAACTCAAACCCTTCATGTTCTGGATTGCCTTCGTCGCGTCCCTTGGAGGCCTCCTTTTCGGATTCGACACCGCCGTCATCTCCGGTGCGGAAAAACAGATACAGGCCGTCTACGGACTGAGTGATTTCGCCCACGGCTTTACGATGGCGACCGCCCTGATCGGCACAATCATCGGGGCTCTGTTCTGCGGAAAACCGGCCGAGAAATACGGCCGCAAGCGCTCGCTCATCGTCATCGGCATCCTGTACCTGATTTCAGCCGTCTTCAGCGGAGCCATCGTCAACTGGTACGCCTTTATGTTCTTCCGCTTCATCGGCGGCCTGGCGGTGGGCGCATCATCCGTTGTGGGACCGATGTACATCGCCGAAATTTCCCCGGCCAAATGGCGCGGGCGCTTCGTCTGTTTCTTCCAGTTCAATATCGTACTGGGCATTGTGCTCGCCTATTTCTCCAACTACTGGATTGCCGGTGTCCCCCGGGACTGGCAGTGGATGATCATGGCCGAGTCCATTCCGGCCCTGCTGTTCAGCGTCCTGATGGTCACGATTCCGGAAAGCCCGCGCTGGCTGGTCAAGCGGGGTGATGAAAACGCCGCCGTCGCCGTCTTCGAGCGCACCGGCGAATCCGACGTGGTCGGCGAACTGGACGAAATCCGCAAGTCCCTTGCCACCGACAGCGTCAAGGGCGGCCGCCTGTTCCAGAAAAAGTATTGGAAGCCCCTGCTGATTGCCTTCCTCATTTCGACCATCAACCAGCTCAGCGGCATCAACGCCATCCTCTACTACGCGCCGCGCCTGCTGGAGGAATCCGGCGTCTTCCGCGAAGGAGCGATGCTCCAGTCCATCATCATCGGACTGACGAACCTGACCTTCACCATGCTGGGCATGCTGATTATCGACAAAGTCGGCCGCAAGACGCTCATTGCCATCGGAGCCGTCGGCATGGTCATCTGCCAGGCGATGGTTGCCCGGGGCTTTGCCCTGGATGCCTTCCATGGCTATTATATGCTGCTCTTCCTGATGGGCTATGTCGCCTTCTTCGCCCTTTCGCTGGGCGCGACGATCTGGGTGGTCATCGCCGAGGTCTTCCCCAACGACGTCCGCTCCGGCGGCCAGGTTTTCGGCAGTATGACGCACTGGGTGTGGTCGGCTCTGCTGACCTGGTTCTTCCCGCTCTGCCTGTCCATCGGAGGCCAGTATATCTTCACCATCTTCTCGGTCATCGCCGCCCTGGCCCTCGTCTTTGCCTGGTGGATGCCCGAGACCAAAGGCAAGAGCCTGGAACAAATTCAGAAAGAACTCGTTAAAGAATGACGCCCCGGTTATTCCATCTCCAAGGCGGCCATCTGGAAATGACCGTCACCGACTACGGCGCCCGCGTTCTCTCCCTCCTGGTCCCCGACCGGAAGGGAGAGAAGGCCGATGTCATCGTGGGCTATGCCACCCTTCAGGAGTATCTCAATCTCCCCGGAGAGCGCTTTTTCGGCGCGGCGGTAGGCAGGCTTGCCAACCGTCTCGCCGGGGCCACCTTTACCCTGGACGGGAAACATTTCGCCATCGCCGCCAATGACCATGGCAACACCCTCCACGGCGGCTATACCGGCATCGACCGGGTCCTGTGGAGCGTGGAAGAGGTCTCCGGGGACAGCATCCGCTTTTCGCTCGTCGATCCCGACGGCAGTGAAGGCTGGCCGGGCAATCTTCGGATCAGCCTCCGCTACACCCTGACGGAGCGGGACGGATTCCAGGTAGAATACCGGGCCACGACCGACGCTCCGACCCTGTGCAACCTCAGCCACCACAGTTTTTTCAATCTGACGGGAGACGCCTCCCAAAGCATCCTCGGCCATGTCCTTCAACTGGACGCGGAACACTATCTTCCGGTGGATGACCAGCTGATTCCGACCGGCGAAATCCGCCCGGTAGCCGGGACAGCCTTCGATTTTCGCTCGCCCAAACCCATCGGGGAGGACATCGATGCGGCCGGCGGCTACGACCACAACTGGTGCATACCTGCCGGAGGAGGCCTCCGCCGGGTCGCCTGCCTGTATGAGCCCGAGTCCGGCCGGAAGATGGAAATCCACACCGACCAAAGCGGCATCCAGTTCTACAGCGGCAACTTCTTCGACGGCAGCTATGCCGGAAAGGAGGGACGTCCCATCGGCCACCGCTGCGCCCTCGCTCTCGAAACCCAGCTCTGGCCCGACGCCATCCACCATCCCCTCTTCCCCTCCCCCGTGCTCCGGCCCGGAGAGAGCTATTCTCACACCTGCATTTACCAATTCGTCCTATAACTATATGCGTACTCGGCTGCTTCCCTTCCTTCTGCTATTTTGCGTAATCGTTCCGGCCGCCCGGCTCAGCGCCCGGGATACCCTCCGCGTCACGGCTTGCTCGGATGCCATCTTCCGCATCCGGATCTCTCCTTCCGGCGAATTTCCCCAGTCGCTGATGGAGCGCTACGGTATCCTTAAGACCGACTGGACGGCTCCTCAGACCTCCGTCAAAGAGGATGGCGCTTCCTGGACCCTTTCCACCGCCACCCATTCTCTCCGGGTGGACCGGCAGAGCCAGACCCTGACCCTCATGGACGCCTCGGGGAAGGTCCTGGTGGGAGGGATTTCCTTCCATGGAGGCGGCGATCCGCTCTGCCGGGAACTCAGGGACTCCATCGAACTTCAGTATGGAGGGATGGTGACACGGCGCAACGGCGGCATCATCGGCGACGATGACGGTTCCCTCTCCGAGATGGACAAGACCGAAGGCGGCGACCCGCTCAAGAGTTGCGTGCTCCGGATTCCCATCCGGGAGAAAGAGCGTTTCTACGGCGGTGGCAGCACCTCCCGCGAACATATCCAGCACCGCGGGGAGCGGCTCCGCATGTGGGCGACTTACCAGCGGACGGAGATTCCCATGCCCTTCATGATGAGTTCAGACGGATGGGGCATCTATTCCAACAGCACCCGGAAGAGCTACTTTGACGTGGGCCGGCTCGAAACGGACGCCCTTTCCATCTATACGACCGAGCCGTCGGTAGATTTCTTCCTCATTGCCGGCAAAGACATGCCCGCCATCCTGGATGGATACACCCTCCTGACCGGGCGCAATTATCTGCTGCCGCGCTGGGCTTATGGCTTCTGCTTCGGCCCCAACATGAAAGAGGACCAGTGGAATATCCTCTCCGACGCCCGCGACTTCCGGGCAATGGGCATGCCCTGCGACGTGTTCTGGCTGGAGCCCCAGTGGATGTCGAAGCACTACGATTTCTCCTCCTCGAAAAACTGGAATTACGACAAGTTCTCGCCGGAGTACTCCTGGCGGCAGAACGATGCGGTCAAACGCTACAACCCTTCCCTCTTCATCGGGCGGATGCGGGACATGGGGCTGCACCTCGGCCTGTGGATCTGTGAAGAATACGACTTGTCCATCGCAGAGGAAGATGCGCTTCCCGGCGCGACGCCTTCCGGCCTCGAGCACTGGATGGACCATCTGAAGACCTTCGTCACCATGGGCGCGGAAGGATTCAAGCTCGATCCGGCCAGGACCCTGGACGAACACACCTATCGCAAGTATTACAACGGCCATCCGGACAAGGAGATGCACAACCTGAACCAGGTCCTGCTGCCCAAACAGATGAACCTGATGTAC
>JAEEHS010000040.1 GCA_016281015.1 Bacteroidales bacterium
CCAATTCAGAGCAGTTCTTGAAGGCCATTGCACCTATCGAGGTTATACCGCTTCCGCCGGTAAATTTAGTCAGCGCTATACATCCTTCGAAGCATGATATGCCCAGAGATGTCACTGTTGCGGGAATCGCAATCTCGGCCAGTGCAGAGCAATTCTTGAAGATATTGGAATTGATTACCCCAAGAGACGTGTCTCCGAAGCCATCCACGGAAGCCAGAGACGTGCAGTCCTGGAATGCAGCGGAGGAGATCGCTTGAACTGTCGATGGCATCGTCAGGGATGTAAGAGACGCGCAACCTTTGAAGCTCTGTGCAAAGATGTGCGTAAGGCCTGAGGGCAGAACTACTCCGTCAAGGGAAGAACAATCCGCAAATGAAGAATTTGATATATGCGTAATATTGTCAGGAATCTTGACGGAAGTAAGGTTTGTGCAGCCCTTGAACAGTACCGGAAGCTGATAGCGATTACTCTGGTTACTGTTGGTGAGTCCGGTAAAGTATTTGAGTTCGTCAAAGGTATCAATCACGGTGAGGTCTGCTCCCCAGAGGTCGGTTACGGTATCTCCGGAAGCACCAACTATAGATTCGAAATCATTGTAAGTCACGGCTTCGGCCTCGGCCTTGGAGATTTCACCGTCGCTGTTGGCGTCGAAATGGGCAACAAGGGCGGCCTTTACGTCAGGGTCGGCAAAGGTGATGATGTCGGGAGAACCGATGTTGCGGATCTGGGAGCGGCCCACGACAAATTCCTTGTCCGTTGACTCTACGCGCGTGGCATCAGCACTGTTGGTATAGGTCAGCGTAATACCTTTTGCGAAAGTCTGCGGCAGGACGGCGAAATAATACGTGCTGCCTTTGACAAAGGTTCCGGTCAGTTCGATGGCCGTCGCCGCATCGCCCGAGACAGTACAGCTGGGCTCGCCGGCGTTGTAGTCAATGGCCAGCGTTCCGGCCAAGGTTTCGGAATCATTACCCGTCAGCGTAACCTTCACGATGTCGGCATCCGCTCCCACCGTAAACTTGACCAGCCCCAGGGCATTCTTGAATTGGATTTTTCCTTGATCGGAGAGACCGACGGCGATGTTGAGGTCATCGGCGAAACTGCCGGCGACAGCTGTCTGCGCAGCCGGGAGGGGCGTGGTGATCACAGTTCCGTTAATGGAGGCTGCGGCATTGTAGGGATACAGGGCATACCACGGGCCTTCGGTTGTCAGCGTCGCGCTGAACGAGGCGGAGGCGCCGCTGTCGGAAGTGACCGACTGGGTATTGGCCGTTCCGTCAAAGATGGAGATAGCATCGTCTGCGAGCCACTCGACTTTGTTACCAGTGGCGAGGATAGTCTTACCAGCAGGATCAAACGTCGCGGTCAAGCATACTTTTCCGGAAGCACTTTCGTTTCCTGCGATTTCATCCTGCACAGGTGCTTCTTTATTGCAAGCGACAGACAGGAAAAGAACAGATGTCGCAAGGACACAAAGGAAATTCATCTTTTTCATAAGGCTTTGCAATTAAAAGGCGAAATCTTCTTCATTGAACGACTCGTTTTCAGAGGTGTTGGAAGGATGACTTTGGCACAATCCACACCAGATTTGGATGGGGATGATATTGGCCCCGGGTGCCACGTAAGGCAGTAGTTTTTTGTTTGTCATAATAATATGGTTTTTGATATTAAATATTCCTGAAATCCTTCACTTTAAGGAAGATGAACTTGTTGGCATCATGCTGGCGGACAGGCAGTCCGCGCTTCTCCGGATATGCCGCCCTAACAACAACGGCAAGGTCGTTCCCGTCCACCACCCAGTCGGCATACTGGAAACCATGGAAGAAGGGATCGGGGTCCTCCAGCACCACGGCTTTCTTCGTCCATGTCCGGAGGTCGGGACTGGAGATAAGAACCAGTTGGTTGCGACGGAGCGACAGCTGCAGTCCGTCGGAATAGATGCCCGCATGGGAGAAGGTTCCCTCTGTATGGGGGTTGGTGAGGCTCCAGTAAAGTTTGCTCTCCTTGTCGTAGCGGACCGTAAACTTCTTGCCGCCGCCGGGCATCTCGACCCAGTCAGTGGCCGGATTGTAGGAGAGCGCATCCGTTCCCGTCACATGCAGGATCGTGGCATAGTTGCTGGAAGCCGCACTGTTGCTGCGGATCAGGTTCACTACGCTACCGTCCGGTGCCTCAACGGCATTTCCCTCGATCATCGAGGAAATCCGATCGGTGCCGATATAATAGGAGGTCTGTGAGACCGTACTGGTCACCGTCCAGCTTGCTGCATCCAGGAGATCCGCATCAACGGGTGCGGAGAGCATGAAGGGCTGTTTGGAGGTGTCATCGTCATTGTAGGTCTCACAGGCACGCCAGACCCTTCCTCCTGAAACGATGCAGGGCACCTGCGCCGTATGATAAGTCCCGGAAAGAATGAGCCCGGACGAGGCATCCGCAGGGATGGTCCAAGTCTTTCCCCCATCGGTGGATTTGGATACCCGGAAACCATCCCTTCCGGCCGCCACGCCGAATAGATAGACGGCGTTTTCGAGAACGAACAGATTGGTATAATTCTCAATCAGGTTGACCGCGGAACTGTAGTTGCCGTACCGGGTCCAAGTACTTCCATGGTCAGTGGAGCGGTACATGCTGAGTCCTTCTGCCTCCTTGGCACCGGTACAGGCGGCCAGGAGACTTCCGTCCGGAAGTTTTGCAATACAGACGTTGGAGATGGTCCCACTGCGAAGGCGGGCCACTTCCGAAATGGTCACGTCGCCGAATTCCTTCTGTCCCGACACGTGGATGACATGGCCGAAGACGAATGGGCAATGGGCCGATGCAGCGGGAGCGGGCATGTCAATCCAGGTTCCCGTCGTGTATGAAGGCAGCGTAAACAATTGATAGGTAAGCGTTCCAAGGACGAAAGACTTTCCGGTAGCCTCCCATCCGGGGACCGATGCCGCATCGACGGCTATGAGCGGTGTTTCACCGGATCCGAAACGCATCCGCCGGACTCCTTGGCCATCGACCAGGCCGACGGCGCAGTACAGGTTTCCCCCGACGGCCGCCGGGGCATCCTCCGCAAAGACATATCCGTCATGCTGCGGAAAAGCTGTCTGGCCGCGTTTGACCGGCCGGACATCCACCAGCGAGCCTTCCACCTCCACTTCATTGCCGGCAAGGCCGGACACACCTTCCTGAGCCCAATGGATCTTCCTGGCCAGCGGAATGGCCGGAAGCACACCGTCCAGCACCGGGATCTTCACCGGTGCCCCGGCCTTCACGACCTTGGAGAAAATGGAAACAGCCATGACGGATGTACCATAGCTGACGTTACAAGTCGCCTCTCCGGCCGATGAGTCGGCGACGAGTTGCCAGCCGGACGGGATGGGAGACGACGGGGCCAGGATATAGACTGGGCCGTTGATGTCGGCCGTCATCGTCCCGCCGGGATGAGACTCGGATGGACTGACCAGCATTTCGAATCCCTTGAAATAGGGATGCAAGGCACCGCTGAGTACGGCATGCTTGTCCGGCATCACGATAGCGCCTTCTTCATAGACGGCACGAGAATACCCGGCTCCGTCCACCGTGATGGTATCCGGTGTCCCGGAGGAATGGGAACTTTCTTTTCCGCAGGAAAGCAAGAGCGGAATCAGAAGTGTCAGTATCAGGTTCCTTTTCATATCACTCGACCGTTATGGTAAATTCGCGTAATTCCGTTTTGTCGCCCACCAACGAGGGACAGGAGGCTTCGAAAACGACCTTGTAGGTGCCGGGTTCCGTGAATGTATAACTCCAGGAAGCCGGTGTCTCTTCGGACTCCGCCTGGACCGGGACGGGAGTATCATGTCCCAGGTTTGTCTGCTTCGGTGTAAACAAATTGTTAACGACGCCATAGGCATGTCTTTCCTCGGTACCGGTCAGCGTAAACGCCGAGAAGAAGCGGAAACAGTTGGTTGTCGCTGCGCCGGAGATGGCGTACCAACTACAATGGTTGGTATCGGATCCGTAGGATGCCCCTTCAATGAGAACCGGATTGTAATCCGTCAAGGCCTTGCCTGTTGTCACAGTATTGTCTTCCTGGTCCATCAGCACACCGTCGCTGTCCCAGACCTTCAGTCCCGTAATCCAACTCACGGTGCGGCCTCCCATGTCCGGGAGGGCGCTCCAGAAGAGGGCCAGGCGGAAGGGTTTGCCGCCCGCATAGTCGGAGACAGCCACCTCTGCCGACTTCTTGAATTTTCCATAGTTCGCCGCCGTCGTAGGGTTGCCGGAGCCGGAGATGGAGGTGTCCAGTTTGAAGTCGTCCGTCATGTCTGTCCAAGTGGCCTTCAGAATGGCGCTTTCTGTAAGGGTTCCATCATAGTCGGTGGAGACTTTCACCTTGAGGCAGTCGCCCAGCCTTCCGTCGCCGGAGATAAGCGCCTGGAGGAAGGACATGAACACCTGGCCGTATTCAATCCGGTCTGCCGTCGCATAAGCATAATCATGGAACTTTTCACCGGACCAGAAACCAATCTTCGCGGCGGAGCCCTGGAATTGGAACGTCAGGGGCTCCCCTGCCTTGACTGTCAGCGCGGAAGCGGTGATGTCGAAGGGTTCAGCCTGGACAAAATCGCTGAGCGCGAAACGCAAGGACTGGCGATAGCTGTGACCGCCGGCAAAGGTGACTGCCGGCAGCGTCATCGTCGCGACCGATCCGTCAATGGCCGTCACCTCACAGCTGAGGCCGCTCCCATGCGCTCCCGGAAGCACGGTCATCCAGGTGTCTGCCTCTGCGCCGCTTACCAAGACAGGCAGTGTGTCGAATCCGAGAGACACTTCCCGGCTTCCGCTGGCAGCCTGCGGCTTGGCCTCTGCGTCATCGATATGGAGCCTGACTTCCGGAGAAGCCAGATCGGTGGATGCCGCGATGAGTTTCACCATCCGCACAGGGACGCTGACCATCTCCCCATCCTTCATTCCGAGAGACAGATGGACTGTGCTGAGGACAGGATGGAAAGAGAAATTGACTTGTGCATTCTCGCCGGAAATGCTCACCGGGTCGGCACGGAAGGGCTGCAGGGCGCTCAGGAAAGAGGGATCCCCGGCAGCAGTCTGAACCTGCGCCGAAGGAACGGAGAAAGTGATTTCCGGAGTATTCCCGTTAGTTGGCCGGTAGGGATAATAGGCATAATACACGCTCGGCTGCCCATCATACAGGAACATCCGGTCTTCGCTGACAACTCCGAAAACAGCACGGCTCGCATCATCCCGGCCGACATTCGCAACGTAGGGATAATTGCCCCGGTTGGAGGTACTGCACCAGATACCGATTGTATCGTCCTGCGTCCAAAAAGCAGAAATGCCCCCCCCATCCGGTAAAAAAGCCGTTTTCGCCGAGAGTTCTTCCGCGCTGAACTGTATCGTCTGCGAACTCCATGAGGGTAGATGCTGACGCGTACATGCGGCCAGCAGAACCAACACCGACAAGGAGAAGACTGTCTTTTTCATCATACTACTGCCAATCTGCGGGGACAGGGCCGGAAATGCTTCCGGTATCCTGAACCACCTTGAGTTTAACTTCACGGACGACCTCTTTCCGTCCGTCAACCCCTGCGTTCACCCCGACGAAAGTGACATGGTACTCACCGGGCGAAGCGTAGGTGTAGGAGAATTTCCGCATCTGGGGATCCGCCAGGGTCTTGATGCCCATTCCCTTGTCCCGGCCGAGATTCATGTCGCCGGGCCGGACGATGGCTCCTGAGACCGCCCACATGTGCAGGTCGACCGCCGGCTTGAACTGCGAGCGGAAAAGAATCCGTTCCGACGTAGAGGGCAGCGAGGGCATATTGGCCGAAGGGATGGTCTCGCAGCCATCCCCCAGAATCAGCTGCCACCGCTGGTCAAACATGTCGTACGCCGTATATTCCCCAGCCGGGGTGTTGCAGAAGAAGGACATCGCGGATATGTTCCATTGGGTCCGACCATTTCCTTTTCCCTCGTTGGCTGCCTGGTCCCAGGGAGCCACATGGTAGTAGAAGCGGAAATAGACAGGAGTGCCGTCGTCGGGAAGAATCTCACTCATATTCAATTCGCCCGCAGGCACTGTGATGCCGACATTATCCGGCCACTCAAATTCAGCGCTGATGTCATGCCAGGTGGCGGCATTCATGGCCTCCAGCGTGTATTTACCGGAAAAATCGGAGGACCAACTGAGAGGAACTCCGGATGGATTGGGATACCCATCCGTCCCCGAAGAGGTGGTACAGGTAAACCGGAGCCAGGTATCTCCGGCCCCGATACGGTCCTTTTCCTTGTACTGGTAATCACTGCCGGCCTCGCCGGACCAGAAAGACAGGATGTCCTGCTCCCCGGACAGGGAGAAGTCCACTTTCTGGCCCACCTTCACAGTAGAGGGGGCACTGACTTCGAGCGTCGGCTGCTTGACGGTATAATCGTCATCGCAAGCGACCACCAGAAGAGAGGCTGCAAAGATATATGTGAAATGCTTTTTCATAACTGTCATGGTTTACCATCCGGGATTCTGGACAAGATTCCTGTTGACACCGAGTTCATAGGAGGGAATCGGCCACAGGACATCACGGCTGCAGACATTTCCGTAATACTGCCTTCCTGCGACATAGTAGGAAGAAGTATAAGCGGAAGGAATCAGCGAACCGACAAACTTCATCCGGCGGTAGAATTCACCCCATCTGACGATGTCGTCCTTTCGGAGGAGTTCGAATCCGAGTTCCCGGGCGCGCTCGTCCTTGAGGGTCTCCAGCAGCGCCGCACGCCCCTCAACAGGGACATCGACCGACGCGTCCGGGACGGAGGTGTCCTTCCCATAGCCGCGACGGCGGACCTGGTTCAGACATTCATAGGCGGCAGTCACTTCTTCAGAAGAAGCATTCTCATCGCAAGCGACACCCTCGGCATACATCAACAGGACGTCCGCATAACGGAGGAGCGGGAAATTGGTCGGAGTGTAAGAGACGCTCTTGGGCATCAGGGTCTCATACTCCCGACGGAACTTACCACAGAAGCGGATCCAGATGTTGGTGGTCTGGAGGACTTTCTCGCCTGAGGAAGAATAGGTATAGGGGGCGATGGTCCAGTCTCGCCGCAGATCTTTTTCTTCAAACAAGTCATAGAAGTACGAACTTGTGCGGATGGTTCCGATGGACACGCCGATCTCATCATGATTGCCGTCCGAATTGGAGAACGAGATGCCATTGTTGCGTCCGACCATGCCGGCGGTCGTGGTATAAGTCCCGGTGTTGTTCCCATAAAACTCTACTTCCCAGATGCTTTCCCGGAGGTCGTAGATGTCCTGCATGTAATTGATGAACACCTGCTCATAAGAGGGATTCAAGGCATGGAAACCGGTATCCATCACCTTCTTGGCATATTCCTTGGCTTTTGCGTACATGCCGGGCAGGTAACAGGGATAGCCAGCCGCATTCAGGCAAACACGCGCCAGGATGCCCCAGGCCGCCGATTTGCTGAGTCGGCCGCCTCCAGTCAGGGCGGAGGCATCAGGCAGTCCGGCAACAGCCGTGTCCATGTCAGCGATAATCGCTTGATAGATGTCAGCCTGCGGGGTCTGGGGCAACTGCATGTCGCTGATATTGCCAGATGCAGGGACGCGGGTCACGTAAGGGATGTTGCCGAAACGAACCGTGAGCATGAAATGGTAGTAGGCCCGCAGGAACACAGCTTCACTGCGTACCCTGGCGCGGGTCGCGTCATCAAGCGGAGCCTTGTCCATGTTTTCCAAAAGCCGGTTGGCATTGCCGATGCCCTGATAGAAATAGCGCCAGTAACTATTGATCTTGGCATCGGATGCCACGACCTCATAGTAGCCGACCGTATTGGCATCGCTGCCATAGTATTCATAGCCGATGTCCGCCGACAATCCCATGCGTCCCAGCATGTTGTTCCCGTACAACTGACTGGCTCCAAGGGTGCAATAAACACCGCTCAGGGCCTCCAGGACGTCATCCTCGGTGTCGAACGAATCCGCCACCGTCTTTACATCCTGAGGATAGGTATCCAGGAAGTTGCAGGCGACCGTCGAAAGCGCCGCAAGCAGAAGTATTCCGATTCTTCTTTTCATAACCTTTTCCTTTAGAATGTAATGTTCAGTCCGGTCGTGAACACCCGGTTGCGGGCATAAGCGCTATAGTCAAAGCCCGGCGTCAAGGTGGAATGACGGGTGGATACTTCCGGATCAAGTCCGGAGTAAGCGGTCCAGGTCCAGAGGTTCTGGCCCGAGATATTGACCGAGAGCGACTCAAGTTTGAGGCGGCTGGTCAACCTTCTCGGGAAGGTATAACTCAGCTGCAGGGTCTTCAGGCGCAGGAAACTGCCGTCTTCGATGGTTCGGGAGGAATAGACCCCGCGGGGCCCTGCCCCTCCGACGCGGAAGTTCTTGCTCCCTTGGTTCTCGAAGGTCCAATGGTCGTTGTAGGACGCGAACTGGTTGATGTTCTTGTTGCCGTAGTTTCCCTCCATGAAGATGCGGTTGGCATTCATGATGTCATTTCCGTAACTCCACTGGAAGAAGATGTTCAGGTTGAATCCCCGATAACTGAAGTTGTTGTTCAAACCTCCGGTATGGATTGGGGCGCAGCGGCCGATCACCACCATGTCCTGGTCGTTGACGATGCCGTCACCGTTGATGTCGGCGTATTTGATGTCGCCGGGCTGGATGAGCGAACGGTCGTTTCCATTCGTTGCCACGCCTTCTTTCAGGACATATTTCCCGCCCGGCGTCACATCGAAGTCCTCCAGGCCATAAACACCATCCCAGATGACGCCGTAGAAGGAGGCGACGGGACCGCCGGTACGGGCGATATACAGGTTCGTGGCATTGAAATCACCCGTAAAGCCGACAGAACTCAACAGGGTCTCCTGCCCATCGGAGAGTTGCAGGACCCGGTCTCGGTTGAAACTGATGTTGAAGTCGCCGGTCCAGATGAAGTCCCGGGTATGGACAGGCGTAAATCCCAAGGTAATCTCCAGTCCGTCATTCCGGATCTTGCCAATGTTCTTGTACATATTGGCGAAACCGCTCGAATAGGGCACTTTGGCATTCAACAGCAAGTCGCGGGTAATCTTGCGGTACAGGTCTGTCGTCAGGTTCAGACGGCCGTCAAACAGCCTGAGGTCGAGACCAAGGTCCACCTGGTCGGTCGTTTCCCATGTCAGAAATTCGTTACCGATGGCCCCCTGTAGCAAGGCTGTGGAGGGATTGTTGTCGAAAGGATAGTAATCCGAGGAAACAAGCGTCGCATAGGAGGAATAATCTCCGACCTTGTTGTTGCCGGTAGAGCCGAAGGTCAGGCGGAGTTTTCCGTCATCCAGCCATCCGACATGCTTCAAGAACTTTTCCTGGCTGAAGCGCCAGGCGACGGCGGCTGAGGGGAAAAAGCCCCACTTGTGCCCCGGAGCGAACTTGCTGGAGCCGTCGGCCCGAACGGAACCGGTGAACAGATACCGGCCCAGGAGCTGGTAGTTGACCCTCCCGAGGAAGGACATGAGGGTATTGCCCGTCAGCGTACTCTTCATGTCCTGCGGAATACCATCGTCCATGCCGCTGAGCCCAAGTTCCTCATGAGGAATCTGGGCGGCCGTGAAGCCGTAAGTCGTTTTGTCCGTCCCTTGCATGGTAAAACCAGCCAACACGGATAACTTATGTTTCTTTCCAAGGGACTTATTCCATGTCACCGTATTCTCGCTCAGCCAGTTGACGGTCTTCGCTTCTTGAAAGGAGCCATTGATGCCCAGGGTGTTGGTTACCCTCGGGAACCCTTTGTAAGTCTTGGAGTTGTTGAACTCTTCCTGGCGCACGAGGCGATTGTCGAAACCGCCACGCACATTCAGTTTCCACCCCGGAGCGAACTGCCATTCCAATTTGGCATTCGCATTGAACAACGTCTGTTTGCGAGTGCTCTGTTCATTGGCGTTCGAAATGACCGGATTCATCGTCGCCGCAGCATCATTCTCGTCTGCCAGGAGATCCTCCTCGTCCATAGTCTTGAGAGACACCGGCCGGTAGGTCCAGACACGGTACATCAGATAAGTCGCGTATGAATTGCTCGTAGAAAGCGACGCAGAGGACGCCTGGCCGGAGGTAACCGTTTCCGTATAGGACGCATTCACGTTCATCCGCAGATTCTTGGACAGGCTGTGTTCCAATGCGATGCGACCCTGATACTTCTCATAGCCTGAATTCACGATAACGCCGGGTTGGCTGACAACGGCACCGGAGACTGAGTAGCGCGTCTGCTTGTTGCCGCCCATCACCGAGAGATTGTGGGTATGGACCACGGCATTACGGAACACCCGGTCCTGCCAGTCAATCTGATGATAATCAAGGTAATCCTCCAAGGTACGGCCGGGGACGGTCAGGTATTTGTCAAAATTTTCGGATCCCCTCTCGATCTGATAGACGACAAACTCGTACGGATCCATCAAATCCATGCGTTTAGCCGCCTGATGGACACCCACCGTTCCGGAATAACTGACTTCCGTCTTCCCGAGTTTCCCCTTCTTGGTCTCGATGATGATGACGCCATTGGCACCGCGGGAACCATAGATGGCCGTAGAGGAGGCGTCCTTGAGGACAGTAATGGAAGCGATGTCGTTCGGGCTCAACGCCGACGTGGAATAATCCTCCATCGGGAAACCATCAATCACATAAAGCGGAGAATTGCTCTGGGTGAGGGAGTTGGCGCCACGGATGACAACATCCATGTCATACCCTGGCTGACCATCTGCCGAGGTGATGTTCACACCGGCAATCCTCCCCTGCAGGGCCTGGTCCAGTCCCGCGACCGGGGCCTTGACGATTTCGCCCATCTTTACATGGGTCACCGTCCCGGTCACATCAATGAGACGCTGTTCACCGTAACCGACTTCCACTACTGCCTCTTCCAGAAGGACGGCATCGTCCTTGAGGGTAAAGTTGATGACACTCCTGCCGTTGACTTCCTGGGTTTCGGTAGTATATCCCAGAAGAGAAGCTTCGAGCACGGCATTCTTACGCGCCTTGACCGTATAACTGCCGTCATCAGCCGCAAGGGCGCCTGTGGCGGTTCCTTTCACGACCACGACGGCTCCTCCAAGAGGTTCTCCCTTGGCATCGACCACCTTGCCCTTGATTTCAATGGCCTGAGCATGGAGGACGCCGCCACTGCCCATCAGGACAATGAGAGACGCTGCAATGGATAATAACCTGATTCTCATAATGACAACTTATGCGCAACCCACCGTAATGAGCAGGTTGGCGAAAGTACGCTGTTCACCGGTGGCGATGGCCAGCCGGAGCGAAGGTTTGCTGCATTCATCATAAAACTCGTAGCGGCCGAGTTTGTTCAGGGGCATGCCGTCAAGCAGGGTGGAGAATTCCGCAAAGATGCCGGGTTCAGGACCTTCACATGGCTCCATGACTGTTGCCTCCTCGATATTGATGATCGATTGGAGGGCCGTCAGGACATCCGTGACCGTAGGCAGTCCCGGGCTCAGGGACACCCAGATCTTTTCAGCATCCGCCGTCTTGCTCGCCAGCGGATAATTGCCATCGGCAATCAAAAGTTTGTCACCATGGCCCAGCCGGCTCACAGCCGCCAGGATGCATGGATTGATGCATTTACCTTTGTTCATTTTTCGTTCTCCCTTATTTCTCCCAGTTTACCACCGGGATGACATCTGACATATTTCTCCGGATTCCAATCCTTTTCGACCTGAAGGATAACGCTGAGTGCCTCAAGCACAAGCATTTCCGCATTGACAGAATTCCGGGGCGCACGGTTGAGCGGTCCGCCTTCTTCGCTGACACCGGCCAGCAGGGTACATTCTGCATGCCGGGCCAGCCAGCTTTCAGGATTACCTGTCACGGCAATCACTTTGCAGCCATTCGCATGGATTGCGTTCACCGTGGCTTTCAATTCCGAGGTCTCTCCGGAATTGGAGATGGCAATGACCACATCGCCTGCAACCAGCTGCCCACAGGAACCGTGTACAGCCTCCGTACCATGGAGGAAACAAGCGGGATTGCCGGTCGAGGACAGTAAAGAAGCCGCATACGTGGCTACATGCCCCGGCTTTCCGATGCCGGTAACATGAATACGGCCCCCTCCTGCCTGTGAGGCCAGAATCAGCTCGGCCGCTTCTGACAACGCCGTTGGGTCAACGCTGTCGATATAGGCCGAAAACGAAGATTTGGAGGAATCAAGGAAGGCTGAGAGCGCCTTCATGCTTTTGTCTTGTATCATTTCAACACATTCAATTTATCTGTCAGACCATCAACGTCGCCCCTCTCCCGGATGAGCTGTTCCACTTGGTCCAGCGTGGGAAGGGACGGAATGGCGCCATATCCGCAAACCGTAATAGCAGCGGTATGGACCGCCAACTGCAGGGCTTCTTCTGTTGGAAGCCCTGCGGCATATCCGGCGCAAAAAGCGCCCACGAAAGAATCACCGGCAGCAGTCGGATCCTTGACTTCGGTCATTTTAACGCACGGAACCCGCTTGATGCTCGCCTGAGTGCAGATGGCAGCCCCCCGGTCGCCCAGGGTAATGATGACATGGGGAACGCCCTTCTGCATGAGAACCTTTGCGGCAGCGGCCAGGGCATCATCAGACAGGCGTCCTTCTGCATCTGTATGGACACCGGAAAGGAGGCCGGCTTCAGTCTCGTTGGGAGAAAGGAAGGAGACGCACGACAGCAGCTTATCTGAAAGTGGTGCGGCCGGAGCCGGGTTCAACATCAGCGGAACGCCGGCTTTGTGCGCAATTCCGGCCACGTATTCAGTGACGTCCATCTTGAGTTCAAGCTGCATGATGACCATGTCGTAGGCCTTGATGCTGTCTTCCAGCCATGCAAGATCGGCGGGTTCAAGGTCGTAGTTGGCACCCGGGGCCACGATGATTCTGTTCTGAACTCCTCCCTCGCCGTTTTGAATCTGGATATGCCCGACTGCGGACGGGTGTTCCTTGCTTATCTTTACATGTATGGTATCCACACCTGAAGAAGAAAGGGCTCCGAGCAGTTCGGTTCCGAAGGAATCGTTGCCCACGCAGCCGACCATATGGACCTCAGCGCCAAGCCTCGCCGCTTGAACGGCCTGGTTGGCACCTTTGCCGCCCGGAGCGGTCCTGAAACTTGTACCGATGACGGTTTCTCCAAGTTCGGGAGCCCTCTCGGCCGTAGCCACAAGGTCCATTACAAAACTTCCGACAACGAGTATTTTTGGTTTTCTATTCATGTTTGGTCAATAGTTTGGTCAGGAGGAAACCGACCAGGAAAATCGTGGTGGTTCCGAAAACAATGGTAAGATAGGTATGGATGGGGCTTCCGAAGACCGGAAGGCTCATGTAGGCGATGACGCAGAGACCGAGGGCGACACCGATCATCGCACCAATGCGGCTGGGCTTGCGGCAGACGAGCGCCAGCAGGAAGAGACCGAGCATGCCGCCGCTGAAGATAGATGAGAGTTTCCACCAGGCATCCAGCACGCCATCGATCTTCATCATGGCGAGCCCAATCAAGATGCCCAGGATACCCACGATGGCCGATGCCGTGTACAGTACGGTCATGTGTACCTTGTGTTCATCTGCAGGAACTCCTTTACGTATCTTTTTGTAAAAATCAGTGAAGACGATGGTCGCAGAGGAATTGATGCTGGTTGCCACGGTGCTCATCCCGGCCGAGAACAAGGATGCAATCACCAATCCGGTCAGGCCGGTGGGAAGTCCATGTACAATGAAATACGGGAAGACCTTGTCCCCTGCGATGCCCGAGGGAAGAAGATCTGGCTGAGCGGTGTAATAAGCGTAAAGCGCCGTACCGATATAGACGAACACCAGGGAAACCGGGATGTACAGCAGACCGCCGAAGAGGGTGGCCTTGACAGCTTCACCCGTGCTCTTTGCTGTCATGTAACGCTGAACGTAGTTCTGATCGATGCCGTAGTTCTGGAGGTTGATGAAGATGCCGTAGATGAGGACGACCCAGACCGTCGGTTCCGTCAACGTGGCGCTCAAGCTGCCAAGGCTGAACTTCGCGTCCGCAGCAGCGATGCTGAACAGTTGTCCCGGTCCTTCCGGCATCCCGAACGTCAGGATCAAGGCGCATACGAGGGCGCCGGCGATGAGGATGATTCCTTGGATCGCATCCGTCCATACCACCGCCGAAATACCGCCGAGAACGGCATAGACCAGGGTGATGGCGCCAGTGACGATGATGATTGTGCCAATGTCCCATCCGAACATCGTATTGATGGGAATCGCCAGCAGAAGCAGGATGGAGCCGACGCGGCAGACCTGCGTCAGGAGATAGCAGATGGCCACATAGAAACGTGCCCAGTAGCCGTACTTGTCTTCCAGGAACTGATAGGCGGAGACACTGCCGATTCCCCGGTAGAGTGGAATGAAAATCTTGGCGGCAAGCCAAGTGGCGATGGGGATGGTGAAACTGAAAATCAGCTGGTTCCAATTACCGGCATACGCACCGCCAGGCAGTCCCAGGAACGAGATGCTGCTGACGAACGTGGCAAAAATGGACATGCCCACCACCCAGGTAGGAATGGCGCCGTTGGCCTTCGTGAAAGCATCCGTCCCCTTCCGGCTGCTACGGAAGAAACTGCAGCCGAACAAGGCGACTCCGCCCACGAAGATGAAAAATACCAGATAGTCGAGCCAGGTTAGTTCCATTATCGATAGTCTTTAAGCGTGTCGAGAATCCGTTTCACCTTTTCCACCTGCTCTCCTTTGAAAGCCGTATAAGGAAGAGGGAGATATCCAGAGGCAATTCCTTTGATTTCGAGGGAGCATTTGATCGCCTTGACGAAACTGGCATCGGAGCCGGGTTCCAGGCCATACAGACTGTCGGAAAGATGCATGATTCGCTTTTGCAGGCGACGTGTCTCTTCAATATTTCCGGAAGCAGCCGCTTGGTAGGCTTTTACAAAGAGTTCCGGGAAAAGGTTGGCTCCACCGCTTACACCACCGTCTCCGCCACAAAGCACCGCGGCAATCATCTGTTCCTCCGGTCCCATATAGACTGCGAAATCCGTCCCGGCAAAATGGTACAGCAGGCTTTGGAAATAACTCTGGTTGCCCGAAGAATCTTTCACACCGATGATATTGGGATGCTTGGACAATGCCACGACGGTAGGAACCTGCAAGAACACCTTGACTTTGGAGGGCATGTTATACAGGAAGACCGGAAGCGGTGATGCATCTGCGAGGGCGGTGTACCAGTCAATCAGTTCCTGTTGGTTCGCCGGGAAATAGTAAGGAGCGGCGGCCACGACGGCGACGGCGCCTTCTTTCTTGGCATGCGCAGCCAGGGCAAGACTGTCTTCGAGAGAGGTCTCGGTGATGCCTACCAGTAGCGGCACCCGGCCTGCAATATATCTGGCAGCGAGGGATACGAAGTCAAAACGGAGTCTCATGGACAGGCTCTGACTCTCGCCCGTCGTGCCGAGGACGAAGATTCCGGCCACGCCGGCATCAATCATTCGGTTGATAATGCGTTTACTCCCCTGCTCATCGAGCGTCTTCCCATCCAAAAGCGGTGTTACCATCGGAGGGATGATTCCTTGGATCTTCTTCATTTCAGTCATTAGTTTTCGTTATATTGTTAAATCGTTATAACTATTTATTATAAATCATTTATCTCGGTTCGAATGCTTCTTATCATCCTGTTATCTCTGGGGAAAGGACAATTTGCTCTACTGGATGTTTCTTGCCCGATTTGGATTTGATATGGGACATGACAAGTTCCATAGCCTTCGAGGCGAAGGCATCCACAGGCTGCCGGACATAGACAATTCCCGATCCATAAATGTCATAGAGGGGGTTACGGTCGAAACAGGCTACTTTGAAGTCTTCCGGAATCCGGCAGCCGCTCTTGTATATTTCCGAAATCACTTGGAGGGAGAGTGTATTCGTAGCGATCATGAACGCTTCCACTCCCCTGTCTTTCGCCTCTCGGACATAATCGGCGACACTGCCGTAGTTATTGTGGGCAACCCGCTCGATATGGGTACTGCCAGCCAATCCCGCAGCCGCCATCGCATCGAGATAGCCCTGCTCGCGGTCGCGCGTATTGGAAATCTGCATGGAATATGACACCATGTCTATCCGTTTTGCCCCCCGCGAAAGCAGTTCATCGGTGATGGTCCGGGCGGCGGCCCGGTTATCCAAGACAACACTGCTCACTTCCAGGTCCGGAACCGTCCGGTCCAGCAGAACCGTGTTGACACATCCCGTAACAAGTCCACGGATAATGTCTTCTGTTCCGCCACAGGGAACCAGGATCAGCCCATCCACACCTTTATTGATCAGCACGTTCACCACACGGCGGAATTTTTCCGGATCCTCATCCGTACTGGCGAAAACCACGTTGTAGTCATAACTGTAGGCCGCGTCTTCCAAAAAGCGGGCGATTTCCGCAAAGAACGGGTTGGATATATCGGACAGGACAACGCCGATGGTGCCGGTCTTGCCGGAACGCAAGGCCCTGGCAGTGTTATTAGGCTTATACTGGAGGCGTTCAGCCACGGCCAGAACTCGTTTGCTGGTTTCGCAGTTGACGCGATAAAGCTGCTTCCCCGCCACGGAATTGCTCATGACAAAAGAAACCAGCGAAGGAGAAACCCCCGCCTCGCGTGCGATATCCTTTATGGTAACCTGTCTGACGGCCATTGTTTCAAAATACCGTCGCAAGTTAGTTAAATCGTTTTAATTATCCAAATTTTTCTTACAATTCAGCCCCCCACTATCTCTACCGCCCCCCTGGATCCGCACCGTCTTCGCAGCCGGGAAGGTTGTCACCCTTTCCTGACGAATTCCACGCCGAAATCCTTGCAAAGGGCCTGGATGGTTTTCCAGGCACCCATAGCGGCGGGGGGAAGGCCGCCGGAGAAGCTGGTCCGCTGGCCGGTGAAATAGATGCCGTCCCGGTAGCGGATGGGGGCGGTGACGGTCGGGCGCATGGGCAGCCACTCGGTCATGTAACTGCCCTCATGGGTGTCGCAGTAGCGGATATAGGTCATCGGGGTCGCCAGGTCGGTCACTTCGACATTTCCTTTGATTTCCGGGATGACGCTGCTGAGGCGCTCTTCCAGCAGGGTCAGCACTGCCTTTTTCTTCTCCTGGTACGTTCCATCCTCCTTGGCCGCTTTCCACCAGGGGTAGGACTGTCCGTCCAGAATCAGCGTCAGGGTCGTGCAGCCCTGTGGCGCATAGTCTTTTTCCCAGGCGTAATTATTGACTTGCAGGGCATCGAAACGCAGGCCGGCGATTTCCACGGCCGGGTCCATGGTAACATACATGCAGCGCGGATAAGTCGACAGGTCCGCTTTGACGCCAAAGGCTGCGAACATACACTGGGTGGTCCTCAGGTTCTTTCTCATCTTGCGCGCCCAGCGGTCCTGGAGCGGCTGGGCAAAGAGCCGGTCGATGGCCGTACGGGCGTCCATGGAAATCACCACGGCGTCTGCCTCCAGAAGGCCTTCCGCCGTCCTGACGCCTTTCAAGCGGCCGCCTTCCCGGACAATTTCCAGAGCCGGCGTACGGTAGCGGATTTCTCCGCAGAGCCCGGTGAAGCTGTCTGCCATGTTCTGGGCCATGCGGAGCGAACCGCCCAGCGGATAGCCGCTGTCCCCGGCATTGAACGTGCTGAGGGTATAGATCAGCGACAGGGCATTGATATTCGGGGAAACCACGCAATGCAGCAGGGCACGGATGTGCGGGTTCCGGAAGCGTGCGGCATAGTGACGGGCAGAGGTCATCATCAAAAAAGGCGTCAGGATGACCGCCGGAAGCATCTTGACAAACTCCCAAAGGGAGAAAGGACGCGGACAGCGGACCTTGAGGCCGAAAGCATCCTGGATGACTGGATGGAAATGACGGAAACTCCACACATGGAAACGGAGTATGCCCAGCACCCAGCGGTCCCGCCAGCCGAAGGAGCGGAGCTCCGCCTCCGTCCTTCGGAAATCACGGTACAGGTGGAGCGTGGTATCTCCATCCATCAAGGTGTAGATCGGATCCTTATACACCACGGGATTATTCGCCTGCAAGGCTCCCGTTTCCGTCCATACATCATGGAGAGGGAGACCTTCCTTGGCTCCGATGAGCCAATGGATGCCTCCCTCGAAAGTATATCCTTTCCGTTTCCAACTGGTCGAAACGCCGCCGGGGTTCGCCGCCTTTTCCAGGATCAGCGTATCAAAGCCGGATCGCTGGGCGTACACACCCGAGGCCAGGCCGGATATTCCGGCACCGATTACAATCAGTTTTTTCACAGCCTCTTAGAATCGCAGGCCCACCGTGGCGATGACATCGAAGAGCCGCGGGACGACGGCGATACGGGGCACCGGGACATCATTGACATCCTGGACACACCAGCTTCCAATCTCGCCCTCGTCCACGGTCATGATGTTGTCCACCTCATATTCTTTTCCGTCCGCCTTGTTCTCGTAAAACCAGCTGTAGTAGTTGTACGGCGTGCTGTAGACCTTCGGCATCAGGTTCATCCGCACGCCCAGGTCCGCAAAGAAGTTTCCTCCCGTGTAGCCCACACCGACGGAAAAGTTCTGCCGGTTGGCCTTGAAGCCTTTCTCGGCGCCGGTAATGAGATTGTATCCCAGACGAAGGGCCATGACCGGCACAGGACGGATCTCCAAGCCGGCACGCAACTGATGCGAAACGCCCAGGTTCTCCTTGATGTCTTTGTTGGTATAGGAGAAATCGTAGTCGTCGTCATAATACATGGTCCGGTAACGGCAGGAGCCGAAGTTCGCAAACTCATAATCGACGCTCACCAAGCCCACGCTGCCCAGCGTATAGGCGATACCCGCATTCAGGCGCAGCGGGCTCTTGAGTTCATAAGACCAGTCCCCTTCCTCGGAAGAACGGGAAACCCGCTCCCGGGAAAGCCCGCTGACATTCGAGGAGGCCGAGTAGCCATAGCGCTCCTTCAGCTGCATGACGGTCGGCGTCTGGATGGCGGCACCGATGCGAAGCCCGGCGAAGGGCCGTGCTATGAAACCGAATTTGGCAAAAACGCCGCTGCCTGTAGCCTGGTACTGGTATTTCATCCTCAGGTTCTGGAATTCGCCGCTGACCCCGTCATAATCCACCGGGAACGGTGCATCCGTATAGGCCGGAGACTCAATCCAGTATTCCTCACTCCTGAAGGAGAGGGAGGCGATGCCGAGGTTCGCTCCCAGATAGAATTTATCTGAGAAGTTGGCGGCGAAGTTCAGCAACAGGTCGTATTTGTTGCCTCTCTGTCGGCGTCCATATTGCTGATAGACCGGTTCGTTCTGTTCTATGGACCCGTCGTCTTTCAGGATCTCGGTCAGGCCGATGTAGGAACCGTCCACGGACAGCGGGTCAATCAGGCCGCCATAATACGCCGTCATGGCCCGCCAGGAAGGCATATTCCCGCTTTGGAACCAGCCTCCGGTCATTTCCTTGACGGTCCATCCGCCGGCTTCCGAGGCCAGGGCGCCCGCAAAAGTCGAAAAGGGATTGATGCCTGCTCCCCGCATCTGGTAGGTATAGTCATTGGTCGCATTGCCAACCAGACCGAAGGACCAACGCTTCAGCCCTTGGTTGTTGTGGGTGTCGAACACCGTCATGAAGCCGAAATTCGGCATCTTGAAACGAGTGTAAGCCGCTTTCTGGGCATCCCCGAAGCCGAGGCTCTCGCCCTTGTCCGTCACGATGTCACCTTTTGCGGAGGTCGTGGCAATGGACAGGGAGGGGGTGAGGGTAATTTGGGAATAACCCGCCACGGCAGAGCCGGCCGGGTTAAAACTCAGGGATCCCAGGTCACCGCCAATGGCGGTCATGGCATTGCCCATGCCCACGGAGCGGGCTGTCCCCACATAATTGTTCTCAGAAAAACTGTAGGCATCCTGCCAGTTCTGCGCCCCTGCACTCCAGGCCACGCCAAAGAGCAAAAGCCCTGCAAAAACCTTTTTCATATCCATGATTGCTTATTGTCAGTGTCTGCCGCCCCGGCCGCCGCCAGAGGAATGGGATCCGCCGGAGGAATGTCCCCCGGAGGAATGCCCGCCGGAATAACCGCCCGATGAACGGCCGGACGAATAACTCGAAGAACTGCGACTGGAGGACGAACTGCCGGATGAACGGCTGTAGCTGCCGGTGGAGCGGCTGTAAGACGAGCTGCTGCGGCTGGAACTGCCGGACGAGCGGCTGTAGGAAGATCCGCTGCTGCGGCTGGAGCTGCCGGAGGAACGTACCGAGCTGCCGGATGAAGAACGACCGTAAGAGGAGCCGCTGCGGCTGGAGCTGCCGGAGGAACGGCTGTAGGAGGAGCCACTACGGCTGTAGCTGCCGCTGCTGCGGACCGATCCGCCGGAAGAACGTACCGAGCTGCCGGATGAAGAACGACCGTAAGAGGAGCCGCTGCGGACCGAGCTGCCCGAAGAACGGACACTGCTGCCGGATGAAGAACGACCGTAAGAGGAACCGCTGCGGACCGAACTGCCCGAAGAACGGACACTGCTGCCGGAATTACGGACCACGCCGCCCGAAGAGCGTACTGCGCCGGAAGAGCGGGAGACGCTCGCCGAGGCGGTCGGGCGCGCTACCGGCCTCAGACCGGAACGGGTCACTGTCGCACTGCGGCTGACACTGCGTCCCGAAGCGGCGACGCCGCCACGGACACCGAAATTCTTTACCCGGCTATCCCGGTCGCGGACCGAATAGTCGTTCGGACGCCCGATGGGCCGGTCAAAACGGTTCGGACCTTCATACCAGCCACGATGGTGTCCATAATGGCGGTAAGGATGCCAATGGCCGTAACTGTGGTACCACCCGCCATAATAGTGGACATAATGGGAGTGGAGCCAGTGATGATGGTAGTGGCCATAGTACCAGGGTGAATAGTAGCTATAGTACCAGGGATCGTAATACCAGGGATCATACCACCGGTCATAGTACCAGGGGTCATGGTACCAGGAATAGTACCGCCAGGGACGGTACCAGTAAGGGTCCCAGCTTGAGGTATACCAGGGTGACCAGAACGAGCCGGCCCACCACAGGCCCGGATCGAAATTGTTGACGATGGTCACATCCGAGCCCACGCTGATGCGGGCCGACGAACCTTTCGGTACAATGACAGTGTCCGCCTGCGGGGTAACGACCCGCAGGTCTTCGTTCAGGCTTTCCGCCACCAGCGCATCCATCTCCGCCTGGGAGACGGCAGGAGCCGCCGCGACGGGAGCCGTATAAATACCGTCATCAAAAAGCTGTGACGTCTGCGTCGCCATCATCCCGCAGGACATGGCGGCGAGTAGGGTGCTGCCCAGAGCAATCAACCGATTTTTCATATCATAGCCTCCTATAATCCAATAAAAATAAGTATCTTTGCGACCGGATTGCCCGGTCTGTACGCGTACCATACACAATATCCGTGCCCGCACGCGTATTTTCCGTAGGCAATGTTAAGGACAATTAAGGAAAAAAACAATATTTTATGGCAAAAGAGGTAACGAAAAGGGCCGATAACTACTCCCAGTGGTACAATGACCTGGTGGTAAAGGCCGATCTCGCCGAGCAGTCCGCCGTGCGCGGCTGCATGGTCATCAAGCCCTATGGATACGCGATTTGGGAAAAGATGCAGCATATTCTGGACGGCATGTTCAAACAGACCGGCGTCAAAAACGCCTATTTCCCGCTCTTCATCCCGAAATCTTTCCTCAGCCGCGAAGCCGAGCATGTCGAAGGCTTCGCCAAGGAATGCGCCGTGGTGACGCATCACCGGCTGATGACCAATCCGGACGGTCCCGGCGTGGTCGTGGACCCGTCGGCCCGCCTGGAAGAAGAACTCGTGGTCCGTCCGACCTCCGAGACCATTATCTGGAACACCTATAAGAATTGGATCCATTCCTGGCGGGACCTGCCGATCCTGTGCAACCAGTGGTGCAATGTCGTCCGCTGGGAGATGCGGACGCGCCTGTTCCTCAGGACGGCGGAATTCCTCTGGCAGGAAGGACATACGGCCCATGCCACCGCCGAGGAAGCCTATGCCGAGGCCGAGCAGATGGTCAACGTGTATGCCAAGTTCGCCCGCGAGGTGATGGCCCTCCCGGTCGTGGTCGGTCACAAGAGCCCGGGCGAACGCTTCGCCGGGGCGCTGGACACCCTCACCATCGAGGCGATGATGCAGGACGGGAAAGCACTCCAGGCCGGCACCTCCCATTTCCTCGGACAGAACTTCGCGAAGAGTTTTGACGTCCAGTTCACCAACAAGGAAGGCAAGCTGGACTATGTCTGGGCCTCTTCCTGGGGTGTTTCGACCCGCCTGATGGGCGCGCTGATCATGGCCCATGGCGACGACAACGGCCTGGTCCTGCCGCCGGCCCTCGCACCGATCCAGGTCGTGATGGTCCCGATTTACAAGACGGAGGAAGAACACCAGGCTGTCCTGGACAAGATGTATGCCTTGAAGCAGGCGCTCGAGGCCAAGGGACACAGCGTCGAGGTGGACGACCGCGACACGCTCCGTCCGGGCTTCAAGTTTGCCGAATGGGAACTCAAGGGCGTGCCGGTGCGGCTGGCTATGGGCCCACGCGATATCGCCGCCGGGACGGTCGAAGTCTGCCGCCGGGATACGCTTGAAAAGATTTCCGAGCCGCTGGAAGGCCTGGAGGACCGGATCATCCTCCTGCTGGACGACATCCAGAAAAATATCTACAACAAAGCCCTCGCCTTCCGCGACAGCTCCATCCGCAAGGTGGACAGCTGGGAAGAGTTCAAAGTTGAAATCGAGAAAGGCGGTTTCCTGCTCTGCCACTGGGACGGCACGGCCGAGACCGAGGCGAAGATCCAGGAAGAGACCAAAGCGACCATCCGCTGCATCCCGGTGGACAGCGCCGTCTGCCTGGAAGAAGGAGCGTGTGTCTATTCCGGCAAGCCTTCCCATCAGCGGGTCCTCTTCGCCCGATCCTATTAAGAAACATAAACGAAAGATATGAAAAAGATTTTCGCAACCCTCAGTATCCTCTCCGTGAGCGCCTCGCTGGCGTTCGCCCAGGATGTCCAGACGGCCGCAGCGGAGGCTGCCGCCGCCCTTTCCGCCGCCGAGGACGTTCCCGTCGCGGCCCCGAAGCCCCAGTACTGGAGCCTCTCCATGCAGAACAACATCAACTTCGGCCAGACCTATCTCTCGCAGTGGGCGGCCGGCGGTTACAACAACTATTCCCTTGCAGCAGGCATCGACGCCAACGCCAACTATGCCAAGGACAAGATGATCTGGAACAACCGCCTCCAGCTGGACTACGGCTTCCTCTATTCTGCGGACAAACCCATCATCCAGAAGAACAAGGACCGCATCTATTTTGAATCCAAGTGGGGCTATGAGACTCCTATCCAGCATCTCTACTATTCAGCCAACCTGGACTTCCGCACGCAGTTCAACAACAACTACGAATACGGAACTCCGGCCAGCGACGGCACCACGGAGCCGACACGGCAGCAGTGGCTCGACGCCCGCACGCTAAAGTCTGGTCTCCTCTCCCCTGCCTACCTCAACATCGGTCTCGGTCTCAAGTGGACTCCGAAGCCCTGGTTCGAACTGAACTTCGCTCCCCTGACCGGCGGCGTAGTCGTAGTGAACGATCCTTCCCTGCGTTACACCTATGGTATGGACCTTGTCAAAGACAGCAGCTACTCGGACCGCAAGGAGGCATTCAAGGCTGAAACGGATTCCAAGAATTATAACCAGTTCAGAGGAGTCCGCTACGAATTCGGTGCCCAGCTCAAGGCCGATGCCAAGTGGGTCATCAACGACAACTTTACTTACACGACCCAGCTCGCCGCCTTCTACAACTACCTGACCCCGAAGGTCGAGCCCCGTATCACCTGGGACAACAAGGTGTTCTGGAAACTGGCAAAATTCTTCGCCCTGACCCTGTCCACCAACCTCATCTACGACCCGCTTGTGATGGTCAAGGACAGTGACGGTGACAAGGTGGCCGACGCCAAGGGTGTCCAGTTCAAGGAATACTTCGAGTTCGGCTTCACCTATACCATCGCCGCCAAGCGATAAGGACATGCTCCTTCTCGCCGTCAGCGGAGGCATCGACTCCATGTGCTTATGCGAAAAGGTCCGTCGCCAAGGCGGGCCTTTCGCCATTGCCCACTGCAACTTCCGCCTCCGGGGGGAAGAAAGCGACGGAGACGAAGCCTTTGTCCGCGCCTGGGCACAGCGATACGGCATCCGCTGCCATGTCCGGCGCTTTGAGACAGCCGCCTACGCGGCCGCGGAGGGCATCAGCATCGAGATGGCGGCGCGGACGCTTCGCTACCGCTGGTTCGGCCAGCTTTGCCGGGAAGAGGGGTATGAGGCGGTCGCCGTGGCCCACAATGCCAACGACAATGCGGAGACCCTCCTGCTGAATCTGCTGCGCGGAACCGGCCTGAAAGGCATCCTGGGCATGCAGGAGCGGGGCTTCCTGCCGGTTAAGGAGTATGGTGACATTCCTCTGCTCCGCCCGCTGCTGGGGACTTCGCGGGAAGAAATCACGGCCTTCATGAAGGGGGAAGGCCTCTCCTGGCGGGAGGACTCCACCAACGGAGAATGCCAGTTCAAAAGGAACAAACTCCGGAACCAGGTCTTTCCGCTTCTTGCTGAAATCAATCCCTCTTTCATCCGGACCCTGAACCGGGACATGGAACGCTTCGCCGAGGAGCTTTCTCCCTCGGAAGCGAAGGCGGCCGTGGACCGCAGCCGGGGCATCAGTGGACGCTGGCAGCTGGACGAGCTGGAGTGGGACGGCCGCGAAGACCCCCGCCAGAAAGAAGGGGTCAGCATCCTGGACGCCGACCGCCTTCCCGGAGCGCCGATCATCGGAAATTGGGAAAGCGGCGACTGGATCCGCCCGATGGGTGCGCCCGGCCGGAAAAAGCTCCAGGACTGGTTTACGGACCATCATTTCACCCCGGAAGACAAACATGCGGTCCCCCTGGTCCGGGATCCGAAAGACCCCTCCCACATCCTCGCCATCATCGGATACGCCGTGGACAAGGCTGTCCGCGTCACGCCCGGAACCCGGCGCATTTACCGTCTGACCCTGCTCCCCTGAGCGGGGCCATTTGGATAAGACGCCAAAATCTGCTATCTTTGTGAATTACTATAGAATCAATCGCTTATTATGAGCATACAGACGGAGCAGATCCAAAAACTTGTGGAGCGGCGCTCCCGGGCACGGCTCGGCGGCGGACAAAAACGCATCGACGCCCAGCATGCCAAAGGAAAAATGACAGCGCGTGAACGCATTGCGCTCCTTTTGGACGAAGGAAGTTTCGAAGAATATGACATGTTCGTGCAGCATCGCTGTACGAATTTCGGGATGGACGCCCAACATACGGACGGCGACGGCGTGGTGACCGGATGCGGCACCATCGACGGCCGCCTGGTCTATGTGTTTGCCCAGGACTTCACCGTAAGCGGCGGTTCCCTGTCCAAGACCATGTCCGAGAAGATTTGTAAAGTCATGGACATGGCCCTTCGGGTCGGCGCCCCGCTCATCGGACTGAATGACTCCGGCGGCGCCCGCATCCAGGAAGGCATCGACGCCCTGGCGGGTTACGCGGAGATTTTCGAGCGGAACATCCTTGCCTCCGGCGTCATTCCCCAGATCAGCGGTATTTTCGGTCCCTGCGCCGGCGGGGCGGTCTACTCCCCTGCCCTGACGGACTTCACCCTGATGGTCAAGGACACTTCCTACATGTTCCTGACCGGCCCGGCGGTCGTCAAAAGCGTTACCGGTGAAGAAGTCTCGCAGGAGGATCTCGGCGGCGCGTCGGTCCATGCAAGCCGCTCCGGAGTGGCCCATTTCGCCGCCCCGAGCGAAGAGGAAGGCATCGCCACGCTGAAAACCCTCCTGAGCTATCTCCCGCAGAACAATATGGAGACCTCACCCGTCCGGCCCACGTCCGATCCGGCCTCAAGGGTGGACGACGCGCTCAACGACATCGTTCCCGACAGCCCCAACAAGGCCTACGACATGTACGGCGTCATCCGGAGCATCGTGGACGACGGAGACTTTTTCGAGGTCCATCAGGCCTTTGCCAAGAACATCATCGTGGGCTTCGCCCATCTGGGCGGGCGCAGCGTCGGCATCGTGGCCAACCAGCCGGCGGAACTGGCCGGGGTGCTGGACATCGGCGCCTCCCGCAAGGCGGCGCGTTTCGTCCGCTTCTGCGACGCCTTCAACATTCCGCTCGTCACCCTGGTGGACGTTCCGGGCTTCCTGCCGGGCACCCAGCAGGAGTACGGCGCCATCATCACCAACGGTGCCAAACTGCTCTATGCCTATGGCGAGGCGACGGTTCCGAAGGTGACCGTCACCCTCAGGAAAGGCTACGGCGGCGCCCATATCGTCATGAGCTGCAAACAGCTCCGGGGCGACGTGAACTATGCCTGGCCGAGCGCGGAGATTGCCGTCATGGGCGCAGACGGTGCGGTCAACGTCCTCTATGCCAAAGAAATCAAGGCGGATCCGGAGCACGCCCGGGAGATTTTCGACGAGAAGAAGAAGGAATATGTCCGCCTCTTCTCCAATCCCTACCAGGCGGCCCAGAAAGGCTATATCGATGACATCATCGAACCTCGGAACACCCGTTTCCGCATTATCCGGGCGCTGGAACAGCTCGCCGGGAAACGGGCGGTACTGCCGGAGAAGAAACACGACAATCTGCCGCTGTAAGCCTATGAGACGGATATTAGCCAGCGTTCTCATCCTCCTTTCCGCACTGAGCCTCCGGGCCCAGAACGTCAGCGACCTCATCCTCAGCGAGGCGCTTGCCTGCCCGGACTCGACCGGCATCCTGGACGAGTACGGCCGGAGGGGCGGCTGGGTGGAGCTGTTCAACAAATCGACCGGGACGGTCAGTTATGGCGGCTGTTTCCTGACCGACGACCGCACCGACCTGCGGAAAAGCCCGATTCCGAAGTCGGACCTGAGGACCAAACTGGGCCCCCGGCAGAGCGTCCTGCTGTATTGCAGCGGAAACGGAGCGGACGGGACCTTCTACACCGCATTCACCCTGGCTCCGGGCAAGACCGTCTATCTCGTTTCCAACGACGGCCGGACCGTGATCGACTCCCTGCGGATTCCCCTGAATCTGCCCGAGGGAAAGTCCGTCGTGAAGCAGGCGCGGGATCTCAGGCAGATGGACTTTCAGACGGCGGAAGAGCCTGCCGTCCCTACGCCCGGCATCCTGAACGGCAGCGGTGACGGCGCCTCGAAGGCCGAGGCCATGGCCGCCCAGGACCCCCACGGATGGACCCTGACCATCGTATCGGTCAGCGTCGTCTTCGCGGCCCTGGCGCTCCTGTGGTTCCTGTTCTGGCTCCTGTTCGACCGTCCGGCGAAGAAAAAAGATGCCTCGGCTACGCCCGGCGTGACAAAAAAGCCCGGCATGACCGATGAAGTGGCGGCCGCCATCGCCCTTGCCCTGGACATGGAAGAGGACGGTGACACCTA
Organism: Bacteroidales bacterium; assembly: GCA_016281015.1. Taxonomy (GTDB): domain Bacteria; phylum Bacteroidota; class Bacteroidia; order Bacteroidales; family UBA932; genus Cryptobacteroides. The sequence goes on from JAEEHS010000040.1 coordinate 27,509, forward strand.
TGCGGCCATCGCAGCCGCCGTCCACCTGTACCTCGCCGACCGGGTCCATGACAGCGAATCCTACCAACTGACCATCCGGCGGGAGGCTGCTTCCGCATGGAACGACAAGAAACTGAACTTCAGAAAATTACCCCGATAGAATTATGAAAGAATATAGCTTTAAGATCAACGGAAAAGCGTATCAGGTCACCATTGCCCCCGCCGAGGGGAAAATGCTGCACGTCACGGTCAACGGCGCCCCTTATGAGGTAGAACTGGAACAGGCCCCCGTGGCTGCACCGGCCGCTCCCGCCGCCGCGCCGGTACCCCAGGCCGCACCGGCACCCGCCGCCGCTTCCACCGCTCCGGCCACCGGCGGACAGAAAGTCAATTCCCCGCTTCCCGGGGTGATTGTCGAAGTCTGCGTCAAGGAAGGGCAGGCGGTCAAGGCCGGGCAGAAAGTGGCTGTTCTCGAGGCCATGAAGATGGAAAACGAAATTCCCGCCCCGAAGGACGGCACCATCACCGCCATCCATGTCAGCAAGGGTGACAGCATCCTGGAAGGCGCTCCCGTCGTAAGCCTTGCCTGATGGAACATATTTTTCAATCCCTCGCCCAGTTCTGGGAATACACCGGCTTCGCCAACTGCTCCTGGCAGAATCTGGCGATGATCGGGATCGGGCTGGTATTCATCACCCTGGCGATCGTCAAGGAATGGGAACCGATGCTGCTCGTACCGATCGGCTTCGGCATGATCATCGGCAACATCCCCATGTTTCCCGGACTGAATATCGGCATCTATGAGGACGGAAGCGTGCTGAACACCCTTTACCAGGGTGTCAAACAGGGCTGGTATCCCCCGCTGATCTTTCTGGGTATCGGTGCCATGACGGATTTCTCCGCCCTGATTTCGCAGCCCCGGCTGATCCTGATCGGCGCGGCGGCGCAGATGGGCATCTTCGGCGCCTACCTGCTGGCCCTGGCCTTCGGTTTCGCCCCGAACGAGGCCGGCGCTATCGGCATCATCGGCGGCGCGGACGGCCCGACAGCCATCTTCCTGTCCTCGAAACTGGCACCGGACTTGATGGGAGCCATCGCGGTCTCCGCCTATTCCTACATGGCCCTTGTCCCGGTCATCCAGAAGCCCATCATGCTCCTTCTGACGACCAAGAAAGAACGCCTGATCCGGATGCCGGTCCCGCGCAGCGTCTCCAAGAAAGAGAAAATCATCTTCCCCATCGTGGGCTTCCTCACCACCGCCTTCATCGTCCCGAGCGGCCTGCCGCTGCTGGGCATGCTGTTTTTCGGCAACCTGCTGAAAGAAAGCGGCGTCACGAAACGCCTGGCCAATACGGCCAGCGGTCCCATGATCGATGTCGTGACGACCCTGATCGGCCTGACGGTCGGCGCCTCCACCCAGGCGGACAAATTCCTCAGCCTCAAGTCGGTCGGCATCTTCGCCCTGGGCCTGCTGAGCTTTGTCATCGCGACCATGAGCGGTGTACTCTTTGTCAAGCTGATGAACCTGCTGATCCGGAACCCCGAGAAGAAAATCAATCCGCTCATCGGCAACGCCGGCGTATCGGCCGTCCCGGACAGCGCCCGCGTCAGCGAGGTCGTCGGCCGGGAAATCGACCCGACGAACCACCTGCTGATGCATGCCATGGGCCCGAATGTGGCGGGCGTCATCGGCTCCGCCGTCGCTGCGGGCATCCTGCTGAGCTTCCTAGGATAAATCTATGAAACACAAGTACTTCCTAAGCCTTCTAATCTGGTCCCTGGGCGTTTTGGGCGCAGCCGCCCAGGAAGTGGCGCCCAAAACCGGCTGGTCTTTCACGCCCATGCCCGATGTGTCTTACAACAGCGACATCGGCCTCAACCTGGGGGCGTTCTGCGACTTTTTCTATTACGGAGACGGCTCCGACTATCCGAATTTTCAGCACCACATCGCCACCGCGGCCGCCTGGTCTACGAAAGGCTCCTGGTATGTCCACGCCATGGGAGAATCCAAGACGCTGATTCCGGGCCTGAGGACCACGGGGTCCCTGACCTTCCGGCAGGCGACGATGAACAACTTCTACGGCTTCAACGGCCCATGGGCCCCCTTCGATGCCGACCTGGAACTGAACAAGGACACACGGACCGCCTGGTACACCCTGAACCGGCAGACGCTGCGCGCCGCCGTAGGGGTCCGCGGAAGGATTGCCGAGGGGCTCGACTGGTTCACCGGCGCCGTGTACCGGAACATCCGGGTCCGGGATTTCTCGCTGAAAAACTACGACAGCGGACGGAGCCTGTACAACGACTATGTCGCGACGGGCCTGATCCGTCAGGACGAGGCCTCTGGCGGCGACAACATCGAACTGAAGGCCGGAGTGGTCTATGATTCCCGCGATTTCGAATGGGTCCCGAACAAGGGAATGTACGGCGAACTCTATGTCAACGGGAATGTCGACCTCGCCCACGGAAAATACCATTATGGACAGGTGGTGGCGCATTTCCGCCATTTCGTGCCCATCATCTTTTCCCGCCTGACGCTGGCCTACCACCTGGGCCTCCAGCACCAGTTCGCAGGAGAAATCCCCTTCTACAACCTCCACGAAATCTCCACCCTCCACTACCAGTATGAAGAATCGGAGGGCCTCGGGAGCCGCTACACGCTCCGGGGCTACCGGCTGGACCGCATGCTCGCCGCCGGCTATGGATGGGCCAATGTGGAGCTGCGGGCCCGTCTGCTGAGTTTCGACCTCTTCAAGCAGCATTTTGATATCGTGGTCAATCCTTTCTTCGATGCCGGGACCCTGACCCGCACCTATCGCCTGGAAGAGCAGAAAGCCCTGCCGGGTCTGTGGCGGGATGCCGCGAAGGAACCGCTTTTCCTAAGTGCCGGCGCCGGAGTCAAGCTTCACATGAACACCAATTTCATCCTGTCGATCGAACTCGCGAAAGGATTTAATCCCGAGTTGGGCGACTTGACCGTCTCGATGGCCACGACCTACATGTTTTAATGGCGAATTTTCGTTATCTTTGCAGGATAGGACAGACATTTGAAATCAAACAAGAATAGAAATAATATGGACAAACTCGAACAGTTGACCCAGAAACTCTATGAAGAGGGTCTCTCGAAAGGTAAGGCGGAAGGCCAGGCCATCGTCGAAAAGGCCCGCTCAGAAGCTGCAGACATGCTCAAACAGGCCGAGGACGAGGCACAGAAAATAATCGCCCAGGCCGAGAAAGAGGCCGCCGACCTCCGTACGAAAGTGGAAGGCGACGTGAAAAGGGCGGCGACCCAGGCCATCCAGGCCACCCGCAGCGACATCGAGCAGCTGATCATCGCCCAGGCCGTGGACGCTCCCGTCAAGGCAGCCCTCTCCAGCGAAGCCTTCCTCAAGGAAATCATCACCGAGGTGGCAAAGCGCTTCTCCGCCCAGGAGTCCGCGGACCTCGCCCTCATCCTTCCGGAAAAACTGCAGAAAGAGCTGGAGCCCTTCATCCAGAACGAACTCGGAAAAATCATCGGGAAAGGCATTGAAGCCCGTTTCTCCAAGAAGATCGCCGGCGGGATGAACATCGGACCGAAGGACGGCAGCTATTTCATCAGCCTCACGGACGAGACCTTCCAGGCCCTGATCGGAGAATACCTTCGCCCGGCCACGAAAAAAATCCTTTTCGGCTGAGATGGGCAATTTTGAATACATCATCGCCTCCCTTCCCTTTCTGACGAAGGATTTCCGCTACGCAGAAGGCGGCGGGTTCCCCGAAGTCGTTTCCTTCATCCGGGAGAACCTGTCGGCAAGGGATGCGGCCGAGATGGACTTCCTGCTGAAAGGATTTGATCCGGAGGCGCTTACGGCGGATTTCTACACCGAGGCGCTCGCGCGGAAAAACGCCTTCCTGCGGGAGTATTTCCGCTTCGACCTGAATCTGCGCAATGCCAAGGTCCGCTACCTCAACCGGGCCCTTTCCCGCGAGGCGGGGACGGATCTTGTCCTCGAAGAGGCCGGAGGGGAATTCGAAGAAGCCCCCCGGGTGGACGCAGTCCTCGAGGGAAGCGACCTCCTCGCGCGCGAAAGGGGCCTGGACGACCTCCTCTGGGGAAAAGTGGACGAGTTGACGACCTTCCACTACTTTGACCTGACGGCCGTACTGGGCTATCTCGCCAAACTCAAGATCGTCGACCGCTGGCTCACCCTCGACGAAGCGGCCGGAAGGGAATTGTTCCGCCGGCTCGTCGATGAGGTCCGCGGCACCTTCCAGGGCGTACATTACGAAGAAAAATAAACAACAAAAGATACATTCATGAAAACAACAGGAATCGTAACGGGTATCGTCTCGAACCTCGTGACCGTACAGGTGGACGGACCGGTTGCCGAAAATGAAATCTGCTTCATCGACCTCCAGGGAGTGAAGATGATGGCGGAAGTCATCAAGGTCAACGGGAAACTGGCCTCGGTCCAGGTCTTCGAATCGACCCGTGGACTGATGAACGGCGACAAGGTGGAGTTCGAAGGCCGGATGCTGGAGGCCACCCTCGGACCGGGACTGCTTTCCAGCGTCTATGACGGTCTGCAGAACGACCTCACCACCATGGAGGACGTCTTCCTCCGCCGGGGCGAATACACCGAAGCGCTGAACCACGAGAAACTTTGGGATTTCACTCCCATCGCCGCTCCCGGCGACAAAGTCATCGCCGCCGACTGGCTGGGCGAGGTGAAAGAAGGCTGGCTGCCGCACAAGATCATGGTCCCCTTCTCCTTCCAGGGAGAATATACCGTCAAGAGCGTGAAAGAGGCCGGGCAGTACAACATTGACACTGTCATCGCCGTTCTCATCAATGAAGAGGGCGAAGAAGTCCCCGTGACCATGACCCAGAAATGGCCGGTCAAGGTCGCCATCAAGGGCTACAAGGAGAAGCCGCGTCCGAGCCGCATCATGGAGACGGGCGTGCGGGTGATCGATACGCTGAATCCCATCGCGGAAGGCGGCACGGGCTTTATCCCGGGCCCCTTCGGCTGCGGAAAGACCGTGCTCCAGCACGCCATCGCCAAGCAGGGTGACGCCGACGTCATCGTCATGGCGGCCTGCGGTGAACGTGCCAACGAGGTCGTGGAAATCTTCACCGAATTCCCGGAACTGATCGATCCCCATACGGGACGTCACCTGATGGAGCGTACGACCATCATCTGCAACACCTCCAACATGCCGGTCGCCGCCCGTGAAGCTTCCGTCTACACGGCCATGACCATCTGCGAGTACTACCGGGCCATGGGCCTGAAGTGCCTGCTGCTGGCCGACTCGACCTCCCGTTGGGCCCAGGCGCTCCGCGAAATGTCCAACCGCATGGAGGAACTGCCGGGGGCGGACGCTTTCCCGGTGGACCTTTCCGCCATCATCTCGAATTTCTACGCCCGCGCGGGCATGGTCGTGCTGAATAACGGCAAGACAGGCGCCGTCACCTTCATCGGTACGGTGTCCCCTGCCGGCGGCAACCTGAAGGAGCCGGTGACCGAGTCCACCAAGAAGGCCGCCCGCTGCTTCTATGCCCTGGAGCAGAACCGCGCCGACCAGAAACGCTATCCGGCCGTCAACCCGATCGATTCTTACTCCAAGTACCTGGAGTATCCCGAAATCGTCGCCTACCTGGACGAGACCATCGAAAAAGGCTGGGTGGACAAGGTTCTCAAGGCCAAGAACATCATCCGCCGCGGCAAGGAGTCCATGGAACAGATCAACATCCTGGGCGATGACGGCGTGCCGATGAGCTACCACGTCACCTTCTGGAAGTCCGAGCTCGTAGACTTCATCATCCTCCAGCAGGACGGCTTCGACCCCGTGGATTCGCTCTGCCCGCTGGAGCGCCAGCGTTACATGCTGGACCTCGTCCTGGGTATCTGTGAACGCGATTTCAACTTTGAAGACTACGAAAAGTGCCGCGACTTCTTCAAGGGCCTCATCAATCAGCTCCGGCAGATGAACTATTCTGAATTCAAGAGCGAGAACTTCTTCAAGTACCTCTCCAACGTCAACCAATTCCTCGAAGAAAATGGCAAATAAAGTATATCAAAGAGTCTATACCCAGCTGGAAGGCATTACCAAGGCGACGGTCTCCCTGCGGGCGAAAGGCGTGAGCAATGACGAACTCGCCGTCGTCGGAGGAAAACTCTCCCAGGTCGTGCGGACCAAGGGCGACCTCGTCACCCTGCAAGTCTTTTCCGGCACCGAAGGCATCCCGTCGAATGCAGAAGTGACCTTCCTCGGCGAACCGCCGACCCTGAAGGTCTCCGAGCAGCTCTCCGGCCGTTTTTTCGATGCCTATGGCCATCCGATTGACGGCGGCCCCGAAATCGAAGGCGAACTGCGCCAGATCGGCGGTCCTTCCGTCAATCCTTACAAGCGCCGCCAGCCCTCCCAGCTGATTCCGACCGGCATTGCCGGCATCGACCTGAACAACACCCTGGTCTCCGGACAGAAGATTCCTTTCTTCGCCGACCCGGACCAGCCGTACAACCAGGTGATGGCGGACGTGGCCCTGCGCGCGGACGTGGACAAGATTATCCTCGGCGGCATGGGCCTTTCCAACGACGATTATCTCTTCTTCCGCCACTCCTTCGAGGCGGCGGGCGCGCTGGACAAGATCATCTGCTTTGTCAACACCACGGAGAACCCGCCGGTGGAGCGTCTGCTGATCCCGGACATGGCCCTGACGGCCGCAGAGTATTTCGCCGTGGACAAGAACGAAAAGGTGCTGGTCCTGCTGACCGACATGACCCTCTATGCCGATGCCCTGTCCATCGTGAGCAACCGCATGGACCAGATTCCTTCGAAGGATTCCATGCCGGGCTCGCTGTATTCGGACCTCGCCAAGATCTACGAGAAGGCCGTCCAGCTCCCGACGGAAGGTTCCATCACCATCATCGCCGTCACCACCCTCAATGACGGGGACATCACCCACGCCATTCCGGACAATACCGGATATATCACCGAGGGACAGCTCTTCCTGCGCGCGGACACCGATACCGGCAAGGTCATCATCGACCCCTTCCGCAGCCTGAGCCGTCTGAAACAGCTCGTCCAGGGGAAGAAGACCCGCGAGGACCATTCCCAGGTGATGAACGCTTCCGTCCGGCTGTATGCCGATGCCCAGAACGCCAAGACCAAACTGGAAAACGGCTTCGACCTCAGTGACTATGACCACCGCTGCCTCGCCTACGCGAAGGATTATGCCCGGGAACTGCTTTCCATCGATGTCAACATCTCCATCGAAGAGATGCTCGACACGGCCTGGACACTCTTCGCCCGGCATTTTACCCCGGCGGAGACCGGTATTAAACAGGCGCTCGTCGACAAATACTGGAAAAACTAGCTTATGGCCATCAAATTCCAATACAATAAAACATCGCTGACCGAAATCGGCAAACAGCTGAAAGTCCGACAGCGGGCGCTCCCGACCTTGCAGAACAAGGAAAGCGCCCTGCGCCTGGAGGTACGGAAGGCCAAAACCGACAGCGAACGTCTTATTGCCGAGCTGGAAGCCGCCCTGAAACGTTATGATTACCTCGCCGCCCTCTGGAACGAATTCGAACCGGGGCTGATCGCGATTACGGACGTGGACCTCTACACGAAGAAAGTCGCCGGCGTGAAAACGCCCGCCCTCGGAGAGATCCATTACGAAATCCGTCCGTTCAACGCATTCATCCGCCCCGCCTGGTACGCGGACGGCGTCGCCATCCTCAAGGAACTCAGCCGTCTCGGCATCGAGTCGGAAGTGTACCGGGAGAAGGCGCGCATCCTGGATTACCAGCGGAAGAAGACCACCCAGAAGGTGAACCTGTACGAAAAAGTCCAGATTCCCGGGTACCAGGAGGCCATCCGGAAGATCAAACGCTACATGGAGGACGAGGAAAACCTCTCCAAGGCTTCCCAGAAAATCGTCAAGAGCCGCCACGCGGCAGAGGAGCAGGAGGCCTCGGCAGTATGATCACTCCCATGACACGTTACTCCTTCATCCTCGTCAACGGCGAGCAGGAAGGATTCCTCTCCTCCCTCCAGCAGCTGGGGCTCGTGGACATTACCCGGAGCATCAAGCCCGTAGACGAGGGTTCTGCCCTGCTGATGGGACGTGCCGAAAAGCTTCAGGGCCTCATCCAGCGGCTGGAAGCGCTGGAACTTCCCGCCGAGGGACAGTCCTTGGCTGTGGAAGGCCCCCTTCCGGAGGCTGCCCAGACCCTGTTGGAGCGGCATGAAGGCCTTCAGGAGGCCGTGAAAGCCGCCGACAAGGACATCGCCGCGCGTCGCAGCTGGGGCTCCTTCAGCATGGAAAGGCTGCGCGAACTGGAGCAGCTGGGCTGCAAGGTCCATTTCCACGTCAGTTCCTCGAAGGCCTTCCAGAGAGAGTGGGCCGACCAGGCCGCGCTCTCGGTCATCAGCGAAGAGGGCGGAGTGGTCCGCTATGTCGTAGTGGGCGAAGATCCGCTTCCCGACGAGGTAAGCGCCCCGGAGAACGACGTCCGCGAAGCCGAAGCACGCAAAACGGAACTTCTCCAGGAGGATGCCCTCGTGCTGGCGCAACTTCGTTCCATCAAGGAGCGGCTTCCCCTTCTGAAGGAAGAAAAAGCCGCGGCCCTCTCTGAACTGGACCTCGCCCTCGCCGGCGCGGCAGCCTCTCCTGCGGCTGAGAACACCATCGTCACCCTCGAGGGCTACTGCCCGACGGAAAGCGAGGAGGCCGTGAGCGCCTTCCTCGACAAGACGGATGTCTTCTACCTCAAGGAAGAAGCCCATGCGGAGCAGAATCCCCCGATTTCCCTTCGCAACAACCGCTTTGTCCGGATGTTCGAGGTCCTGACCGACATGTATGGCCGTCCGGCCTATGACGGTTTCGACCCGACCCCTTTCCTGTCCATCTTCTTCCTGCTTTTCTTCGCGATGTGCATGGGCGATGCCGGTTACGGCCTTGTCCTGATCCTCATCGGGCTCGGCCTGAAGAAAGTGGACAGTTTCAAGGGGCTGGCACCGCTTGTGACCACCCTCGGCATCGGAACCTTTGTCATCGGCTTCTGGTTCCATACCTTCTTCTCGGTGGACATTTCGAAGTGGGCCGTCTTTGAAGGGATGCAGGGCCTGTTCCTGCCGGAGCACCTGTTCGGCCTCGAATACGACGCGGCCATGGTCCTGTCGCTGATCGTGGGTGTCGTCCATATCTGCCTCGCCCTCATCGTAAAGACGGTCATCGCCACCAAGAACAACGGTTTTGTCGGAAGCCTCGGCACCTGGGGATGGACCCTGCTGATTGTCGGCGGGGTGATCGTTGCGGCCGCTTCGCTCGCGGGCGTGATGGATGCGGGGCTCACCCGGGTCGTGGTGATTGCCCTCGGGATTGTCTCCGCCCTCGGGATTTTCCTTTTCAACGACATCCGTCGCAATCCCCTCCTCAACATCGGATCCGGGCTCTGGGACACCTACAACACCGCCACCGGCCTTTTGGGTGACGTACTGAGCTATCTGCGTCTGTATGCCCTCGGACTCGCGGGCGCAATGCTCGGCTACGCCTTCAACGACCTCGGCAAGATGATTCTCGGAGACGGCGGCATCACGCAGTGGATCGGTTTCATCGCGGTGGTCGTCATCGGCCATGCCCTGAACATCGCCATGTGCGCCCTCGGCGCCTTTGTCCATCCGCTCCGCCTGAACTTCCTCGAATTCTTCAAAAACGCCGGATACGAGGGAGCGGGACGCCCTTTCAACCCTTTACAGAAACAACAATAACTTATTAATATTATGTTCACAACAGTTTTAGCTTATCTCGGCCTCGGCCTGGTGCTTGCCCTCGCAGGCATCGGCAGTGCTTACGGAACCACCATCGCCGGCAATGCGGCGGAAGGCGCGCTCAAAATCAAACCGGAAGCCTCGGGTACCTACATGGTGCTCTCCGCGCTCCCGGCCACCCAGGGTATCTACGGCTTCGTCGCCTTTTTCATGATGCTCGGAAAAGTCCGTGCAGGCTCGCTCGACGGCGCCATCGTCTTCGGCATCGGCCTGTGCGTGGGACTCGTGTGCATGCTCTCGGCCATCCGTCAGGGCAAGGTCTGCGCCAACGGTATCGTCGGCGTGAGCCAGGGCCACAACGTCATGGTCAACACCCTGATCTACGCCGCCCTTCCTGAATTCTACGCCATTCTGGGCCTTGTCGGCGCGCTGATGGTCTAAGATTAATCCCTGCGGAAAAGATCGCGGGTATAGACTTTTCCGGCGACATCATCCAAGACCGCATCATAGCGGTTGGCGATGATGGCGTCGGAAATGTTTTTGAAGCGTTCCAGATCCCCGATGACCTCGGAACCGAAGAAGGTGGAACCGTCCGGCAGGGAGGGTTCATAGATCACGACCTGGGCGCCCTTGGCTTTGATCCGCTTCATAATGCCCTGGATGGCGCTCTGGCGGAAATTGTCGCTGTTCGCCTTCATCGTGAGGCGGAATACACCGATCGTCACGCTCTTTTCCTTGGCCGTGTCATAAGCGCTGGAAGCCGTATAATAGCCGGCCTTCTCAAGCACCCGGTCGGCAATGAAATCCTTCCGGGTCCGGTTGGACTCCACAATCGCCTGGATCAGGTTCTCCGGAACATCATTGTAGTTGGCCAGGAGCTGCTTCGTATCCTTCGGAAGGCAGTAGCCGCCGTAGCCGAAGGAAGGATTGTTGTAATCGGCGCCGATGCGCGGGTCCAGACAGACGCCTTCGATAATCTGGCGCGTGGAGAGCCCCTTCATCTCGGCATAGGTGTCGAGCTCGTTGAAGTAACTGACCCGGAGGGCCAGATACGTATTGGCAAAGAGTTTGACCGCCTCGGCTTCCGTCGAACCCATCACGAGCACCGGGACATCTTCGCGGAGCGAACCCTCCCGGATCAGGCCGGCAAAAGTGCGGGCTTCCTCCCGCAGGTCTTCATCCGAACCGACGATGATGCGGGAAGGATAGAGGTTGTCGTAGAGGGCCTTGGATTCGCGCAGGAACTCCGGTGCAAAGAGAATCTTCGCCCCCGGGAAACGGGAGCGGACCGAGCGGGTATATCCGACCGGAATGGTCGACTTGATGACCATGACCGCCCCGGGATTCACTTCCAGCACCAGGCGGATGACCTCCTCCACATGGGACGTATCGAAGAAATTCTTCTGGGAATCATAGTTAGTCGGCGCGGCGATCACCACATACTCCGCTTCCCGGTAAGCCGCAGCGCCGTCCAGGGTCGCCTTCAGGGACAAGTCTTTCTCCCTGAGATACTTCTCGATAAATTCATCCTGGATCGGAGAGATCCGGAGGTTGATTTTTTCCACTTTTTCAGGGATCACGTCAACCGCGATGACGTCGTGACGCTGCGACAGGAGCGTCGCGATGGAAAGACCGACATAGCCGGTACCGGCAACGGCAATTTTCATTTGAGCGGATTTTTATCGGATTTGTACCAGTCGATGAACGCGCGGATGCCCTCATGCAGGCGTACGTGCGGCTTGTAGCCGACCTCCTGCTCCAGCAGGGTGGTGTCAGCATTGGTCTGATAGACGTCGCCCGGCTGCATGGGCAGCATCTCCATGTCGGCCTTGACCCCGAGCGCCTCCTCGATTTCGTGGATGAAGTCCATCAGTTTCACAGGATGCGAGCAGCCGATGTTGTAGACCCGGTAACGGAGTCCGTTCCCGTCGGGAGCGGGTTCCTGGTCCACGGCGCCGATGGTCCCTTCCACGATATCGTCGATAAAGGTGAAGTCCCGGATCATGTCGCCGCCGTTGAACACCTTGATCCGCTCCCCTTTCGAGATGGCCGAAGCGAAGAGCATCGGCGCCATGTCAGGACGGCCCCACGGGCCGTAGACCGTGAAGAAACGGAGGCCGGTCATCGAGATGCCGTAGAGTTTGCAGTAGGCATGGGCCATCAGTTCGTTGGACTTCTTGGTCGCCGCATAGAGGCTGACAGGGTTGTCCACCTTGTCCGCCTCGCTGTAGGGCACCTTCGCATTGAGGCCGTAGACCGAACTGGAGGAGGCATAGACCAGATGCCGCACGCCATAGTTCCGGCAGGCTTCCAGGATGTTCAGAAAGCCGGTTAGGTTCGACTGCAGGTAGACATAGGGATTCGTAATCGAATAGCGCACACCGGCCTGGGCGGCCAGGTTCACGACCTTGTCGAATTTTTCATTCGCGAAGAGGATGTCGAGGGACACCTTGTCGGCGATGTCCATCTTGATGAAGCGGACAGACGGCAGCGTATCACTCGTCTCATGGACATAAGGGGCGTGGATGCCGCACTCCTCCAGGCGTCCGTACTTGAGGCGGACGTCGTAATAATCGTTCAAATTGTCGATGCCGACGACGCTGTCGCCCCGACGGCCAAGCATGTACATCAGTTTGGAGCCGATGAATCCGGCGGCTCCGGTTACAAGTATCTTCATGACTGTGTTACTTTTTCAAGGAATTGCGGCGGAATGAACGACACGGCGACGGCCACGAAGCCTTCGATGGCCACCAGCAGCCTCCGGTCCTTCTTGATGCGTTTGATGTAACCTTCCGCCCCTTTGAGCGGCCCTTCCGTGACCCGGACCCGGTCTCCCTGCCGATAGCGCGTGATGTCGTCGTCCGAGAAAAACTGGAGACCGTCGGCGCCGGAGGAGGCGACCATCCGGAACATCCCCATCTGGCGGTCCGGGATGACCTCCGGCTGCTTCCAGTCCGGGGTCATGTAGATGAAGCCGCGGCCTTCGATCTCGAAGCGGATTTTCGGAATGTCCTCCGCAGGCGCATGGACAAAAATCAGGGAGTTCACCACCGGCTTGCGACGGAAGATGGCCGGTCCGGCCTGGACAAAACGGCTCTGGGAGCGCGTGGAGTCCGGTGTTGCGAGGCGGCGGGCGGCCCTCAGGTGATCCTCCCCCGTCAGGCGGACCAGTTCCACCGGGAAATAGGTTTCATACCCCATGCCCTGCAACAAGTCTTCGAAATCGAAGACCTTGTTGTAGAAGACTTTCAAGGCATACCAGAAAAGTTGCGTTTCTTCCATCGGGCAGTTGAAGCAATGGACAAAGATACGAATAATATGGAGAAAAAGAAAACCGGCCTTTCCTTGCAAGGTTCTCAGAAAAAGCGTATCTTTGGAAGATATGAAAAGAATCCTGTCTTTCCTGCTCTTCTGCGTAGCCCTGACTTCCGCAGCGCAGTCCACCCCGGACGAAGCCCTGTACCGCGCCATCCGGGAAGTTCCCCAGCGCGCCGGCATCAACCTCCGCTCCTACGAATTCAACCCCCTCTATGACACACCGGCTCCGGCAGGATACCAGCCTTTCTATATCAGCCACTATGGACGCCATGGCTCCCGTTCCAACTCGGACGGGCACAATTACCTCCGCCTTATCAAGCAGTTGGAAGCTGCCAGAAAGGACGGGGCCCTGACCGCGGACGGCGAGCACCTGCTGGAGGTGACCCGATGCGTCAACGAGGCCAACCAGGGCATGTCCGGACGCCTGACCCCCCGCGGACGGGAAGAGCACCGGCGGCTCGCGGAAAGAATGTACCGGCGCTATAGCGCTGTCTTCCGCAAGGGCAGCCGGCGGATTTTTGCCGCCTCCTCGATCGTTCCCCGCTGCCTGGTCAGCATGAATGCCTTCACCATGGAACTGAAAGCCCTGCAGCGGAATTTGGACATTGACATCGATACCGGCGAACGCTTCATGGAATATATCAGCAAATCCGGGTCTTCCGAGCTCCGCAATAAGGTCCGTGCCATCAACGATTCCATCGAAAAGGCCTATGTCCCGGATACGCTCTACGTCCTGTCCCGGCTATTCAAAGATCCCGCCGCGGCCCGCCGATATGTTCCTTCTGCCATCAAGCTCACCCGCGACGTATTCAATACCGCCAAATCCACCGATGCCTTCGACATCGAAGAGAACCTCTTCCGCTATCTCAACGAGCGGGATGTCTGGCACTGGGCATCCCAGGCGTCCCTGAACATCTATCTGTGCCAGGCCAACTCCGAAGCCTACGGGGCGGAGCGGATGAAGCGCGCGTCCGACCTTGCCGGGGATATCGTCCGCCGGGCGGATGAAGTCATCGCAGGAGCGCCCCGCTCGGCAGACCTCCGCTTCGGCCACGACTTCCCCTTTATCGGGCTGGTCTCATACCTGGGCCTGGAAGGCGTTTCACGGCGCCTTTCCGCCGATGTGGCCCGCGGAGAATGGGACGGCTCCCGCTATACGCCCTTCGCTGCCAACCTGCAGATGGTTTTCTACCGGAACCGGAAGAAGGAGGTCCTCGTAAAATTCCTGATGAACGAAAAAGAGACCCTGATTCCGGAACTGCCGGCCGTCAAGGGCCCCTATTACCGCTGGGACGACGTGAAAGCGCTGATCGCGTCCCGCCCGAAAGAATAATATAAACAATTGATACCATGGTCAAAGTAGATGTAAAAAACAGCAAGAGCTTCACCGATGAAGCCCTGTTCGACAAGTACTTGAATAAAGCCCTCGAGGCCTTTGATGTCCTGGATGCCGAGAACGGCGCCGGCAATGATTTCCTGGGATGGAAACATCTTCCGTCTCAGACGCCTTCCCGCATGATCGCCGACTGTGAGGCCATCCGGGATGCCTGGAAGTCCAAGGGGGTGGACCTTGTCGTCTGCATCGGCATCGGCGGCAGCTACCTCGGCGCCAAATGCGTCATCGAGGCGCTGAGCCACAATTTCGCCCGGGAGCTGCGCCGCAAGGACGCCGCCGAGGTCGTCTTTGCCGGAAACAACCTCTCCGAGGAGTATCTGGCCGAGCTGATGGACCTCGCCGAAGAGCGGAATGTCGCCTGCATCGTCATCTCCAAGTCCGGCACGACCACCGAACCGGCCGTCGCCTTCCGGATCGTCAAGCAGTTCCTCGAGAGCCATTACGGCAAACAGGAAGCCGCCGAGCGCATTGTCGCGATCACCGATGCCCACAAGGGCGCCCTCAAGACCCTGTCAGACCAGGAGGGATACAAGAGTTTCGTGGTCCCGGACAATGTCGGCGGCCGCTTCAGCGTCCTGACCCCGGTGGGGCTGCTGCCCATCGCCGTCGCCGGTTTCCCGATTGACGAGCTGATCGACGGGGCCAAGAAAGCCGAACGGGCGCTCGAGGTCAAGAGCAAGGACAACCCCGCCGTTGTCTACGCCGCCATGCGGAACCTTCTGTTCCAGGAATGCGGCAAGAGCACGGAAATCCTGGTCAACTACAATCCCAAACTCACCTATGTTGCCGAATGGTGGAAACAGCTCTTCGGCGAGTCGGAAGGCAAGGACGGCAAGGGCATCTTCCCTGCCAGCGTCAACAACACCGCCGACCTCCACTCCATGGGCCAGTTCATCCAGGAAGGCTCCCGGATCATGTTCGAGACCGTCCTCCATGTCGACAACGCCCGCCGCAGCATCGTCATCGAATCCGACCCGCAGAATCTGGACCAGCTGAACTTCCTGGCCGGAAAGCATGTCGAGCACTGCAACCATATGGCTGAACTGGGTACGCGCCTCGCCCATGTGGACGGCGGCGTCCCCCAGATCGAAGTGTCCATCGAGACCCTGGACGCCAAGCGTCTGGGCGAGCTGCTGTACTTCTTCGAATTCGCCTGCGGTGTGAGCGCCTACACCCTGGGAGTCAATCCCTTCAACCAGCCCGGTGTCGAGGCCTACAAGAAAAACATGTTCGCCCTGCTGGAGAAACCGGGGTATGAAGAGGCGACGAAGGCCATTCAGTCCAGACTGTAAAATTTTTCTGCAAAGGTATTGCAATTCCAAAAAAATTGCGTACCTTTGCAATCCCGAACGACAAAAAACGGGAACTGGTGCGGTAGTTCAGTTTGGTTAGAATACCGGCCTGTCACGCCGGGGGTCGCGAGTTCGAGCCTCGTCCGCACCGCAAAGCCTCTTAAGTCCTGCTAATCAGCAACTTAGGAGGCTTTTTGTATGCTTTAGGGCTCATTTTCGGGGCCAAAAACACCCAAAAAACAGCTCCTTTGAGTGTAAAAAAGTGTTAAAAACGTATCAAGGCGTTGGTGGGTTATCAGCAGAACCGCCGTCAGGAGTTTGAGGAATCGGCCCGGGAGGCAGACCTGGACTTCCGCCTCCAGACCGTCAACTACGACGTGAAGTACATCAGCGGAGACATTGACGGCTGGAAATGGTCGGCCGGCGCGGGCGGAATGCTCCAGCAGAGCGAAAACCTTGGAGAGGAGGTGCTCATCCCCTCTTACAGGCTGGCCGATGCAGGCCTCTTCACCACCGTATCCAAGTCCTTCCAAAAGCTGCATCTCACCGGCGGAATCCGCGGAGACATCCGCCTTCTCCACAGCTTTGCCCTGGAGGACAAGTTTGTGGAATTCCAGCGCAGTTTCCCGGGGCTGACGGGGAGCATCGGCCTGGTGTATTCCCCTGTCCCGTCCCTGAATCTCCGCGCCAACCTTGCCCGTGGCTTCCGCGCCCCCAACCTGAGCGAGCTCGCCTCCAACGGCGTGCATGAAGGCACCGTCCGCTATGAGAAGGGAAAACCGGACCTAAGGCCGGAATTCAGCCTCCAGGGTGATTTAGGGGCCGATTTCTCCAACAAGTACCTTTCCGCTTCGGCCGCCCTATTCTGCAACCGTATCCAGAACTACATCTTTGCCAGCCGCACCGCCGATGTGACAGAGGGACACCCCGTGTACCAGTATTCCGCAGACAACGCCCTCCTCTATGGCGGAGAGCTCTCCCTTGACATCCACCCCGTCCATCGCCTGCACCTGAACTCGCAGTTCTCTTTTGTGCGCGGCACCTTCGGGCAGGAGAACATGCCCCTTATTCCGGCGCCCCGCCTGAGCGGCGAGATAAAGTGGGAACTGTCCCACGGCGGCAAGGTCTTCAATGACAGCTATTTAGCCTTCCGGGCCGATCACTGCTTCCCCCAGAACAACTTCCTCCCCGGAACGGAGACCGCCACGGAGGCCTACACCCTGCTGGGGCTGTCGGCCGCAAGCGACATCCTGGTCCGCGGGCGGCGCATCGCAACCATCCACCTGATTGCCGACAATCTCCTGGACACCGTCTATTCAGACCACCTGAACCGCCTCAAATATGTTGGACTGCACAACCCCGGACGAAATATCACAATCAAGTTGGACTTTGTAATACAATAAAAAAGGAGAAGTCTTTGGCTTCCCGGGGCCTTATTGATCTGTAAGGCAAGTGATTACACTGCGGTTTGCAGCAGCTATGCGGGCCGGGATGAGTTTGTCCACCTTCCGGTCATAGGTCATGAGGCCGTTGGTCTCACGCTCCACATCCGTAGTCTGGGTATAAACGGCAGCGGCGCAGCCCTCACGGACAAGAGGAATCAGCATCCGGGCGTACTCCTC
>JAEEHS010000041.1 GCA_016281015.1 Bacteroidales bacterium
ATACTCCAGGCTGAGGTAGGACGGACAATAGATTTTACCGGCCGCTGCCATACGCACGTCCGCCCTTCCTGCCTCATCGGGGAAAAGGTACCAGCCCTGGCGGATGCGCAGGATTTTTTCCTCGCCCTTCCAGCGCCGGAGGTTGGAGGAAAGGCTGTTGTCGCTGCTTCTCTCTATACTGTTCAAGGAAAAAACACCTTGCCCCGAGTATTGTTTTTTGAATTCGTAATAGTTCATTATATTTCCGAAACTGTGCAAATATACACAATTTCAGAAATAAAACAAAGGGTTAGACAAAGTCGTTAGAAAATCCAGGCAAGGTGAAGATGGGGGACGTGGCAGAGGAGCGGGGAATCAAACTCATCGTCCCTCGAATAACCTTGTGAATACATCAGGCCGATGGCCAGGTGGTCCTTCAGCCGGATACCGCCGCCGACGCTCCAGGTCGGGGAAGTGATGCCTGCACAGCCCTTGTATCCGCCCCGGACGGCCACATAGGGGCGGGTCTTGGCGGAGGGCTCCAGGAAGGTATATTCCACATCCAGGAACAAGGCCAGCCCGAATCCCGCGGCCACGCCTCCGTCTCCATTCAAGACGGCCGTGCCCAGCAGTGCGGCACCGGCGCCGACGAAGAAATGGTCCTGTATCTCAACGCCTTGCACGGTCCCGATACCGGTTCCGGCATAAATCCATCGGAAGGGTATGACGTAGCCCATGTGGTCCATCTGGGCACGGGTCATCTGAATCAGACCCAGACCCGGATCCAGGTCCACGCTGCCGCGGTACCGGACGCTTCCCTGGGCAAAGGAGAGGGTCGCCGTCAGACACAGAACGCATACAAGGGCTATCCTGGGGGCAAAAGTCATCGTTTTCATCATCGCTAATGCAGATATCTTTCCTGCAAAGATAGAAAAAATAACCGGTTTGTGATGGAGAAACATCTATGGGGCCGCTTCTCGTTGCCGGGAAGTAATTCATTGGCATGGATTTAGCAGTTTCCAGTACAATAAGACCTCTGCCTTATGAAACGCGTCGTATCCCTTTTGATCGCCCTGATGGCCTCGACGGCCCTTTTCGGGCAGTATGTGGTTTCGGATAAATACAGACTGTGGTTCGAAGATACCGGCCATGAAGTCATTACCCGGAAATCCGTTTCATGCGAAGATGACTACCAGGACCTCTGGAACGGGGCGACCGTGCGGCTGAACAGCCGGCGCATCTACATCTACCGTGACGGTTATTCCATCCTGTACGGCGACGAGATCCTCCTTCTGTACAACGGGTACTACTGTGTAAAGCGCAGCGGAACCTGGTATCTTGCCGATCCGGACGGCGACCTTGTGGATGGAATCTACGGCAAGCAGATCCTCTATTATCCCTGGGGCTATGTGAGCGTACAGCGCAGTTCCGGTTACTGGAACGTGTATCACTGCAGCGGAGAGAAAGTGGAATTCTATTCCGACGATTCACCCTATATCTACTGGAACGGCTGCTGGGGCGTCATCCATGGGAAATACATCTATGTCTATGACAGCGACGGACGTCAGCTGAGCGGCGTTTATGGCGATTCGGTGACGCTCCTCGACGACGGCCGCTGGAAATGCATCCGCGGCCGGTATGTGGCGTATGAAGATCCCTGGTGAGGGCGGAATTTGGGAGATTTCGCAACACGGAACAGACTTGTAAATATCTGCTAATCAAATATTTGCCAATGGCCTTTGGTTTTGATTTAGTAAATGCCGAGAACCGGCATTATAGTCGGGTCCTTTTTTGTCCGGACGTCTTTTTAGATAAACAGGTCGAGCCGGCCTTCAAAGAATTTAACTTCTGTTTCACTCAGATGCAGGCGCCTTGCCAGGGATGTCCAGCGGGAAACGCCACGGCGAACCTCTTCGATGATTGCAAGGGCTCGTTGCTTCGGAAGGAAATAAGCATCGCTGGCCTCAGATAGTGCGGTGAGGCTTGCCTCATTTGTGGTTTCTGAGATCATCAGGCATTGGTCTGTGCTCAAACTGGGATTCATATCATAAGCCGGGGATAGAATCCAGCCTTTCGGCGTGAGCAGAAAACCGTGATTCCGGAAATGATCATCCGCGTTACCGACGCAGATGTTGAATGCGACTCGCCTGTACAGTTGTTCCAACTGTTTCTGTGTATCAGGACAATACTGTATAATCAAGTCTGCGATATCAAGGTATCCCTTGCCGTTATCGCGTCCATCTCCATCCTTGAAGCCCAACAGATTCATGGCAGAGGAGAAATGGACACGCTTTCCATCTGAAGTCCTGTCGAAACGTTTGGTCAAGAAAATATGATGGCGTTTTCCACTATCTATTGTTTTGGCGTCGGCAACATCAATATGGCAGGATTGGGCCAAAAGGATGCAGAATAGCTCCCACTGGGAAACATCATGACGGTCTTCCCGTGAAGGAAACTTCGCTATCCACAAACTATTATCCTGCTCCATAACGTTGGCTTTCGGCCGGGCGCCACCAAGTGATGTTCCGGGATTCAGCAATTGATACAGCCACTTTTCCTCAGGAAGTTCTTTTAATTCGTCACTTGCCTCGATTGCATCTGCAGCTGCCGCCAATTCCCTGATGGAGGCAATAGGCGGTATTCGCATGGCACCATAGTCATTAAGAAATGGATCGGCTTCGTCCGTTTTAAAGCGAAATCCGCCCATCCTCATCCAGTCGTCAATAGATAGCAGGTAATCCAGAGAATCGAGTTTTTTCACGGGCCGATGCGCTCTCTGAGCCTCTATTTCTTCTCGTTTTTCAGCCAGAGTACGGCCCCAGCGGTCTGGAAGAGAATCTGCAAAACATCCAAAAATGGAGTTTGACGGCGCATATTGAAGTCCGGGGAAGGTACCCAGGTCTCCTCCCAAACGGATGTTTCCATATTGATTCAACCAGTTGGTGTCATAACGGAAAGAGAAGACTTCATTTCCGCGCACGCGGTCATAGTTCAGCGTTCCCAGTTTCTCAATGGCCGGGAGGAAATGAAAGTCGGCATATACCCATAACTTCTTCATGACGCTTATTTCTTGGATGCGCGTTCGCGGTGGGGAAGGTGCATGTCCTGTATCGAGCGGCCGAGCGGATCGTCTTTGGCAATCAGGAGGATATCTTGGTGGAGCCCAAGAACGTAGAGCACGCGAAGGTATGTACCTATGGCTACGGTAGCAATGCCCTTTTCTACCTTTGTGAGGGTGGGAATGGAGCACTGTGCCCGCTCAGCAACCTGTTCCATGGACAAATTCCGCCTAAGCCTTGCCAGGCGGATCTGTTCCCCTGTCAAGGCCATATCCTTTGCCAGGAGTCTGGGTAATTTGCTGGAAAATGTAGCCTTTGTCATAACATTAAATATGTTTGCAAATATAGTAATTTTTTTGAAATTATATTTAATGTTGTTGTTGGAAAATCCAGGAAAGGTCACATCTTTTCCAAATTCTATTGCCCCAAACTTTCTCAAAAACTGTATCTTTGCATCGTAACAGCCGAGTCTTTGTATGAATAGGGCCCTATGACACTTTTCCTGACAGGGAGTCCGACCCGCTATGGGGAGGACCATTTTACAGCCGACAACGGTTTTCTTTCCGCAGTCGAGGAGGCGCTTTCTGAGGTGGCGGGGAGGGGGGTGCCGCCGCGGGTGCTGCTGGTGAGCGCCGCTCCGGATGACGCGGCGTTTACGGCGTCGGTGCTGGAGGGAATGAGCCAGTGTATCCACCGCTCGGGAATCCGGACGGAGGAAATCGTCATGCTGGACAGGCACAACGCCCCTGAGGCGCCGAAGCTGGTGAGGCGGGCCCATTGGATTATCCTTTGCGGCGGCCATGTTCCCACGCAGAACCGTTTTCTCCACGAGATTGGCCTGCGGGAGCTTCTCAAGGGGTTCGACGGGGTGGTCATGGGCTGCAGCGCCGGCAGCATGAACTGCGCCGACAGGGTGTATTCCCATCCGGAACTTCCCGGCGAAGCGGTCGACCCGAATTATACGCGATGGCTCCCCGGGCTCGGCCTGACGGATATCCAGCTGGTTCCGCATTATTATCAGGTCAAGGATGTCGTCCTGGACGGAAAGCGCCTTTTCGAAGACGTGGTCTTTCCCGATAGCTGGCAGCACCGTTTCTATACCCTGCCGGACGGGGGTTACATCCGGGTCAAGGACGGCCGGAGCACCCTCTACGGCGACGCCTGGGAAATCTCGGACGGCCGGATGCGGCAGGTATCACACGAACAGTCATCTTACAGTTTTATGAACTTAATCTTTATTTCTCCCCATTTTCCGGAAAGCTACTGGCACTTCGTGTCCGGAGCCCGGGCCAATGGAATCAATGTCCTGGGCATCGCCGACGCCCCTTATGAGTCGCTGCCGCAGGAGCTCAGGTCCTCCCTCACGGAGTACTACCGCGTCCGCAGCCTGGAGGACTACGACGAGGTGTTCCGCGCCGTGGCCTTCCTGTCCTACAAATACGGCAAAATCGACTGGATCGAATCCAACAACGAATACTGGTTGGAGCAGGATGCCCGCCTGAGGACGGACTTCCATGTCACGACCGGCATCCAGACCGACCGGATCGCCGCCATCAAGAACAAGTCCGAAATGAAGAAGTACTATGCCCTCGGCGGCATTCCGACGGCGCGGCAGATCAAGGCGGCGGAAGGACTCTCCCGGGTGCGCGCCTTCGCCCGGAAGACCGGATATCCGCTCATCGCCAAACCGGACAACGGCGTCGGCGCGGGCGGAACCACCAAGATCCATTCGGCCGAAGAGCTGGACAGCTGGTTCTCGGCCCACGCGGCCGATGCCGCCCGCTATGTCATCGAGGAGTTCATCACCGGCCTTCTGGTTAGCTACGATGCCATTTTCAACGACCGGGGAGAGCCCGTTTTCGAAAACAACACGGTCTTTCCGACCCCGATCATGGACATTGTCCATCAGAACCTGGACACCTGTTACTGGACCAACAAGACCGTTCCGGCGTCTCTGTCGGAGATCGGGCGCCGGACGGTGAAGGCCTTCGGCATTACCAGCCGTTTTGTCCATCTGGAATTCTTCCAGCTGGATAGGGACCGCGAGGGCCTCGGCAAGAAGGGGGACTATGTGGGCCTGGAAGTGAACATGCGCCCGCCGGGCGGCTTCACCCCGGACATGATGAATTATGCCCACAGTACGGATGTCTTCCAGATCTGGGCCGACATGGTGGCTTTCGGCGAGCGCCGCAAAGGCTTCGGCGAGCAGTTCTACTGCGCCTATGTCGGGCGCCGCGACTCCCACCGCTACGCCCATTCCCACGACGAGGTAATCTCACGTTACGGGGCCGATCTCTGCATGACGACCCGCATGAGCCCGGCCCTCGCCGACGATCTCGGCGACCAGGTGTACATCGCCCGTTTCCGGGAAAAGAAGGAAATCAACCGCTTTTTCGCCTTCCTGACCCAGGCGCTTTAGCGAGAGGGCAGAGAAAAGGCGTCGGAGAGTTCTTTCATCTGGGCGGGGGACATGCCTTCTGGCTCGAATCCCATGCCGCGGGCGGCGATATAAATCTGGGCGGCCTTGTTGAGGACATCGACCTGGTCGAAGGCGTCCATGATGTCCCGGTCCACGGCAAAGACGCCGTGCTTTTCCCACATGACGACGTCGTAATCCTCGTCCAGGGTCCGGACCGTCGCTTCGGCCAGTTCCACGCTGGAGGGAAGCAGGTAGGGGACCATGCCGAGGCCCCGCGGGCAGAAGGCCCGGGTCTCGGGAATCATGGACCAGAGCAGGTGGGTGGCGGCATCTTTTTCCATCCATTTCCGGCTGTGGGTCAGGGCCACGAGCTCGATGGGATGGGTATGGAGGCTGGCCCGGTAGGGGGAGCCTTTCGCCAGCAGGTAATCGTGGACGGCGAGGTGGGAGGGGAGCTCCGACGTCGGGGCGACGGGGGCGTCCGCGACGATTTCATAATGGGCGCAGTCCGGCAGCAGGCGGATGATGGAGCCGTTTCCCATCGGGTCCCGGGCAAGGTCCCGCATGCGCTTTCCGGTCCCTTTGCAGTAGAACCAGCAGCCTTCCAGATGGGGAAGGACCGCTCCGATGGGGCGCGGGTCGCTGATGGCACGCTTCGCGCGCATCCCGTCGTCCACCCACTCGGTGATGTTGACGGTGATATTGCCGCCGTTGCGTTCGGCCCAGCCTTTGGTCCAAAGGTAGCGGGCCACTTCGGCGACTTTGTCGATTTCGGCCTTGAGGGCCGGTCTGTTATCCAAGATGCTCATGGGGGTGATAGGTTTTTACTTCGGTGGCTTTCTTAACAAGGCGGCGCATGTCCCAGCGGTCTTTGACGAGGCCTTTGGCGCGCGCCTGAAGCAGCAGGTTCCCGATGGCGGTCGCTTCCGTGGGGCCGGCGACGACGGTGAGGCCGGTCGCGTCGGCCGTCCATTGGTCCAGGAGGGCGTTGGCCGAGCCGCCGCCGATGATATGGAGCTTTTCAATGGGCCAGGGTGCAAATTCCCGGAGCATGTCAAGGACCTCCCCGTAGCGCTCGGCGAGGGAATGGTAGATGCAGGAAACAATCTGAGCGTCAGAGACTTCCCCTCCGAGGGCGGCGCTGATTTCCCGGACCATGTCTTCCGGTGCGGCGAAGCGGGGATCGTCGGGGTTGATCCGCCCCGGGAAAGCGGCTTCCCGAAGGGCCATGTCCATGAGTTCGGGATAGCTGTAGTCCTTTCCTTCCCCCTTCCAGAGGCGGCGGCACTCCTCCAGGAGCCACATGCCGGTGATGTTTTTGAGAAAACGTGTGGTCCCGTCGATGCCGCCTTCGTTGGTGAAGTTCAGCGCGGCGGAGCGCGTGTTCATGATGGGATGGGGCACTTCGATGCCCATCAGGCTCCAGGTTCCGCTGGACAGGTAGGCGAAGTGCTCGTCGGCGGCGGGGACGGCGGCGATGGCCGAGGCGGTGTCATGGCCGGCGACGGCGACGACCGGGACGGCCCCGAGGCCGGTTTCGGCCGCCAGTTCGGGTTTCAGGCTCCCCACCAGCATGCCGCTCGGGACAATCGGGAGGAGCATGCCGGTGGGAATCCCGAGGCGCTGGAGCAGCTGCAGGTCGAACTGCCGGGATTCCTGGTCCATCATGCCGGAGGTGGAGGCGTCGGTGTATTCGCAGACCCTCTTTCCGGTCAGCATCCAGGAGAGCAAATCCGGCATGAAAAGGAGCGCGTCCGCTTCGGCGAGCGTGGAATCCTCTTCCCGGGTCTGGGCATAGAGCTGGAAGATGGTGTTGAAATTCATGATCTGGATGCCGGTGCGTCCATAGAGTTCTTCCCGCGGAATCTGCCGGAAAACTTGCTCGGGGATGCCGTCGGTATACGGGTCCCGGTAGCAGCGCGGGAGGCCCAGGAGCTGCCCCTGCTTTCCGACGCAGCCGAAGTCCACGCCCCAGGTGTCGATACCGATCGAATCCAGATGGACCCCTTGTTTTCCGAGGTCTCGCAGGCATTGGACGAAATGGCCGTAGATGGCCTCCACGTCCCAGAACATGCGTTTTCCTTCGCGATAGATGACGGTAGGGAAGCGGCAGACCTCTTCCATCTGGAAGCGGCAGACCTCTTCCATCTGGAAGCGGCTGCCGCCGAGGCGGGCGAGGATGCCGCGGCCCGAGGTGGCGCCGCAGTCGAAGGCGAGGAAGGTGCAGGTCTTGTCCATATCAGATCAGTTGCGGAAGGAAGGTGCTGACAACCAGGACGAGGATGCCGGCGCCGAGGGTCACGAGGGCCCGGCGGGGCACGCCTTTCCATTCTTTGAGGAGGATGCCCCAGACATTGCTGAACACGACGTTGAGGCTCATCAGGATACACCAGCTGAAGGTGATGAGGACCGGATAATCCGTGAGGAAGCCCTTGCCGAGGCTGAGGCCGAAAAACTGGCTGTACCACAGCACGCCGGCCAGGCAGCAAAACACGAGGTTATGGCCCCAGAGGCTCTTCTGGCGGTAGTCTCCCCAGCTTTTGTTCTTGCCGTTCTGGTAGAGGCAGTAGGCGGCGTTGGTGAGGAAGCCGCCGAAGGTGACGAGCATCGTCGCCGGAAGGGTCTGGAAAATGGGCTGGGTGCCTTCCAGGAAAAGGCCCTGCCCGAAGCTGAGGCCAATGTTGAAGCAGGCGCTCATCAGACCTGCCAGAACGGCTACGAAGAGGCCTTTCCCGAAGTTGAAGTCCTTGACGGCCTTCTTCTTCTCTTCTTCGGGAAGGGCGGCGGCTTTCATGCCGCCGGCGACCCCGATGATCCCGATGCCGGCGAGGGTGACTACGACGCCGATGATCACCGACGTGGTCAGGTCAGCCGCATGGCCGGTAAGCACCGGGCCGAGGATGGCGCCGAGCCCGCTGCAGGTGCCGAGGGCGATGCTTTGCCCGAGGGCGACCCCGAGGTAGCGCATGCTCAGGCCGAAAGTCAGGCCACCGACGCCCCAGAGGACGCCGAAGAGGATGGTAAGCCAGGTGGCCTTGGGATCCGCCTGCATAAGGGAGAGGAGTTCACCGAAACTCCCGCCGGTGCCGCTGAGGGACAGCAGGCTGCCGCAAAGTGGGAAAACCAGCCAGGCAAAGACCCCCTGGACGAGCCAGTAGCTTTCCCAGCTCCAGGATTTGATTTTGTTGATGGGAACGTAGCTGGAGGACTGGCAGAAAGCCCCCACGGCGATAATCAACAGTCCGAGAATCAGATACATGGCCTATCGTTTCGAAGTGACTTCGCGTTCGTACCGTTCGATGGCGCCGATGAACGCTTCGCCCACGGGAACGCCGTTGATGTAATTGAAGTAGTCGAAGACGGCGCCGAAGGGGAGGGTCTTGGCTTCTTCCAGGAGGGCCAGCCGCTGGAAGCCCTGCCCGGCGGCTTCGTATTCACGAAGTTTGGCAAGGGGTTCGAGGAGGGCGCTGAGGATGCACTTCTGCGTGGCGCGGGTGCCGATGATGTAGGCGCCGATGCGGTTGATCGAGGCGTCGAAGTAGTCGAGGCCGACATGGGCGCGATGCAGCCCGTCGGCGCGGACCAGTTCCTTGAAAAGGTCCTGTGTCTGGTCGTTCATGATGGTCACATGGTCGGAGTCCCAGCGGACGGGGCGGGAGACATGGAGCATGAGTTCCGGGACGTACAGCAGCAGCGAGGCGACCTTGTCAGCGACGTTTTCGGTCTGCTCATAGTGGCCGGTGTCGAGGGTGTACATCACCTTGCGGGTCGCGCAGTAACCCTCGTAGAAGTCCATGGAACCCACGGTGTAGCTCTCCAGGCCGATGCCGAAGAGCTTGGCTTCGACGCAGCTTTTCATGCCGGGGAGGTCTTCGGCGAGGATTTCATCCAGGGAGGCGGCGAGCAGTTCGCGGTAGTATTTCCGGTTAACGGTCAAATCCTTCGAGCCGTCATGGACCCAGATGTTCATGATGCAGGGATCGCCCTGGGCCTTGCCCATGGCGTCGGCGATCCGGCGGCAGCGCTTGGTGTGCTCGATCCAGAAGGCGCGGATGGCGGGATCGGGGTTCGAAAGCGAAAGGTCGCCGCTCTTGGGATGGGAGAAGGAGGTGGAGTTGAAATCCAGCTTGAAGCCATTCTCCCGGGCCCATTGGATCCAGCTTTCAAAGTGCTCCACGCCGCACTCGTCCCGGTCCACCGGCTTTCCGCCGAAGTCGCCGTAGATTTCGTGGAGGTTGACGCGGTGGCTCCCCGCGAGGAGGGTCTTGACGAATTCGAGGTCAGCTCGGACTTCGTCGATGTTGCGGGCGCGCCCGGGGTAGTTGCCGGTCGTCTGGATGCCGCCGGAGAGGGCGTCTGAGCGTTCGAAACCGACCACGTCGTCGGTCTGCCAGCAGTGGAGGGAAATCTGCTGCTTCTGGAGTTCGGCGAGGGCCTTGTCCGTATCCACACCAAGGGCGGCATAGCGCTCCCGGGCGATCTGGTAGGCTTGGAGGATTTGGGATTCGTTCATGGTTATAAGGGTTGTTAACTTTGCTTTCTGCTGCAAATATATGGGATTATATTTGTTGTTTTCATGCAGATAATGCGATAAAAACTTTGATTTTTGACAAAGATTTCCGATGTTTGTCTCCACCATGAACGACGCCATCCATTTGAAGTATCTGGCCATCGGGCCGAACGACTTGCTCTGGGGCCTGGCCGTGCATTCCGTGGGATTCCAGGAGGTGGGCCCCGGGGAGGTGTATCCGCCATCCAACCATCCTTCCCGCTATTTGTTTACCGTTGAGCGGGGGCGTGTGCTGGACGAGTACCAGCTGCTGTATGTGACCCGGGGGGAGGGAACTTTCCGCAGCCGTTCGCTCCCACATCCGGTCCCGGTGCGGCAGGGAAGTCTGTTCCTGCTGTTCCCCGGGGAGTGGCACAGTTACTATCCGGCGTCTCAGACCGGCTGGAAAGAGTATTGGATTGGCTTCAAAGGACCCCAGATGGATGTCTGGATGAAAAACGGCTTTTTCGCGAAGGAGCATCCGCTGTGGAATGTGGGCCTTCGCAGCGACATTGTCGCTCTGTACCAGGACGCTATCGACACGGCGCTCGCCCAGCAATCCGGCTTTCAGCAGCGCCTGGGGGGCGTCGTGGCCCACCTCGTGAGCCTGGCCTGGTTCTATGGCCGGAACGAAGCCTTCTCGGAGGTGGCCGAACAGATGAACCGGGCGCTCATCCTCGTCGCGGAGCAGTTCCGGACCATCACTCCGGAGGACCTGTCCCGGCAGCTCTGCATGGGCTATTCCAATTTCCGCCGGATTTTCAAGGAGTATACGGGCCAGGCTCCGGCCCAGTACATCCGCCAGGTGCGCCTGAGCCGCATCAAGGAGGCGCTCACGAACAGCTCGCGGCCGATCCGCGAACTCGCCTTCGAGATGGGCTTCGAAAACGAAGATTATTTCTTCACCGCCTTCCGCCGCGCCGCCGGCATGACCCCCCGCGCCTACCGCGCCCTTACGCAGGGGAAAGCCTGAAATAATTTGCGGTTGACAAAGATTATTAGTATGTCTTTCCTTCTTCTTCTCGCCCTTTTCCCGCTGACGCTCCTTCTGCAGGCGCCGGAGCGGCCGCCCATTCCGCTGGCGGCCGCGGTGGTCGTCGCCGAGCAGCCGCTCGTCAGGACGGTCGGCGACACGGTCGTCTTTTCGCCGGACGCCCTGAATATTGAGGAGGATGCGATGCTGGAGGACGTGCTGAAGGCGATTCCGGGGATGGAAGTGGACGGCGGGACGGTCACCCTCTATGGACGGAAAGTGGAAAAGCTCCTGCTCGGCGGGCGGCTGTATTTCGGGGGAGACATCCTTACGGGTCTGAGGAACCTCCAGGGCGACGCCATCGAGTCCATCCGCGCCTATGAGCGCCCGAGCGAGTTTACCCGCCTCTCCGGAGTGGACGACGGAGAGAGCGAGCCGGTGCTGGATGTCACGGTCAAGCGGAAATTCATGGACGCCTGGAAGGGCCGTGTCCAGGGCGGCTGGGCCTGGCCGCTTCGCTATCTCTCCTCCGCGAACGCCGGCATGATCACCGATACCTCCCACGTCGGCGTCGTGGCCTCATTCCGCAATACACCCTCCCACAGCGGCATCACCACCACCCGCCTCAACCATTTCGGCACCGGGGCGGACGGGGACCGGGACCGCCGGGAAGCCGGCGTGGATTTCAGCCGAAAGCGAAGCGTCCTGGACCTTGACGCCCATGCCAAATACACAGGCTATGACGCGGCGCTCCGCCGGCAGTCTTTTTCCGAGACCCATTATCCCGCGAGCGTCAGCCTCGGCCGCGTGGAGGCTTCTTCCCTGAACCGCTCTGACGCCCTTCGCGGCGAAGCGGAACTTTCCTGGCGTCCCTCTAAGCGATGGACTTTCCTGTTCAAACCTTTTGTAAACCTGTCGGCGACAGGCAGTTGGTCGGATCCCCTCTCCACGACCTATTCCGAAGAGGAGGTTGCGCTCAACGCCGTCCGTCAGCAGACGGCTTCCTTCCAGCGGCGCGCCGAAGGCCGCCTGACCTTCCAGGCCACCCGCCGCTTTGACAAGAAAGGCCGCACGGCCTCCCTCCGGCTGTATGAGGCCTTGCTGGGAACGACCGACCATTACTTTAACGATTACCGGGCCGAAACCTTCAAAAACGGAAAGACTACCCTCCGGGAGCAATACATCCGGACGCCTTCCTCCCGCAATGATTTCCAGCTCCAGGCCTCCTGGAACGAGCCTTTCGGGAAGGGATTCCATCTCCAACTGCTCCTGCAGGCGCGCCTGATGAGCCATTCCATCAACCGGAATTTCCACTCTCTGGAGGACCTGTTGCCGGAGGGAGGATGGCTCTCGGCCCGCTCCCTGCGCCTTCGGGAGCAGCTGGGCACCTTGCCGGAGGACTATGCATCCTGCCGGGATGCCGACCTTTCATCCGATGGGAACTACACCGGGGTTCTCCTGACCGGAAGCGCCTCCCTGCGCTATGTCCGGAAAAAGGTCAATCTTCTCGCCGGCGTGTCGCTCAAGCCCCTTTGGAACCGGGTCCGCTATTCCACTACCGGGGTGAGCGCTGCGCACTTTGCAAGTGCCCAGTTCTATGCGGCGCCCAACCTGACGCTGCGCTACAACAAGTCCAAGACCGAGTATTTTTCGATGCTGTACCGGAGCGCTGTGTCCACGCCTTCGCCCCTTTCGCTGATTCCTGTGCGCAGCGGAACCAACCCGCTGTCGGTCCGTGTGGGCAATCCAGACCTGAAGGCCTCGTTCACCCACCGCTTGGAACTCCACTACAACTACTCGGATCCCCGGAAGGGGTCGAGCCTGGTGGCGGACGGAGAGCTTCGGCTCGTGGAGAATGGCTTTGCCACTTCCACCGAGTACATCCCCGAGACGGGCGGAAAAACCTTCCGGAGTTGCAACATCGACGGCAACTGGTCCGCGCGCAGTGCGGTCTCCTTCACCCACGCTTTCAAGGATACGCCGCTTTCGCTGCTGAGCCATCTGGATGCGGGCTACAACAACGACGCCATCTATGTCTACAACTCGAAACGGAAGGAGGATGAGCGGAGCGTCCTGAGTCGCCTCTCCGTCCGGGAAAGGGTGGAACTGAGCGCTCGCTGGCGGAAAGTGAATCTGACCCTCAGGGGCGGGGGAGAGTACAGCCTGGAGCACAGTCTGCTGTATCCGGCCCTGGGGCGGCAGCCCTATGCGCTCTATGGCGGAGCGGACGGAAGCTGGAGCCTTCCCCACCGCTGGCGGCTCTCCGCGGATTATGGCTTCTATGCCATGCGGGGGAGCGGGTACGAGCTGATGGACCGGAATTATCACTTCCTGCATGCGTCCATCTCCAAGGGCTTTCTCCAGGGACGGCTGACCCTGAAACTCAGCGGAGAGGACCTCCTGGACCAGGGGCGGCACCTGACCACCGGTTTCAGCGCTTCCGCGCGCCGCCTCAACCAGTACAACGGTTTCGGCCGCCTGATCCTTTTGCAGTTGATCTGGAAGTTCCCGAAATAAGCTCCCTCAGGCGAGGATGCCGTCGGCAAGGGCTTCGAGGGCGGGAATGTCGGTGTCGGTCAGGCGCGTTCGGATGGTCACGACGGGTTCGACGAGTTCGATCTCTTTCATTCCCCCGAGCATCTCCCGCATCACTTTTCCGGCGGAGGGCGCCCAGGAACCGTTTTCGACGAGCGCGACCCGCCGTTTCTGCCAGGCTTTCATCTGGAGGGTGTGGAGGAAGGTCCATGCCGGCGTGAAAAGGCCGCCGTCATAGGATGCGGCCAGAAGGACCATCCGTCCATAGCGGAAGGCGTCTTCCACGGCTTCCGCCATGTCGTCCCGGCTGAGGTCGCTGAGCGCCACCTTCGGACAGCCTTTGGCGCGGAGCATCTCCCGGAGCCGCTGTGCCGCGCGGGCCGTCCCGCCATGGATGGAAGCATAGGCCACGAAAACCCCTTCCGTCTCGACCCCATAGCTGCTCCAGCAGCGGTAGAGGTCCAGATAATAAGGAAGGTTTTCCCGGAGGACGGGCCCGTGGAGCGGGGCGATGATCCGCAGCCCTTCCAGGGAGGAAGCCTTCTTGAGCAGGGTCTGGACCGGGATTCCGTACTTTCCGCAGATATTGAAGTAGTAGCGGCGCCCTTCGCAGGCCCAGTCATCATCGTCCTCTCCCCAGTAGCCCGTCTTTGACAGGGCCCCGAACTTGCCGAAGGCGTCGGCGCTGAACAGGATGCCGTCCTCCGGGCAGTAACTGACCATCACTTCCGGCCAGTGGACCATGGGGGCGGCAAAAAAGCGGAGCGAACGGGCTCCGAGCGGGAGGCTGTCGCCTTCTTTCACCGTCAGAACCCGCTCCGGCTCCGGCGCCTTGTCCAGGAACTGCGGCAGCATGGACGCCGCCTTGGCGCCGAGGATCAGTTGCAAGCCGGGATATTCCGCCAGGGCCCAGGCCAGGAGGCCGCTGTGGTCCGGTTCCAGGTGATGGACGACCAGGTAATCCGGCGTCCTTCCCCCGAGGGCTTCCCGGAGATTCCGGATCCACGAATCCCCCTTCCGGGCGTCCACCGTGTCCAGGATGGCGATTTTTTCATCTTCCACAAGATAGGAATTGTACGCCATCCCCTCCGGAACGGTATACTGGCTTTCAAACAGGTCGAGCGTCAGGTCGTCGACCCCGATGTAGGTGATATGGGATGAGAGTTTCATGACAGGGATTAAGGTTTGAGCATGTTGCGGACTTCTTCCAGGTCGCCGTCGTTTGGGGCGGGTTCGATGCCCAGCAGGTAACACACCAGCGGATAAATACTGACGTTGCGGAAGGTCGGGGCCGTGTAAGCCTCCTTGAAATCAGGTCCTTCCGCCCGGAAGACCGTCTGCATTTCGGGGTCGGAGGGGAAGTATCCATGACCTCCTTTCAGCGTGCCGCTCCGGTCGGTGAAACGCCAGCCGCAGTCCGGGGCGACGATGATGTCTCCAAGGCGGTCGCTGCTCCCGTACTGGAGTTCGGCGGGCACCGCTTCCTTTTTCCATACGTGGAGGTGTTCCACCCCCGTGAGGGCCGTCAGGATGGAATCGCGGCAGGCGGCATCCCGGCTGTAGATGCTGGTCGGGGTGCCGTGGATGATGCGCTCCGTCCACTGCTTCTTGACGTAGCGGTCCACGCTGATGCAGCGCTCTTCGCTGAGTTCGGCCATCCCGTGGTCGGAAAGGACGATGAGGTCGATGTCTCCGGCAATCGGCAAGCGGGAGAGCCGCCCTCTGAGGGTCCCCAGCAACTGGTCCATTTTGACGACTTCCCGGCGCGTTTCGCGGCTCATGGGCCCATAGGCATGGCCGGTATGGTCCGGTTCGCTGAAATACAGCATCACCAGATGGGGACGCTTGTCTTCCGGGAGGGAGAGCAGTTCGGCCGTCCGGTCGATCCGCTTGCGGAAGGACAGCAGCCGCTCGTTGTAAGGCAGGTAGTACGCGGGCCGTCCGCCTCCGATTTCGAAGTCCGAGCCGACCCAGTAGGTGACTCCGGCGAGGACCCCCTGCCGCTGGGCCGTGTTCCACAGGGGCTCGCCAAGGTAGAAGTAGCTGTTGTGCTTGTTCTTTCCTCCGATGGAGTAGCGCTCCTGGTGGACCGGCTCCCAGAAACTGTTGTTTACCAGTCCGTTATGGTCCGGCACCAGCCCCGTCGCCAGGGTGTAGTGGTTGGGGAAGGTCGAGGCCGGATAGGAGGGCTTCATCACGGCGCTCACTCCCCGGCGGGCCATCTTGTCAAAAGAGGGCGTCCGGTTCGAGTCGATGTAGTCGTGACGGAATCCGTCCATGGACACGAGGACGACATAGCGCTGTCCCTTGCGCGGCCCCTCGGCATACAGCGGCAGCGTCAGGGCCCAGAGAAGACAAAACAGGAGAGACTTGATTTTCATAAGAACAAAGGTAGTTATTATTTCAAAAAAAGTGAATTTCCATTACGTACATAGGGCGAGTTTTTCGTTCTATATACGTTGGTATGGCTTTATGCCATTGAATCACAGCTGATAACACATAAACAATTACTAAGAACTAAAACAATAATCAATACAATCATTGCAATGAAAATCGAAACAAAAACAGGCAGAGGCACGTACGAGGTTCCTCTGTGCGAGTGTCGTTCCGTAGGATTCGAGAGCAACATTATGTCTCAGGTTGGTGTATCGACCGAGAAGTTTGATACTTCATCAGAAGATGACGACTGGATGTAAAGGAGGAATGGTTATGAAAAAGACAATGAAACTATTCTGGCTTCTTGCCGCTTCAGCAGTTGTTTTCTCCTGCTCCAAAGAATCCGTTCATGAGGATGAAACGCCCGTGAATTCTCCAGACGAACCCGCCGTCGTTACTCCTGCAGCAGACGGAAACCTTCTCACAAGCTTTGGCGTTGAGTTAGTGCCTACCAAGGTTTCGGTAGATATTGACAATGGCGACACCAGCATAGAAAGTAGTGATGAAGTACTAGTATTTGTGGGTGCTTCCAACTATGCCACTTATGTCTACGATATTGACGAAAATGCTTTCGTAATTAAAGAAGGTCAGAATCCTGTCACCTTGGGCTCTCCCGCGAGTGTATTCTATCCAGCTGATCTGTTCCGGGTAGATAATAACTCGGTAATTTTTAGCATGCCAAATCCCTGTGGCATCGAAGCCGATGGTGATCTGGGCGCCATCAACCCGATGGCTGGTAAGATTACCGAAGCGTCCGGATCCTACTCCGTCACCCTTACCAGCATTGCATCCATACTTCGTGTCAAGGTTACGGCAGATGTGAATATCGATAAAGTTAAACTTGATTATGGCACTGGTAACGATTATGCAGCCCTAACTGATTATAGAGTTGACGCATCATCTTTCACAATGGAATTTGCTGCCAGCGGCAATACAACGTATCAGGATGTTGAATTGGACACGCCTTCGACGTCGGCGGATGTCCTGTTCCTGATCCCTACAGTTGAGCTTCCTGCCGGCTTAAGCGTTACCGCCATTCTTGCTGAAAATCATAACGGCGGCACAAATAGTTTTACCGTAACCAATAGCAATACCGCTGCCCGTACAATCAATGAGATTTCGACAATGTCCTTCTATGCCGGACTTTTCTCCGGCGGCACTGGCACTTCGACCGATCCCTACAAGATCGCAAATGCCCGTGACTTCAAGTATATCCAGAAGTATTGTGCTAATGGATTTGAAAGTATAGCGGCAGATGCATTTTTGAATTCTCACTATGTTCAGACTGCAGACATAAACTTCAATGGTGCATCGTTGACTCCAATCGGTGTATATAATTCATCTGCAGCAGATAGGAAGCCTTTTAAGGGAAGCTATAACGGAAAGAACAATGACACTCAGTACTCGTTGTCTTATTTCGTTATTGAAAGTGAGAATCAAGGTGTGGGCCTTTTCAGCGCTGTTGAAGGTGCATCATTGAAGAATATTAGCATTGATAATCCACAAGTAACGGTTAATAACAATAGTTACGTGGGTAGCCTTGTCGGCTGGCTTAGTGGCGGTACGGTTTCAGAGTGCACTATCAGTGGCGGCTTTGTGAAAAGTGACAAAGGCGCTACCGGCGGTCTTGTAGGGTATGTTTATGGTGGAGGAACTATCTCCAATTGTACGCTTTCAGACATCAATGTTGGCCCTGCAGCTTCTCCTTCCGGGAATAATTACGGCGGAATAGTTGGATATGTCTATAATTCCGGGGTTTTGGAAATCTCTGGATGCACGGTATCCGGCTCTGTAAGCAGTGGAAGCAGTAATGGTCAAGTAGGTGGAATAATAGGAAGCAGTCAGATTCAGGGTCTGAACGATTTGGATTCTCAGTATCTTTATGTTTCTAATTGCACAAATCGCGCTACTATCAAGCCAGGTAGCAGAGGTTATTCCGGCGGAATTATTGGTATAATGAATGGTGGAACTATAACAGGATGCAAGAATTACGGTTCCATAGAAGGAAATCGTAATTATGCTGCTGGAATTGCCGGTTATGTGCCGTCGGTGAATACAAACACTATCACTGGTAAAGGATCTGAAATAATCAATTGCCTTTCTTCTGCCGAAGTTAAGGGCAATAACAAGGTAGGTGGTATCGTTGGTTTTCTCGGCTGGGGTGTTATTCAGTGTTGCACCGCCAAGGGTAGCGTAACCGGTGCACAGTGTGTTGGTGGAATTGTTGGAGAGGCACAATCTGGTGTTACAACAAATGGTGGTGATAATGGCAACGCGCGTATACTTTTGCTCGATTGTCTTGCAAAAGCGAGTGTGTCTACAACTAAGGGAACAGAAGCCTATACCGGCGGTGTTATTGGATATCTGCATAGTAGTTATGCCAACAAAAATGCTGCATTTGCAACATTAGGTTCATGTGTGGGCTGGAACTCTTCAGTTAATAATACATCAAATGAAGGATGTTCTTACCTTGGTGGATTCGTTGGTTATGTCTCAACTCAGGTTGCAAATAATGCAAATAACAATCGAGTAAGGATGTTTTACTGCTATACAATTGTGGAACCAAGTAGCGGCTCAATTTCTAGCGCCCCCAGTAAATTTGGTGGTTTTGTTGGTTTTCTTGAACGAGGGTATGCCAATACTTGCTACTATACTAAAGATACAGGCTTCCAAGATGCAACGGCTTCTTCTAATAATGTATTTATTAGTAATCTGGCCCAGAAAGGAGTCTCCGAAATTAGTTTTACAGAGGCGCAGAAGCTTAGTAGTCAAAATATTTCAAATGGTCGTGGCTCTAATTACAATTCTTCAGCATGGACGTCCATGGGCAAGAATAGCGAAGCCCTAATCGCACCCCTTCCTTCCGCCCTTGTCGCCCTTGGCGAAGATTATTACAACTAATCGACGCATGTATCTTTCACTGAGGGTTACAAATAGTTTTATGGCATGTCATCCTCTTTGTACACCCACACCATCGAAGCAGACTTGTCCGATGGGCGGAAACTGAGGTTGGATATAACGGTCAAATGATCGTGAAATGCAAGGGCGTGATTAATAGGTGTTTATGCAATTCAACCTCTGCAGGATGCAGAGGTTGAATTGCATAACTCGCTGATAGATAGCAGTTTCCATTTCACGGGGCAGGGGAGGGATGGCGCGGGAGAAAAACCGGCCTTCGGAGGATACTTTTGAGGATTTTTTGTAAATTTGTCCTCGTATGATACTGAAACGTATTCTGTCGATGCTGTTCCTGACGCTGCCGCTGCTCTGCCAGGCCCAGGCCCAGCAGCCCCGGCGGCCGTGGCCGCTGCGGATCGTGGACGCCCTGACGCGGCCGTCTGAAAAGCTGGACACGTCGTATCTGTTCCAGCGGAAGCCGCAGTGGAATGCGTCCCTGACGAGCGGTCTGATGCAGTCGCGGGTGCGGCAGGAGAACAGTTTCTTCCTGGACGGGGAGGGGGACGAGATGGTCCCGGCGACGCTCAATACAGAGCTGCTGGAGCGTCCGTTCCGCCAAATCGGACTGCAGGCGGGATACGGTTCGATGACACTCGGCTACTCGCTGGAAATCGGGCGCCGGAGCGCGGAGAAACGTTCCGCTTTCCTGCTGGATCTGATGATGGCGGGACAGGCCGTCCAGATTCAGTATTACAACATTACCCAGCCGATGACCTATGTGCTGGGCATCGGGATTCCCGGCACGTCGAATTATGTCGAGTACGCGAGCGGATCGGACTTTCCGGGCCGCCAGAAGGTCTTCATGCTGGATGGATTCTTTGCCCTGAACCGGAAGCGCTTCGCCTTCAATGCCGCCTATACCGGTTACAAGGTCCAGCGCCGTACCGCCGGCAGTTTCATGCTCTCCCTCAAGTACTTGCAGGGGGAGGTGCTGGTGGACCCGAACGAAGGATACACCGCCTATATCGGCAACCTGACCCGCTACGGGACCAACCAGGTTTCCCTCGGCGCGGGCTATTCCCTGAACCTGGTCGCTTTCCACCGCCAGCCGTCGGATGGGTATGGGAAGGGCCTTCGGAACCTGACCTTCAACCTGACCCTGATGCCCATGGTGACGCCCCTGAACCGTCTTGTGACCGTCATGGCCCGCTATGACGAGGAGAGTGACACCTATGTGGAAGGCTCCCGGAACGCCATCTGGGGCGATGTGCGCCTGAACTATACGACGCGCGGTGCGGTGGCCTGGTCCTTCGGCCGCTGCTGCGCCAGCATCTCGGCGAGCTACGACACGTTCACGTTCCAGTCCTCCAAGTCCCAGGACAAGAATTTCGCCCAGGTCCACAGCCTCGAAACCAAGGCCGTTTTCGACAAGTGGCAGGTCAATTTCCGTGTGAATTTCCATTTTTAACCTCCGCCTCCAGGATACAGTCCTGAGCTGGTAAACAGTCAGCCGGCATTTCCCCTGCGCGGCGGTCGTAGGAGATTCGGGAAATAATGCTTATATTTGCATATTCTGCCCCAAATGGATGGATTTCGCCCCATGGCGAAGGACGCTGAAGGGGCGGAAAGGCTTATGAACAGGCATTGGACCGTCATATTGATTGCTGTACTGGCCGTGATGCTCTCGGGCATCGTGCTGGTCGTATTCCGGCTCTACCGCCCTTCTGCTGAGGAAGAGAGCCTCGTGGCACCGGCGGATTTTCCCCTCCTGAGGGCCATCCCGATGGACGCCGTCGCCGTGTTCTCCTTTGACGGCTCCCGCGCCTCCCGCCGGGTGACGGCCGATTCGACCGGCCTTCTCTCGACCATCCTTCCCCAGGACATCATGCCCGTCGTCCGGCAGTACGGCACCCTTCCGATGGCCGTCTCGCTCCACAACAGCGGCATGCTCCTTCCGCTCGCCGTCCTTCCCGAAGAGAAGGTCGACAGCCTGGTCCTCCCGGATGGACTCAAGGTCCTCCGCAAAGACGGGCTCATCCTGGTTTCCCCCTCGGAGACCCTTCTTGGCGCCTCCCAGCGCCACCTCGATGAAGGCATGTCCGTGCTCGGAAACGAGGGCCTTGCCCCGCTCTGCGCCCGCATGGGGGGCGGCCCGACCCTGTTGGTGGCCCATCAGCAAAGTGCCAAGATCCTGCAGATGTATGCGGCCCCCCGCATGCGGAAATACGCTTCCTTCCTGAAGAACCTTTCCGAATGGAGTGCCTTCCGCATCCATGTGGACGAAAAAGAAGTCCGCCTCGAAGGCAGCGCCAGCGTCAGCGGCAACCACCAGAGTTATTTCTCCGCCTTTGACGGTCTGCGGACCCGGACGGCGGAAGCCCCCGCGATTCTTCCGTACGACCTCTGCAGCGGCATTTTCCTGCCCATCGACCATATCCAGGACTATCTGGACGACCGGCGGGACTATGAAGACGCCTGGGGGCGGGTCCGTGCCTTCGACCGGGCCCTCCATACGGATCCCGGCGAGACCGGCACTCCGGAGCAGTGGGCCCTGGACCTGCGGATCGCGGAAGCGGCCAGCGTGACGCTCCCCGAGGGGGGCGGCGACGTCGTGCTCCTGAAGGTCGGGAAGGATCTGAAACCGAGCCGGAGCGCGCAGACGAACCCCTGGAAAGGCTACGTGCGTGCCGTTTTCGGAGATAGTTTCGCGGTCAACGATTCCCTCTATGCCGTCCTGCCGGGGCGGTGGATGGTCCTTGGCGGCGCCGCCGGCGTCGGAGCCCTCCTCGAAAAACCCCGGATGAGCCTGAAGGACCGCCTGGACGATGCCCATGTCAGCATCCCTGCCGGGATTGCCGTGTACGGCTCGCTGACCGACAGCCCCCGGCTGAGCGGCGAATTCCTTTCGCTGGAGGTCGCCCGGGGCATCGACCGTTTCACCACAGGCGCCGCCTTCGCGCCGCTCTGGGCCTCGCTGGAACTCGCTTCCGGCACCCCGGCGATGCGCCTGAGCCTTTCCCGCTGCATGGAAAAAGGCGAGAAGATGGCCACCTTCCTCAAAGATACGACGGTGATCGTCCCGACCGGCCTTTTCCCCGTCCAGAACAGCCAGAGCGGCCAGACGAACTATCTCTACCAGAACGAGCTCCTGTCCATCTGCCTGAAAGATGAAAACGGCAAGGGCGTCTGGGGCATTCCCTTCCGGGAGCCCATCTGCGGCGCCGTCTGCAGCATCGACTATTTCCAGAACGGGAAGATCCAGTTCCTCTTTGCCGCCGGCCGCTCCCTTTACCTGCTGGACCGGCTGGGACGCTTTGTGAAAGGATTCCCCGTGGACCTCGGGAAAGAAATCCGCCTCGGGCCGAAGGCCTTTGACCTCAGCGGTGCCGGCGGCTACAACGTCCTCGTGCTCCACAAGGACAATACCCTTGAAATGTACAATCTCCATGGCCAGAAACCTTCTCAGTGGAAAGGCATCACCTCCTCCGAAGTCATCCGTACGCTTCCTGAGCTGATCTTTTCCGGCGGGAAGCATTACTGGCTGGTCACGACTTCCGGCGGCGACGAGCTGTATGGCTTCTACGGCGGCGAAGCGCTGGGCCGGAAAGAGATGAACAAGATCCTCAAAACTGCGACTAAAACCTCACAACCGTAATATGGAATTTCAGTCAGTCAACAAGATTCTCCAGGACAGTTTCCAGAAAAACTGGGACCGCAGCGCCCTGTCCAATTACCAGGGTGTCACGCTGTCGTACCGGGAGGTGGCCCGGCGCATCGCCAAACTGCACATCATGTTCGAGCAGTGCGGGCTTCTCAAAGGTGACAAAGTGGCCATCTGTTCCCGGAACCAGGCCAACTGGGGCGTCAGTTTCCTTGCGGCCCTGACCTACGGCGCCGTGGCCGTGCCCATCCTGCATGAATTCAAAGCCGGCAACATCCACTGGCTCGTGAACCATTCCGAGGCCCGCGTCCTTTTCGTGGACGAGGTTATCTGGGAAGGCCTCTCTCCCGAAGAAATGCCCGGTCTGGCCGTCATCGTCCAGGTCAACACCTTCCAGTTCCTCTATACGGCCAAGGAGGAATACATCGAGATTTACAAGCACCTCAACGAGTCC
The DNA here is from genome assembly GCA_016281015.1 of Bacteroidales bacterium. Classification (GTDB taxonomy): domain Bacteria; phylum Bacteroidota; class Bacteroidia; order Bacteroidales; family UBA932; genus Cryptobacteroides. Next base: position 22,964 of record JAEEHS010000041.1, read on the forward strand.
TTCGGCCGCCGCTATCCTGATTATTTCGGTCCCAAGGACCTGGACTACTATGAGGACAGCGCCGAAGAGCTTGCCGTTATCAATTATACGTCAGGCACTTCCGGTTTTTCCAAGGGGGTGATGATTCCATACCGGGCCCTGTATTCCAACATCGAGTTTGCCTCCAAGGACGCCTGCCCGATGCTGAAAGCCGGCATGAACGTCGTGTCCATGCTGCCGACGGCCCACATGTACGGCATGATGTTCGAGTTCCTCTTTGAGATGACCATCGGCATGCATGTCCATTTCCTGAGCCGCGTTCCGAGCCCGAAGATCATCATGAAGGCCTTCGCGGAAATCCATCCGGACATCATCATCGCCGTTCCGCTGGTGATAGAAAAGGTCTACAAGTCCAAGCTCAAACCCATCATCGACAAGAACAAGCTCAAGATCCTGATGAACATCCCGGTGCTGGACAAGGCCATCGCCAAGAAGTTCTGTACGGAGCTGACCAACTCCTTCGGCGGGCAGTTCGAGGAGGTGATTCTCGGCGGCGCCGCCTTCAATCCCGAGGTGGAAAAATTCCTCCACAAGATCGGCTTCCATTATACCGTGGGCTACGGCATGACCGAATGTGCCCCGATCATCGGCTATGCCCATTGGGACAAGGTCAAGGTCGGTTCCGCCGGCCGCGCCGCCATGAATATGGAGATCCGGATCGAGTCCCCGGACCCGCGCCGGATTCCGGGCGAAGTCCAGGTTAAGGGCCCGAACGTCTGCCTGGGCTATTACAAAAACGAAGAGGCCACCAAGTCCTCCTTCACCCAGGACGGCTGGTTCTGCACCGGAGATATGGGCATCCTCGACGAGGACGGTTATCTCTTCCTCAAGGGCCGTTCCAAGTGCATGGTCCTCGGTCCTTCCGGTCAGAACATCTACCCGGAGGAAATCGAAGCCGTCATCAACAACTACACCTACGTGGTGGATTCGCTGGTCATCGAGGATGACGGCGGCCTGACGGCCCTGATCTATCCCGACTGGCACCAGGGCGACCTGGACGGGATGAACCGCGCGGCCCTGGAAGACCGCATCCGCGCCGTCCTTCCGGATATCAACAACGAACTGCCGAACTACGCCCGCATCAAGAAGATCGAGTTCATGCCGGAGGATTTCGAGCGGACCCCCAAGAAGAGCATCAAGCGTTATCTTTACCAGCGTTAGAAGATGGAAAAATTTGACCGCAGTTACCTGGAGATGGCCCAGATCTGGTCCCGGAACTCCTATTGCAAGCGCCGCCAGGTCGGTGCGCTGATTGTGAAAGACCGGATGATCATTTCCGACGGATACAACGGAACGCCTTCCGGCTTTGAGAATGTCTGCGAAGACGAGAACGGCGTGACCAAGCCCTATGTCCTCCATGCGGAGGCCAATGCCATCACCAAGGTGGCCAAGTCCGGCAATTCCAGCCAGGGCGCGACCCTCTATGTGACCGCTTCTCCCTGCCTGGAGTGCTCCAAACTGATCATCCAGGCGGGCATCCGGCGGGTGGTTTACAGTGATGAATACCGCCTCACGGACGGGGTGGACCTGCTCCGCAAGGCCGGTATCGAGGTGGAGAAGGTGGAGATATGAGCCAGCGCGCAGTCCGGATCCTGGAGGTCCTCTGCGGGGTCGCGGTCGGTGTCCTCGTGACCCTGACCGTCCTCCGTTCCCGCGAGGCGAAAGACCTGCGCCGGGTGAAATACCAGAACTGGCAGAAACTCAATTTCATCCTCGGGGCGGTCGGGGACAATTATGTGGACACCCTGGACGTGGTCGGGATGACGGATGCGGCCGTCAGCGCGGCGCTTTCCCAGCTGGACCCGCACTCGGTGTATCTTCCCCCTGTCAAACAGGCCTCTTCCGATGAAGAGCTCGCCGGCAATTTCGACGGCATCGGCATCCAGTTCAACGTCCCCAACGACACCGCCGTCGTGCTAGAAGTCATTCCCGGCGGCCCGTCGGAAAAGGTCGGGCTCCTGTCCGGCGACCGCCTTCTGAAGGTGGATGACAAGGTCATTGCCGGGGTCCATTTCCCCCAGGATTCGATGGTCCGCCGCATGCGGGGCCCGTCCGGGACCAAGGTGACCGTGACCGTACGGCGCGGCCGCGAGACCATTCCCTTCGAAATCATTCGCGGCAAGATTCCGCTCCACAGCATCGATGCGGCCTTCCTGCTGAACGATACGCTGGGCTACCTTCGCCTCAGCAAGTTCTCCGAGTCCACCTGGGAGGAGTTCCAGGCGGCTTCCGCCAAACTGCTGGAGGAGGGGATGACGCACCTCATGCTCGACCTTCGGGACAATTCCGGCGGCTATCTGAACCAGGCGCTGCTTCTTTCCAATGAGTTCCTTTCCCGGGGCGATACGATTGTCTATATGGAGGGCCGGCACCGTCCGAGGGAGTGTTACCGCTCCGACGGGCGCGGCCGCCTCAAGGATGTGGGTCTGACCGTCCTGATCAGCGAGAATTCCGCCTCTTCCAGCGAGATTCTCGCCGGGGCCATCCAGGACAATGACCGCGGCCGGATCGTCGGCCGGCGTTCCTTCGGCAAGGGACTGGTCCAGGAGCCCCTCCGTTTTTCGGACGGATCGGGCCTCAGGCTGACGGTGGCGCGCTATTACACCCCCTCCGGCCGCTGCATCCAGAAACCCTACAAGGACTACGACTACGACATCTACAACCGCTACGTGGACGGAGAAGTCTTTTCCGCCGACTCGGTGCGCCTCGATACGACGGATGTCCATCATACCCGCTCCGGCCGGACGGTCTATGGCGGCGGTGGCATCATGCCGGACGTTTTCGTGCCCATGGACACGACCCGCGCTTCGGCCTTCTATCTCTCGTGCAACCGCAAGGCGACGCAGATGCGCTTCGCCGCGGCAACCTTCGACCGCTACAGCGACCAGATCCGGGACATCGACAGTTTCCCGGAGATGGACCGTTTCCTGAGGCGGCTGAACCTCAAAGTAGAGTTCCCCTCCTACGCCAAGGCCCAGGACGGCATCCCCTGCACCGAGGCCGAATGGGACGCCTCCGCGCCCTATCTCGTGCCCCAGCTCGAAGCCCTGATTTCCCGTTACTCCCGTCTCGGCGAGAATGCCTTCTACAAGTACTACCTTCCGGTCGATTCGACCGTCGAAGTGGCCATGCGACCCTGATAATCTCATCCGCTGCGAGTTCATGGCCACCGCCTCCGGAATCACCGTTAAACTCGCCTGATATGCAGACTGTAAAGCTTAACTGCGGCATTGATATGCCGATTATCGGATACGGAGTCTACCTGGTGGACCCGTCCGTCACGGAGCGCTGCGTCCTCGATGCGCTCAGCGTCGGATACCGATCCCTGGACACGGCCCAGTACTATGAGAACGAGGCGATGGTCGGTTCGGCCGTGCGCAAATCCGGCATCCCAAGGGACGAAATCTTCATCAC
>JAEEHS010000042.1 GCA_016281015.1 Bacteroidales bacterium
ACTGTCCCCAAAACTGGGACATTGGGCGCGTTTAGGGGGTGTTTTTGCTCCTATCGTCCCACTATTCGGGACATTAGGAGCACCTCGGCACTGTTTCTGGTTCAGGAGGAAAAGGTTCTGCCTGAGCGCACAAAGCAGAAAACCAGCCTTTCCGGCTGGTTTTCAAAGCTTTGTAGCGGAGGCAGGACTCGAACCTGCGACCTCCGGGTTATGAGCCCGACGAGCTACCGACTGCTCTACTCCGCGGTTTGGGATTGCAAAGGTAAGGACTTTTTCTGAAAAAACAAAATTTATTTCAGAAATGCCAGGATTTCTTCCAGGGAATCCGCCTTCAGGGCTATCTGGGTGCCGCTTTCGAGGTTCTTCAGATTGATGGTCCCGGCGGCGATTTCCTCGCTTCCGTTGATGGAAATGAAGGGGATGCCCTTGCGGGCGGCATAGTCAAACTGTTTGCGGAGCTTGCAGGCTTCGGGATAGACTTCCACGGCGACGCCCTCCTTGCGGAGTGCGGCGGAGAGTGGGAGAACATAGCGGAGTTCGTCACTGCCCATCACGGCGAACAGCAGGCGGGTCGTCGTGCCGAGGGCGGGAGGGAACTTGTCCAGCCCCGTGAGAACGTCGTAGATGCGGTCCGCCCCGAAGGAAATGCCGACCCCGGACATGTCCGGAAGGCCGAAAATGCCGGTGAGGTTGTCGTAGCGGCCGCCGCCGCAGATGCTGCCGATGGGGAAGTCCAGCGCCTTGACTTCGAAAATGGCGCCGGTATAATAGTTCAGTCCGCGGGCGAGGGAGAGATCCAGCTCCACCGCCTGCGACACGCCGCCCGCCTCGATGAGGGAGAAGAGTTCATCCAGTTCGTCCAGGCCCTTCAGGCCGGTTTCGGAAACGATGCCGGAGGCGCTGCCGCCCAGGAAAAGGGAACGCATGGACGCCATCTTTTCGGCAAAACCGCCCTGGAGCGAAAGAATCTCCCGGATGACGGCGATTCCTTCGGCGGATATTTCCTTGGCGGCCATCTCCTCTTCCACTTTTTCCAGCCCGATCTTGTCCAGTTTGTCGATGGCGACGGTAATGTCCACCACCTTGTCGGGGGCGCCGGCGATTTCGGCGAAGCCCGTCAGGACCTTCCGGTTGTTGATCTTGATCCCGACCCGGATGCCGAGGGCGGAAAACACCATGTCCACCATCTGGACGAGTTCCAGTTCATTGACCTGCGAACGGGAACCGATCACGTCCACGTCACACTGGTAGAATTCGCGGTAGCGTCCCTTCTGGGGACGGTCGGCCCGCCAGACCGGCTGGATCTGGAAGCGCTTGAACGGGAAGGAAATCTCGCTCTGGTGCTGGACCACATAACGGGCAAAGGGGACCGTCAGGTCATAGCGCAGCCCTTTCTCGCAGACCTGCGGCGGAAGGGGCCGGTCAAAATCCACTCCCGCGAAAGCGTCACCGGAGTTCAGGATGCGGAACAGGAGTTTGTCGCCTTCGTCCCCGTACTTTCCGAGCAGGGTGGAGAGGTTTTCCATGGCCGGCGTTTCAATCTCATGGTAGCCGAAACGCAGGAAAACGCTCCGGATGGTATCGAAAATATAGTTCCGACGGGCCATTTCCTCCTGGCCGAAGTCGCGGGTCCCTTTGGGGATGGACGGTTTTTGTGCCATAAATACTGTTTTCTGTCCTGCAAAGTTAGTCAAAATCTCGTGGAAATGCTTATTTTTGCAAATTAGAACCATAAATTAGAACCATAAAATGAACTGATTGCGATGAAAGATTTTGTTAAAACAACCCTGGCCGTCATCTGCGGCATCCTGATTCTTCAGATTCTGGGTATGATCATGTTCCTGGTTTCCCTGGGAAGCATGGCGGCATCCGGCAGCGGCAAAGTGGTCCTTCCCCGTGAAGGTGTCCTGGATGTGAATATGGCGGATTTCGTTCTGGTGGAACAGGCCCAGGAGCAGATGCCGTCCTTCGGGATGGGCGGGGTCAGCATGCAGACCCCCGTCGGGCTGTATGATGCCGTCAAGGCGCTGCAGACGGCGGCTGCGGATCCGGGAATCAAATATCTCTTCCTCCGCGCGGACGGACTCTCCGCCGGCATCGCTTCCGCCGAAGAGTTCCGCACGGCCCTGTCGGATTTCCGCGAGAGCGGGAAGGCGGTGGTCGCCTATACGGAGAATCCTTCCAACGGTTCCTATTATCTGGCTTCCGTCGCCGACAAGGTCTTCATGACCTCCTACCATGGCGGCAACCCGATGCTGGTCGGCGTGAGCGGACGGATGATCTTTCTCAAAGACCTGCTGGACAAGGTGGGCGTCAACTATCAGCTGATCCGTCACGGCAAGTACAAATCGGCCGGTGAGATGTATATCAAGAACGCTCCCTCCGAGGAGAACCGCCTCCAGAACCAGGCCATGATCGACGGAATCTGGCGGGAAGTGTCCGGGGCCATCGCTGCGTCCCGGGGCCTGCAGCCGGATAAACTGAACGAACTGGTTGACAATCTCAAACTCAATCTTCCGGAGGATTTCCTCGCGGAAGGCCTGGTGGACGAGCTCCTGGACCATGAAGGGCTGATTGCCAAACTCTGCACCCTCGCTCTCGTGGAAAAGGTCGAAGATCTCCATCTGATTCCGTTTGCCGACTATGTCGAAGCCAAGAAAGCCCTCAAGCCTTCCAAGACGCAGGTCGCCGTCCTCTTTGCCGACGGTTCCATTGTCGACGGGGATGAACCCCGGGAAATCGCGGCCGACCGTTTTGTCCGCGAGATCGACAAGATCCGCAAGGATGAAAGCATCAAGGCGGTGGTGCTCCGCGTGAATTCGCCCGGCGGCAGCGTCGTGGCTTCCGAGAAGATGCGCGTGGCCCTGGGCCTGCTGAAAGCCGAGAAGCCGCTCGTCGCCTCCTATGGCAATTATGCCGCTTCCGGCGGTTATTGGATTTCCAACGGCTGCCAGAAGATTTTCTCCGATGCGACGACCCTGACCGGCTCCATCGGTGTCTTCTCCATGATTCCGGAATTCTCCCGCCTGACCTCCAAGGTCGGCGTGAATATGGTGACCGTCGGCTCCAACAAGCACAGCGACATGTATTCGCTGGTCCGTCCTTTCGACAAGGAGGAGACGGCCACGATGCAGGCCTATGTGGACGGGATTTATGACCAGTTCGTCTCGATTGTCGCAGAGGGTCGCTCCCTCGACAAGGCCCGGGTGGATGAACTCGCCCAGGGCCGTGTCTGGGTGGGCAGCGACGCCCTCGCCAACGAACTCGTGGACCAGATCGGCACCTTGAAGGACGCCATCGCGGAGGCCGCCTCTCTGGCCGGATTGATCGCGGAAGAGGATTACAGCGTCGTCTGCTATCCGAAGCCGCTGACGGTCTTCGAACAACTCATGGAAAGCCTGGGCAAGCATACGGATGAGCCGTCCATTCTCGCCGGTACGCCGTTCGAAGCAATCGGCATCGCGCTGCAGCGTCTGGAAGAGAACATGCCTTCCGGCGTCTATGCCCAACTTCCTTATTCCATCGAGATCCGTTAAGCGATGGGGCAGGAGAAAAAACTCCCGCCCCTGCGTTTTCTCTCGCAGCGGGTTGAGCGGCCCTGGGGCAGCGTGGACTATGACCTCGCCGACCTCGGCTTCATCGATTCGGTCGCCGGGAGCGGCCCTCTCGGCGGCAATACGCTGAGCGAACTGATGGAGACCTACCTGGACCGGCTGGTCGGGGATGCCGCATTCGAGTATTTCGGGACGCAGTTCCCGGTGATGGTCAAGACCCTGACGGTGCGCGGCCGTACTTCGCTCCATGTCAATCCGGATGACGAAGTGGCCGCCCAGCGCTACGACGCCTTCGGAAAGACCGCCCTCTGGCATGTCGTGGAGGCGGGGAAGGATGCCCGGCTCTTTCTGGGATTCCGGCGGGATGTCAGTGCGGAAGAGTTCTACCGGAAGTGCCAGGAGGGAGGGGTGGAGGACCTGCTGAACATCGTCCGCCCGAAGGTGGGGGAGAATTACCTGATCCGTCCCGGCGAGGTCCATGCCGCCCAGGGGGTGAAACTGCTGGAAATTGCCGAATCCTCCGAGCTCTGGTTCCGGCTTCATGACTGGGGCTCCCTGGAAAGGGAAATCCATCTCGAAGAGGCCTTCGACCTGATCTCTTTCAAAGCCTGGCAGCAGGCGGAAAAGACACCGCTTTTCACCGTCAATGAATGGGCGCTGACAGAAGCTGTCCATGTGGAAGGGGGCCTGGAGAGCAGTTTCCGGCTCTTTAGCTGCACCGCCGGCGCCGCGCGCCTGAAAGACGGGGAGGGGAATGGGCTCTCTTTCAAGGCCGGTGAAACCATTCTGGTCCCCGCGGATACGGAGGCATTCTCCCTGGAACCGGCTGCGGAAGGGACCCTTTTGCTGGAAACCCTGTATCAAGTATCATAAGATGGATTCTGTCCGTATCGATAAATATCTCTGGGCCATCCGCGCATTCAAGACCCGGACCGAAGCGACCGAAGCCTGCAAGGGCGGCCGCGTGAAGGTGGGCGGGCAGAACGCCAAGCCCTCCCGCGATGTCTCCCCTGGCGAGGTGATTACCCTCCGGAAAGGGCCCGTGACCTATACCTATAAAGTGCTGCGTCCGCTGGAAAACCGTGTCGGCGCCAAACTGGTTCCGGATTTCGTCGAGGACCTGACGCCGGAGGAGGAAAAAGCCCGGCTCCATGCCCCGGTCGAGACCTTCTTTGTCACCCGTGAACGCGGGACGGGCCGTCCGACCAAGAAAGAGCGCCGCGAGATGGACCAGCTCTGGGACAGCCTATGACCCCGTGGACCGTTCTATTGACCATCGCCCTGTATTTTGCGGCGATGCTGCTGGTATCCCGCCTCTCCGGAAAAGGGGATTTTTACGGTACGCGGAAGTCGCATCCCCTCCTGGTCACCATCGCCATGATCGGCGCCTGCATGTCCGGCGTGACCTTTGTCTCGGTGCCGGGCATGGTAGGGGTGAGCGGCATGGGCTATCTGCAGATGTGCCTGGGCTTCATGGCCGGCTATGTGGTCATCGCCTTTGTCCTGATGCCGCTGTACTACCGCCTGCAGGTGGTGTCCATCTACCAGTATCTGGAAGAGCGCTTCGGGCTCGGCAGTTACCGCACCGGTGCCTGGCTGTTTTTCATCTCCAAGATGCTGGGCGCTTCGGTCCGCCTCTTCCTGGTCTGCCTGACCGAGCAGCTGCTGATCTTCGACCCCCTCGGCCTGCCCTTTGCCCTGAATGTGGTCCTGAATGTGGCCATCGTTCTGGCCTATACCTTCCGGGGCGGGGTCCATGCCGTCATCTGGACCGACGTCCTGAAGACGCTCTGCATGGTGGTGGCCGTGGCTCTTTCGATTGTCTTTATCGGAAAGAACCTCGGTCTGGACGGGAAGGGCCTGGTCGGCAGTATCCACGCTTCGGAGATGTCCCGCATCTTCTTCTTTGACGACGTTCTCCATCCGCAGTATTTCTGGAAACAGTTCCTGGGCGGGCTGTTCACGGTGCTCGCGATGACCGGACTGGACCAGGACATGATGCAGCGGGCCCTGTCGAGCCGGAATTCGGGGGAGGCGAAGCGGAGTCTGCTGCTTTCGTCCCTCCTTCAGACGGTCGTCATCTTCCTTTTTCTCTGCCTGGGCGTGCTGCTGTACCGCTATGCCGCCGCGAGCGGGATCGCCGAGACCGGAGACAAACTTTTCCCGGCCGTGGCGACGGGGGGAGGGTTGCCGCTTGTGGTGGGCATCCTTTTTGTCCTCGGGCTGGTAAGCACGGCCTATGGCGCCGGCGGCTCCGCCCTGACCTCGCTGACGACCTCTTTCACCGTCGATATCCTCGGTAAGCGGGAAGAAAAGACCCGTCGTCGGGTCCACCTCGGGATGGCGGCGCTGATGGCCCTTGTCATCCTGGTTTTCAATGCCTTGAACTCCACGAGCGCCATCGATGCGGTCTACAAGATTGCCAGTTATACCTATGGGCCGCTCCTGGGCATGTTCGCCTTTGGGATTCTCACCAAAAAACAAGTGCGGGACCGTTGGGTCCCGCTCATTGCCGTGGCTGCGCCGCTCGTGTGCCTGGTGCTGCAACTGAATTCCGTGCGCTGGATGGGCGGCTACCAGTTCAGTTATGAGATCCTGCCGCTCAATGCAGGCCTCACCTTCCTGGGTCTCTATTTGTCCTCGAAATAGCGCTTGTACAGGCCGTAGAAACCGGCTCCGTGCCGTGCCTCGTCCCGGGCCATCTCGTGGATGGTGTCGTGGATGGCGTCGTAGTTGAGTGCCTTGGCTTTCTTGGCGATGGCCAGTTTGCCTTCGCAGGCGCCGGCTTCGGCTTCATAGCGCTTCTTGAGGTTGGTCTTGGTGTCCCAGACGACCTCCCCGAGCAGTTCGGCGATGCGGGCGGCATGGTCCGCCTCTTCGAAGGCGTAACGCTTGAAAGCGTCGGCGATTTCGGGATAGCCTTCCCGTTCTGCCTGCCGGCTCATCGCCAGGTACATGCCGACCTCGGAACACTCTCCGGCAAAATGCTCCCTGAGTCCGGCCAGCACCTCCGGGTCTACGCCTTTGGCGACACCGATTTCGTGCTCGCAGGCCCATTTGGGCTCGCCTCCCTTATCCTCGATTTCGACGAACTTGTCGGATTTGACATGGCAGACAGGGCATTCTGCCGGCGGGTTCTCGCCTTCGTAGACGTATCCGCAGACGAGGCATCTGAATTTCTTTTTCATTTGAAGTATCCTTTTTTATTGGGTTTCGTGCAAAGATATTAAAAATATTCCGTATATTTAGTTGGTCGATTGAAATAATCCATGAAAGCATTTCTCAGACAAGTGGCCGCCCATTACTGGGGGCCGGACATACAGGATACCGTCTTTGTTTTCCCGAACCGCCGGTCGATGGTTTTCTTCCGGAAATACCTTTCGGAGGAGGTCGCCGCCCACAGCCCTTCGCCCATCCTTTCGCCCCGGCTGTACACGGTCAACGACTTTTTCTACCGGGTCTATGACGTGGACGTGACAGACCGCATCACGCTGATCCTGTCTCTCTACGAGGTGTACCATTCGCTCTATCCCCAGGCCGAGCCCCTGGATGAATTTGTCTTCTGGGGAGATGTGATCCTTTCGGATTTCGACGACGTGGACAAGTACCTGGTCGATGCGGAGGGCCTTTTCCGGAATGTGGCCGAGCTGAAGGACATCCAGGACGATTACAGCTATCTGACCCCGACGCAGCGGGAAGCCATCGATCGCTTCGTGGCCCATTTCCGCGACGGCAGCGGCCGCCTGACGGTCCGGCCTGGAGGGGAAGAGACGGTCAAAGGCCGTTTCCTGCAGATCTGGAACCTGCTGATGCCCTTGTACAAGGGATTCCGCACCCGGCTGCGGGAGAAGGGAATGGCCTATGAGGGCATGGTGTACCGTGACCTGGCCGAGCGGCTCCAGGAGGGAATGAGCGTCCAGGACGTCCTGTGCGGGGCGTTCCCGGAGGCGCGGCGCTATGTCTTCGTGGGGCTGAACGCCCTGAATGCCTGTGAGAAGCGCGTCCTTTCCCGGATGCGGGATGCCGGTGTCGCCGAGTTCGTATGGGACTATGTCAGCGGGATGATCCGGGATCCGCTGAACAAGTCTTCGCTTTTCATGAAAGACAATGTGCGCAGTTTCCCGCAGGCCTTCCCGCTGGAGGCGGTCGGGGTGCCGGAGGTCCATGTGATCAGCGTTCCTTCTGCCGTCGGGGAGGTGAAACTTGCGCCGCAGCTGCTGCAGGAAAGGGTCCCGGGCGAAGCCGTGGAGACGGCCTTCGTGCTGCCGGATGAGAATCTGCTCCTTCCGCTGCTGAACTCCCTGCCGCCCGAGGTGGACAAAGTCAACGTGACCATGGGCCTGCCCATCAAGAGCGGGGCCGTCTATACATTGATGAAGGCCGTGGCGGCGCTTCAGCTGCGCCTCAGGCCGCATGAGGGCGGTTGGCTGTTCTATCACCGCCCGGTGGGCGCCATCCTCTCTTCCACGCTGCTTTCCCAGGTGCTGACGGAGGGGGAGAAAGCGGTTGTCGCCCGGGTGAAACGCGAGGCGAAGTATTACATTCCCCGGGAGGACCTGCAGGGCGGACCGCTGCTGGAGATGATTTTCACGCCCGTGGTCACGGCGCCGGGGGAGGCGTCGGCCGAAGGAAACCGGGCCCTATCCGCCTACCTGTCCCGGATTGTGAGCTATGTGGGCTGGAAGCTTCGGGAGCAGACGTCCATGCTGCTGGAACTGGACTATGCCAAACGCTACCACATGGTCCTGAACGTGCTGTCCGCCGTGGACGCCGCCGTGCTTCCGCAGACCTGGCTGCGCCTGTTGGACAGCCTGCTGGACACGGTTTCCGTCCCGTTCCGGGGAGAACCCCTGGAAGGACTCCAGATCATGGGCCCGCTGGAAACCCGCGCCCTGGACTTCCGGAATCTGGTCATCTTCTCGGCGAACGAGGGCGTCTTCCCGCGCCGGAGCGTTTCCTCCTCCTTCATCCCGCCGGAATTGAGAAAGGGGTTCGGCCTCCCGACCTACGAGTTCCAGGACGCCGTGTGGGCCTACTATTTCTACCGGATGATCCAGCGGGCCGAGAAGGTTTGGCTGGTGTATGACAGCCGGACGGAGGGAATGCGTTCGGGGGAGGAGAGCCGTTTCATCAAGCAGCTCGAATACCATTTCCACCTGCCGCTCATCCGCGAGACGGATGCCGCCGTGGTGACGAGCGTCCCCGGCGAGAATGCCGTCGGGAAGACGGAAGAGGACATCGCCTCCATCCGCAGCGGCCTTCTTTCCGCCACGACCCTCCAGAGTTACCTCTACTGCCCGGCGAAATTCTATTACCAGCAGGTCAAGCGCCTGAAGGCGGAAGACGAGGTGGCCGAGTCCCTGGACGCAGGCATGCTGGGGAACGTCTTTCATGGGACCATGCACGAACTCTATGACGGGAAGCCGCTGCTGACCTTGTCCATGCTGGAGAAGATGCTCGCCGACAAGGCCGGGCTCCACGCAGCCGTGCGGCGCCATATCCTGGAGGAAATGAACTCCATCGAGGTCAGCGGCCGGAACCTGGTGCTGGAGGGCGTCATCTATGACTATGTGGTCAGGACGCTGGAGCAAGACAAGCGGCTGCTGGAGGAAAGCGGAAGCTCCGGATTCCGTATCCTGGGCCTGGAGAAGCATCTGTATTGCGATTTCAACGGTTTCCATCTCCATGGCTACGTGGACCGCATCGACTCTTTCAGAAGCGGAGAGGTGCGGATCGTGGACTACAAGACGGGCAAGGTGGAAGACGACGATTTGAACATCACGGACGAGAATGCGGAGGCCGTGGTGGCGAAACTCTTCGGCGAGTCCAACAACGGACGGCCGAAAATCGCCCTGCAGCTCTTTGTCTATGGCCTGCTGGTGGATGAGGAAGAGACGTTGCGCGCCCCTGTCATGGTCAATTCCATCTATTCGACGGCCCGGCTCTTTTCCCGCCCCCTGAAGGACATGCCGCGGAGCGCGGAATTCGTCTCGAAGGTCACGGAGCGGCTGAAGGCTGTGCTGGACGAGATGGTGGACCCGGACGTTCCCTTCCACCGGACCCAGGATCTGAAAACCTGCGCGATGTGTGACTTTAAAATGATTTGCGGACGATGATCAGACTTCTCAAAGCCTCCGCCGGAACCGGCAAGACCTACCGGCTGTCCCGGGAATACATCCGTTTGCTGCTGACTTCGGATGATCCGACACCCTACCGGCACATCCTCGCCGTGACCTTCACCAATAAGGCTACGGACGAGATGAAACGCCGGATTCTCAAGGAGTTGCACCTGCTTTCGGAGAGTCCTTCGGCGTCGCCGTATTATGCGTATTTCAAGGAAACGCTCGGCTGGCCGGACGTCCAGCTGAAGCAGCGGGCGGCGACCCAGCTGGCCTTGATTCTGCATGATTACTCCGCCTTCGCGGTCTCGACCATCGACAAGTTCTTCCAGCAGACCCTCCGGGCCTTCTCGCGCGAAATCGGCCAGTTCGCCTCCTACCAGGTGGACTTGGACAAGCCCGCCCTCCTGCAGGAGAGTGTGGACCGGGTGCTGGACGCCCTGACGGAAGGGGACCGGACGCTGCTGGAGTGGCTGACGGAAGGTGTAAGGACGGAGCTGGAACGGGGCGGACGCTTCAACCTGGACGGACGGCTCCTGGAAATGGCCGAATCCCTCTCCTCCGAAGACCATGACTCCGCCGTCCGTGCGCTGGGCATCGACGAAAAGGCTTTGTGGACCAAGGAGCGGCTCCGGAAGGTCGGAAAGTCCATCAAGGCGCTGACCGGCAGCTATGTAGCCGAAGTGCGCCAGGCGGCCGTGGACGCGCTCGCCGTCCTGGAGGCCCATCATATCCGGCCGGAGGATTCGAACAGGGGATTCATGAAGGCTATCTACACCTACCGGGACCTCGGCGACGGCGACCCCGTGGCGATGCCGACGCCCTCGTTCCTCGCGAATGCGGCGGATTCCTCGAAATGGTTCTCTAGGAGCAAGGATGGATTCCGCGTGGCGCTGGAAGGTTCGCTGGAAGAGCCCCTGGGACGTCTGACGGCCCTTTTCGGGCAGCCTTACCGGATATTCTCTACGGCGCGCCTCATCCGTGAACAGCTGTATGGACTCGGCGTGGCCGGCGAACTCCGCTCGGCCCTGACCGAGATCCAGAAAGAGAAGAATGTCCTGTCGCTGGACGATTCGAACGCACTTCTTCGCAGCATCATCGACGGGACGGATGCACCGTTCATTTATGAGAAAATGGGCGTCCGCTACGAGCATTTCCTCCTGGATGAGTTCCAGGATACGTCCACGATTCAATGGGACAATTTCCGTCCCCTGGTCGAGAACGCCCTCTCCGGGGGCCATGACAGCCTGATCGTGGGCGATGTGAAACAGGCCATCTACCGCTGGCGCGGCTCCGACTGGAACCTCCTCGCCTCCCGGGTCCAGGAACAGCTGGATGTGCCGGAGGACCAGGTCGAGAACATGGACAAGAACTACCGGACGTGCCGGCAGATCGTCGATTTCAACCGGGACTTCTTCGCCTACGCGGCGCAGGAACTGGACCGGCTTCTGGGGCAGCCGTCCATCGCCCCGTTATACGGCCGTCCCAAGGTCCAGGAAGACTTCCGCTATCCGGAACCCGGCAGCGTGGACGTCGTCTTCGTCGAGGACCAGATGGAGGAGATTCTCCAGACCATCCGGGACGTGATGGAGCGGGGCGCCCGTTACGGCGACATCGCGATCCTGGTGCGCGGCAATGCGGAAGGTTCGGCCATCGCCCAGAGGCTGGTCGCGGAAAAGATTCCCGTCGTGTCGGACGATTCGCTGTTCGTGAAGACCTCCGTGACGGTCCGCCGGCTCATTTCGCTCCTGACCCGTGCCGTCCAGCCTCCCGTACCGGGTGAGCGTCCGGGCGTAGGTTCCTTCCTTGCCCAGACGCTCCGGATCGACCTGCCGGAAGGGGCCCACACGCTCGTGGATCTGTCGGAGGACCTGCTCCGTAGCCTCCGGACGGCCTATCCGGCCGTTTTCGAGGCGGAGATTCCCTATATCCGCGCCTTCATGGACCATCTGTCCGACTGGGTTTCCATGGGCGGGAACGACCTCTCGGCCTTCCTCAAGGACTGGGAAAGCAGCGATCCGAAGATTGTCTCTCCGGATGTGGGCGCCTCTGTCCGGGTGATGACCGTCCACAAGTCCAAGGGACTGGAATTTCCCTACGTCATCTTCCCCTTCGCCGAGAAGGTGAGCTTGTACAAGGCCTCCTCCCTCTGGTGCCATCCGGCCGTGGAGGGCACGCCGCTCAGCGGTGACGGGGAGGGCCTGTTCCATGTCAGCCTGAGCTCCGCTTCCGACCAGACCCTGTTCTCCGAGGACTATCACCGGGAGCAGCGGGAGCAGATGATGGACAATTTCAATATCTTCTATGTGGCGATGACCCGGCCCGTGTACGGCTTGAAGGTGATTTCCGCCCTGCCGCCCAAAAAGGTCACGGACGACGGCTCGGAGGATTGGAAAGACATGTCCCAGGTCCTCTACGGCTATCTGAAAAGCCATTCCGCCCATCAGGGAGAGCCCTATGACTTCTCGAAGATGGACCGCCAGACGGCTGCGGAAAGGCCCTGGAAGGCGGCGTATCCCTCCTGGAAGGTGGACGAGCGGGGGCGCCTCCGCTTCTCGCCCGAAGCCTTTGACTATTTCGGTCCGGACGGGACGGTCGGTCCCCATTCCTCCGCCCGTCGCAGGGGACTTGTCCTGCACGACATCCTCGCGGGAATCCGGGTGAGAGACGACCTGCCGCGTGCGGTGGAGCGGGTCATCCGCAGCGGAGAAATGGAGGCGGCGGACCGGGATGCCACCCTCCGCTTCCTGGACGGGGAAATCGCTTCGGTCGCCTCGCGCAGCTGGTTCCCTTCCGATGACTCCCGCATCCTCAACGAGGAGAGCATCTTCGGCCGCGACGGGCGCATCCACCGGCCCGACCGGGTGGTCCTTCATCCGGACGGAAGCGTGGACATCATCGATTACAAATTCGGCGGTCCGTCCGGGGCCTATCCGAAGCAGGTGAAGGGGTATATGGACCTCTTCCGGGCGATGGGATACGCCGGAGTGAGGGGGTATCTTTGGTTTATCCGCGAAGGAGCCGCCGACGAGATTTTGGAAATCCGCTGATTATGCGTATCTTTGTCCATTACGAAAAGTAGAGTCTATGGAAGCCAACGAAAATACCATCAAACTGTATTACAATACCGAAGTAGAAAAGTTGCAGATGCCGGAATACGGCCGGAACGTGCTCAAAATGGTCGAACAGCTCCGGGAGATTCCCGACCGGAAGAAACGCAGCGAACAGGCCTATGCCGTCGTGAAGGTGATGGAAAGCCTCAATCCGCAGGTCCACCAGCAGGACAATTACATGCAGAAGCTCTGGGACCATCTGTACATGATCGCAGGTTATGACCTGGACATCGATTCGCCTTACCCAGCCCCGCTGCCGGAAGTGATCGGCAGCCGTCCGGATCCCATCCCCCTGCAGACCCGTCCCATCAAGGCCCGGCATTATGGACGCAACATTGAAAGCATCCTGAACCTGATTGCCGCCGAGGCAGACGGGGAGGTGAAGACGGCCATGATCCGTTCGCTGGCGATCTACATGCGCCAGCAGTATCTGATCTGGAACAAGGACACGGTGGCGGATGCGACGATTTTCCAGGATATCGAACGGCTCTCCGACGGGAAAGTGAAGGTACCCGAAGGCATGGAACTGACCAAGCTCTCGGCAGATATTTCCTTCGCCCGGCCCGGCATGAACCTCAATTTCGGCCGCGCACCCCGGGTGAACCGTCCGTTCAAGAACAAGGGCAAGAAAAAATGAAAAAACTGGATGAAAGAACCCGGGCCGGACTTTTTTTCGCCCTGAAACTCGCCGTCGCGGTCCTTGCCGTGACGGTGACCCTCTCCGTGATTTCCTATCTCTTTACCTGGAAGGCGGATCAGAGCCTTTCCACGGGAAGCGGTGTGGCGGCGAATGCGGCGGCTTCCGGCGGTTTTTCCATCGGCCATTTCCTGGTGACCCAGTCGTTCGGCCTGGCGGCCCTTCCGCTGGTTGTCGTCCTGATTCTCTTTTCGGTCAAACTGTTCTGGCCACAGAGCCCCTATTCCATGAAAAGATGGTTCTGGGGATGCTTGGGAGGTACTTTCCTCGGCTCGTGGATCCTCGCCTACGGCAGCATCCTTTTCGGCGGGGAAACGCTTTTCGCCGGCGGTCTGGGCGGCCGTGCAGGGGCGGGTCTTGTCGCTTGGTTGCTCTCCCTTTTCGGGGAATGGGTGACAGGGGCCTTTCTCCTTAGCCTCGTCGCGCTCTGGCTCTTTTTCCTGAGCCGTCGTTTTTCAGACTGGCTGATGGGGGTCAAACCGGAGCCCTCGCCGCTCTCTGAGCCCTTGCCGGTGGAGGAAGAGCCCCAAAAGGAACCGGAGGAAACGGAGACGATCCCGGAGCCTGTACCGGTAGCGGTGAAAGAGCCGATGGTGCGGAAACCGAAGCCCCCGAAGAAGAATACTCCGGAAGAAACGGCTCCGGAGGAAGCGGAGGGCAGTTTCGATGTCGTGACGGACGATACGCTGGACCAGGAGGTCAAAAAGCCCCTGCCGCGGATCGAAAACCGCCTGGATCCGCCGGACGGCCTGCCGCGATACAAATTCCCGTCCCTGGACCTGCTGGGTGACTATCTTTCCGCCCGTCACGAAGTGTCCCAGGACGAACTCAGCCGCAACAACAACAAGATCCGGGCGACCCTGGCGAGTTATAAGATCCAGGTGCGGGACGTAACCGCCATCGTCGGGCCCACCGTGACCCTCTACAAGGTCTACCCGGCTCCCGGGGTGAAGATTTCCGCCATCCGACAGCTCCAGGACGACATCGCCATCTCCCTGAATGCCAAGGGGGTCCGTATCACGACCCTCAGCGATTCCGTCGGCATCGAGGTCGCCAATGACAAGGCGTCCATCGTGCCGCTCAAGCAGCTGTTGAACGACGAGGCTTTCCGCTCGGCCAAGGCGGAACTGCCGGTGGCCATCGGTTACACGATCTCCCAGCAGGTGAAGGTCTTCGACCTGGCGGACGCCCCGCATCTGCTGGTGGCCGGTGCGACCAAGCAGGGCAAGTCGGTCGGCCTGAACGTGATTGTCGCATCCCTGCTCTATTCCAAGCATCCTTCCGAGCTGAAATTCGTGTTCATCGATCCCAAGATGGTGGAGTTCTCCTCCTATGCGAAACTCATCAAGCACTATCTGGCGGTGCTGCCGACGGCCGCGAGCGCCGACGATGAGAAGGACCATGCCATCGTCAAGAACGCCAAGAGCGCCGCGGCCATCCTGCAGTCGCTCTGCGTGGAAATGGACGCCCGCTATGAACTGCTGTCCAAGGCGATGGTCAACAACATCAAGCTCTACAACGACAAATACCGGGACCGCAAGCTGCGTCCGGATGAAGGGCACCATTTCCTTCCTTATATCGTCGTCGTCATCGACGAGTATGCGGATCTGACCATGTCCGTGGGCGCCGGTCCGGAAGCCAAGGGCATGGCCCGCAGCATCACCACGTCGGTCATCCGCCTGGCCCAGAAAGGACGCGCGGCGGGGCTGCATGTCATCCTGGCCACCCAGCGGCCGACTGTGGATGTGATTACCGGCCTCATCAAGGCGAACTTCCCGATGCGGATTGCTTTCCGCGTTACATCCCGTATCGACTCAGCGACCATCCTGGACCAGCCCGGGGCCGACAAGTTGATCGGCCGTGGCGACATGCTGCTGTACAGCGGCGTGGAGATGGAACGGGTCCAGTGTGCCTTTATCGGCAATGACGAAATTGTCGCCTTGACCGATGCCGTCGGGGACCAGGTGGGCTTCCAGAAGTCCTACAACACGCCTTACTACCTGCCTGAACCGCCCTCCGAAGGCGGTGACGAGGGCTCCGGCGGCCTGGTGGACATGAAAGCGCTGGATGAACGTTTCGAGGAAGCGGCCCGGATGATCGTCATCAACCAGCGGGGCTCGACCTCTGACCTACAGCGCCGCCTGGGCATGGGCTATGCCAAGGCCGGCCGGGTCATGGACCAGTTGGAAGCGGCGGGCATCGTGGGACCCCAGAACGGCGCCAAGCCCCGGGAGGTCCTGATCAAGGATGTCGCCGAACTCGAAGAAGTTCTGGCACACTTTATGGAAAAGTAAGCGTATGCGTACGCTTTTTACTCTGCTTGTGGCCTTCGCCGCCTCGCTTCCGCTCTTTGCCGGCGGAGGAATTCCGCTGCTGGACAAGGTGGCGGGACACCGTGTCTCCTTCCATTATACCTATTCGCTGTCCAAGGACGGTGCACCGATGCAGGAGGTGACAGGGGGGGAGGTGATCGTCGAGGACAATGCCTATCGTCTGGAAGGATTGGGACTGGAAGTTATTTCCGACGGACAGACCCGCTGGTCCTGTGACGCCGAGGCCGGGGAGGTGGTCATCGAGAAGGTCGAGAAAGAAGACATCTTCACCAATCCGGCACTGTTCATCGGCTCTTACCGCCAGTACATGGACCGGCTGAAAGTCAACAGCAGCAGCGCGGACGGCCTGGATGTCACCCTGACCCTGGACACGGATACCTATGCCCGCTTCGTCCTGACGGGGATCCGCTTCCTTGACAAAGAAGGAAAAAGCGGCTTCACGCTGGACGTGAAGTCGCTTCCTGCAAGTTATGTGGTCACCGACCTGCGTTAACGGACGCAGCGGACACTGAGGGCCATGCTTTTCTTATCGGCGCTGTGTGAATAGACACGGCGCTGATTTTCATTCAGATAGTAATAGATGGCCTGGCCCGTGTCTTCTTTCGATTCGGTGCCGGTCCAGAATGCGGCGTAGTGGTAGATGCCCTGGAATTTCCGGTCGCTCCCCAGGAGCTGGATGTAGCCGGAAGAGAGGGCGGCGAAACCGCTTTCCTGCTCCGTCTGGAGAGTGGGCCAGTAGCTCCACATCCGGGTATCGTTGAACCAGGCGTCCGCCATCAGGGCGCCGGCCTCGCCGTCGAAGGCGTCCACCAGGCTCTGCCACTGGTCCGCAGAGGGGAGGGACCAGCCGTCCGGGCAGGCGGTCACGGCCTCATCCCAGGTGTAATACTTGCCGAGGACCGCTCCGGTCACGGCGGCATTGTAGTAGTAGAGGCCGAGGTCGGGATCGGCCAGGTTGTTGCGGAACCACTGGTTCCCGCCGATGGTCTTGTAGTAATAGTCCACGCCCTTGTCGGTGATATGGTCGTCGTCGGGAAGGATTCCCGTTCCGCTCAGGCTCTTGCCGAGCGAAGGGTCGATGATGGAAATCGTGTGGGTCGCGGTCGCGTTGTAGTAGGCGCCGGTTTTGGAGAAGACACCAAGGAGGATGGTGTAGTCGCCCAGGGCGTCCGGGGTGAAGACGAACTTGTTGACGGTGTCCTTCTTGCCGGAATTGACCATCCAGTAATAGCCAACTTCGCTTTCCTTGATATCGGTCCCGTCGGTGGCATAGATGTCTCCCGTCGGGGTCAGGGTGAAGGATTCGCCGACGGCGCCGAAGGGAACAATGTTGAAAGCAGCCCCGTAAAGGCTGGGATTGATGGTGGTGTTATCCTCGTCTTTCTTGCAGCCGAGCGTGGCGGCAGCAAGGATTGCGAGGGCCATATAGAGAAACTTTCTGTGCATATCGTTCAAACTATTCTGCAAATATCGTCAAAATCTTGTAAATTTGTGCAAATCTTTTGCCACGATGCGGAAAACATTTTTGATCATCCTCGTTTTGCTGCTGGTCTCTTGCCGGGAGCGGGACCGCTATATCCAGGTTTCGGGCTATGCCCAGGGCGGCACGTATACCGTCAAGTGTCATCTGAAAGGGACTGCGGTGACGCCGGAAACGGTGCGTGACAGCATCGAGGCCATCCTCCATCTGATTGATACGACCCTTTCGGGCTATAACAAGGGCTCCCTGCTCTCCCGCTTCAATGCCGGCGAGCGGATCCGGCCGAACACGCTGTTCGTCGAGACCTATGCGCTTTCCCGCCGCTGGTTTGAACGCTCCGGCGGTTTGCTGGATTTCGCGGCAGGCCCGCTCTATGATGCCTGGGGCTTCGGTTTCCGCTCCGGCGAGATGCCTTCGGACGAGGAAGTCAGCCGCCTGGTCGCCTCCTCGGGGATGAAGCATCTTCCGGAGCGTCTTCCGCTGCGTGACGGCTATCTGGACCCTGCCGATCTGGGTTACCCCCGGCTGAACTACAACGCCATTGCCCAGGGCTACAGCTGCGACCTCGTCGCCCGCTATCTCTATTCGATCGGTGTCAAGGACATGCTCGTGGACATCGGGGAAATCTTCTGTGACGGACGCAATCCTTCGGGACAGCCCTGGTCTGTCGGGGTGGACCGGCCCATTGACGGAAACCAGGAGAAGGGAGCGGAGCTTTCCGGTATCTGGTCCTCCGGAGGCGGTCCTGCCGGTATTGTGACCTCCGGCAATTACCGGAAGTTTTATGTCCGGGACGGGAAGAAATTTGCCCATACCATCAATCCCTTGACGGGTTATCCCGTGTCGCACAGTCTGCTGAGCGCAACGGTGGTGGCTCCGGATGCGGCTTCGGCGGATGCGCTCGCGACCTGGTGCATGGTCATCGGAGAGGCCGGAGCCCGGGAACTGATTCTTTCGGACGGGTCGCTGGAAGGCTACCTGATCTGTGCCGGTGAAGACGGGACCATGCAGGAATGGGCCTCTCCCGGCTTTCCGCTCGTTACATCCCGCTGATAATCTCCAGGCAGTGAATCAGGGCCGTTGCGGCGGCCTCGGTGGCCCGGACGAGGAGTCCGGGGCAGGGCGCTACGGCGCTCCAGGCCAGCGTCAGAAGGCTCAGACCCATCAGGAGACTGGTCAGGGGCAGGGCCAGCAGGTTAGTCAGCAGGAAATGCCGGGGGAATGCATGGAATCGGTACCAGGCGAGCGGTGCGGTCGTCACCTGGCAGGAGATACTCAGGGCCGCGCTTTTCCAGATCCAGCGCAGCGGGTCATGGCGGATGCCGGCGGGATACCAGCTCTCGAGCGTGGGGTACAGGAGGAAAATGCCCGCGACGGCGAGGTAGCTCAGCTGGAAGCCGATGCTGCGGATGGACAGGGGAGAGAGGACCAGCTGGAAGAACAGGGCCAGGCAGAGGACCCGCTCGCCCGGGGCGGACCTTCCCGAGAGCAGCAGGCTTTCGCGAATCAGGATAAAGAGGAAGGCGCGGACAATCGAAGGCGCGGCGCCGGTCATCAGCGTGAAGAAGCCGGAGGCGAGGACCACGAGGCTCCAGCGAAGGATGCGGGACAGGGGGAAGCGTCCCAGCGGACGGGTCAGGCGGTCCAGCAGCAGATAGATGATTCCGATGTGGAGTCCGGACAGCGCCAGGATGTGGGAGGCGCCGCTGCCCCGGAAAGCGGCGACGGTGCCTTTGGAAAGCGTGCTGCGGTCCCCGGTCAGGAGGGCTTTCAGGAGGGCGGCGGTCTCCGGGGAGGAAAAGCCCAGCGCGTCAATCCGCTGCCGGAGGCCCCCGGCGGCCTCTTCGAACAAGGCGGCGAGCGGGGAAGGGGTACTGAGGCCCTCAAAGGAGGCGGTGATTCCGCAGAACAGTCCGGTCGCGAGGAAAAGCAGCGGAAGGAGGAACTGTAGCCGTCCTTCTGTCCAAAGGCAGATGCGCTCCCGCAGCAGGAGCGGAACCCCCATCAGCAGCAGCACGGCGCTGGCGGCGGCTCCCGGCATGGGCCCGGGAAGGAGGGAGAAGAGAAGGATCCCTGCTCCTGTACCGACCGTGAAAGAGAGTGATAGCGCCTCGATATGGCCCGCCCCGTCCATTTCGTTTCAATCTATATGCGAAAATACTGAATATTTTGTTAATTTTGCATAATTGATTGAAAAAACACAAATAAGGACATAAAAATGATCATTTTAGTAATTAACTGCGGCAGTTCTTCCATCAAGTACCAGCTTCTGGACATGAAGAACGACGACGTGTTCGACGTCATCGCCAAGGGTATCGCGGAGAAGATCGGTCTTCCCGCCGGCATTCTCCAGTATGCCCCGAAGGGGAAAGACAAAATCGTGACGGATGTCCCCATCGCGGACCACAAGGTCGGCATGCAGCTGATCCTGCAGGCCCTGACGGACCCCAAGACGGGCGTCCTCCGTTCCCTGGAAGACATCGAAGCGGTGGGGCACCGCATCGTCCAGGGAGGTGACTTCTTCAGCGGCTCCGTGCTGGTGAATGACGATGTCCTCGAGAAAATCGCCTTCTGCTCGGATTTCGCCCCGCTGCACAATCCGGCCCATCTGCTGGGCATCCATGCCATGCAGGAAGTGCTCCCGAGCGTTCCCCAGGTGGTGACTTTCGACACCGCCTTCCACCAGACCATGCCCGCCTACGCCTATATGTACGGCCTGCCGTATGAATATTACGAGAAATACCGCGTCCGCCGCTACGGCGCGCACGGTACCTCCCATCAGTTCGTCGCCGGAGTGGGAGCCCGCCTCGCCGGACTGGACGTCAAGACGGCGAAGATCATCACCTGCCACCTCGGCGCCGGCAGTTCCATCTGCGCCATCCAGGGCGGCAAGTGCGTGGATACCTCCATGGGCTTCTCTCCGCTGGAAGGCATGATCATGGGCACGCGCGTCGGCAACATCGACGCGAATGCCGTCATCTATCTCGAGAACAAGCTCGGTGTCACCCCGGATGAGATGTCGGTCATCCTGAACCGCAAATCCGGCTTCCTCGGCCTGTCGCAGTATTCCTCCGACGCCCGGGAACTGAATGAAAAGGCGGATGCGGGCGACCCGAAGGCCAAACTCGTGTTCAAGAAATTCACCTACGACATCATCAAGAACATCGGCTCCTATGTGGCTGCGATGAACGGGGTGGACCTGATTGTCTTCACGGGCGGTATCGGCGAGCACAATTCCCGCCTGCGCCGCCGGGTGCTGGAGAATTTCTCCTACCTCGGCCTGAAGGTGGATTACGAAGCCAATGTCGCTTCCGGTGAGGACACGCTCATCACCACGGAGGATTCCAAGGTGAAGGCTGCCCTTATCTGCACGAACGAAGAACTGGTCATCGCCCGCGATACGATGCACCTTGTACAGGATAACCAAGAATAAGCATATGATTACCAATTTCAACGAACTGTTCCAGGAACTGAAGGAAAAGAAAATCTGCAAACGCATGATCGCCGCCTGGGGCGTAGATTCCCATACCATCGAAGCCGCTTCCCTTGCTGCGGACATGGGTTTTGTCAAGGTGACCCTGGTCGGTGACCGGGATCTGATCCAGGGCGTGTGCGACAGCTATAAGATTGATATCTCCAAATTCGTCATCGTCGATGAAAAGGACGAGCTGAAAGCGGTCGCGAAAGCGGTTGAGCTGGTCCATGACGGAGAAGGGGATGTGTTGATGAAGGGCCTTTGCTCCACCGACAAGTTCCTCCGCGCCATCCTGAACAAGGAATGTGGCCTGCTGCCGCCGAAGGGCCTGCTGAGCCATGTGGGCGTGATCGAGAACCCGAACTACCACAAGCTGATTTTCATCACCGACATGGCCGTAATTCCCGCTCCGGATTTCCGCCAGAAGGTGAAGATGGCCGGTTTTGTGACCGGTGTCGCCCGCAGTTTCGGGATTGCCATGCCGAAGATTGCCTTTATCGCCGCCTCCGAGCAGATGATGGACACGATGCCCGCCTGTGTCGAGGGCGCCATGCTCGCGAAAATGTGCGACCGCGGCCAGATCAAGGCCATCGGCGACGGCCCGCTGGCCCTGGATGTCGCCATCGACGAGGAATCCGTCGAGATCAAGAAACTCAAGAGCCCGGTGGGAGGCGACGCCGACTGTCTCCTCTTCCCGAACATTGAGAGCGCGAATGTCTTCTGGAAGACCAATTCCAAACTGGCCAAGGACGTCCGTCAGGCCGGTTTCCTGGTCGGAACGAAGGTGCCTTGCATCCTGGCTTCCCGCGCCGATTCGGTCGACGTGAAACTCAATTCGATCGCTTCCGCGGTCATCAGCGCCAAGTAAGGGAGCTAGTAGAAGATTTCAAACAAGTCTTGTTTGGGGAGCCTGCTGGAAAAGCGGGCTCTCAGTTTTTTGAACAGGGCGGCCGTATTCTTGGTGAAACGGGCGCCCCGCCAGGCGGAAGTGTTCGTGACGAGGATCCAGCATTCGCCGTCCGGATAGACCTTGATAAGGGCGGAAGTTCCTGAGAACGAGCCGGTACGGGTCCATTCTCCCTCCTCCTTGCAGTCCACCCATCCGAGGGGGTAGGTGGCGTCGTCAATCCGGTAGGTCATCTGGTAGATGCTTTCTTCCGACAGGATGTCCTCCACTTCGGGGAGGCCGTCGATCGAGGCGATAAAGCGGGCAAGTTCGACCGTGGACCCGACCCAGGCGCCCGCGCCGGAAAGGGCGTGGATGTCATTGCCTCCGTAGCAGCGGACCACGCTGTCGGCACCGCCATGGTAGACGGGCACCGGCTCGTCGTCGGCCTGGACATAATATTTGCTCTCGCCCGGGAGCCGGTCCTTCTCGAAATTGCCGGCGAGGTGGAAGTCCGTGCATCCGGCCTTGGCAAAGACCTCTTCGCGCATATAATCCTCATAGGATTTTCCGCTGACTTTCTCGATGCACTGCGACAGGAGAAGATAGCCGAAATTGGAATAGATCTGGCCGCTGCCCGGGGTGTAGGAGACCCTGCGCTTGAGGAGATTCTCGGTGATCTGCTCGCCGGTCGGCGGCTCCGAGAGCCCCCAGGAGGACATCATGCTGCGGGTGGAGAACATCGGGTCGCCGCCCCGGACGGAGAAACCGCCCTGGTGCCGGAGCAGGTGTTCCACCGTGATCAGGCAGTAGTTGTCATCCTTGAAATGATAGTCCGACAGGATGCCGGCCGGCCCGAAAACCGGGCTCTGGAGGGTCAGGAGGCTGTCCTGGACCAGCTGCATGATGCCGGCGGCGGTCAGGAGCTTGGACACCGAAGCCAGGCGGAGTTTCGTCCCGGGCCCCATCCGCTCTCCGGCTTCTTTGTCCGCCCAGCCGTATCCCTTGGCATAGACGAGCGAATCATTGCGCATGATGGCGAGCGAAGCACCTTCCAACAGCCAGAACTGGAGAAAACTGTCCACGGCATGGTCCATGCGCTTGAGTTCCGGGACCTCGGACATCTCGTTGGTGATGTGGTCGTTGATGGTCGAGGGCCGTTTTCCCGGCCGGGACGAACAGGCGGCGATGCTCAGGCAGAGCACCACGAGCAGTTTAGCGAATGATCCCCGCACGGCGTCCGAAATCAATGATAAACTCAGCCGTCCCTTCGATGCCGAGCAGCGAACTGTCCACGCAGAGGTCGTAGTTGGAGGCGACGCCCCACGCGCCGAAGGTGTAGTAATTGTAATAGGTCTCCCGGATGCGGTCTTTGCGGCGCATCAGCTCCTCGGCGTCTTCCTTGCTGAGGTGTTCGTTTTCAGCCAGGCGGCCGATGCGGTAGTCCATGGGCGCGGAAATAAAGACGTCCAGGCAGTGCATGTCCCTCAGAATGTAGTCGGAGCAGCGCCCGATGATAATCGCATCTCCCTTTTCGGCAATGCTGCGGATGACCTCGCTCTGGATCTTGAAAAGCAGGTTGTCATTGACATAGCCGCTGGAGGCATCGTCGTAACTCATTCTTCCGGATGCGAAGAAACTGGAAAAGGAAAAAAGGCTCGGCCGCTCTTCTCCCTTGGCGAAAAGGCTCTTGGAATAGCCGTTCTGCTCCGCGTACTGGGAAATCCGCTGATTGTCGTAGACCGGAATGCCGAGACGTGCGCCGATGGCCTCGGCGACTGAGCCGCCGCCGCTGCCGAAACTTCTGCCGATATTGATGATGGTATGCATGCTGGTGGGTTAAATTTGACTGCCGAGAATGGACGGATCCGCCCCGTCCTTGAGGCGCCCCAGTTTCCGGATGAGGCTGAGTGCCATCAGGGCGGTGATGACCGAGGCGATGGTGTCGGAAATCGGGAAACTGTACCAGACCCCTTTCTCGCTCTCCAGGAGCGAGGGGAGGAGATAGATGCAGGGGAGAAGGAAGAGCAGTTGCCGGGACAGGCTCAGGAAGATGGATTTCCGGACCATCCCGAGACATTGGAAGAGGTTCGTCGTGACCATCTGGAATCCGATGATCGGGAAAGCCAGGTTCATCATCCTCAACCCGCTCTCCGCCAGGGTATGGAGCTCCGGATCATGGGTAAAGATGCCGACGGCGGGGCCGGGCAGCAGTTCCGAAATCAGGAAACCGGCGGTGCAGACAACCGTGGCCCAGAGGGCAGTCTTCATATAAACTTCCCGGACGCGGCCATACTGCCGGGCACCGAAGTTGTACCCCGCAATCGGCTGCATCCCCTGGTTGAGGCCCATCACAATCATGATGAAGAGGAAACTCAGGCGGTTGACGATGCCGTAGGCCCCGAGGGCCAGGTCACCGCCCCACTTGACCAGTTGCTGGTTGATGAACAGGACCACCACGCAGCTGGCGAGATTCATCAAGAAGGGGCCCATGCCGATGGCGAGCGAGTCCCGGGCGATCTTCCAGTCCACCCGGAACATCTTGCGGGAGCGCGGAAGATGGAGAAAGCGCCGTCCGTCCAGGAAATACCACATCGTATAGCCCAGGGCCATGCTCTGGCAGAGCACCGTCGCCAGGGCGGCTCCTTGGATGCCGAGGCCGAGCGTGTAGATGAAGATGGGGTCCAGAATGGCGTTGGAGGTCACCGTGAAAAGGGTCAGGCCCATGGCCAGCCGCGGATTTCCGGAAGAGCGGACAATGGCGTTGAGACCGAAATAAAGGTGAGTGACGGCATTGCCGAGGGCGATGATCGTCATATAGTCCCGTGCAAAGGGGAGGGTCGCGTCGCTGGCACCGAAAAAGCGCAGGATCGGGTCCATCCACAGGAGGGTCACCAGGGTGAAGACCACCCCGGTCAGGATGTTGAGGGTGACGTCATTGGACAGGACCTTGTTGGCGACGTCATAGTTTTTCTGTCCGAGGAGGACGGAAATCATCGTGGCCGCACCGACACCGACCAGGGTGCCGAAAGCGGTGGAAATGTTCATCAGGGGGAAGGTGACGGCAAGGCCCGATATGGCCAGCGAACCGACATCGGCGATGTGTCCGATGTAGATGCTGTCCACCATGTTGTAGAGGGAGGAGGCCGTCATTGCAATGATGCCGGGGACGGCGTACTGCCGCAGCAGCTCGCCGACGGGCTTGGTTCCGAGCTCGGTCGGAATGCTTCCTGCACTCATTCGGCCGGGAGGATTTCCAGGTCGAAGCACAGGGGGGCGTATCCCGGGATGCGGCTTCCGGATCCGGAGGAACTGTAACCGTAGTTGGAGGCGAAGATGACGGTGGCCTTCTCGCCCGGATGCATCAGGAAGAGGGCGGCCTTGAAGCCGCTGATGAGCGAACTGCTGCCTCCCATCGTGAGGTCGGACCACTTGCTGCCCCAGGTGATGCTGACGGGTTCATAGCTCTTTCCTTCAACGGCGATGTGATGGACCAGGGCGCTGTCCCGCTCCGTCGTGTCGAAGACCTGGCCACTTAGCAGACGTCCGGTGTAATTGAGTTTGACGGTGGTGTCGGACGGCATCGGCTCGGCGTCCGGATCCGGATTGTGGGACAGGAAGTAGAACAGGTCGGCCTGGATCGACTCCGTGTCGGGGGAGGTCCCGGGAACATTGCCGAGGTGCTTGGCGTTGTAGGCGAGGAGCTGCTCCTTCTCCCAGGCCGTGATGTCGGCAGCCTGGCCGCGTAGGGTCACTGTGTAGAGGGTGGACTCGGCCTCGGTGTCCGTGGCGAAATACGTGTCCTCGCTGTCATAGCGCTGAAGGGTCATCAGCCAGGCGGGAACGATGGCGGTACGCGTGCCGCCGACTTTCATGCCTTTGAGAATCCGGTCGAAGCCAGCGTAACTGGCATTCGCTCCGAGGGTGTAGGCCCGCGGGCCATAATAGTCGGTCGGATCGAATTTGTCGCCTTTCAACTGTTTGGCGATCGCTTCGTCGTTGTTGGAGGTGACGGTCCCGTCCAGGTCCCGGATGGTGGTGTTCAAAAAGACGTAGGCGTTGTTTTCGTTCCACACCTCGCCGCTGCCTTCCGTTTCCGAAAGCAGGTAGATGCCGTCTCTGAGGACCGCGTCCGGATACTGCTTGACCCAGTCTTCCAGAAATTCTTTTTCCTCCTGATTGTCAGAAGTTTCCGCCGTCTTGGCGCATCCGCTGGCCACGAGGAGGACGGATGCCATCAAATATAGTGTCTTATTTTTCATCTTCAGTCATTGTCAAAACTTTTCACCCATACGTGGAAAGCCAGGGCTGACCTTGCAGGAATCGTGCCTGGCGTCTTGTTTCCGAAGCCGTATTTTCCCGAAAAGAGGATGATGCACTCGTCTTCGTTCTGTACGCCGGCGAGGCCGCTCCTCAGCCCGGGAAGCATTTCATCATCCAGGACCATGGTTTCGATGTGGAACTGATCCTCGTCCGAGAGGGTCCATCCGGCCGCGGTCGCCGATTCCTTCCGGTTGGTCGCGAACAGGTTGGAAGGACTGAGGCTGGTCCCGCTCAGGGTATAACCGGCATAGTAGAAGGAGACCGTCCCGCCGTCCCGGAGGGAGTCGGCCGCTTCCTGGTCCTTGTACAGGACGTCATTCAAGGTGATGCGGACCGAGCCGTTGTTGTAGGTGACGGTCGCGTTGGGGTCGGCCTTGAGCTGGGCCGCCACGAAATTCGAGATGGTCGTTTCCTGGCGGTCATAGGTGTTCTGCTCGGCCTGTTTCGTGCAGGCGGCGGCCCCCACGAAAAGGCAGACGGTCAGTATGCGGGTGGATTTATTCATTCAGAAATGCGCTGCTTACCTGTTCAATATATGCGGCGGCCTCCTCGGGGGAGGGGATGTCCTCCGGGAAGAAAAGACGTCCGCCGGAGGCGTTCTCATGCCCGCCGCCATGGAAATAACGGACGGCAAGCTGCTGGGCGGAAGTGCCCCTTTTCGAGCGGATGGAGACCCGGAAAAACCCCTTGTCCTCTTTCAGAAAGAGGCTGAGGCGGACTTTTCCGATGCTGAGCGGCACATTGACCAGCCCTTCGGTCTCGCCCTCCCTCAGATCGAAGCGTTCGATGACAGAACGCGTCGCGATCATATAGGCGACGCCCTGCCCGGTAATGTGCAGGGCTTCATTTTGGAAATAACCCATGCCGCGGACCCGGTTCTCCCGGTAGTTGTGGTACAGTTGGTCCAGGATTCCGTCCCGGTCCACGCCGGCAGCGAGCAGCCCGCCCGCCATCTGGAGGGTGGAGGGGAAGACGGAATTGGCGAAGTTGTTGGTGTCCGTCGTCATGCCGGCCATGAGGGAAGCCAGACAATCCGCCGGAAGGTTCCGCGCATCGCCCGCCACATCCGGCAGATCGAGGAGAATCCAGTATAGGAGCTCCGATGCGGAGGAAACATCCGGTGTCGAAAAGACCAGCCGGAAAGCGTCCCGGTCCGGATTCAGATGATGGTCGATGAGGATTTTTGTGGCGAGGGAAGCGCGGAGGCTCTCTGCGAGGGCCTCGGTCCGGGTGAAGTTGTTGCAGTCCTGCAGGATCACCAGGTCGGATCCCCCGATAAAACGAAGGGAAGCCTCGCGCTGCGCGTCGGCATAGAGGAAATCTTCCCGGCAGAGGAAACGGAGCGTTTCGGGCGGGGTGTCCGGGAAGATGCCCCGTACCGTGAGCCCGCGTTTTTCCGCCAGGTAGGCGGTCATGGCACCGACGCTGCCGAGGGCGTCTCCGTCCGGATGGGTATGGCCCACGACGATGACCTGCCGTGCTCCTGAGAGGAGACGGTCAAGCAGGAGGGTCGCATCTTGGCGGATTGGGTCCATCGGCAAGTCTTTTTGCTGTGCAAAGTTACAAATTATATTGCATTTGATAAATCATTTTTTTAACTTTGCAAGAAGTTTTTGAAATGATAAAACACTAAAATAATGAACAAAGCAGTTAAAATCATCGTTGAGGTTCTGCTCGCCCTCCTGGCCTGCGGTCTCGTGTATCTCATCGTCCGCTCTGTCTCGAAGCCGGTCGAATTCAAGAAGGAGCAGGCCCGCCGTGAACAGGTCGGCATCCAGCGCCTGAAAGACATCCGTACCCTTCAGGTCGCCTTCAAGGGCGTTTACAACCGCTATACGCCTTCGGTCGACTCCCTGATCCAGTTCTACAATGACGGCAAGATGGAGATTGTCATGCAGATCGGTTCCAACGATGACTCCCTCGCTGTGGTGAATACCGCCGCCATCAAGAAGAAGAACCGCAAGATTACCCCGGAGCAGCTCTACCAGCTGTATCTCGGCGGAGAAAAGAACCTGGTGTTCAACATCACGACCCCGATCGCGGTAAAGGATACCCTCTTCAACGATCGCGAGGACTTCGTCGTGGACTCCCTGGCCTATATCCCGTTCTCGGGCGGCGCCAAGGTGGAGATGGAATCCATCATCAAATCCGTTTCCGGTGTCCAGGTGCCCCTGTTCGAGGCCCGTATGCCGTACAAGGCCCTCCTTCGCGGCATGGACTACCAGCTGATCGTCAACCTCAATGCCGAGCGGGAGAAATCCAACAAGTACATCGGCCTGCAGGTGGGTTCCGTTACGATGCCGAACAACAATGCCGGCAACTGGGAATAGCCTGACGACCCCCGACAGAATATCCATTCAAGTCTCCTTGAGTGGATTTTCTTTTAATGGCTCGCCCTGGATGAGCGCGGACCGTATTTTTACGACCCCCGAGCTCCAGCGCCGCTATTCCCACGTGGATATTTCCCTGCTGACGCCCAAGTGTACCCTGGTTCCGGAGCAGTTCTTCTCGGACGCTTCGGCGCGCAGCCTGCTGGAGGGGGTGACGGCCCTTCGGGAAGAAGACGCGGTTTCCTGGGTCCGTCTTCCGGAGCTGTCCTCCGTGCTGGTTTTTTCCAACAGCGTGGACGAGTCCCTTTCCCGTGCCGTTGCCGCGACCGTACTGACCCCGTCGGGCGACCCGGCCCCGGTCCTGCCGGAAATGTACTACCTGCTCAGGCAGATGGGCTCGCTGGAAGAATACAACAAGATTCTCGCTTCCTACATGGACGGGTATCTCCACCTGGTCATCGCCCAGGGGCGGAGCCTTTCCCTAGCGAATGTCTTCCGGGCGCCGGATTTCACGACGGCCCAGTATTTCATTTTCCTCGCCATGAAGCGTCTCCAGCTGAACCCCGAGCTCTCGACCATCGCCTTCCGTACACCGCTCGATGCGGATGCGGAGATGTCGCTGTATCGTTATTTCAAGTCGGTCATTCGCCTATGAGGATCATCGGTGGACGCCTGAAGGGGAAACGGATTCAGCCTCCTGCCGGCTACAAGGCCCGGCCGACCACGGATTTCGCCCGCGAGGGGCTGTTCAATGTCCTGGACAATGAATATGAATTCGAGGGTTTGCAGGTGCTGGACCTCTTCGGAGGGACCGGCGCCATTGCTTTTGAATTCGCATCCCGGGGTGCGCGGAGGGTGTACTCGGTGGAAATGGCCCGGGAGAATGCCTCTTTCATCAAGACGGAAGCCGCCCGGCTCGGCCTCGGGAATGTGACGATGGTCCGGGACAATGTCTTTGACTTCCTGCCGATCTGCCACGAACGCTTCGACATCATCTTTGCGGATCCGCCCTATGCCCTGGAAGGGATCGGGACGCTTCCCGACCTCGTTTTCAATCTGAACCTGCTGCATCCCGAGCGGACCTTCATCCTGGAACACAGCGATGCGTACGATTTCCGTTCGCATCCGCATTTTGTGAAGGAGAAGGTCTACGGCCTGGTGCATTTTTCCTTTTTTGAATAAGCCATGTTCTCGTTCCTTCTCAGTATTGCGGCCCTGGTGCTGGGCTATTTCTTGTATGGAGCTTTCGTAGACCGTGTCTTTGGCCCGGATCCCCAGCGGATGACCCCGGCCGTGGAAAAAGCCGACGGCGTCGATTTCATTGCCATGCCCAGTTGGAAGGTGTTCATGATCCAGTTCCTGAACATCGCCGGGACCGGCCCCATTTTCGGAGCCATCATGGGCGCGAAATTCGGCCCCGCCTCCTATCTCTGGATTGTGCTGGGCTGCATTTTCGCCGGTGCGGTCCATGACTATATGTGCGGGATGCTTTCGCTGCGTCATGGCGGGGCGGGTTTTCCGGAACTGGTGGGTCAGTACCTGGGGCAGGGAACCAGGCGGGTCATGCTCGTGTTCTCGATCGTCCTTCTGCTGTTGGTCGGAACGGTCTTCGTCTATTCGCCGGCATTGATCCTGGGAGACCTCGCCGGAGACGGGGGACGGGCCTCCATTATGCTCTGGGTCGGGATTATCTTTATTTATTATGTCGTCGCGACCCTTCTGCCCATAGACAAAGTGATCGGGCGGGTCTATCCGCTTTTTGCGGTCGCCCTGCTGTTCATGGCGGCGGCCCTGCTGGTGTGTCTGGTGGTCAAGTGGCCCTCGCTGCCGGAGTTCTGGGACGGGCTCGGCGGCTGGTCCGAAAAGGCCGGCCTGAGCGGCCAGCCCATTTTCCCCTGTCTGTTCATTACGATTGCCTGCGGGGCGATCAGCGGCTTCCATGCGACGCAGAGCCCGCTGATGGCCCGCTGCCTGAAAAATGAGAAACTGGGACGGCCGGTATTCTACGGCTCCATGATTACAGAAGGTCTCGTCGCCCTGATCTGGGCGGCGGTCTCTTCCTGGTTCTTCTTCGACGGCGGGGCGGCTGCGGTCGGAAGCGACCTCTCGGCGGCGGCACCGACCGTCGTGACGAAGGTCTCCGAATCCTGGCTCGGCCTGCTGGGCGGGATTCTGGCCATCCTGGGCGTCGTCGCGGCGCCGATCACCTCCGGTGACACGGCTTTCCGGAGCGCCCGGCTCATCATCGCCGATTTTGCCCGTCTGGAGCAGCGGACCATCGTGAAGCGCCTGTATATCGCGATTCCGCTGTTTGCGCTTTCCGCCCTGCTGCTCTGGTACAATATCGCCGATGCCAATGGATTCAACACCATCTGGCGCTATTTCGGCTGGTCCAACCAGACGCTCTCGGTGTTCATGCTCTGGACGGCGACCATCTATCTGGTCCGTAGGAAAGGGGGCATGTGGTATCTCGTGACCCTCCTTCCGGCGCTGTTCATGACAGCGGTCTGTACGACTTTCATCTTGGTGGACAAGATCGGATTCCGGCTCCCGCAGGAGTGGAATTTTACCATCGGCATCTCCACATTTGTACTTTCCGCCGTTTTATTCTATCTTTGGAAATTCCGTAAAAAACAATCATCATATGTTAGATAAAGAAAGAGGGCTGTATGTAGCCCACAGCGAGAACGGGCCGATTTCGCTGGTCGGCAAAATGGCCAACCGGCACGGCCTCATCGCCGGTGCGACCGGAACCGGAAAGACCGTCACCCTCCAGGTGCTGGCGGAAACCTTCTGCCAGGCGGGCGTTCCCTGCTTCATGGCGGATATGAAAGGCGACCTCAGCGGCATTTCGCAATCAGGCCGGCTCTCCGGATTTATCGAGAAGCGGCTTCCGGAATTCGGGATCGAGAATCCGCAGTTCCAGGCTTGCCCGGTCCGTTTCTTCGACGTCTATGGTGAGCAGGGGCATCCCATGCGTTCGACCATCTCCCGGATGGGCCCGGACATGCTGGGCCGGCTGATGGACCTCAATGAGACGCAGACCGGCGTGCTGAACATCGTCTTCAAGATTGCCGACGACAATGGCCTGCTCCTGATCGACTTGAAGGACCTCAGGGCCATGCTGAACTTCGTCGGCCAGAACGCGGCGGAGTACACGACCCAGTACGGCAACGTTACGTCGGCCTCTGTCGGCGCCATCCAGCGCGCCCTCCTCGCCCTGGAGAACCAGGGTGCGGAGAAGTTCTTTGGCGAACCGGATTTCGATATCTACGACCTGCTGCAGTGCGAGGGAGGGAAGGGCATCATGAATGTGCTCGCCGCCGACCGGCTCATGCTCCAGCCGAAACTCTATTCGACCTTCCTGCTCTGGCTGCTCTCCGAGCTGTATGCCACTCTGCCGGAAGTCGGGGATATGGACCTTCCGAAACTGGTCTTCTTCTTCGACGAGGCCCACATGCTCTTCGAGGGTACGTCCAAGGCCCTGACGGACAAGATCGAGCAGGTCATCCGCCTGATCCGCTCCAAGGGCGTCGGCATCTACTTTATCACCCAGAGCCCGACGGACATTCCCGCGAACATCCTCGGACAGCTCGGCAACCGGGTCCAGCATGCCCTGAGGGCCTACAGCCCGCAGGACCAGAAAGCCGTCAAGGTGGCGGCGGACACCTTCCGTCCGAACCCGGCTTTCAAGACCTACGATACCCTGCTGGAACTCGGGACCGGCGAGGCCCTGGTGTCCTTCCTGGATGAAAAAGGAACGCCGGCTATCGTCGAGCGGGCCAAGATTCTCTTCCCGTTGAGCCAGATCGGCGCCGTGACCGAGGCCCAGCGGGAGGAAATCATCAAACGTTCCCGCCTGTATGGACGCTATGACCATCCGGTGGACCGGGAGAGCGCCTATGAAGTGATCCAGGCTGCGACCGAGGAGGCCGAGCGGCAGAAAGCCGAACTCGAGGCCCAGGCCGAAGCGGAAAAGCAGGCGGCCATCCAGGCCAAGGAGGAAGCCAAGGCGGCCAAGGAAGCCTCCAAGAAAAAGAGCGGGGGCATCGCTTCCAAGGTGCTGAAATCCGTGATGACGGCCCTGACGGGCGTCGCGGCGGCGGCCGTGGCGGACAAAGTGACGGCGAAGGTGACCGGAAAAAAGACAAAGAGCACCAAGAGTACGGCGGAAAAAGCCGTCAACCGTGCGACCAGGTCGGCGACGTCGACCCTCACCAAGGAACTGACCCGTTCGATCCTGGGGAACCTGGTCAAATAAGATTCCTACAATCCTTTTGCTTTACCCTCGTCCCAGATGGCATCCATCTCGGCGAGGGTCATTTCTTTCAGGGAGCGCCCTTTGCGGAGGGTCTGCTCTTCCAGATAGGTAAAGCGCCGGCGGAATTTGTCGCAGGTGAAGTTGAGGGCGGCCTCGGGGTCCACCCCATAGAGCCGGGCGGCATTGATGACGGCAAAAAGAAGGTCTCCGAACTCTTCTTTCAGATGGACGGGATCGTCTTCCTTCGTGGCCTGCTCCACCTCCTGGTACTCTTCCGCCACCTTGGCCCAGACATCTTCTTTCTTCTCCCAGTCAAAGCCGCAGCCCCGGGCCTTTTCCTGCATGGACAAGGCTTTCAGCAGGGAAGGCATGGCGTTCGGAATGCCGGACATGACGGTCTTGTTGCCGCCTTTTTCCTTGGCTTTCACGAGTTCCCAGGTGTCGGCGATTTCCTTGGCGGTCGTCGCTTTTCCGGCCTCCGGTCCGAAGACATGGGGGTGGCGGAACACCATCTTGTCGGCGACTTTCTGGAGGGAGTCGGCGATGTCGAAGGCCCCTTCTTCCTGGGCGATACGCGCGTAGAATACCATATGGTACAGGAGATCGCCGATTTCCTTCGCGGTGGCGGCGCGGTCTCCCTGGAGGATTGCGTCACTGAGTTCATAGACTTCCTCTTCCGTCAGCGGACGGATGCTTTCCATGGTCTGGGCGGCATTCCAGGGGCATTGCTCCCGGAGTGCGTCCATGACATCCAGCAGGCGGCCGAATGCCGCCAGTTTCTCTTCCCGGCTGTGCATAAAAACAGTTTTTATCTTGCAAATATACAAAGAATATCGCTATCTTTACGGCTTGAAATGGGAGGAATCAACTTCATATCGGCTGACGAGGCGGTCCGGTCCGTTCGCAGCGGGGACCATATCCACCTGAGCAGCATCGCCAGTGTCCCGCACATCCTCATCGAGGCCCTGGTGCGGCGCGCCGGCAGCCTGAAGGACTTGCATTTCCATCATTTCCATACGGAAGGTCCCGCTCCCTACAGCGAAGAGCGTTTTGCAGGCGTCTTTTTCGACCAGGGCTTTTTCGTGGGGCCCAATGTCCGCGCAAATGTCCAGGCGGGCTGGGCGGATTATCTTCCGGCCCATCTGAGCGAATCTCAGGCACTGTACCGCAGCGGGGCGCTCCGCTGTGACGTGGCCATGGTCCAGGTGTCCGAGCCGGTGGACGGGATGGTCTCGCTCGGAACGAGCGTGGACTGTTCCGTGGCGGCCCTGGAAGTTGCCCGGGAGCGGATCGCCGTCGTCAATCCGCATGTGCCCTTTTCTTACGGAGACCTGATTCCCCTGGAGCGTTTTACCGCGCTGGTGAGGGATGACCGGCCGCTGATCACGAAGTCTTATGTCGAGCCTTCGGAGACGGACCGCAGGATCGGCGCCTTCTGCGCGGAACTGGTTCCCGACGGCGCCTGCCTCCAGATGGGCATCGGCTCCCTGCCGAATGCGCTCTGTTCGGCACTGGAAGGGCATCAGCACTTGGGCCTTCATACGGAAATGTTTGCGGACGGAGCGCTGGAGCTGATCCGCCGCGGAGTCATCGACGGCTCCCGCAAGGGAATCGACCGGGGCAAGGTGGTCGCCTCTTTCCTGCTGGGCTCCCAGGCGGTGTATGATTTCATCGACCACAATCCTGCCGTCCTCATGCGGGACATCGCCTATACCAATGACCCCTGGACCATCGCCCGCAATCCGCAGGTGGTGTCCATCAATTCCGCCACGGAAATCGACCTGACCGGCCAGGTGTCGGCCGACTCGATCGGGGAGCGTATCTACTCCGGCACGGGCGGCCAGCTGGACTTTGTCCGCGGAGCCAAGCTTTCCGAAGGCGGCAAAGCCGTCATCGCCCTCGCTTCCCGGACCGCCAAGGGAGCCCCCAAGATTGTCCCGACGCTGCGTCCCGGTGCCGGTGTTGTCACGCCCCGGGCCGATGTCCAGTGGGTCGTCACCGAATGGGGCGTCGTCAATCTCTACGGGAAGTCTCTTCAGGAGCGTGCCAGACTGCTGATTTCCATCGCCCATCCCGATGACCGGGAAGCGCTGGAGCGGGCCGCCTTCAATCGATTTGGCTCCCACTTCCGGACGCTCTCCCAAAGCCTCTTGTAGCTCTGATGCTTTTTGCTTATCTTTGCAGATTGAAACAAAGATAAAGTATGGCAGACAGTACGTTACTGGAGAAGGTGCTCAGCCTTCAGGATAAATATCAGAAACTGGAACAGCAACTCGCTGATCCGGAGGTGATTGCGGACATGAAGAAGTTTGTCCAGCTGAACAAGGACTACAAGGAACTTCAGCCGATTATCGCCTCCGGACTGGAATACAAGCGCCTGATGGACGAACTTTCCCAGGCGAAGGACATCCTGATGAACGAAAAGGATGACGACCTGAAGGAGATGGCGCGGGATGAGATCGCCGAGATCGAACCGAAACTCCCCGAGATGGAGCAGAATATCAAACTGCTGCTCATCCCGGCGGACCCCGACGACGGGAAGAATGCGATGGTCGAGATTCGCGGCGGGACCGGCGGTGACGAGGCGGCCATCTTTGCGGGCGACCTGTTCCGTATGTACCAGCATTTCGCCGAACGCCGGGGATGGAAAGTCGAGGTGACGGACCAGGCTCCCGGGACCTCCGGCGGTTACAAGCAGATCGTGTTCAAGCTCTCCAGCTCCACGGACGGTGTCTACGGAATCATGAAATACGAATCCGGCGTCCACCGGGTCCAGCGGGTCCCGCAGACCGAGACCCAGGGCCGCATCCAGACCTCGGCCGCTTCGGTGGCCGTCTTCCCGGAAGCCGGTGAATTCGATATTGAACTGAACCCTGCGGATATCCGCAAGGACCTTTTCTGCGCTTCCGGCCCGGGCGGACAGGGCGTCAACACGACCTATTCCGCCGTGCGTCTGACCCACATCCCTTCGGGCATCGTGGTCCAGTGCCAGGAGGAGCGTTCCCAACTGAAGAACCTGGACCGGGCCATGGAAGAACTCCGGACCCGTCTGTATAACATGGAGCACCAGAAATACCTGGACGGCATCGCCGCCAAGCGCAAGACGATGGTTTCCACCGGCGACCGCTCCGCCAAGATCCGGACCTACAACTACCCGCAGGGCCGGGTGACCGACCACCGGATCGGATGGTCCATGTATAACCTGCCGGTCTTCATGGACGGCGACATCCAGGAGTGCATCGACCAGCTCCAGGTCGCCGAGAATGCAGAACGGCTCAAAGAAGCAGGGGAGGAGAATTGATATGGCACGCAATCCCGAAGAACTCAAGGCCCTGGGGCACGCGACCCACTACAGCCAGACCTATGCGCCCGAGGTGCTGGAAACCTTTGAAAACCGGCATCAGGACCATGATTACTGGGTCCGTTTCAACTGCCCGGAATTTACGACGCTCTGCCCGATCACCGGGCAGCCGGACTTCGCGGAAATCCGCATCAGTTATGTCCCTGACCAGCGGATGGTCGAGTCCAAGAGCCTGAAACTGTATCTGTTCAGTTTCCGTTCGAACGGGGACTTCCATGAGGACTGCGTCAATACCATCATGAAGGACCTCGTCCGTCTGATGGACCCGAAATATATCGAAGTGACCGGCTTCTTTACCCCGCGCGGCGGGATCTCCATCTATCCCTACGCCAATTACGGGCGACCCGGGACGAAGTGGGAGGAACTGGCCGGGCAGCGATTCGCCACACACGAATAACACAAAACGATATGAGAAAAGTACTGTTGACCCTCCTTGCCTTCAGCCTTGCGCTCGGCATGCAGGGAAAGAAACTTGAACCCTGGCAGGATCCCAACCATTTTGAGGAGAACCGCCTCCCGATGCGCGCGACGTTCGTCACCGACCAGCAGCAGACCCTCTCCCTGAACGGGATGTGGAAGTTCCATGGGAACGAGACCATCGAGGGCCGTCTGAAAGGCTTCGAGGCCGTGACCTACAACGACGCTTCCTGGGGAGAAATGCCGGTTCCCGGACTTTGGGAACTCAATGGATTCGGCGCTCCGGTCTATGTCAACATCGGCTATGCATGGCGCAACCAGTACAAGAACAATCCGCCGTATCCGCCCACGGAGAAGAATTATGTCGGGCAGTACCGCCGCATCTTTGATATGGACCCCTCCTGGAAGGGGAAACAAGTGGTCCTCTGTATCGGGAGTGCCACGTCCAATGTGCGGGTCTGGGTCAACGGAAAGATGGTCGGCTACAGCGAGGACAGCAAGCTGGAAGCCCGTTTCGATATTACGAAACAGGTCCGGGAAGGGCTGAATGTCATCGCCCTGGAGGTGTTCCGCTGGTGTGACGGCTCCTACCTGGAGGACCAGGATTTCTGGCGCCTGAGCGGCATCGCCCGCGGGGTGTATGTCTGTACGCGGGAGAAGGAACGCATCGAGGATGTCCACGTGCGGGGAACTGCGGAAGGCGTATTCGAGCTGGATGCCGTCCTGACCCATGGCATCACCCAAGTGACGGGGCAGGTCCTGGATGACAAGGGGAAGGAAGTCCTGCAGTTTTCCGGCCAGCCCGCCAAGGGAAATTTCTCCTGGTCGGCCCTGCTGCCTTCCGTCAAGTGTTGGAGCGCCGAGGAGCCGAATCTCTATACGCTGAAAGTGAAAGCCATGACGGCGAAAGGCCTTGCGGAAAGCGCCTCGGTGCCGTTCGGTTTCCGTACGGTCGAAATCAAGAATGCCCAGCTCCTCGTGAACGGTGCGCCCATCCTTATCAAGGGCGTGGACCGGCACGAACTGGATCCTTACAAGGGTTATGTGGTGTCGGAGGCGGACATGATCCGGGATATCCGGATCATGAAGCAGTTGAATATCAATGCGGTGAGAACCTGCCATTACCCGGATGACCCGAAGTGGCTCTCCCTTTGCGACCGCTATGGGCTTTACGTCGTGGACGAAGGAAATATCGAATCCCACGGCATGGGCTACAAGGATGGCGAGACCCTGGCCCAGGACCCGCAGTTCGCCGCCGCCCATCTCATCCGGGACCAGCGGATGGTGTACCGGGATTTCAACCATCCTTCGGTTATCGTCTGGAGCCTCGGCAATGAGGCCGGGAGCGGCCCGAATTTCGTCTCCTGCTACAATTGGATCAAGCAGTACGACCCTTCCCGTCCGGTCCAGTACGAGAACTGCATCCGTACGAAGACCGATTGTACGGACATCGTCTGCCCCATGTACTGGAGCCCGGAAAAATGTGAGAAATACCTCAAGGAGGACGGCCGCCGTCCCCTGATCCAGTGTGAGTATGCCCATGCGATGGGCAATTCCATCGGAAATTTCAAGGAGTATTGGGACCTGATCCGAAAGTACCCTTCCTACCAGGGCGGTTTTATCTGGGATTTCCAGGACCAGGCCCTGTTGAAACGCGTGGACCCCTCCAAGTACGGAACGGACCATATCTTCGCCTTTGGCGGCGATTATGACCCCTCGGACCCTTCGGACGGCTCCTTCAACTGCAATGGGGTCATTGCTGCCGACCGCAGCCTCCATCCGCATGCCTACGAGGTCCGCTACCAGTACCGCGACATCCTGACGAGCGGGACTCCCGCCGCCTTGAAGGTTTATAATGAACGTTTCTTCAAGGGATTGGAGGATGTGCGCCTGGTCTGGGAGGTGGAAGCGGACGGGGTGAAGGTCCGCTCCGGCGTCGTGGAAACGCTTTCGGTCGCCCCGCAGCAGACGGCGACCCTCGACCTCGGTCTGAAGGAGGACCTTACAAAACTCGGCCGGGTCGTGACCCTCAATGTCCATTACCTCCTGAAAGATGCCACGGCGCTGCAGGAGGCCGGGGAAGAGGTCGCCTATGACCAGATTGTCCTCCGTAACGAGCGGGCGCCGCTGGTGGAGAAAGTCGGCGAAAGGATGTCTTTCCAGGAATCCGCCCATTACCTGGTACTGTCCGGAACGGTGGAGGCCGCCGGAACGGCAGGGGAGCGCCCGGTCCTCTGGAGCCTTACCTTCAATAAGAAGACCGGCGCCCTGTCTTCCTACACCCTGGACCGCCGCGAACTGCTGGAGGCACCCCTGGAGCCTTGCTTCAACCGCGCCCTCGTGGAGAATGACCTCGGAGCGAAACTCCATCTCAAGAGTGCTGTCTGGCGCCGTCCTGCCTTCACACTCGACCATTTCAGCGTCGAGGCTTCGGGGGAGAGCTACGTGGTGAAGGTCGCCTATGAAAAAATCGGCGGCGCCCTTGTCTCGCTCCATTACCGCATCGATGCCGACGGAACCGTCAGCGTCACCGAACGGATGGAGGATGGCGGCTCCCTGGCCGAAATGCCGGCGCTCTTCCGCTTCGGTGTCCGCTTCGCGATGGGAGGCGTTTATTCGAACCTCGATTTCTTCGGCTATGGTCCCTGGGAGAATTACATCGACCGCCGCAGCGCGGCCCTTCTCGGCCGCTATCGCCAGCGGGTGGAGGACCAGTACCATTACGGCTATGTCCGCACGCAGGAGTCCGGAACGCATACCGGCCTCCACTGGCTGCGGATCCTGGATGACGGTGGATTCGGCCTGGAACTCTCTTCCGGAGCGGATTTCTCCGCTTCCGCCCTGCCGCTGAGCCTGGAAGACCTGGACGTTTCGCTCCTGGAGGGAGACCTCAAGGAAAAGAACCACAATCAGCAGTACGGCGCGCCCCAGCACTCGCTGGAAGTAAGGAAAAAGGCCCATGAACCCGACCGTTCCCAGGGCAAGACCTACGTCCATGCCGACCTGGTCCAGATGGGCGTCGGCGGCGTGGATTCCTGGGGCAGGACAGCGCTTAAGGCCTATCTCATTCCCGCCGCTCCGCGGGAGTTCTCCCTGGTGCTGCGCCCCGTGACGAACCGCTAGCGTACACGCTGCCTATTCTTCCTTGCCCCGGACCCTTTCGAGGATGTTCGGGGCATAGGTTTTTGAGACGGGGATGGGGTCGATGGCGTCGTTGTCCAGCGTCAGCTGGAAGCCGAGGGAGGTCTTTTCCAGGA
Source organism: Bacteroidales bacterium (assembly GCA_016281015.1). Lineage (GTDB taxonomy): Bacteria > Bacteroidota > Bacteroidia > Bacteroidales > UBA932 > Cryptobacteroides. The sequence goes on from JAEEHS010000042.1 coordinate 39,607, forward strand.
CCTTGACATGGTCCATGTTGACGATGAATTTGCGGTGGCAGCGCATCAGGGACGAGCCGGCGAAACTCTCCTCGACCGTCTTCATCCGGCAGCGGAGCATATAGGTTTTCAGCTCGAGATGGTTGTCCAGGTACCAGACCTTGATGTAGTTGTCGTCCGACTCGACGTAGTAGAGGTTGGCGCTGGAGACGGAGAGCTTGAGGGCGCCGTTGTTGTCGAAAAGGGTAAAACGGTCTGGCTGCTCTCCTCTGTCCGGAGACTCGTCCGACACGACATCCTCCATCCGCATGAGCCGGATCGTCCGCATCTGGTCGTCGATGGTGTAGAACATGGCGGCGATGATGTAGGGGATGCCGATGCAGACGAAACTGACGACGAAGGCGCGGGCAAGGATGGCCCAGAAGCCCCGGTCCTCCGGTGCGGCGATGTTGAGGGTGAAGACGGTGTAGAGCAGGGCAATGACCGCGATTTCCGCGAGGTCCCAGACGATGTACTGCCAGTAGCTCATCGGGAAGAGATTCCGGGTCAGGTGCAGGGTCAGTTTGCTCAGGCTCATGACCAGGATGCAGACCCCGGCGAACAGGGCGGTATATCCGAAGAAGATGCTGTTTCCCAGCCGGAACCAGGATCCAGGGGAGAAGGGAATCACCACCAGGAGCACCACCAGCGAAAACAAGGCCGCCAGGATGACGGCCGTCCTCAGTTGGGCGGATTCCCTCAGGTAGGACGGGATGTTTTCTCTGAACTGCACTTTCATGTCCCTGTTTTGGGCGTGGACAAAAATACGCAAAATTTTGTATCTGACAAAAAATTCATATCTTTGTCTGATTGAGTATTATAAACTGACTGTTATGAGTAAACGTGTCGTTGTGACCGGTATGGGGGTCGTTTCTTCCGTGGGAAATGATGTCGCGACTTTCTGGGAAAACCTGAAGGCGGGCGTCTGCGGAATCGAGCTCATTGAAGATCTGAAAGATATGCCGGTCCAGATAGCCGGCCGGGTCAAGGATTTCGATCCGGAGCAGTTCGGAATGGACAAGCCCTTTGTCCGGAAACAGGCCATGTTTACACAGTATGCCATGGCCGCGGCCTGGCAGGCGATGAAGGATGCCGCGCTGGTGACGGAAGGGGAGGGAGCGAACATCGATCCCTACCGGCTCGGCGTCTATGTCGGCAGCGGGATCGGCGGCTTTGAAGTCCAGGTCCGCGAAACGGCCAAGCTGGCGGACGACCCGACGGGGAAGTGGATTTCCCCCCTGTTTATTCCGACCATGATTTCCAATATCGCGGCAGGCCATATCGCCATCAAACATGGCGCCAAGGGCCCCTGCCTGGATATTGTGACGGCCTGTGCGACGTCCTCCCACTGTATCGGGGAAGCCTACCGGGCGGTGCGGCACGGCTATGCGGACGCCATCATCGCCGGCGGTTCCGAGTTTACTTCGCTGCCCGTCGGGGTGGCCGGTTTCGCCAATGCAAAGACCCTCACGACGGCCGAGGATCCCAAATATGCCTCCCTGCCGTTCAATGCCAACCGGAGAGGCTTCGTGATGGGTGACGGCGGTGCCGTCCTGATTCTTGAATCCCTGGACCATGCCCTTGCGCGCGGTGCGCAGATTTACGGGGAAGTGGTCGGTTACGGCAACACCTGCGACGCCTACCACTCCACGGCGCCGCGTCCGGACGGGACGACCCAGGCGAAGGCCATCCGCATCGCCCTGGACGAGGCCTCCTACGACCCGAAAAAAGACACGCTCTATATCAATGCCCATGGCACCGGAACCCGGCTGAACGACGTCGCCGAGACCCTGGCTTACAAGCTGGCCCTCGGAAAAGATGCCTACAAAGCCCATATTTCCTCGACGAAGTCCATGACGGGGCATATGTTCGGAGCGGCCGGAGCCGCGGAAGCCATTGCGACCATCCTGGCCCTTCGGGACGGAATCTGCCCTCCGACCATCAACCTGGACACGCCGGACCCCGAATGCGACCTGGACTATACGCCGAACGTGGCCGTCAAGGCCCGTCTGACCCTGGGCCTTTCCGACTCCTTCGGCTTCGGCGGGCATGATGCCTGCCTGGCTTTCCGGGCTTATTAGTTAGCGGCGACGCCGGTTGCGGATGTGATAGGCTGCCTCGACCATCAGCTGGTCCTGGTAGCAGCCGCGTGCAGCCAAAAGGTTCAGCACGGCGATGACGAAGGGGAAAATGGCCGTCCAGCGGAAGACGATGCCTTCGGGTGCCGTGAAGTACAGATAGCCGAGCCAGGCCTCGGCCCCGAGGGAGACCAGGGCGGAGACGACCGACAGGCGCATCTGCAGGATGCGGACTTTGAAGGAGACCAGGGCGAGAACGATGAGGGCCGCGAGAATCCCCAGCAGAATCCCGAACCAGGGTTTCTGCAGCTGCAGATAGCGGACATATTCGATGCCGCCTGCCTCATTATACGAAAAAGCATCCCCGAAAAGGAGGACGGTCATGAGCACGGCGGAGACGGCGAGATATAAAGTCTGGATCCTTTGCCACATACTTGGAATGTTTTTGCAAAGATAGCAAAAAAATGCTATTTTTGCTTTCTGAAACAGAAATGACCGAGTTATGAGAATACCCGAATCTGAACTGATTATCAACTCTGACGGTTCCGCCTTCCACATCCATCTCCGTCCGGAAGAACTGGCGGACAATGTGATCATGGTCGGGGACCCTTCCCGCGTGGACATGATCGCCCAGTTCCTGGAGAACATCGAGTTCCGGCATGCTTCCCGGGAATTTGTCTCCATTACCGGCAGCCGCAACGGCAAGCGGATCACGGTCCTTTCGCACGGCATCGGTCCGGACAACATCGACATCGTGATGACCGAACTGGATGCCCTGGCGAATGTGGATTTCGCCACGCGGGAGGTCAAGCCGCAGCACCGCAGCCTGAACATCCTGAGGATCGGTACCTCCGGCGCCCTCCATCCGGACATCCCGCTGGGCAGTTACGTCCTGAGCCACATCTCCGTCGGTTTTGACGGCGTGATGAACTGGTACGGAAACCGGGAGAAAGTGACGATCCCCGAGGTAGAGGCGGCTTTCAAGGAGCATATGGACTGGAATCCGACCCTTCCTTCCCCTTATTTCGTGAAAGCATCGGACAAGATCATCGACCTGATGAAAGACGTCACCGTCCAGGGTGTAACCATCTCCGCCCCGGGTTTCTATGGCCCCCAGGGCCGTGTGGTGCGCATTCCGCTGGCCATGCCCGACATGCTGGAGAAGATCGAGAGTTTCCGTTTCTCGACCGGCGGAAAGTCCTACCGCATCACCAACTTCGAGATGGAATCGGCGCCGCTCGCCGGTTTTTGCGCCCACCTCGGCCACAACGGCTGTACGGTCTGCTGCGCCATCGCCAACCGCTACCTCCAGAGTTCCAACCCGGATTACAAGCCGGTGATCCGCCGCCTGGCGGAACTCGCCGTGGAGAGAATGTCAACTCTTTAACTAAAACCAATTTATAACCCAAAACTGTATGTTATTCCATGTTTATGGTGAGCATGCGCTCGCCCAGTGGGGAATGTTGCTGGTCGTTTTGGTCGGCCTTATTCTCTTGAATGAATTCGCCCGCCGCACGAAGACCGGAGGTGCCATCATGTTCTTTGCCATTCCGCTGGCCCTGACGGCTTATTTTGTCGCCATCGCCATCGGTGCCCGCACCGGTGCCCAGTGGGCCCTGGAGAACCAGACGCACCTATACATGAACGGCTGGTTCCACTATGCCAAACTCTATGCGGCGCTGACCGGCTGTATCGGCTTCATGATGATCAAGTATGGCTGGGGTATCGGTAAGGAACACTGGTTCAAACCCTTCCCCTTCATCATTGTCGCCATCAACATCCTGATTGCCGTCGTCTCCGACTTCGAGTCGGCCGTCAAAGGCTGGAACTCCTGGTGGCTCTCCAGCGAAGGCGTGTGGCTCTATGGCGGCTGGCACAATGTGATGAACGGTGTGGCCGGTCTGTTGAACATCTTCTGTATGACCGCCTGGTGGAGCGTGTATTCCTCCAAGGACAAGACCGATATGCTCTGGCCGGATATGACCTGGGTCTATATCGTGGTCTATGACATCTGGAACTTCGCCTACACCTACAACTGCCTGCCGACGCACTCCTGGTACTGCGGTATCGCCCTGCTCCTCGCCCCGACCATCGCGGCCCTGGCATGGAACCGTGGCGGCTGGATCCAGAACCGCGCGAACACCCTCGCCATCTGGTGCATGTTCGCCCAGGTCTTCCCGCTCTTCCAGGAAGTCTTCAAGGACGGTTTCTTCAAGTTTAACTGGGCGACCCTGCCGGTGCAGTATCCGGAAGGCATCGCGACGATCGAGCAGATCTACGAGGCGGCCGGCGGCGAAGCGGCCGCAATCGGTACCACGGTGACCACCGTCGCTGCGAACCCGACGGCCATGACCGTCATCAGCGCCCTCGCCCTTGTGACCAACGCGATTGCCCTCGGTTACATCATCTATGTCTCCTGCAAGCGTCACATCAATCCGTACAAGGAGGATGTCTTCGTGGACCAGAAGTACTATAAGGATGCGGCCGCCCGTATCGCTCAGTAGATTCCAATGAAAAAGTCCATCCTCGCTGCCCTCTTTCTTGTCGCCGTCCTTACGACGAGCTGCGATTTCGTCCGTCGCCTGGCCGGACGGCCGACCTCCGCTCAGCTGGAAGCCAAGCGGACCACCATCCTGGAAGCCCAGCAGGCCGCCCATCTGGCCCGTCTGGATTCGATGCGCCGCATCGAAAAGCAGATGGCGGATTCCCTGGCCCGGCTGGAGGAGCATCTGCTGGATTCCCTTTCGCAGACCAAGGGAACCATGCTGAACCCGGCGAAGCTGGGAGGACTCTTCACAACCAAACTGGAAGCTCGTTACTGCATCGTTGTCGGCGCCTTCCGCAACCGCTCCTATGCGGAAAGGAAACTGCGCGCCTGCAACGATGCGGGTTATACCGCGACCATCATCAGCTTCCGTAACGGCCTGATGGCCGTCTCGGTCTGCCCGTCCAACAGCCTGGACGAAACCCTCAAAACCTTGCGAGCCCTGCGCGGTAAGGGCATTTGTCCGCAGGACGGTTGGATTCTGGTGAATGAGTGATGAGACGCCTCTGTGCCATCTTTCTCCTCGCTCTGTCCGTCCTCCCGCTCCCGGCCCAGTACCGGCAAGGATATGAGGAACTCTACGACAGCGACTGCGTCCGCGAATTGAAAGCGGATGTATCCTACCTCTCGTCGGCCCTGCTGGAAGGACGCAGGGCCGGCTCTGAGGGGGAGGCTCTTGCCGCGGAGTATGTTTGGAAGGCCCTCGAAGATGCCGGGGTGGAGATGATTACGCCCCGGGGCGGGGAAGTCTTCGGCATCGCAGGGGCGGACACACTGACTTCTCATAATGTCGTCGGTGTGGTCGAAGGCTGGGACGCTCATCTCAAAGATCGTTTCATTGTGGTCGGGGCCCGCTTGGACAACCTCGGGATGGACACGGTTCGGGTGGACGGGGTCCCCATGCCCCGGATCTACAACGGCGCGGCCGGCAATGCCTCCGGCGTGGCGATGCTTCTCGCCCTGGGGCGGAAGCTCGCGACCTCGCGCCTCCAGATCCGCCGCAGTATCGTCCTCGTGGCTTTCGGCGCGTCCCAGGAGCGCTTCGCCGGCTCCTGGTACTTCCTGAACCGGAGTTTTCCCGCCGCGCAGATTGACGCGATGATCGAACTCGAAGCACCTGCTTTCAAGCAGTTGTATGCCTATACGGCCTCCAATGCGGACATGAACGCCGTTGTCCATGCCCTGAAAGGAGAACTGCTTCCCGTCCAGGCGCAGATCCTGACGGAAGAGCCCTATCCCGGGGACCATGTGGCCTTCTATGACAAGGAGATTCCTTCTGTGGTCCTCACCTCCGGCCGTTATCCCGAGCACGGGACGGCGCGGGATACCTACAGCATTGTCGATTTCGAGGCCATGGAACGCAGCCTGGAATATGTTTTCAGTTATACGCTCCGTCTGTCCGACGGGCCGAAGCCCTCGTTCCGCCCCGTTCCGAAGGCGGAGACGCCGGGGACGGTCGTCGCCTGGGGAGACTGTGACCTCAAGCCCTCCTTCCTCTCCTCGGCGGATCCGGCTGTGTTTTTGGAAAAATGGGTCTACCAGTACCTGAGGTACCCTTCGTATGCGGTCGAAAACGGGATACAGGGCCGCGTCATCGTCGATTTCATCATCAATGAGAAAGGAGAAGTGGAGGATGTGAAAGTGAGCCGCAGTGTCCATGTGTCCCTGGACGAGGAGGCGGTCCGCGTCATCGCGGCGTCTCCGAAATGGCGGCCCGGCCGGCACCGGGGAAAGAAGGTGAAGGTGCTTGTGAGCCTCCCGGTGGAATTCCGGCTGGACAAACGTTCCGGCGGTTCTTTTGGTATCAATGGATATAAAATCAAATAAGATATATGGATTACAACTTCATCGAGATTGAACGCAAATGGCAGCAGTGGTGGGCCGACAACAAGACATACAAGGCTGAGGTGGATCCTTCCCGTGAGAAGTACTATGTCCTGGACATGTTCCCGTACCCGAGCGGCGCGGGCTTGCATGTGGGGCATCCGCTGGGCTATATCGCCAGTGACATTTTTGCCCGTTACAAACGCCTGAAGGGCTTCAATGTCCTCCATCCGATGGGCTATGACGCCTTCGGCCTGCCGGCGGAGCAGTATGCCATCCAGACCGGCCAGCATCCCGAAAAGACCACCCGCGAGAATGTGGCCCGATACCGTGAGCAGCTGGACCGCATCGGCTTCTCCTTCGACTGGGACCGGGAGCTTCGCACCTCGGATCCGGATTACTTCAAATGGACCCAGTGGGCGTTCCTCAAGATGTTTGGATCCTGGTACGACAATGCCCTGCAGAAAGCCCGTCCGATCGAGGAATTGACGGCGGCGTTTGAAAAGGGCGGCTCCGCGGCCGTGAATGCAGCCTGCGGGGAGGTCCGTCCTTTCACGGCAGGGGAGTGGAAGGCTTTCTCCGAGAAGGAAAAGGCTGATATCCTGATGCAGTACCGGCTGGCCTATCAGGGCGAATCCACCGTAAACTGGTGCCCGGCCCTCGGGACGGTGCTCGCCAACGATGAAGTGAAGGACGGCTTCTCCGAGCGGGGCGGCCATCCTGTCTTCCAGAAAAAGATGACCCAGTGGCAGCTGAGGGTGTCCGCTTATGCTGCTCGCCTGCTCGAAGGGCTGGACCGCCTCGACTGGACGGAATCCCTCAAGGAGATGCAGCGCAACTGGATCGGCCGCAGCGAAGGGGCGGAGATGGTCTTCAAAGTCCGCTGCGACGGGGCCGAGTACGACATGACGATTTTTACGACCCGCGCCGATACCGTGTTCGGGGTGACTTTCATGGTCCTGGCCCCGGAGAGCGAATGGGTGGAAAAACTGACAGCTTCTTCGCAGAAAGAGGCCGTTGAAGCCTATCTGGCGGAGGTCAAGAAAAAGACCGAGCGCGAACGGATGGCGGCCAAGGCCGTGACGGGCGTGTTCTCGGGATCCTATGCCGTGAATCCGCTGACGGGCGCCGAAGTGCCGGTGTGGATTGCGGAATATGTGCTCGCCGGTTACGGGACGGGGGCCATTATGGCCGTTCCCGCCCATGACAGCCGCGACTATGCCTTCGCGAAGAAATTCAATCTGCCCATCATCCCGCTCATCGAGGGGGCGGACGTGTCCACGGAGAGTTTCGATGCCAAGGAAGGCATCATGTGCAACAGCGGTTTCCTGAATGGAATGACGGTCCGTCAGGCCATTCCCGCGGCCATCGACTATATCGAGAAACAGGGCATCGGCCGCCGCAAGGTCAACTACCGTATCCGGGATGCCATCTTCTCCCGTCAGCGTTTCTGGGGAGAACCGTTCCCGATTTATTTCAAGGATGGGATTGCGACGCCCGTTCCTTTCGAGGCGCTTCCGCTGCAACTGCCTGAAATCGACCAGTACAAGCCCACCGAAGACGGGCAGCCGCCGCTTGCACGGGCCAAGGACTGGACCTATGAGGGCTATCCGCTGGAGACCTCCACGATGCCGGGTTTTGCCGGCTCCAGTGCCTATTATCTCCGATATATGGATCCGCATAACGACAAGGCGCTCGTCAGCCCGGAAGCCAATCAGTACTGGCGCAGCGTGGACCTGTATGTCGGCGGCACCGAACATGCGACGGGGCACCTGATTTACAGCCGTTTCTGGAACAAGTTCCTCTACGATCTCGGCTATGTCTGCGAGGACGAGCCCTTCCGCAAACTGATCAACCAGGGCATGATCCAGGGCCGTACCAGCTACGCCTACCGGATCACCGGCACCAAGACCTATGTCTCCGCCGGACTGAAAGGACAGTATGAGACCTCCGCCGTCCGGGTGCCGGTCTCGATGGTCCGCAACGACCGCATGGACGTGGAGGCCTTCAGAAAATGGATTCCGGAGAATGCCGACGCCGAATTCATCCTGGAAAACGGGGAATTTGTCTGCGGCTGGGCCATCGAGAAGATGTCCAAGACCTTCTTCAATGTGGTCAATCCGGATGAGATCTGCAATAACTATGGCGCCGATACCCTCCGCCTCTATGAGATGTTCCTGGGTCCGATCGAACAGGCGAAGCCCTGGAGTACGGACGGCATCGACGGGGTCAACCGTTTCCTGAAGAAATTCTGGCGCCTGTTCTGGGACCGGGATACCTTCCTGGTGACGGACGAAGCGCCGACCAGAGCCGAGCTGAAGGCGCTCCACAAGCTGATCGGCAAGGAACAGGAGGATATCGAGCATTTCTCCTACAACACGACGATTTCGGCCTTCATGATTGCCTTGAACGAACTCCAGGGCTGTTCGAAGCGGGCGGTGCTGGAGCCCCTCGTGATCCTGCTCTCGCCCTTCGCCCCGCACATGGCGGAAGAACTGTATCACCAGCTCGGCCATGCGGATTCCGTCGTATGGGCCTCCTTCCCTGCGTACAAGGCGGAATATACGGTGGACGACAGCGTGAAGTACCCGGTGTCCTTCAACGGAAAGACCCGCTTTGTCCTGGAAGTGAGCGCCTCCCTGACGCCCTCCGAGGTGGAGGCGGCGGTCCGCTCGGACGCCCAGACTGCGAAATACCTTGCCGGCGGTACGGTGGCCAAGGTCATCGTCGTTCCCGGCCGCATCGTGAATGTCGTCGTCAAGCCATCATAGCCTATGCCACTGAGTAAAAAGACCCTCCTGAGGAGCATCAAGGAGTGGGTGCTGGTTACCCTGGGCGTACTGATCTATGTGACGGGATGGGCCCTCTTCCTGCTGCCGAACAACCTGGTCGGCGGCGGGGTTTCGGGTATCAGTTCGATCATCCAATATGCCACCGGCATCCAGATCGGTTATTCCTATTTTGTCCTGAATGCCATCCTGCTGATTGCGGCGTTTTTCATCCTGGGAACTTCCTTCGGCGCCAAGACCATCTATGCCATCATCGTAGCTTCGGCCGGCCTCAGGATCCTGCCGGAAGTGATTCCGCCGGAAATCATCAATACCCTGGCCCTGCAGAACGGGAAACTGATGTCCACGCTGATGGGCGGACTGATGGCCGGCATCGGGATCGGCATGTCCATCTCCAATGGGGGATCGACCGGCGGGACGGATATCATCGCGTTGATTTACACGAAGTTCCGGAATGTTTCGCCGGGAAAGGTGCTGCTGTATCTGGACTTTTTCATCATCCTGTCCTCGCTCCTGGTCCCTTCTTATGTCCAGGACCTGGACCCGGTGAGCGGAGCGGCGCTGCTGGACGGGGAAGGGAATCCGCTGCGTCACCTGATGCCTTTCGCCGACAAGGTGACGACCGTGGTGTATGGCCTGATTCTCGTGACGGTGAACGGAAAGGTCGTGGACCTGTACCTCTCCGGATCGCAGCAGAGCGTCCAGCTGTTCATCCTTTCCCAGAAGTACGCCGAGATTGCGGATGTCATTACCCGTGACCTCCACCGGGGGGTGACCGTGCTGGACGGCCGCGGCTGGTTTACCCAGCAGACGACCCACGTCCTGATGGTGATTACGCGGAAGACGGACCTGAACCTGCTTCTGCGCCACATCAAGTTGATAGACCCGAAAGCGTTCCTTTCCGTCTCTTCGGTCAACGGAGTGTATGGAAAGGGTTTTGATACGATAAAGAAATAGAAAGGTACAGCTGCGGACCGGGGCACTGTACAACAGATGATACTCTTTTTGACGATCCTCTGTGTCCTCTCTGCCTCGGCTGGTATTATTTATCTGCTGATCCGGAGGCGCCGTCTCCAGCGGGAACGCGCCTTGTCAGAGATGGACATGCTCTCCTCTGCCGACTTTGAGATGACGGCGATCGACCAGTTTCTCTATGACCGGTGTTGCAGATATATGGTGGAAAAGAAGCCCTTCCTGGTGGTGGATTTCGCCCTTGGAGACCTCGCTGCCACCCTCTATACCAACAAAGTGTACCTGTCCAAGACCATCAACCGTTACTCCGGCAAAAACTTTCGCCAGTACGTCAACTATTACCGGGTGATGTATGCGGCCGAAACCTTCCGGAAGAACATGCGGCTTAGGGTGAGGGACCTGTCCGAAATGTCGGGATTCCGTACACCGAACACCTTCACCCAGGCATTCAAGAGCGTGCTGGGGGAAAACCCGAGCGACTGGTGCCACACGATGCGTCAGGGATTGAAGAAGAAAAAACAAGAATAATTTTCTTCGGCCCGCAGCTTTACTTTTCTACTCCTTTCCAGTTTTCCGGAACAGGAGCGGTGACATCCACCCCGGTCTTTTTGACGGGGTGGATGAACTGTATATTCCGGGCATGGAGGCAGATGCCTCCGTCGGGGTTGGAGCGTGGAGCGCCGTATTTGAGGTCTCCTTTGATCGGGCAGCCGATGTGGGAGAGCTGGCAGCGGATCTGGTGGTGCCGTCCGGTCAGGAGTTCCACTTCGACCAGGTGGTAGCGTTCGGTACTCCGGAGGTAGCGGTACCGCAGGCGCGCCTCCTTGGCTCCGGGCCCCTTGGACACATAGGATTTGTTCTGTTTCTCGTTTCGTACGAGCAGGTCGGTCAGCGTCCCTTCCGGGGGCTCCGGCTTCTGGCAGCAAAGGGCCCAGTAGGTTTTGTGGACCGCGCCGCTACGGAACATTTCCCCCAGCCGTTCCAGGGCCTTGGAGGTCTTGGCGAGCAGGACGATCCCGCTCACAGGGCGGTCCAGGCGGTGGGGAATGCCCATAAACACCCCTCCCGGCTTGCTGTCCCGGCGGGCGATGAAGGCCTTCAGGGTTTCGGCGAGGGGTTCGTCCCCGGTCTTGTCCCCCTGGACAATTTCGCCGGGCCGCTTGTTGAATACCAGCAAGTGGTTGTCTTCGTAGAGAATCCGTCCCTGGATGTCCGCGAATTCTTCGTCCGTGAGTTGTCTATAGACCATGTCGTGCGCGTTTTGCTTTGCAAAGATAGTGTTTTTTTGTATTTTTGTATGCTTATAGGACAGCGATGCCGACAGAAGGAAACATCATCATCAAGGGGGCGAAAGTCAACAACCTCAAGAACATTACACTGGAGATTCCGCGGAACCGTTTCGTGGTCATTACCGGCATTTCCGGCAGCGGAAAATCCTCTCTCGCCTTCGATACGCTCTTCGCGGAAGGACAGCGCCGTTTCGCGGAAAGCCTCTCTTCCTATGCCCGCCAGTTCCTGGGCCGGATGTCCAAGCCCGACGTCGAACAGATCGAAGGCATTCCGCCGGCCATCGCCATCGAGCAGAAAGTCAATATCCGGAACCCGCGTTCCACGGTCGCCACGACGACGGAAATCTACGACTATCTCCGGGTCCTCTTTGCCCGGATTGGCCGGACTTATTCGCCCGTCAGCGGGGAGGAAGTCCATGCCCATACGGTCCAGGATGTCCTCTCGGCCATCTTCGATGGTACTCCCAAGGCCGTCTACATCCTTTCGGACATCGGTTGGAAGGAGCGCAGCGACCGGGTGGAAGTGATCCTTTCGCTCAAGGAGGAAGGCTACAGCCGGCTTTTCGATGTCTCCTCCGGGGAGGTCTGGGATATGGAAGAAGTCCTGCAGCGGCAGGAAGCGGCTCCCGAGGAGCTGTATCTGCTGGTGGACCGCTCCCGCTTGACGGGTGAGGAGGATGAAGACCTCCGTGCGCGGCTGACCGCTTCCGTCCAGACGGCCTTCGACAAGGGCGACGGAAAGATGGCCCTCTGGTCAGATGGCCGCCTCAGCACCTTCTCGTCCCGCTTTGAGCGCGATGGCCTTCAGTTCCGCGAGCCGGACGAATACCTGTTCAGTTTCAACTCTCCGCTGGGGGCCTGTCCGGTCTGCGGCGGTCTGGGGAAGATCATCGGCATCAGTGAAGACCTGGTCATCCCGGACAAGACAAAGAGTATCTATGACGGGGCCATCGCCTGCTGGCGGGGTGAAAAGATGAGCTGGTTCAAGGACCTTGTCATCCGTAATTCCGAAAAATACGGCATCCCGATTTTCGAGCCCTGGTGCCGGCTGACCGAGGCCCAGAAGCGTATCATCTGGGATTCCCGCTCTGTCGAGGGGGACGAAACGACCATCGTGGGCCTGAACGAATTCTTCGAATGGGTCGAGGCGAACCGTTATAAGATCCAGTACAAATACATGCTCAGCCGCTACAGCGGGCGGACGACCTGCCATGCCTGCCAGGGGAGCCGGCTGAGAAAGGAAGCGCTCTATGTGAAGGTCGGGGGAAAGACCATCCATGAGCTCCTGGAGATGAACATCGATGTGCTACTGCATTTTTTCGAGACCATCTCCCTGACCCCTTATGAACGGACCGTTGCCGGGAAGACCCTCGAAGAGATCTGCTACCGCCTTCGCTGCGTCCAGGATGTGGGACTGGGCTATCTGACGCTCAGCCGGAGCATGAACACCCTCTCCGGCGGCGAAAGCCAGCGGGTGAATCTGGTGACGGCCCTCGGCAGTTCCCTGGTCGGGTCCATGTACATCCTGGACGAACCGTCCATCGGCCTGCATCCGCGGGATACCGAGCGGCTGATTGCCGTGCTGCGGCGCCTCAGGGACATCGGCAACACGGTGGTTGTCGTGGAACACGATCCGGAGATTATCCGGGCGGCGGACCAGCTGGTGGACCTGGGACCCCTGGCCGGCGTGAACGGCGGCGAGGTGGTGTTCCAGGGCGTCGTCGGCGCGCAGTCGCCCCGGGAGGAGCAGCGGTCGCTGACGCTTCAGTACCTCAGCGGGGCACGGCGCCCCTATCTGCGGGAAAAACGGCCCTGGCGTTACAGCCTCCTGATCAAAGGGGCCATGCAGAACAATCTGAAAGACATTGATGTCCGCATCCCCCTGCATGTGCTGACCGTGGTGAGCGGAGTCAGCGGCAGCGGCAAGTCTTCCCTGGTCGGCGACATCCTCTATCCGGCGCTCCGGCGCACCCTGGAGGAGACCGGCGACGTTCCGGGGACCTTCCGGGGGCTGGGCGGCAACCTGGACCGCATTTCCCGCGTGGAGTATGTGGACCAGAATCCCATCGGGAAGTCCTCCCGTTCCAATGCCGTGACCTACCTGAAGGTCTATGACGACATCCGGAAGCTCCTCAGCGAGCAGCAGTATGCCCGCATCAACGGCTTCACGCCGTCTTACTTTTCCTTCAACCAGGAAGGCGGCCGCTGTCCGGAGTGCCAGGGCGACGGATTCGTCAAGATCGGGATGCAGTTCATGGCAGATGTGACCATGGTCTGTGAGACCTGCGGCGGAAAGCGTTTCAAGCCCGAAATCCTCGAAGTCCGTTACCGGGGAAAGAACGTGGATGACATCCTGGACATGTCCGTGGACGAGGCCATCGCTTTTTTCTCGGCCTGCCCGGACGAGGCGGCCCGACGGATCGCCGCCCGATTGCAGCCGCTGGTGGATGTCGGACTGGGCTACATCAAACTCGGCCAGAGTTCCAGCACCCTGTCCGGCGGGGAGAGCCAGCGGATCAAGCTGGCCTATTTCCTCTCGGTCAATGAGGAGAAAGCCCGGAACAACCATATCCTCTTCATCTTCGACGAGCCGACGACGGGCCTTCATTTCTACGATGTGGAGAAGCTTCTGCGCTCGCTGGATGCCCTGATTGCCAAAGGGCACAGCGTGCTGGTCGTGGAACACAACCTGGATGTCATCCGCTCTGCGGACTGGGTGATCGACCTCGGACCGGATGCCGGAGACCGGGGCGGGGAAGTAGTCTTCGAAGGAACGCCGGAGGATTTGGCGAAGGACAAAAAATCCGTGACGGCGCGTTATTTACGAGAATAATCCGTATCTTTGAAAACTATGAAGAGAATTGCCGCGCTGACGATGGTCCGTAATGATGACTTCTACCTGCAGAAGTGGGTAGCGTATTACGGCGCCCAGCTGGGCAAGGAACATCTGTTTATTTACTTCGACGGCATAGACCAGGAGATTCCCTCTTTCTGTGAAGGGACCCATACCTGCCGGGTGGAAAAGGTCGGGAACAATGTGGTGGAGCATGACCGTCTCCGGTTGCATTTTCTGTCGGAACGGGCCGCGGAGCGTTTCCGGGAGGGCTATGACCTCGTCATCGGAACGGATGCGGATGAAATAATCGTCGTGGACCCGGCCCTGGGACTTTCTCTCCCGGAGTACCTGTCCGCGCAGTCCATTGCATCATCTCTTTCTCCGCTGGGCCTGGATTTCGGACAGAAGCTGGGTGAGGAACCGGCCATTACCCTGGACCGGCCTTTCCTGAACCAGCGGCACTATGCACTGATCGGTCCGCGTTATACCAAGACCAGCATCCTCTCGCGTCCCCTGACCTGGGGCAGCGGATTCCATCGGGTGAAGGGTCATAACTTCCATATAGCCAAAGATTTATATTTGCTCCACTTCGGTTATTTCGACCGCGGCCGCATCGTCGCCCGTTTCAAGGATGGCGACCGCGCGGAGCAGGGCTGG
Source organism: Bacteroidales bacterium (assembly GCA_016281015.1). Taxonomy (GTDB): domain Bacteria; phylum Bacteroidota; class Bacteroidia; order Bacteroidales; family UBA932; genus Cryptobacteroides. The sequence continues at coordinate 54,615 of JAEEHS010000042.1, forward strand.
GAACACCATATCGCCAAGCGCTCCCGGACCATCCGCCTGGTGACCCGCCGCAAGGCCCGGGATTTCGGCCGGTGGACCCGTTTTGCCCGCTGGATGCAGTCCTGGTGCCGTCCGCCCTATGCCTGGAACAAGCCGGCCATGCTGGAAATGAAAATTGTCGTCCGTATTCCGGAACGCTTTAAAGACCTGGTGTAGTATGGACAGTCCGCTGGTATCCGTCATCGTCCCGGTCTATGGGGTCGAAAAGTACATCTCCCGCTGTGCGGAGAGTCTGTTCGCGCAGACTTGGCCCCGGATTGAGTTTATCTTTGTGGACGACGGCTCTCCCGACGGCTCGGTCGCGGTGCTGGAATCCGTCCTTGCCCGGCAGGAGGCTTCCCTCCAGGAGCGGGTCCATCTGATCCGGAAGACCAATGAAGGATTGCCGAAAGCCCGGGAGAGCGGGATGAAGGCTGCCCGGGGCGCGTATGTCCTCCATGTGGACTCGGACGACTGGCTGGAACCCATGGCTGTCGAGCATCTGGTGTGCATAGCCGAGGAAACAGGGGCGGACATCGTTGTTTTCGACTTCTGGAAGGAATATGGCCACCGTCGGAAACTGGACAGCGAGAAGGATTCTTCCATCGCCGATCCGGATCTTTTCCGGAAACGCCTCTACACCTATGCGTCGTACGGCTATGTGTGGAATAAATTCTACCGCCGTGGCGTCTGCGAGGACCTGTATTATCCCTCCTATTCGATGCATGAGGACATCGTCTTCAATACCCAGGCGCTTTTCCGCGCCCGGAAGATTGTCCATCTGAAAGAGGGCCTGTACCATTACAACCGGACCAACGCCGCTTCGGCGACGCGCGTGGCCCAGCGTCTCCGCCGGAGCCGCAGCGCCCGGAACATGATGGACTTTTACCGCCATTTTGCCCGCCAGGTGAACAGTCCGCTCCGCGGCGTGGACGATGAAATCATCCTGAGGGCCGCCTGGATCGGCCTGACCAAGGACCGGAGCCTCTTCGAAGACTATCCGGAACTCGCCTCCCTGGCCTTGTCGTATCCCCTGAAAGCCGGGCGCTTCGTCGGGCTCGGCGCTCAGCTCATCCTGAAAATCTATCTGAAATGCCGCTGACGGAGCCTGTTTATATCGTATCGGTCGTCCGGGATTACGAGATGTATGACCGCTGTATCCGGAACAATCCGTTCTGTCAGGGATTCCAGCTCTTTCCGCTGGATAACCGCACGGAGAACCTTCCGGTACCCGTCCGTTACAACCAGTTCCTGGACAGAGAGGAGGAAGACGGGTGGATCGTTTTCTGCCATGAAGACTGGCGGCTGGACTGCAGCCTGCCGCCCCTTTTGGAGGGCCTGGACCGAAGCCGCCTGTACGGGCCCATCGGCATGTGGCTGATCGAGTGCCCTCATTCGGATTTCATGGAAGTGCGGGGCTTTACCGTAGACGGTCCCAAAGACGGCAGCCGCTCAAACCGTTTCCGCGGAGTCCGGCTCCGCGGCCGGGTGGACACGTTCGACTGCCAATGCCTGGTGGTCCACAGTTCCCTGATCCGCCGTTATGGTCTCCGCTTCGATGAACGGCTGGCCTTTGACCTTTATGTCGAGGATTTCTGCGTGGGAGCGTATGAGCGCTATGGCATTGAGTCCCATATCCTGCTGATGGAGTGCCATCATTTTTCGCAGGGAAGTGTCGGGCAGCGTTTCTATGAAGCGCTGGCCTGTCTGCAGGAAAAATACCGTTCGGCGCGAAAACGCTATGCATCCATTGTCGGCCGTCATATCACCTTCGGGCGCAATACGGACAAGCCGGTGTATAATATGCACCGCACCCTGGGTGCCATGATACGTTATTTGATTAAAAAATAGACGGCCATGCAAGCGAGACGTCTCAAATATGCACTGGCCGTGATGATGAACGGCCATCTTGCCAACCCACTCTGGCACTCTTCCCTGGTGCGGCGCCAGCGGCGCGGGCGCGCCATCCGGGAAGCGGCCGTCAAGTATCTCGCTCCCTATGCGCATGCGGCCTGTGACCTGGTCCCCGACCCGGTGCTCCATGATGAGCCCCGCCGCATCTTCACCCTCTGGATGCAGGGACAGGCGCAGGCGCCGCCCCTGGTGAAGGCTTGTCTGGAGAGCATCCGCCGCCATGCGTGCTGCGAAGTCGTCGTCCTGGACGGGAAGAGCCTGTTCGAATGGATATCCCTTCCGCCCTCGATTCTGGAGAAATGGAAAAGCGGCCGGATGAAGGCGGCCCATTTCGCGGACATCTGCCGCATTGAACTCTTGTACCGCTACGGCGGCGTCTGGATGGACGCCACCGATTACCTGAGCGCTCCGCTGCCCGAGTGGCTCTGGGAACAGGACTTTTTCGTCTATCGCAGCGGCGATACCCTGCGGGGCGCCTATGCTTTTATCCAGAACTGTTTTATCCGCGGCGCAAAGGGGGCCTACCTCTTGAAAGTCTGGCGGGAGGCGGTGTTCGCCTACTGGGCCCATGAGGACAAAGCGGTCGATTATTTTGTCCATCAGCTGCTTTTCGGCTTTGCCGTCTCGGGCAATTCCCGGGCGGCAGATCTGTTTGCCTCGATGCCCCAGTATGGGCAGGATCCGACCCACCGGCTCTGGCACAGCGCAGCGGACACGCCCTATGATGCGCGGCTCTTTGCGGAAATCTGCCAGGGCGCCCTGTTCCAGAAAACCGATTACAAGTCTCCCTCGGCCCGCTCGCCGCGGCCGGGCTCCATGGCCGATCATCTGCTGCGTCCCTCCCTCCGGCGCCTTTTCCTCTTTGCGGCCTACGATGCGAAGGGGGCGGTCAGCGAGACGGACCTGTACTATCTGAGGGCCCTCAAACCCTATGGCGAGATCCGTTTCGTGGCGGACCATTCGCTGTCGGACGGGGAGCAGGAAAAATTGAAGGGGCTCGTGGTCTCGCTGCAGGCGGAGCATCACGGGGAATACGATTTCGGCTCGTACAAGCGCGCCCTGGAAGGGGTGGATCTCAAGGCATACGATGTCATCTATCTGCTGAACGACTCTGTCATCGGGCCGCTGTCGGACCTCGGATACGAACTCGGCCGACTGGAGCGCTCCGGCGCGGACGCCTTCGGCCTGGCCTGGCATCCGTCCCGGAGCCGGGCCCATCTCCAGTCCTGGTTTATCGGCCTGACCCCGTCGGTTTTCCTGTCGGACTGGTTCGCTCATTTCATCCATTCCATCCGGCCGGTCCCGGACAAGAGCGCCGTCTGTGAACTGTACGAAATCGGCTTGTCCCGGAAGCTGGAAAAACACGCTGCGACGGTTTATGCCCCCTATACCCTGAAAGGGAAATCCATTTATGACCAGCCCTTGAGGCTCTTCCGGCGAGGTTTTCCCTTTGTCAAGAAGGCCTCCTTCACCCGCCATGGCGGAAACATGGGCGCCGAGCTGAGCCGGGTCGTCGAACGGATGGACCCCCTGCTTCGTCAGGCGGTCGTTTCGGATTATGAACGTCTCCATGGGGAGGGCTCCCTCCGGATCCTCCTGAGCCGGAATCCGCTGCGGATGCTGTGGCGTTACCTGCGGTATGTCAAAAAGAAAATCCTGGGCAAGCGATGAAAAGACTTCTGGTACATTTCCATGTCTATTATGAGGACCAGATTCCCTGGTTCCTGGAAAAACTCCGGCATATCAATGGCTGTGAGTGGGATTTGTATGTGACCGCATCTGATCTGTCGGAGACCGCTCGGAAAGAGATCCTGGACTGTTTCCCTGATGCCCGCCTCGTCCGCGTGGAGAATGCCGGCTATGATGTATGGCCGTTCGTGTCTGTCCTGCAGTCCGTCGATTTCGCGCGTTACGATTATGTGTTGAAACTCCATACCAAGAGCGATTCCCTGGTGAAGACCCGCTGGAGAGGAATCAATCTGGAAGGCAGTGTCTGGCGGGACCGCCTGGTGGAAGCCCTGCTGGAAAGCGACGGGCGTTTCCGGGAGAATCTGTCCCTTCTGGAATCGGACCCCGGCGCCGGGCTCCTCTGCAACGAGATTTTCCTGGTCCCTTCCGAAGGGCCTTTCCCCGAAGACAATGAAGCCCTGGACGAAGAATTGTCCCGCCTCGGCCTTTCGGTGAGTGACCGGCATTTCTGCGCCGGAACCATGTTCCTGGGGCGCATGGAACCGCTTCGGCGCATCCTTCAGGCGGATTTGACGCCTGATAGGTTCCGGGGACGGCAGGACTCCCACGGCAGCGGCTCCCTGGCCCATGTCTATGAAAGGATCCTCTCTTTCTGTTACACGGCGTCCGGTCTCCGCCTTGTTCCGCTCCATGCCTGTACGCGGAAAGAAAACCTGATTTTCTGGTACCGGGCCCATCTGGATGCTTTCGTCCAAGGCCTCTTTTCCCTTTCCCGCGAAAAGGACAGCGGCGTGAAGGTGCTGCGGTTGTTTGGGCTCAGGATCCCGCTGGACCATGGGCGGAAGACCATTCCCGGATGGAAACACTATCTGGTTATTTCCGCGGACATGGGAAGGACGGCCCCCGGTATCGTCTACCAGGCCTTGGTTCGCTCCTTGGCGGCCTCTTCCTATGTCACGGTGCTCGCGCAGGGAATCGATGCCTCGCTCGAGGGGGAACGCATCCGCTGCCTGAGATTGAAAGGGGGCGTGGAAAACTGGGGGACGGCTGTCAAGAAGTGGCGCCGTTCCGGCTGCAATCCCCGGGATATTCGCTGGAGCCGGAAGGTGTTCCGCCGCTACAAGCGGGACGTGTGCGACTATCAGTACGACGCCATCATCTGCATGGTCTCCAATGGCTATTATCCCGCCCTCAACCTCGCTCAGCTCGTTGTGAAGCACCTTCATCGCAAATACGTCATCTACAGCGTGGACGGCATGCCTTCGCCGATTCCCTGGCTGGACGGAGACGAGGAGCTCCACCGGCAGATCAGCCGGGGCCTTCGGAAGCTTTGCGCCGAGGCCTACTGTTTTGTCTCCTCGAACCCCCAGATGATGGCCTACCAGAAAACGGTGCTGCCCGCTCTGATTCCTCGCTGGGATTATCTCTTTACGCCGTACAGACTGATTCCGGCGGATTTCCGTCGCCGGGAGCATGCGGGTTATAACATCTTGTACGCCGGTAGTTTGTACGGACTGAGAAAGATCGATGCGCCGCTGGAGGCGTTCCGGAAGTTCCTCGGGCAGCGGCCGGATGCGCGGCTTCTCTTTGTCGGGGAGACGGCACCGGGTTACCGTGAAGCCGCCCAGGACCTGCAGAGCTCGGGCCGTCTGGCCTTCTGCGATCCGACCGAGCGGATCGACGACTACTACAGCGAGGCGGATTGCCTGATCGATATCGCGGCCGATATCCCCGACGATGTGTTCCTCTCCAGCAAGGTCGTTTGTTACCTGCCGTATGACATCCCCATCCTGGCCATTTCGGGCGCGAATTCTCCTGTGTCCCAGGTCATGAAGGATGTCCCGTCCATCGCCCAGTGCCGGAACGATGCGGCGGAAATCCTGGAAGCGATGGTCCGTCTCCAGGCAGTGTGCGACTACAGTGACCGGAAAGACTTGCTGGAAGCCTTCCATCCCGATACCATCTGTCGGAGATTTAAAACCATTTTGGAATCATGAAAGAGCAACTGATTGTCAGCCTTACGACCTGGAAACCCCGCATCGGTAACATACCTGCTGTCCTGGATTCCATTTATGCCCAGACGCTTCCGCCGGACAAGGTGGTCCTGAACCTTGCCTTTGACGAGCCCATCCCTTCCGAGGTCCAGCAGTATGTTGATGCCCATGGGGTCGAGGTCAACCGCGTGGCGGATACCAAAGTGTACAAGAAGTTGATTCCGACGCTGAAAAAGTATCCAGAGGCATGCGTCGTTGCGATCGACGATGACTGGATCTATCCCTCCGGCATGCTGGAGGAACTCATGGACATTCACCGGCAGCATCCCTGGAACCCCATCAGCGGGAACCGGGTCCATGCGTTCAAGACAGATTTCCATTGTGGCTGCGCCTCCCTGACCAAGCGCGTATTCTTTGGAAAGTATCTGGACCGGATCGACCAGGAAGTGATGCGCGACTGTCAGAGTGACGACACGGTCTACACCTATTTCCAGAAGAAAAACGGATTCCGTTATATCCATTCCCGGAGCCTGTTTTACGAAAACATGGAACCTTTCAACGCAGCGGAACCTTTTTCTGCGCCGGATTCCGTGACGCCGCTTGTGTCCTGGTATTATCTGTGCGGAAAACACGGGAACCCGAACCGGAAGTATCTTCTGTTTCTGTGGAGAGATATTCAAGGCTTCATTTTAAAGCTATTTGGGAAAATTTGATGTATATTTGCAGAAAGAATCTGTCCATATGAAAGGAATCGTACTTGCCGGAGGATCCGGAACCCGTCTTTACCCCATCACCAAAGGGGTTTCCAAGCAGCTTCTGCCCATCTATGACAAGCCGATGGTCTATTATCCGGTGTCCGTCCTGCTCCAGGCCGGCATCCGGGAGATTTTGATTATTTCGACACCGCAGGACCTGCCGGGCTTCCGCCGCCTGCTCGGGGACGGTTCGGACTATGGCGTCCGTTTCGAGTACGCCGAGCAGCCTTCGCCGGACGGCCTGGCCCAGGCCTTCATCATCGGCGAGGAGTTCATCGGAGACGATTGCGCCTGCCTGGTGCTCGGGGACAACATCTTTCATGGAGCCGGATTTACCCAGCTTCTGAATGAAGCGGTCCGCACAGCCGAGCAGGAGTCCAAGGCCACGGTCTTCGGCTACTGGGTCAGCGATCCCGAGCGCTACGGCGTGGCGGAATTCGACAAGGAGGGGAACTGCCTCAGCATCGAAGAGAAGCCCAAGGAGCCGAAGAGCAATTACGCGGTCGTCGGCCTGTATTTCTACCCGAACAAAGTCGTGGATGTGGCGAAGCACATCAAACCCTCCGCACGCGGAGAACTGGAAATCACGACCGTCAACCAGGAATTCCTCCGTGCGGGTGAACTGAAAGTCCAGACCCTCGGCCGGGGATTCGCCTGGCTGGATACCGGGACACACGATTCCCTGACCGAAGCGACTAATTATATCGAGACCATCGAGAAGCGGCAGGGACTGAAAGTCGCCTGCCTGGAAGGCATCGCGCTCGAAAAGGGCTGGATTACACCGGAGCAGCTGCGCCGGGTGGCCCTCCCCATGGCCAAGAACCAGTATGGACAGTATCTGCTCCGTATGGCGGACGAATGTGAGAAAAACGGTCTCGTGGAGATTGCATGATGGAAATTGTAAAGACAGAGATCCCCGGTGTCGTCATTCTTGAGCCTCGCGTGTTCGGGGACAGCCGGGGCTATTTCATGGAGACCTGGTCACAGCGGGACTTCGATGCAGCCGTACGCCCCGTCCGCTTTGTCCAGGACAATGAGAGCCGGAGCCATTACGGGGTCCTCCGCGGCCTCCATTTCCAGAAAGGGGAACATGTCCAGAGCAAACTGGTCCGGGTGCTGAAAGGGACGGTGCTGGATGTGGCGGTGGATATCCGCCGGGGCTCTCCGACCTTTGGAAAGCATGTGGCGGTGGAACTTTCGGGCGAGAACAAGCGCCAGCTCTTTATCCCGCGGGGCTTTGCCCATGGCTTCGCCGTGCTGAGCGAAGAGGCCGTCTTCCTGTACAAGTGCGACCGCTTCTATGCCCCCGAGGCGGAAGGCGCCATCGCCTGGAACGATCCGGCGCTGGGCATCGACTGGCAGCTTCCTCCGCAGGATATCAGCCTCTCGGCCAAGGATACGGCCCATCTGCCCCTCTCCCGGGCGGAAGGATTGTTTGACTATTCCATAGATTATTACGCGCTGTGAAGATTCTCGTAACTGGAGCCAACGGGCAGCTCGGGATGAGCCTTCGGCAGCGGGTTTCCGCCGTCTTTACGGATGTGGTGGAAGTCCCCGGAGTGGAGACCGTATGCCTGGATATTACAGACCGGGAAGCAGTCCGCGCCCTGGTCCGGAAAGAGGGGATCGATACCCTCATCAACTGTGCCGCCTACACCAATGTGGATGCGGCGGAAGACAACTATGACCTCGCCGAACGCCTGAATGCCGAAGCGGTGGAGAACCTCGCCGTGGTGATGAAGGAGGTGGGCGGGAGGCTCATCCATATCTCGACGGACTATGTCTTCGGCAAGGAGCCCTACAACACGCCTTGCCGGGAGGACCAGCAAGGGACGCCGACCGGTGTTTACGGGCTGACCAAACTCCATGGCGAACAGGCCATCCTCCGGAGCGGCGTCCGCCATGTCATCATCCGGACGGCCTGGCTCTACAGCGAATATGGCAAAAACTTCGTCAGGACCATGCTGCGCCTGACGGCCGAGAAGCCCTCCCTGAAGGTCGTATTCGACCAGGTCGGGACTCCGACCTATGCAGGGGACCTTGCCGATGCCATCCTTGCGGTCGCCTCCCAGGGCGGCCCCGACGGCATCTATCATTTCTCCAACGAAGGGGTCTGCTCCTGGTATGACTTCACCAAGATGATTGCCGAATATGCCGGACAGACGGCCTGCGACATCCAGCCCTGCCATTCGGACGAATTTCCCTCCAAGGTCGTCCGCCCCGCTTACTCGGTCCTGGACAAGACCAAAATCAAGGAGACTTTTGGCCTGAAGATCCCTTATTGGACCGATTCCCTGAAAAAATGCATCCATAACTTGCTATGAAACGCTCGATCATCATTACCGGCGGTGCCGGATTCATCGGTTCACACGTGGTGCGGCTGATGGTGAACAAGTACCCGGACTACCGGATCATCAACCTGGACAAGCTGACTTATGCCGGGAACCTTGCGAACCTCAAGGATATCGAGGACAAGCCGAACTACCGCTTCGTCAAGATGGATATCTGCGATTTCGAGGGTGTGCTGGCCCTGATGCAGCAGGAGAAGGTGGATGGGGTCATCCATCTCGCCGCCGAGTCCCATGTCGACCGCAGCATCAAGGATCCCTTCACCTTCGCCCAGACCAATGTCATGGGTACGCTCTCGCTCCTGCAGGCGGCCAAAGCCTGTTGGAACGGAGACTGGGAGGGGAAACGTTTTTACCACATCTCCACCGACGAAGTCTATGGCGCCCTCGAAATGACTCATCCCGAGGGAATAGAAGCGCCGTTTACGACGAAGGCCTCCAGCGGGGAACATCATCTCGCTTACGGGGAAAAGTTCTTTACGGAGGATCTCAAATACCAGCCGCACAGCCCCTACAGCGCCGCCAAGGCTTCTTCCGACCATTTTGTCCGTGCCTTCCATGACACCTTTGGTCTGCCGACGATCGTCACGAACTGCTCCAATAACTATGGCCCCTACCAGTTCCCGGAGAAGCTGATTCCGCTGTTTATCAACAACATCCGCCATCGCAAGCCGCTCCCGGTCTATGGCAAGGGCGAGAATGTCCGTGACTGGCTCTATGTCGAGGACCATGCCCGGGCCATCGACCTGATTTTCCACCAGGGCAAAATCGCTGAAACCTACAACATCGGCGGCTTCAACGAGTGGAAGAACATCGATATCATCAAAGTCCTTATCCATACCGTCGACCGCCTGTTGGGCCGCCCGGAAGGGGAGGACATGGACCTCATTACCTATGTGACAGACCGCGCCGGACATGATCTCCGCTACGCCATCGACTCCTCGAAACTCCAGAAAGAACTGGGCTGGGAGCCTTCCCTCCAGTTCGAAGAGGGGATTGAAAAGACGGTCCGCTGGTATCTCGACAACCAGGCTTGGATGGACCAGGTGACCAGCGGAGGCTACCAGAAATATTACGACGAGATGTACAAAGGCCGCTAAGGGTCGATCACCAGCATCGCCAGGGTGTCCCGGTCCACGGGATGCCCTGCTTTGATATATACCATCGCCGTTCCGCCTTTGTGGGGATGGATGGTCAGCCCATGGCCGTCCGGGTCGAGGGTGTAGTCGTACAGGGCGGCGACGCGCTCATCCTCGTCGTAGGCGAGCGGCTCGATCTCCACCGGGGTCCGGGAGGGGGAGATGTCGCACCAGATGTGGTAATGTTCCTGACGCGTACAGGTGTTGAACGCGGCGGGGTGGAGTTCGAAGCGGATGCGCTCCCGGAGACCTTCCCGGTCGAGGTTCCACCCTTCGGCATGGAGGGCGTCCCCCTCGAGGCGGACGGTGATGGGATAGACCGTGTTCCGCTGCAGGAAATGGTTCTCCGCCAGGTAGAAGCGGTAGATCAGGTATTCGCCCGGAGAGGTCTCCCAATCCGGTGAGAGGTATTCCGCTTTCAGTTCCAGGTAGGACGAGAGCGCTTCCCGTCCTGCGGACTGGTCGTTTTCCAGGAGGTAGAGGCTGAGCGTGCCGCTTTCCCTTCCGCGAATCTCCCGGTTGAGGATATCACAGTCACTTCCTTCTTTGACAAAACCGCTGGAAAAGAGTCCTTCCGCCGATTCCGCCCGGCTCCTGTCGAAAGGCTGGACGGAACGGGGACAGGCGCCGATGCGGGCCTCCCGGAAGGTAAGCTGCACATCCGGGTCGAGTCCTTCCCGGTCGATGACCAGGTCGATGCGTCCCATCAGGCGATCCAGCGGGAGGGAGATGACCTCGGTTTCCTCTTTCAGGAGGGCCTCCTCCAGGTACGCGGCCATCGGCATGCCGCGGGAGTATTCGTCCGGATAGGCGAGATGGAAACGGAAGGAGCGGAGCTCCTCTTCGCTCCTTAGCGGCAGGCGGTATCCCAGGTTGGCACAGGCGTAGATTCGGTAAGGAATGTTCCGGACCAGTCGCAGGGACAGCCGGACGGGCCCCGTTGCGCCCTCCCTTTCCCGCGGGGAGATGTAGTGCTGTTCTTCCGCCAGCCCGGACGGATGGAAAACCCAGACCTGGCAGTCGCTGATCCGGTATTCATCCGGGTCGGCGGAACGGGTGGAGGGCCGTTCGATGCTGAGGGTCACCGTCTCTTTCTCCGGCTGGGGCATGCTGGTACAGGAGGCGAGAAGGAAAATGCTCAGAATGAGATGGTTCTGTTTTCTGCTTGGTTCCATGGCTGGGTCTCGCTTTCAAGGATGAGGGTTCCGCTCTCGACCGGGATGTCCGGATCCGTTGAGCCGAGGCGGGTCAAAGTCAGTTGTACGCTGTAATGGGTATTCGCTTCCAGGGCGGGGAGGGGAATAGGATAATAGCAGTGCTGTCCGTCCAGGCTGCCTTCCAGGACGAGGTGTGTCGGCATGCGCCCCATCTCGGCGCCCGTCGCCGGATTGGGATAGCAGTACAGGCTTTCTTCCAGCTCGCTCCTGGTCGCGGTGATGTCCTGTCCGATGGGCCGAAGCAGCATCTCCGGATGTTGAAACAGGGAGGCTTCCGCCAGATAGCCCGGATTCCGGTAACTCATCGCCGTCCCCGGCGAAAGGGGCTGGAACGTTTCGTTGGCGTAGGTCAGGAAGATGCGCTCGAGATGAAACGGAAGGCCTTCATAGGCTTTTCCCCGGAAGTCGCAGGAAAGGGAGCAGAGTTCGATTTTGCAGAGGGCCGGTGTCAGTCTCAGGGTACACCGGCGCGATCGTCCCTCTTCAAGCGGACACTGTCCAAATAGAAATGGAGCGGCAGGCGAATCGTCTTCCAGCGAGAAGCTTACGGAAGAGAGAGCTGGAACGGAACGGATGTCGCTCCATAGAAAGCGGGTGGCGGGGACGTTGGAAAAGGCCACAAGATGGTGGGCTCCGCTGCCGGCGATGCCCTGAACTCGCTCCTGGGCGGGAGCATCGATGTGCTGGTAACTGTCCAGGAGCGCGAGCGCGTCATCATGGAAAAAGAACAGGTCCAGGCCCTGGAGCGTTGTTTTTTTGGCGCGGAGTATATATATTTGCACGGGCGTAGGCTCAGTTCCCTGAGGGGACGCCTCCTTTTGGCAGGAAAAAAAGGCCGGAGACAGGAGAGCTGTCGCGATTACCACAGACATGTGGTTCCCGAAGCGGGAGCAGAAGGAAGGAGCAAGGATAGCTAAATGGAGATTCCGGCCTGATATGTAGTGTGTGCGGCTCATCATCGTCGTAGCGTTTGTTCGGCTGCAAAACTACGTCAAGATGACGGATTTTCATACGAAAATTGCCCGGGAGGCTGCAACTTTTTATGTTTTTATGACAAATTAACTGTTTTTGCGACGTTTGTCGCAAAAAAAATGAGGATAGTAAAATTTATTTTATGAAAATAATTCGTCAACTTCGTCATCTTTTTCACCCGAAACGGGATTTGATGCCGATTTTTTCTCAGCAGGCCGCGTTTCTCTGCCAGACTTCCGAGGCCCTTTGCCATATGCTGTCCACCATGGACGCGGCGGAATGGAAACGCATCCAGAAAGAAATCAAGACCTGCGAAGTCCAGGGAGATGCGCTCCTGACCGAGTTCCGGGAGCTGTTGTCGGGACGCCTGCTCGGCCAACTCAGCCGGACCGACCTGACGACGGTGGCGATGTCCATGGATGACTGCCTGGATGTCATCAAAGACGCCTCCAAGGCGGTGCTGATCTACCATCCCAAGAAGATTGACGCCCAGCTCAAGGACCTGTCCCAGATTATCCGGGACGAGGCGCTCGCGCTCCGGGACCTGCTTCCGATGCTTTGGGACATCCATCACAAGGCCTCGGCCATTTCGCTGCAGTGTGACCGGGTCGCAGAGCTCGAGCATGCCGCCGACGATGCCTATGAGGAATATATCGGTTATATTTTCACCGAGGAGGAAGACCTGAGGGAAATGACCAAGTACAAGAACCTGGCGGAACTCTTCGAGAAGGCGACCGATTCCGAGAAACACGTCGCCGACTGCATCCGCCTGATGGTGCTGCGGCACCTGCACGAATAACAGAAAGCCCGACTCGTTGAGAGCCGGGCTTTCTGTTAGGGATGGGGCGGGGATTAACCGCCGAAGTTGTCGTAGAGAATACTCTCCGGTGCGACACCGAGGCTGTCCAGCAGCTCGTTCACGCACTTGACCATCATGGGCGGACCGCACATGAAGTACTTGATGTCCTCGGGGGCCTCGTGGTCCTTGAGATAGGTCTCGTACATCACATTGTGGACAAAGCCCGGGGTGTACTTGACGCCGGCCTCGTCGGCTGCGGGATCCGGACGGTCCAGGGCCAGGGTGAAGTGGAAGTTCGGGAACTCCTTCTCGATTTCGGCGAAGTCTTCCAGGTAGAAGGCCTCGACCAGGGCGCGGGCGCCATAGAAGAAGCGGACCTGGCGGCCGGTCTTGAGGGTCTTGAACAGGTGCATGATGTGGCTGCGGAGCGGGGCCATGCCGGCGCCGCCGCCGACGAAGATGTATTCCAT
>JAEEHS010000043.1 GCA_016281015.1 Bacteroidales bacterium
ACGCTTCCAGTACTGGCAATGGCGGGTCATCATCTGTTCGATGATCGGCTATTCCGTGTTCTATTTCGTCCGGAAGAACTTCGCCTTCGCCATGCCGGCCCTCGGGCAGGAGTATGGCATCACGGATACATCCTTCGGCATTATCCTGACCCTTGTCGGCCTGGTGTACGGCGTCTCGAAGTTCCTGAACGGTTTCATCGCCGACCGCGCGAACGCCCGCTGGCACCTTGTCATCGGCCTCGGGGCCTGCGTCGTCCTGAACTTCCTCTTCGGATGGAGTGCGGACATCAGCCATTGGATCACAGGGCAGGAGAGCGGTCCCGACTTTGTCAATGCCATGGTCGCGGTTATGGCGGTCCTGCTGGTACTCAACAATGTTTTCCAGGGCGCCGGCTTCGGTCCCTGCAACCGCCTGATGGTCCATTGGGTCCCGCCGAAGGAACTGGCCACGAAAATGTCCATCTGGAACATGTCCCATTCCATCGGCGCCGCCATCGTCTCCATCGTATGCGGCTCCATCGTCGCCTCCATGGGCTGGCGTTGGTGTTTCTGGATTCCGGCGGCCATCGGTGCCGGCGGCGTCGCCTTCATCATCCTGACACTCCGTGACACGCCCTCCTCCGTCGGCCTTCCCGAACTGCCCGACACCAAGACCGAACTGGACGATGACGATACAAAGGAAGGATACCGGAAGTTCGTGATGGACAAGGTGTTCAAGAATCCCGTCGTCTGGATTATCGCGACGACGGCCCTGATGCTCTATATCGTCCGTTTCGCCGTGCTGGACTGGGGCCCCAAATTCCTTCAGCAGGGTGAACAGCAACTTTCCCCGCAGCTGGCGGGATGGACCATCGGCATCTTCGAGATTGCCGGATGTCTCGGCATGCTCGCCGCCGGCTGGGTGACGGACCATTGGTTCCATTCCCGCGGCCAGCAGGTCTGCGTCATCGAGATGATCCTGACGGGCGTCTGCCTTCTGGCCATCCACTTCTTGCCCGCAGGGACCTCTCCGGTCGTGATGCTGGTGCTTCTGGCCCTGGCCGGGTTCTTCCTCTATGGTCCCCAGGCCCTTTTCGCCGTGATTTCAGGCAACCAGGTGACGAAGAAGGCCGCCTCGGCCGCCGCCGGCTTCATCGGCCTGTTCTCCTATTTGAGCACCCTGTTCACCGGCGCGGGCGTCGGTCTCCTTTCCGACCGCTTCGGCGACGCTTTCTGGGGAAATCTTTTCCTCATCATGGCCTTCATCGCCATCGGCGGAGGCCTCCTCATCGCCACCCTTTGGAATATCAAAGATGATGGATATGTCCATGAATGACCGTCTTCGGAAAATCCGTCATGTCGTCATGGACATGGACGGGACGATTTATCTCGGGAATCAGATTTTTCCTTTCACCCTGCCTTTTCTCAAGGGGTTGGATGAGAAGGGAATCGGCTATAGTTTTCTGACGAACAATCCGACCAAGTCTCCGGCGGATTATCTCCGGAAGCTCTCTGGGATGGGGATAGAAATCGGAGAAGACCAGATGCTGACGACCTCCAGGAGCATGGTCGAGTATCTCAAGCGGCATTTCCCGCTGGCCCGGCGGATATATGTGCTCGGGACGGAGAGCCTCCAGACGCTGCTGCGTCAATCCGGCTACACGCTGGTCGGGGAAGAGGAAAACCTTGCTCCGGACGTGCTGGTGGTCTCTTTTGACATGACTTTGACCTACCGGCGGCTCTGCAAGGCGGCCTGGTGGGCCCGGCAGGGGGTTCCGTATCTGGCCACCAATCCGGACTGGGTCTGTCCTACGGAGGAGGAGACGGTCCTGGTGGACTGCGGGTCTATCCAGGCCTGCATCGAGGCGGCGACCGGACGCAAGGCCGACAAGGTGCTCGGCAAGCCGGATCCGACGATGCTGCTGGAACTGGAGGCCAAGCTCGGCCTGGAGAAAGACGAGGTGGCGATGGTCGGGGACCGGGCCTATACCGACGTGGAGATGGCCAGAAGGGCCGGAGCGCTGCCTGTGCTGGTCCTTTCCGGCGAAACGACCCGTGAGATGCTTCATGAGGTGTCGCGCCCCGGAGACCTTGTCGTCGCCGACCTGGAAGAATTCGGTAAATTATTGCTATGCCATGAATAGATTTGCTTTGACGGCCGTGCTGGCGCTTTCGTCATTCGGCCTTTCCGCCCAGCGGGCGGACCATCTGGGCCCCATGCAGGGCTTCCCCCGCGAGCAGCGCGGTTTCTCCTATCAGGGGATGGACATTGCCGGGAAGTACATGCTCAGCTGTCAGGACCGGGGGGCGGCGACGGTTTACAAGTTGTCCGGCAAGGACTTCCAGAAGGTCGGACAGTTCAAGCTGGCTTCGTTCAACGAGGTGAACCATGCCAATGTCGTCACGTTCGGCGTGGAGAAATACGACCCGAAGGATCCGCTGCCGCTTGCTTACGTCAGCCAATGCCACAAGAAACCCCTCGATGGGCGGAAGGACCTGCTTTTCGTGGAGCGGATTTCGCCGGACCTCCAGTCTTCGACCCTGGTCCAGACGATCTTTTATGAGGATACGGTCCAGGATTTCGGCTATGCGCTCCAGTGGGTCATCGACCGGAAAGGGAAGTTCCTCTACGGCTATGGCAATACCATCAACAATTCCGACCCGAAGAACTGCCACCGGATCATCAAATTCCGCCTTCCGGCCCTCTCGGAAGGGGATTTCGTGACGCTCCGGCGGGAGGACGCGCTGGAGGATTACCTGATCGAGGAGGTCTCCGGCTTCCGTTTCAATCCGATCGGCCAGGGCCTGTATGTCTTCAGGGACAAGCTCTATATGCCGACCGGCGTCGGCACGTCCAAACATCCTTCCATCCTCTATGTCTGGGACCTCAAGAAAAAGTCCATGGAAACCATGGACCTTTCAAATTGCACCACCGGCGAACTGGAGGATATCAGCCGCTTCCGCGGCCATTTCTGGCTCCAGGGCCAGGACGGTATCTTCCGCCTACGCTAGGGCTTCGGCGAGGATGGAAATCGGGTGCTTGACCGTGTAGCCGGTTGACATCTCAATCTGCCACTTACAGGTCTCGCAGTCGCAGGCGACAACGTCCGGATTGACGGCGCGGATCTGGTCGAAGAGGGGAGCTCCGATGGCCTGTGAGGCCTCGTAGTTCTCCTTTTTGAATCCGTATGTGCCCGAGATGCCGCAGCAGGCGCTGTCCAGCAGGGTGAATTCCACGCCAGGTATCATTTTCAGAAGGCGCTCCGAGAAGACGCCCCAGCCGAGTTTTTCCATGTGGCAGGGTGTATGGTAAGCGACTTTCAGATGGAAATCCGGCCGGAATTCGAGCTTGGCGCCGGCTTCCAGTTTCTCGAAGATGAGGCGGGTCGCCAGCTGGATGGAGTCGCGGACGGCGCTGTTGTCCACGCCCAGCAGGGACGGATACTCGTCCCGCATCGTGAAGGTGCAGGTGGAGGAAGTCGTGACGACTTTCAGCCCCTTCGCGACGGCTTTCTCGATAGTGGAAATGTTGTGCTTGGCATGTTTGGTGGCCTCCTTGGACATTCCGTTGACAATCATCGCGATGCCGCAGCATTTCTCTTTCTCCAGCAGCTGGACCCCGATGCCGAGGGCGTTCATCACCTTGACAAGGTCCTTTCCGAGCTGCGGATAGTTGTAATTGACATAGCAGCCGTGGAAATAGGCGACCTGTTCGGGGAAGGCGGCCTGGCTGCGGTGATGGCGTTTGAGCCAGCCTTCGAAACTCGTCGCGCTGTACTTCGGGAAGGTCCGGTGCCGGTCGATGGCGAGGGTAGCGTCCAGGACGGTCTTTGTCACGCCGAGTGAGGTCACGCCATTGACAATGGGGGCGAAAGGCCGGGCGAGCTTGCCCATGAAGTCGGTCGAGGCCAGGATCCGGTCGCGCAGTTTCGGTGCGCTGTGGTCATAGCGGATCCGTGCGGACTGGATGATGTCGGCGACATGGACCCCGGAAGGGCAGGCTACCTCGCAGCGCTTGCAGTTAAGGCAGTACTTCAGGGCCTGGTTGAAGAAATACGGGTCTTTCAGGCGCAGCCGTTCGCCGTCCGGGCCGGCCTGTTTCGGGCCGGGATAGAGGGGGTTCACCTGGACGACAGGGCAGTAGGCGGTACACACGGTACACTTCATGCACTCTTCAAAATTGTGCGCGCTGGTGGTATATTCTTGCAGTGTCATACGCTTCAGTCTTTTGCGATCGTTTCAGCCACGGCGAGGGCGCTGCGGAGAGCGAGGCCGCCGCCGATGCCCATGTCTTCTCTCGTTGCGCCGAGAATGGACCCGGCGACATACAGATTGCGGAGGGGCTTTCCGTCTTTGAGGGCCCTCAGCTCGGGGTCGGTCTTGACGCCGAAACGGAGGTAGGGCTGGTCTTTGGCGAAGTCCCGTTCATACCAGTCGTTCCGGTCCTCAAGCGCCTCTACATCCAGTCCAAAAAGCGGCTCCCAGACATGCTCAGGGTTGGATTCCAGGCCTTTGGAGAAGTAGCCGCCGGTGGCAAGGATGAAATGGTCGGCCGTGATGGGATGGCCCTGGAGATTGCGGGTTGTCAGGCCGGTGACGCGGTCCCCGTCCAGGGTGGCGGAGAGGACTTCGTCGCCCATCAGGTAGGTCCCGCCGAGGAGCTCATAGCGCCGGCGGAGGAGTTGCTGGGTCCGCACGCCGGGGACGGAAGGCGGCAGGGTGCCGACAAAGACGACCTTGGCGGGGATGTTGGCGCGGATTTTTCCGGGAACGGAAGCATCCTTGAGGCCGAAAACCTGCGGGAGGATGACCGTGTCTTCGTCCTTGAGCAGGATGCGCACTTCCTGTACGACTTTCTCCCAGACCTTGTCCATGACGCGGGCGATATGGACCGAACGCATCTCGCTGGGGGACAGGCGCAGGTGCTCCATCTCGTCGATGCGGATGAAACGGATGCGGCAGCTGGCCCCCGCTTTCTCCAGTCCTTCTGCGATGAAGGAGGAGAAGAAGTCGTGATAGCCCGTGAAATTGATGACGAGGGCGCGGCGGGGAAGCTGGCCTTCCGGGAAGATGCTGACGTCTTCCAGCGAGAGGACGGCGGGTCGGAACGTGCCCATGGGCATCAGCCTCGCTCCCTCCCGGTAATGGAGCCGGATGCCGGCCTCCTCAAAGAGGTCGATGGCCCGCTCGGGCGCCTCCTGCATGGATTCGAAACTGCCGGAGAAGAAATGCAGGGCGTTTTGCCCGGCGGAAATGATGGCGGTTTTCTTTCCCGCTTTCTGCAGGCTGATGCCGGCAGTCAGGCCGGCGAGTCCGCCGCCGATGATGACAGTATCCAGTTTCATACGCCCAGTACGTGTTTATAGACCCATTGTGTATATTCCGCTTCGCGGAGCGTATCGCCCCAGCCGATGGGGAAGTTGCCCTTCCAGCGCTCGTTGAGGAAGTCTTTCAGGTCCTCCCGTTCCCGCTCGACGCAGCCATGGGCTTTGGCCAGGAGGCCGGCGGCGCGGCAGGCGCAAAGCTCGCCCTGGCAGGTGCCCATGCCCATGCGGGTGCGGCGGCGAAGGTCCGTGAGGTTCGATACATCCAGACGCTCGATGGCGGCGTTGATTTCGCCGACGGAGACTTCCTCGCATTCGCATACGAGGGCACTGTCGTAGCGGTCGTTGTCCTTGAAGCGGGCGGCCCGGGTGCCGAGACGGCCCGTGGCGGCCTTCTGGACCGTTGTCGGAGCAGCCCAGATTGTGTCGGCGACTTCTTTATAAGATGGCTTCTCACTGCCGGGGAGCGGGGTCGTCGCGGTTTCGCACTGGCGGTTGACGCTGAGTTTCCGGCAGACGGCGTCTGTCGCCATCTCCGCCATCAGGCGGTAGGTCATGAGTTTGCCGCCGGTGATGGTGATGAAGCCTTTCAGGCCGTCGCGCTCTTCATGGTCCAGGCAGACGATGCCGCGGGAAATGTTGCGGCCGCTGGGGTCGTTGTCCGCGCTCACGAGCGGCCGGACGCCGGCGTAGGCCCTCAGGATCCGGGTGGAATTCAGGGCCGGGGCCAGTTTGGCGCCTTCGGTAATCAGCAGGTCCACCTCGTCCGGGGTGACATGGACGGTGTCGCACTCTTCGAAAGGGATGCGGGTGGAAGTCGTTCCGATGACGCAGACCGTGTCTCCAGGGACCAGGATGTCTGCATTGGCGGGTTTGCGGCAGCGGTTGATGACGACATTGTTGACCCGGTGAGCGAAGATCAGGAGGGCGCCTTTCGCCGGGAACATGCCGATCTTGACACCGGCCATCTCCGCAATCTTCTGTCCCCAGATCCCGCAGGCATTGACCGTGACGGGGGCGTAGTATTCGCCCTCTTCGTGGGTCTGGTGGTTATAGGTCCGGACACCTTTGATGGTGTCACCTTCCTTGATGAAACCCGTCACTTCGGTGTACAGAAGTACCTGGCCGCCATGGAGTTTCGCATCCAGCATGTTCGCGGCGCAGAGGCGGAAGGGGTCCACGCTGCCGTCCGGCACCTTGACGGCGCCGATGAGCTCGGGATTGACCGAAGGCTCCAGGCGGCGGGCCTCCGCCGGATCGATCCGCTCGGCCCGGATTCCGGCCTTGAGGCAGGAGGCGATGAAAGTCTCCTGGTAGGCGAGGTCGTCCTCCGGCAGGGTGATGAACAGGCCGTCCGTTTCCTCGACGCAGTGGGCGGCAATCCGGCGGAGGATCATGTTCTCCCGGATACATTCTTCCGCGGATTCCGCGTCGTTGACGGCATAGCGGGCGCCGGAGTGAAGGAGGCCGTGGTTGCGGCCCGTCGCCCCGGTCGCGATGTCGCTTCGCTCAATCAGCAGCGTCCTCAGGCCCCGCATCGCGCAGTCGCGCTGCGTGCCGGCCCCTGTGATGCCGCCGCCGATGATGATTACATCGAATTCATTGGGTTTCATGTCTTGCTTTGTGGTATAGTTACACAAAGGTAGACATTTTTTTGCGGATATACAATGCCTCAGAACGCCAGGCCGATGGAAGCGCCGGCATGGACCCTGCGCTGGTAGGGATTGACGACAATCTGGACTTCCAGCGGAATCGACAACTTGCCCGCAGAAAGCGTCTTGCTGTAGCCAAGGCCGATATGCACCGGCATGAAGCTCTTGCTATAATCCGTATAATACCCTTTCAGGACACTGGTGCCGAGGGTAAGGGAGGCCGCACCGCCGTCTTCGAATTCATGGTAGGTGCCGATTTCCAGGAAGGAGGAGAAGGTGAGGGGCCCCGTCGTCCCGTCCTCGTTCTCCCACCAGTCACCCCATACAAAGGTATACCAGCTGACATTCAGCGGAATGGCTGAACTCTCATAACAAAGTCCGATTTCGTCCATGTGCGAAGAGGGGCCTCTCCGCCAGTCGAAATAATACTCCGGGTCACCGGCCGTATGGGAAAAATAGTCCAACAGGTGGATCGAGAAGTCGCCAAATGTGTACGACAGGTCCCAGTCGATTTCCTTATAGAGGCCGTCCGTGGAAAAGTATGAATTGTTTTCGAGGCGGAATCCGCCGAGATTGACCCCCACGTTGGGATTCAGGTGAAAACCGCAGAGCCGGTCGCCTCTCCAGATATAAGTGGACGAAAACAACAGGGAACCGTCCACGCTGACGGAAGGCTTTTCCGCAGAGAGGCCAAGCGGAAGAAGCAACAGGCTAAGAAAGAGGCTTATCTTTTTCATAAGGCAAATATACATTTTTCTTGTCATAAATAATCCTTATTTTTGTAAACATTAAAGCTTGATACTTTTGAAAAATCTGATTCTGTCCGTTCTGGTCCTTGTCGCGTGTCTGGGCGGCCGGGAGGAGCGCCGCTATGTCATTACGGCCTACGGCGCGAAATGCGATACGACCGCCGTTCAGACCGCGGCCATCCAGCGCGCCATCAATGCAGCGGCTCGCCGGGGCGGCACCGTGGTGATTCCTGCCGGCCTCTGGCGTTCGGAAACCTTGCATTTCAAGCCCAGGACCCATCTGTTGCTGGAAAAGGGGGCTGTGCTACAGGGTGTAGCGGTGGAAACGGCACTGGTCCATGCGGATGCCTGTGACGGTTTTTCCATCGCCGGGAGCGGCACGCTGGGAGGCGGCGTCGTCCTGTCCCGCTGCGCCCGGGTTTCAATTCGGGACTGCCAGGTGGATTGCCGGGGGGATCTGCTGACCCTGGAAGGAGAAAACCGGGAGGTGAGCGTCGAGGGCCTGAAAGGAAAGGCCCATACCGTACTCCGCTCGTCATCGTGGGCCAGTGAGGATGTGCTCATCCAGCGCTGTACGCTGTCCTGCCGGCGTTTCCGCGATATGATGGACGCGCCCAAAGATGGTGGTCCGGTCTTTCGGGAGAACAAATGGAAATATACCTATAATAAGGATGAGGCGCAGGTGAAGCCCTATGCGCTGGAAGATCCGCTGAGCTTTGCGGACGGGACGCCGGTCAAGACCGTTTGCGACTGGAAACGGCGGCGGAAGGAGATTCTGGACCTCTTCCAACAGGAAATGTATGGGTCCATGCCGAAGCCGCGGCGCTACTCTCTCGAGACGCTGGAAGAAGGTCCGGCGCTGGAAGGGAAGGCTTGGCGGCGGCAGGTCCGGATGTCTTTCCGTCCGGATGGTCCTTCGATTGACTGGCTCATTATGGCTCCCACTCGCTCAGATAGGCCCTCTCCGGCCATCTTAATGCTGAATTTTTATGGAAACCATACGACTACGGACGACCCCGAGGTGCTGCTTCCTTCCTCCTGGCTGGAGGACAATGAGCAATATGGCATTGTCCATCATCGCGCGACGGAACGGTCGCGGGGAATGTTTACCCCGGAGCGGAGTCGCGAGACGGTCTTCCCGATCCATGAGATGATTTCCCGTGGATATGCCTTTGTGACAGCCTGTTACGGGGATGTTACGCCCGATCCTGCCGATCCCTCCCTTCAAGCGACCCTGGCCCGTCCGGGCTCGCTGATTGCCTGGGCCTGGGCCATGAGCCGGGGGCTGGACATGCTGGAAGAGGATGCGTCCATCGATGAGGACCGGGTTGTCGTGACAGGATCTTCGCGCCTTGGCAAGGCGGCGCTTTTGGCCGGGGCTTTCGACGAGCGCTTCGCCATTGTGGCGCCGAACCAGACCGGGGGCGGGGGAGCGCCGCTCAGCAAGCGGAACTTCGGGGAGTATGTCGCCTCGGAAGTCGAGCATTTCCCGCACTGGTGGAGTCCGGCATATGCCAAGTATGCGGAAGCGGAGGCATCACAGCCCTTTGATCAGCATCTGCTGCTATCCTGTGTGGCGCCCCGGCCGCTGCTGGTGGAAGGATTCAATAATCCCTGGTTTGATACCTATGGCGAGTTTTTGGCACTGAAGGCTGCTTCTGTGGTGTGGCGTTTTCTCGGCGCAGAGGGGCTTCCCGCCGTTGCGTGGCCTGCGGATGAGGAGACTTCGGCCATCGGAGAGCGGGTCGGTTATGTGCGTCGCAGCGGTGGCCACGGTCTTTTTGCAGAAGACTGGGGGTGGATACTGGATTTTGCTGATCAGATTTTTGACATTGAAAGACAGTGAGTTGTGGTTTTTGGCGTAAAAAACTTCAAAAATTTTTTCAAAATAATTTGTCGGTTCGGAAAAAGTTCGTACCTTTGCAATCCCGCTTGAAAAACGAGCGGGATTTTTACGCAAGATCATTGAAAAGACTGAAAAGGAAAGTACAAGCAAGTACCGAGAAATTGTGTAACACAATTTACTTTTAAACGAGCGTCAGTTTCTTTTATGGAAACGAAGTGCCGGGGATCGAGCTTAGAATTATAAAGAATATACAATGAAGAGTTTGATC
>JAEEHS010000044.1 GCA_016281015.1 Bacteroidales bacterium
ATCTGAGGCAGAGGCATACAGTGAACTGTTGTGTGACCCGGTTCCTTTCTTGCCGCCGGAATACTTAAGGATATTCTCAATGGCAAACCGCGAAGGTCGTACCCGACCCGCGTTGGAGTTGGTTGTCGCATAATTGGAACTGCCCTCAGGAAAGGCCGGAAGCATATGGGTCGAACAATAATTCTGCCCGGCCTTGTTGGAGGAGGTGATCTTGAGGATACTCTCAGGCAGGAACCAGTCTCCCGGTTCCGTCCAGCGGAACAGGGCCCGGAAGTCCGGTGAGAGCGAATAGGGCCCATGCTCAATTACGTCAATCGCCGTATCGTAAGCCTGTGTAAAAGCATCGGCGGCCGATGAGATCCCTGAGGCGCTGAAATCCGGCGTCCGCCTGGCCGTGTCCCAGAAATTATCATCCGGGGACGACAGGAGGGACCCGATGGTCAGGTAGACCGAGGATTTGAGCGCCGTGGCCGCCCATTTATTCGGCCGGTTCTTGCCCGGGGCCGCCTCTTCCGCCCGCTCCGGGCCACGCATATGCTCCTCCGCAAATGTCAGGTCTTCCAGCACCTGTGCATATACATCCGGGAACGGTTTCCGGGGATTGTAGAGTTTCGACGCCTCATCGGGCGACGACGTCAGGAGGGGCACGTCACCCCAGATGCGGACGGCCGTGAAGTAGAAATGGGCACGGATCAGGCGGGCTTCCGCCTCGATCTCCTTCTTGAATCCTTCATCGACAGGACTGTCTGGGAGATTGTCAATCAGGCGGTTGCATCGGTTGATTCCCAGCCAGACGGCGGTCCAGACATTCTTGTTGCCGAGGATGTCGGTGGAGTACTTCGTAAAATACATGCCGTCCAGCCACTCGTCCGTGGTCCGGTTGCCGCCCCAGATGATGAGGCCAGACCCGGTCTGGAAATACTCGTACATCGTTCCCTTCCAGAGAGACGAGTTGTTGAGGGTCAGGTAGCAGCCGTTGATATTGGCCTCCAGTGCCTGCGGCGAATCATATACGTCTTTCTCCGAAAGCGACGTGGTCGGCACCTCTTCCAGGAATCCCTTGCAGGAGACCAGGGCAAGTAATATGAGAGGTAAATACTTCTTCATGGCGCATCAGAATGAGAACCGGACATCGAAGGAGAAGGTGCGGCAGGAAGGATAAGACCCGCCGTCGATTCCCATCTTCTTGACATTGGTACCATACGTGTTCACGTCTGGATCCCAGCCGGTGTATTTGGTAAAGACAAAAGGATTCGCCGCCGAAGCGGTCAGGGTAATGCTTCGCAGGGCCTTTTTCTTCAGCTGGATCAGGTAGGAAAGCGAAATGTCGGAAATCCGAAGATAGGAGCCGTCTTCGATGTAAAGGCTTGTGAATTTCTTGAAATCGCTGTTTTCCATCTTGTCCATGGCGGGATACCGTGCTCCGGGATTGTCCGGCCGCCAGGCGTCGTAATAAGCCGAACGGACGATATTGTGCTTGACGACGTTGCTCGCCGTCTCCACCGCCGAATTGAAATTGAAAAGGTCGTTCCCGTACGAGCCGCTGAACGTCACCGAGAGGGTCAGGGTCTTATAGCGGAAAGAGGTATTGAAGCCGTAGATCAGTTTCGGATTGGGGTTACCGATGATGGTGCGGTCACCTTCGTCGATATAGCCATTCCCGTTGAGATCGTAAAAATCGATGCTTCCGGGAGCGCGCGGCGTCCCTCCATTGCTTACAGGCGTTCCGGTCTCGCCCTCGGGAACGATCCGCTTGATTTTGTATCCATAGAACAGGCCCATCTCGTAGCCCTGCATAAAGATATTCGCCGTCTGCGCGCAATAGGCGGAATTGCCGACCTGCGCTCCCTCGAAGCACACCACTTCCTTCTGCTCGGTCGGACTGACCCAGACAGACTTACGGTCGGCCGTTTCGCTGATGGAGACAATTTTGTTCCGGTTGATGGAAAGGTTGCCGCCCAGCGTCCACTCAAAGTTGGCCGTTTTGATGGGAACCGCTTCCAGGGTAAATTCGAAGCCGCTGTTGCGGATGGTCCCTTCGTTTACATAATAGGAAGTCATGCCGGTAGAGGCAGGGATTTCCTTGGCCTGTAACAAATCGAAAGTCGTTTTCCTATAGCCGTCCGCTGCGATGCTGACCCGTCCGTTCCAAAGGCTCAGGTCGAGACCGCCGTTAATCTGTTCAGTGGTTTCCCAGCGAAGGTCCGGATTGGCCAAATTGGCCGGTGTTACCGTGACCGATGTCTCCGACATATTTCCCGGATCATGGGCTGAGATGGCGGAAATCGTAAAGGTATTGCCCGTCTGGTATTCCGCAATGGACTGGTCACCCACACGGCCCCATCCCGCCCGGAGTTTCATGGATGAAATCCAGGAACTCGAGAACCAGGGTTCCTGGCTGACACGCCAGGCTGCCGCAAAAGAGGGGAAGAAGCCCCATTTGTTCTTGCCGAGGAATTTGCTGGATCCGTCCGCACGGAAGGTGGACGTCAGCACATACCGGTCCTTGTAACTGTAGATAGCCCGGGCGAGGAACGAAAGCGTGCGGCTTTGCACTTCGGTGTAGGACTCCCTTCGGTTGGGCGCATAGTTGATGCAGTCCAGCCCGCCCTTGAACTGGTCGATGTTCCATCCTTCGACGGTCTGCGTACCGATAAACTTGCTGAAGAAGGTAATGCCCGCCGTTCCGGAAAGGGAATGCCCCTTCCAGCGCTTATTGAACATCAGCAGATTGTCCCAGTTCCAGTTGAAGTACTCGTACGAGCCGAGGGCGCCGGCCGATCCCGAACTGGTCGTGTTGATGGCGGAGGACTTGAATTTGCGCCGCTCCGAATTGCGGTAGTCCAGGCCGGCCGTACTCTTGAAGGTGAGCCAGGGGGTAATGGTCGCCTCCGCATAGAGGGTCGGCGTAATCCTGTAATCCTTCCTGTCGTTGCTGAAATGATTCTTGTCCATCCAGCGGTACGGGCTGGATTTGAGATCCTCGTCTCCGTCGTCGTAGTTGTACAGATCCTCCGCGTCATAGTCGGCAAAGTAGGGTCTGTACGAGATCATCGAACGGGTCAGGGACGTCGCCGACGACATCCGGCCGCCGCCCGTAGCCTGCGTCATATCGGAATGGATATGCGCCAGGTTGAAGCGGGAACCGATTTTGAGGCGCGGAATGACCGTCCATTCAAGATTGAGCCGGGCGATGTACTGCTTGACGCCGGTTTGCCGAATGACACCCTGCTGGTTATTGAACGCCAAGGAGAAGGCGTAATTCAGATCTTTGGGTTTGCCGTAAATGGTAAAATTGTAACGCTGGCTTACCGCCGTCCGCATACACTCCTGCTGCCAGTCGACCGGCCGTACCTTGAGACCGGTGCCGGAGGCGGGGTCTTCATAGATTTCCTTCAGCCAGTCGTTGCTGCCGGTGTCCCGAAGGTACTGGACGTATTCATCAAAGGACAGGACGTCAATCCGCTTGGAGGGCATGCTGACATCCACCCCGGCGGTAAACCGGATGGTCGGTCGCTCGCGCCGTCCCATCTTGGTGGTGATGAGCACGACGCCGTTGGCCCCGAGCGCACCGTATATAGCGGTTGCGGAGGCGTCTTTCAAGATTTCAACGCTCTGGATATCAGAAGGATTGAGCCCGAGCAGGCCATTGAAGGTTTCGTCGCTGCTGCCATTGTCGGCGCCGCGCGAAAGCAGGGTTTCACCGCCCTGGGAGGTATTGAGGATAATGCCGTCCACGACATACAGCGGCTCGGAACTTCCATTGAAGGAAGACATGCCCCGGATTCGCATCGTCATGCCGCCGTCGGGGCCGCCGCCGCTACGGACAACCTGCACACCGGCCGCCCGGCCTTGAATCAGTTGATCCAGGGAACTGGCCCGGGCTGCATCCTCCTCATTCAGCCGGATGGAGGTCACAGCGCCGGTGAGGTCGCTTTTTCGGACCATACCATATCCGACCACGACCACCTCATCAAGCGTGTCCAGCCGTTCACCATAGATGAGCGAGTCGGGAATCTGTCCGAAAGCGCACAGGCAAGAGAAGGAAAGTACGAAAAATAGTAGGATACGCCGTTTCATATCATTTCCTCCCGAAAATTAATGAAACACCCAGCAGCAGGGTCGCCGAAGCAGGGCAGGTGCCGTAATCGGTACCCAGAATGGTGGGATTCCAGCACCCTGAGGCGCTGTAAGTTAAGAGGTCATATCCCGTCAGTGAAAGTCGGATCGCCTTCACGGCCGTCTGCCTTTTCAGCGGGATGGAATAGG
The DNA here is from genome assembly GCA_016281015.1 of Bacteroidales bacterium. Classification (GTDB taxonomy): domain Bacteria; phylum Bacteroidota; class Bacteroidia; order Bacteroidales; family UBA932; genus Cryptobacteroides. The sequence continues at coordinate 4,270 of JAEEHS010000044.1, forward strand.
CTGCGCTGACTCTGGACAGGCGCAGATAATCGCCGCGTTTCAGATAGCGGTCCAAAATCTCGTATTCCGGTGCTCCTTCAAACAACACTTTATTGAGGTCGAGAATCTGATGTCCGGCGGCCCAGGAGGCCAATGCATCCAGCGTAAAGTTTCCATAACGGAAGCTGGTACCCAGCGTGCCGTAGTGCCTTGGCATCGGACCGCCCATCACCTGGCGGTCATAGCGGTTGGCGACGCCGTCGCCAGTGATATCGACTGTTTTGCCGTTCTCGTCTGTCCTTAGACCGTAGAACGCGTTTGCCTGGTACCCGAGCACATGGGCGGTAGCCATCCCCAACTCGTCTTCCGGGAGCGCGCAAATCTGGGAAATGAGGTAGGTAAAGCCGGCCGATACGTTCCATGAGAGACGCTCATTGCTGATCAGACCAGCCTTCAGTTCTCCCTCAAGTCCACGGGTCATGAGGGAGGCCGTCCGGCTGAAATGGCCGGAGCGTTCAGCCCTTTCCCAATAGTATCCCTCTTTCTTGCCGAAACAATAGGCGAGGAAATTGTCGTCGGAGCGTCTGTCGAAATAGCCGGCGGAGAGGCGTACGCGGTCAGAGAAAAGCCCCAGGTCCATCCGTGCCGTCATTTCCCGGCTCCGAAGGTGCCAAAGCCCTTCAAAAAACATTTGGATCGGGTCCTCAACGGCCGGATAGTCTCCCAGGAGGAAATCGCCGTAAGCCAGGTAGGGGAGGTTTTTCTCCCTTCCGGCTTCCCCATACGAAGCCGACAGGCGCAGTCCGGACACGGCTTTCCCCTTTGGGAAAAAGCCTTTTCCCGGATCGAACCAGGCTTCCAGGCTCTTGTACAGATGGGGGACATCCTCGTATCGCGGCATCTGATCCAGGCGAAGCAGGCCATCCAGCCCGATCCATTCGCCATAGGTATAACCCGCTTTGAAGAAACCTCCGTATGAGAAGGTGTCGAACGTGTATTTCCGGATCTGAGGATCGCTGTCGTACAGGTTGAGCCCCCGGGCGCGCAGGGAATGGGTGAAGAAGTCATCGCCCCGCATCGTCCCGCGTTTGAGGGAATGGCCATGTGCATCGGCTCCGGCCGCAATGCTGACGCCATGTTTCCCGGCAAAATACTGTTTCCAGCTGAGACGTAGGTCGGCATTGTATGCAAAGTCCGTATTCCCTTCCACCGTTGCCGAACCATTCCGCTCATGTCCCAGCGGTGTCCTGTCCCCATACCAGATAAAGCGGTCGGTGTTGGAAAGATCACAGCCCAGGATCAGCCGTAATTTGACGAATTTACCCAGTTGGGCGGAGAGAAAAACGGAACTGGTCAGGCGCTTGTCCTGTGCCTCGTTGTCATAATCGGTCTTCCATCCGTCCATGTCCTGGTCCGGAAAGAAGGCGCTTTGCCGCTGCAGGAGCGTCAGGCTGCCGCTGCCAAAGGGTTCGGTGCAGGCTACGCGGTTGGACTGTCCCATCACGAAAGTGCTGTTCATTCCGAAGGAAAGGACCTTCCCGGCCCGCATCTCAAACCGGGTGCGGAGACCTCCGGCAAGGGCGTTGTCGCGAGGCTCCGTACCGTCCGTCTGCCGGAACCATCCGGAGACGCCGTACTCGGAACGGATGGTTCCGCCAGAGAGGGACAGATAGTGATTGTGGTTGAAGCCCGGGGCCGTGCCGGGAATTTTCAGGACCGGGAAGGCCAGGCCGATATCCGAATTCCAGCGGATGCTGAGCGGATCTTCGCCCCTTCGGGCGCCGGTCGTCACAAGTACGACACCGTTCGCGCCCCTGTCACCATAGGGCGCGACATCCGACAGATCCGTCAGCACCTTGACGTCCGTGATATCGTAGAGATTGAGGAACGAGACGGAAGGATTGATTTCCACACCGTCGACAATCCAGACTGGCTGCCGGTCGCCCCGGATGCCGCTTCCGCCACGCACCAGTACGGAGAGATCTTCCCCGTTGCAGCCCGTCACGGGGCTGACCAGGACGGAGGGCGACACGCCCGGAAGCAGCGTAGCGGGGTTGAAGGGCTCCTGGGCGCGGGAAGGCAGGGCCCATAGCAGGCCCGCCAGGAGCAGAATTCCTGTCTTAATTCGTCCCATAGTCCTCGAAGATATAATCGTCTATTTCCTGACTGTCGGCTTCGTCCACTCTCTGGATTCCTTTCTGACGGACCGTCACGATTATCTGCTCACCGCCCCCCAGAATGACGAGGTCCGCACTTCGCGGGTCATCTGCGTGGTTCTCCTCGCAAATAACCACGAGAGGGGCTGTCTTGCGCAGGCCGGAAGGGTTTTCAAAGCCCTCGGTCCCGACGGAGAGCCAGCCCGTTTCCTCCGCCAAGACAACGCTCCAGCTCCGGTTCCCCGACACATAGAGTGTATCCTTCACGAATCCGGTCCCGGACCTCGCCCGGACCGTGACCTCTGAGCGGTCCACGTCCAGGCGCGGCTCCTCCTCCCGGAATGTCGATTTGAGACATCCCGGGAGAAGCAGCACCGCAGCGACGGCGATAAGCAGCCTGTGTTTATGCATTTAGAAATTATTTTTTAATGAGACGGACCTCGAACATAGCCGTCATGTTTTGTCCGTTCTTAACGGGGGAAGCGCCATTCTTCCACATAAGCATGTACCACTTGGTGCCGTTCGCGGTATTTGACCAGGTGTTATAATATGTGAGGTCTGCGAGTGCAGTTCCGTTGAGTTTCCAGGTCGTCCTGTCGAACAGGTAAGACTTTGTGACGTTGCTGTAAGTCCCGACAAAGGCGCAGAAGCCGTTCACCCACTGCGTCTCGCTCGGAAGGCTCCAGCCTTCGGGCGCAAAGTCGTCTGCGGATGCGGCATGTGCGTTGAAGAGATACTTGCCATCTTTCACGATTACTGCGGGAGTGGTTTGAGCCCCAAACGTATCTGTCATGATGGTATAAGTGCTTCCAGCAGTGGATTTGGTGGATTTGTATCCGCCCGTCACCCAGATCTGGCTTCCCACCTTGACGATGGCGTTGCTCTCGCCGGAAGGCGAAATGAGGACATACGGTGAAACCGC
>JAEEHS010000045.1 GCA_016281015.1 Bacteroidales bacterium
CCATCATATAGAGTGAAAGAAACTCAAAATATCTTCAAAAAACTTTGAAAACCGACGAGACTTGCTTACCTTTGAAACGGCCTTCCGCTGGCCCCTTTTTCAAATCCATTTTGGCGGAAATCTACTTTACTATCTACACGTGGCCAAACTGGACGCGCTGATGAGTATGGAGGGATACAGATCCCGTTCCACATACATAAGAAAAAAGATTCTTGGAGCCCGTGTTTTCAGGCGCAATCTGCGTCGACACGAGGCGAACATTTCCAAACAGATAGAGTTACTCCGTGCCGAGATCCGGCGCATCGGCGTAAACTATAATCAAGTAGTTCGTGCCGTAAACTCTATGTCAAGGCTTCGTGACAAGCGGGGCAACGCGGTCATTACCGCCCACACAATTGACGGTAAACTGACCGACCTCAGGCAAATGATGGTTTCCGTTCTCGATAAGGTTAATGCCATCGGGGAGGAAGTATCAGATAACCAAAGTTCAACCCATTAAACCTTATGCATTATGCAAACACTGTTTCTTACAGGAAATCTTGCAGCAGACTGTGAGATTGTGCCCGGAAAAGAGGGCAAAGAATTCATCCGTTTTGTGGTAGCCGCAAAAGATCCGGCGGCGGACAAAGAGGATAAACCTACTTACTACACTTGCCGTATGCCAAAGACCGGTGTGGCTGAGAGGCTCAAGAAGGGCCGCTTCGTGGCGATGGTCGGGAATCTGCGCGTCTCGGTGAACATTAAGGATGACAAGTCCTACACTAATCTTGACGTCTGGGTCCAAAGCTTGGATGTGCCGCAACTCGCTTCCGGTGAGTGACTGATTCATCGTTTCGCTATTGATCTGTCGGAATGGTAATCAAGATTTACGCTCCGGCGCCGAGCACAAGTTCGGCCGTCCAGTACAACGAGAGGAAGGTTGCCGAGGGGAAAGCCTCGGTAATCTTCTCCTCTAAAATTGAGGACCCACCCAACGCCATGAGGACTTTCGAGCGATACGAAAACGGCAGTATCCGCTGCCAGAATATGTCATTTCACGCATCCGTCAATCCCTCCTTAACAGACAGAATACCGGAGGAAAAGATTCCGGAATTCATACGCGACTATATGGAGAAGATGGGCTATGGCAATCAGCCGTTTATCCTTTACAAGCACACGGATACAGGGCGTGTTCATTATCACCTGGTATCTGTCCGAGTAGATGAGAATGGACGGAAGATTCCTGATTTCAAGGAGAGGAAGCGCTCGCAGCAGGCAATGAGAGATTTGGCTGCAAAGTATGGTTTCGAAATCGGGAAGAAAAAAGAGAAGAGCCCCGAGGCCAAGGAAGAAAAAGAATGTAACCCGTATCAAGGTTTTAATCCTCATGCCGGTGACTACGGAAAGCAGATCGAAAAGATTGCCGAGCTGGCTATGACCTACCACTTTACCAGTTCTCGCCAGTTCGACATCGTTATGGAAAGCCTGGGAGTAAAGGTCATTCCTCACGAGGATGGTTCAGTCGGATTCGTGGGACTGGACCCGAAGACACACAAGGAATGCACCTCAGAGATCAAAGACCCCGGTATCCGGTATCCTACGATGGACGAAATAGAAGAACATGCAAAGCATTGCAAGGGGCAAATCAAGACCAGGGAAAAGCAGCGAGTCGCCAATATCACCAGAACAGCAATGAAAAAGTGTAAAACTGAACTTCACACTATGCGGTATCTGGCCAAGAGCGGCATATACGTTCAGCTCTCCAGAACGGCTGAAGGAAAAATCTTCAGCGTTACCTTTGTCGATCACCACAACAAATGCGTGTTCAAGGGGAGCGAAGTAGGAATCAAAGCAGGAGATTTCGAGTCACTCCGAACAAGTGTCTGGGCTGAGAACGAAAAAAAGGATGGAGATGAAAAAGAAAAAAGCTCCAGCGCTGAAATCGCCGACATCGCGCTGGCGGCCGCCGGTGCCGAGAGAAGCCGCCGTGCCGAGGATGAAGAAATAATGAGACGCGGGAGAAGGGGGCCCGGTTACTGATGAATTCAAAGACAAAACCGATGTACTCGATGTTCCTGCTTTTTGCGGGAGCCATTATGATGCTGATGCTCTATTATTATGCTTATCCAATGTGGTCGGCGGTAGGCCTTCGGTCTTCGCTGACGGATTCTTTGATGTTGGATATTCATAGGTCAGGTGTGTTTTCTTCCCCTTGGTCTGCGCGCTTTGTTTGCGTTTTCTTTACTGTAATATCGGTCATTGTCCGCAGTGGTAGTTCCAAGGCATATTCATGGCCGGAGGTGCTTCTGCCCCTAATAATCGGCCTGGTGCTTTTCTTTGCTTCTGCGTATATGGGTAGTGGAATCTGGTTTATTATTGCCTGTGTCAGCGGATTCCTTCTGTATCTGATAGGAGCCATCCGCCTGGGCCGTCTTGTCCGGAGCTTCGATGCGAATCTGCCGGACTATTGGGACACCTTCGAACAATGCGAGCAGCTTATCGAGAATGAAGACAGCGTTAACCTGCCGATGACTTACCAGTACGAAGGGAAACTCCGCAAAGGCTATATCAATGTGGTTTCTCCGCAACGTGGCTGTATGGTCATCGGTATTCCGGGTTCGGGTAAGACCTATAGTATATACGGCCCGTTTTTCCGGCAAATGATTCAGAAGGGTTATGCGATGTTCGTCTACGACTACAAGTATCCAGACCTGACCCGGAGGGTAATGAACGAGCTCCTGGATAATTACAACTGTTATCCCGTTAAGCCCAAGCTCTATATCGTCAATTTCGACGACCCTTTGCACTCACATCGATTTAACCCCATCCATCCGCGTTATCTCACAGACCCTATTGATGCGACGGAGATTGCCGAAGTTATTATGAAAAACGCCAACAGGGAAAACGCCAAGGGCGATGACTTCTTCTCTCTGTCGGCACGTTGCTACATCGACCTCCTCATCTGGTTTCTGAAGATATACGAAGGAGGAAAGTACTGCACCTTCCCGCATTTAATCGAGCTGATGGGGCAAGATTACAGGGCGGTATTCGAGATACTGAAGAAGTTCGACGAGTTGGAAGTGAAGCGCAACACCTTCGTAGACGCCATACAAGACCAGGCATACGAGCAGCTCCAGGGCCAGATTGCATCGGCCCGTGTACCGCTGAACCGTTTCGCATCCAAAACTCTGTACTGGACACTTTCCGGAGACGATTTCTCTCTGGAGATAAATAATCCGGAGGAGCCAAAGATAATATGCGTCGGGAACAATCCGCGCCGCCAGTCAGTCTATGGAACCACGCTGGCTATGCTGATGTCCCAACTTTTCAAGATTATCAACAACCCAGGGAAGATGCACAGCGCCGTTCTCATTGACGAGCTGCCTACTATATATTTAAAGGGTTTGGACAACCTTATCAATACTGCACGAAGTAATCGTGTGGCGGTAGTAATAGGTGCTCAAGATAAAAGCCAGCTGGTGAAGGACTATGACGAAAAAGAGTCTGATGTTATTTTCAATACTGTAGGAAATGTCTTCGCGGGCGCCGTGAAAGGCGATACGGCTGATAGTTTGAGTAAATCCTTCGGTAAAGTGGAACGGGAAATGCGCTCGTTTCAGGAGAGCGATACTTCAGAGCATATCACATATTCATTCCAGCAGCGCGAGGTCCTGCCTCCTAACAAGATTGAGGCGCTCTCACAGGGAACATTCTGCGGCTATGTTGCTGACAGCTTTAAACAAAAGGTACACCCAAAGGTGTTCTGCGGGGAAGTGGATGCGGGAGCTCCGCCACTCCACAACGAGGAAATCCCGCAGATTGTTGTGAATATGTCCGCGGAGCAGATAATGCACGAAGTCGAGATGAATTATCAGAAAATCCATCTTGACATCGTAAACCTAATGTTCAAAGAACTTAATGACCCACAATAAATACAATCGGTACTCCATGTGGAGTACCGAAGGGTCGAGATTTCCTCTAGCTACAATTAGTGCAGTATCACCTTTTGTTCTATCGTAGCACAAATATACTTTGTATTCTCGATAAATCAAAGTCGATTACTTGATTTCTTCAGAAATAGGCTCCCAACTCCAGACGAATCTGTACCCGGCAGCTTCAGCCATCGCTTCCATATCTGACATCATACATACGCCCTCGCGGAGACGATAGACCATTCCGGCCCTGCTCATCCCGACACGTTTTGCCAAATCGGGTATGCTCAAATTCTTCTCGAAGAGATAACCGAGTACCGGTTTCAGGCGCTCACTGTGAAAGGCAGTCATCGGTCTCAAAGCGCGGCCTGAAGGCTCAATTTCCTTGACATTTTCCCAACTCCAAACGAACTTGAATCCAGCGGCGTTAGCCATATCTTCCATGTCCGAAATCAGGCAATCACCTACACGTACGCGGTATGCGACGCCATGACGCGACAGTTTTTTCTCACAGCGGCGGCTCAGTTCTGCCATGCTGATTCCTTTCTCAAACAGATACTTCTTAATAGGGTCAAGACGGCCCGTAGTTTTCATGGTTTCCATGTTTCTTCGCTCCTCGATTTGTTTTTTCAAAAAATATTATAGTCCTTTGCGGTAAGTATTGCGATACATTTATAGTATATCGCAACACATTTTAGACTATACTTCGCTCCTGTAACAGGACACCAAGGACGTAAACACTGCGCTTTGGTTCTTATTACAACACAAAGGTAGTTCATATTTTTGACAAAGTGAAGAAAAAAGTGAAAAATGTTTAGAGAGCCTGAATTGAACATACCCATTGACAAGGTTGCGACAGCACTTGGACTCCGACTTGGAAAAGCAAGAGATATGTATTATGCTCCGCAGCGGAATGAAAAGGAAGCGTCCCTTCATCTGGACCGTGGAAAAAACGTATGGTACGACCATGGCACGGGTAAGGGTGGGACTGTTGCCGACCTGGTGATGCTGACGCGGAACTGTTCCAGGCGTGAGGCCTATGAGTTCCTTCGCTCAGTTGACCTTAGTGCCGCGCAAGAGCACAATGCTAGAAGTGTCAATAATGTCACACATATCACGGCGCCGGGGCTGATAAAGACAACGGATCCTGACAAGTCTATTGAAATCCGTAGAGTACGGCCAATTGAGTGTTACTACTTGACCAAGTACATTGCAGGCAGGAAGATACCTGCAGAGCTAGCCAAGGCTTATTGCAAGGAAGTCACCACCTATTCTCATTTGAAGAAGATGACCTTCACTCACATAGGCTTCCAAAATAACTCCGGAGGGTGGGCTCTGTCTTCTCCCACTGGATTCAAATCAACAACCAAGGCTGATATTACCACTATTAATAAGGAAGGTGAAATCAGCAAGGAGCCAAGTTCCAAGAGCGTCGCTCTATTCGAGGGCTTTTTCGATTTCCTGTCTTGGCAGGTAATGCAAAGCAGCAAGACCCCATCATGCGATGTCGTGGTCCTGAATTCGGTGAACAATCTCCAGAGAGCCCGGGAATATATCCAGGCCCACGAGAAAGCCACCTGCTTCCTAGATAACGATGCCGCGGGTGAAAAATGTTACCAGGGCGTCCGTGACATGATGAAAGGGAAAGAAGTTCTTGATATGTCCGACCTCTACGGAGAGCACAAGGACTTGAACGCATTTTTACAGGCCTCTCCGGGCTATACATCTGATATGAAACTAACACTGCACATGTAATGAAAGAAGATTTGCTCATATCTCTGCTGCAGAAACTGAATAAAGAGATTGCCGGGCTTAAGGCTGCACTGGCTGCCTCTAAACCAGTCTATACAAATGAAGAATTGCGTGCACTACTCGGTGTTTCCGACAAGACCATCAAGAAATGGAGGACATCAGGAATGCTTGGTTATTCGCTCATCGGCGACACCTATCTATATAGTAAGGAGGATGTCGAGAGATTCCTCACCGACATCCACCATAGTCCACAGGTATTCACCATCCGCCGCTAAAGTTCACGGATGAATTTGGTCTCAGAATCAACAGTTTCTTTGAGGAATTCGGCGTAAGTACGCTGCGTCGAAGCAATAGTTGAATGTCCCAACAATTTTGAGAGCAGGAACAGCGACATCCCTTTATTAATAGCCATCACCGCAAAACTGTGCCGCGCCACGTGCATCGTTAGGGGAAATTCAAAGCGCAGGGTCATCCTGGCTACATTTAGTGAAGTGTTGAAAGTCTTATCCTTCGAGTTTCGGTCCATAAACAGACGCTTCTGATCCGTTAGGTCATAATCCTCCGGTAGCAGGTCAAAGACAAACTTATCATTCCGGCCATAGCCTTTCCAACGATTGAGAATCTCCATGGCAGAGTTGCCCAGTACCGGAAGCACATCGGGTAAACGTTTAGTCTTGAACTGAACTTTTTTAATCACCTTTGCCTCCCAGTCTATATGCTTCCATTCGAGGGTCAAGATGTCCGAAAGACGTAATCCGCAAGCGTAATATGCGAAGAACCACATGTCAAGAATCTCCTTTGAGCGTTGATTCTTGCATTTGGACTGATAATCCTTCAACCGCTCAATCTGTTCCGGCTTAAGATATCGGATATGCTCTACCACTTCCTCTTCCATATCCGGTTTGTACTCCGTTTCGTGTGTCTCCAGATAATTGTCAACGATGGGAGCTGCCAGCTTTGTATCAATGATGCCGTATAGTACAGCCTGCTTGATGGCCACAAAAAGCGGGACCAGAGTCTTGTTGACGGCTTCCTTACTGGTATTCTTCAGCACTGTGAACCGATACTGGACATATTCGTCAAAGACATCTGCTCTCAAATCTTTCAATGTAAACTTCGGAGTCTTCCTCCAGTGAATCAGGAAGGTCTCGAACTGCTCGATAATCTTCTGCTTGTTGTACCACATAGAGTAGCCATACTCTTTTTTTCCGTACTTCAAGTCGTTCACTTTTTTGCAGTATTCCACAAAGTTGGTGTTCTTGTTTACGACCTGGGTGGGAGATTCATCCGGGAGATCGCCTTTATTGGTGGGATCACCTCCGTTAAGGATGAAGTTCAGGACAGTCAGATTCAAATCGCCATCATAATCCATCAGGCGGTTGTCGATGTCGCATTTGAAATTCTGGAGAGCAAGATTGATTCTTGATGCGTTAGGATGGGAAGCCTTTACACAGCTGTTTTCCTCATCCCATGCAGTTGGGGGGATGCTGATTCCGGTAGAGCGCTTTGCGTAGCGCTGCAGGTAGTAACGGATGTAAATTGTGGCCTCACCATTGGCGTTGACCCTATCCTCGATGAAGAACTTGCCACGAGGAATTTTCTTGTGTACTGGCATAATGTCTACAGTTTACGTTATACAATGTTACCCTATTTTTGTCCCTCTGTTTTACCCTCTTTTCTGAGGGTGGGGAGCAAGGTTTCAAGCGTCTGCTTCCACATGGCGAAATCGCCACTGCAGTGCGCTAGGAGCAACTATTACCGTTACAAAAATGCGGTAACTTTTGCGGTAAGTTTTGCGGTAACTTTTGATTCCGTAAATGGCCGTAGAATGCCTTAAAAGGACATCGGGCACGGTCTGTAAAAACCGTACCCGATGCGCTTAAATTGCTTATTTTCAGGTAGTTAAGCCCCTAATATTCTTCCTCGTTCCACATAAAGTCTTCCTTGGTCGGGTAGTCGGGCCAAATGTCTTCAATGGATTCATAGATATCACCGTCCTCGTCGAGTTCCTCGAGGTTCTCAACGACTTCGTCAGGGGCGCAGGTGCGCGTAGCGTAATCAATCAGTTCTTCTTTGGTTGCCGGCCAGGGTGCATCGTCCAGGCTGCTGGCAAGTTCGAGTGTCCAATACATAACCAATAGTTTTAGGGCGCAAAGATAGATAAAAAATCAATACAATGAATTTTTTTCGCTAAATTTGCAAACTTTTTAACTGAAAGGAGTTTGCAACAAAGATAATACCATGGCATACAGAAAGTTAGAGCAATACGACGAATCGACGACTGAAGCACTTGCAGGGCACATTCAGGCCATCTTGGATCTGATTGGAGAAAACCCGGAGAGAGAAGGACTCCTGAAGACTCCGGAGCGGGTGGCGAAGGCACTGCAGTTCCTGACGCAAGGCTATTTCCAGGACGGAAAAGAAATCATCCAGAGCGCCCTGTTCCAGGAACCGTACAACCACATGGTCATTGTCAAGGACATCGAACTCTTCTCCCTCTGCGAGCATCACATGATGCCGTTTATCGGGAAAGCCCACGTTGCCTACATCCCCAACGGAAGAATCACGGGTCTGTCGAAGATAGCACGGGTCGTGGAAACCTATGCCCGCCGCCTGCAGGTCCAGGAGCGCCTGACCGAACAGATCCGCGACTGCATCCAGGAGTCCCTCCACCCGCTGGGGGTCGCCGTCGTCATTGAACCCATGCACACCTGCATGTCCATGCGCGGCGTTCAGAAATCCAACGCCATCACGACGACCTCCGCCTTCAGCGGCATCTTCCTCAAAAGCGACAAGACCCGCAACGAATTCCTGCAGTTGATCGGCCGCTAGTTCAGATACGCATCTGAAACGACTTTCTGGCTTCGGGCGATAAAGTCGGACAGCGCCTTGCCGGTCAGCATACCATTCGCAAGGAGTGCCAGGTCCACAATCTGGTGGAGGATTTCATTGCCCTCGGCAAAGGCTTCCACGTCGCTGCGATGGGCCTTACGAACCTCCTCACGGGCTTTACGAGCCTCCTCTTTCTCCGCGTCGGACGCACTTTCGCCCGCCTCGGCCGGCAGTTCGCCCTGCGGAGCAACCTCTGCCATCTTGGCGTTCCAGACCTTCGCAACCAGCGGATTCTCCATATTCACGGTGATGTTATAGCTCTCCGGCATGGACCCATAGAAATTCATACCCCCGCCCAAGGCGCTCATTTCGCGGTAACGACGCATGAACTCATTCTGGGTAATCAGAATCGGGGCCGAATCAGCACCCAGGTTGTCTCCGACCACATAGTAGTCTTTGCCGGCGGGCAGTACCGCCTTGAAGAGGTTCTCAAGGTCATAGCGCTCGTCTTCTTTCATCTCGAACTTGACGCGGTCCTCCTTCGGAATCAGGTTCTCCACCGCGTCGGAGTCCACACGGGCAAAGCGGGTATCCTTGAGTTTCTGCTCCAGCAGGTTGACATAGTGGCTGTCCAGTTCGCAATCCATCCAGAGGACGTCGTAGCCTTTCTGCCTGGCCGCTTCGATGAAGGCGTACTGCTTCTCGGGATCAGTCGCATAGAGGTACACCAGCTTCTTGTCTTTATCCGTCTGGGCGCTTTCCACCGCCGTCTTGTACTCATCGAAGGAGAAGAACTTCCCGTCCGTATTCTTCAGCAAGGCGAACTTGAGAGCCCGCTCGCAGAATTTCTCGTCCGAAAGCATGCCGTACTCGATGAAGAGTTTCAGATTGTCCCATTTCCCTTCCAGGTCCTGGCGCTGGTTCTTGAAGATATCCTCCAGCCGGTCGGCCACCTTCTTGGTGATATAGGTCGAAATCTTTTTTACATTCGCGTCGCTCTGCAGATAGGAACGGGATACGTTCAACGGAATGTCCGGAGAGTCAATGACACCGTGGAGCAGGGTCATGAAGTCCGGGACGATGTTGTCCACATGGTCCGTGACAAACATCTGGTTGCAATAGAGGGAAATCTTGTTCCGCTCTACGGCGACCCGGTCCTTCAGCTTCGGGAAATAGAGGATGCCGGTCAGGTTGAACGGGTAGTCCACATTCAGATGGATATAGAAGAGCGGCTCCTCGTTCATCGGATAGAGATTGCGGTAGAAGGCCATGTAGTCCTCTTCCTTGAGTTCGGACGGGGCCTTGGCCCAGAGCGGCTCGACACTGTTGATGACCTTGTCCTTGCCGAAGACGATGGGCACCGGCATGAACTTGCAATACTTATTGAGAAGGCCCTCAATCCGGGATTTCTCGGCGAACTCCGCGCTGTCGTCGTCCAGATACAGGGTAATCTCGGTTCCGCGGTCCTCTTTCTTGGACGGGCCCATTTCGTACTCGGGCGAACCGTCGCAGGACCATTTCACCGCCTTCGCACCCTCCTTCCAGGAAAGGGTCTCAATCGTCACCTTCTTCGAGACCATGAACGCGCTGTAGAAACCGAGTCCGAAATGGCCGATGATGCTGCCGATCTGGTCCTTGTACTTCTCCAGGAACTCCCCTGCCGAAGAGAAGGCAATCTGGTTGATGTACTTGTCCACTTCCTCTTCGGTCATGCCGATACCTTCGTCGATCACCTTCAGGATTTTCTTCTTTTCATCCAGTTCGATATGGACCTTCAATTCACCGAGCTCGTCTTTCAGATCGCCCGAAGCGGCGAGCGCTTTGAGTTTCTGCGTCGCATCGACGGCATTCGCCACCAGCTCGCGGAGGAAAATCTCATGGTCACTGTAAAGGAACTGCTTGATTACCGGGAAGATGTTCTCGGTCGTTACGCCAATCTGGCCTTTCAACTTGTTTGCCATAATATCTCGTCTTTTTTATTGTCAAAAACTCCGGCCACCCGTCGGGGCAGCCGGAGAGAAATACTCAAATTACAAGCCAGAAAGGAAAATCTGACAGATTGGCAGATTACTTATAGAGGAAACGGCGGATGGACATCTTCGGCGTCTTCTCGAACGGCTTGTCCACCAGTTCCACCTTGGATATCTGGCTGTACATAGGAAGCTGCCGATTGGCACCGAGACGGATGTTTTCCGGAATTTCGGCCTTGGCCTCACTGTCCAGCAGGGATTTCGCAATCGCCTGCTCATCCAGGAAGACCAGCGCCACCAGTTTGCCGCCGCGATCCACCACCACCGACTCCATCACATAGTTCTGGTTATTGACGACCGCCTCCAATTCCTCGGGATAGATATTCTGCCCGGAAGGTCCGAGAATCATATTCTTGGAACGCCCACGGATAAAGATATTTCCTTCAGCGTCCATGATGCCGAGGTCACCGGTGCGGAGCCAGCCGTCGTCGGTAAAGGCGTTCGCCGTCGCCTCGGGATTCTTGTAATAGCCGATGGTGATATTGTCGCCTTTGGCCTGGATTTCACCCACGACATGCTGGGGATCGTCCGAATCAATCCGGATTTCAGTGATATCCACGGGACGGCCACAGGAGCCGGGGATGTACGTACGCCAGGGAGAATAAGCCATCAGCGGACAGCCTTCGGTCATGCCGTAACCGACCGTATAAGGGAATTTAATCTTCTTGAAGAGACGCTCCACTTCAGGATTCAGCGCAGCGCCGCCCATAATGTATTCCGTGACCTTTCCGCCGAAAGCTTCATGAAGCCCGTCTTTAACCTTCTTATATATCAGATTGTTAAGTCCGGGAATCCTGCTGAGGAATTTCACGAGCGGTTTATCCATCGTAGGCTTCAACTTGCTCTTGTAGATCTTCTCCATCACTAGGGGGACGGTGACCAGCAGGTAAGGCTTCACGTCGGCGAAAGCCTTGAGAAGCGTCGCCGGAGTGGGGGCTTTGGCCATCCAGTAGATCGAGGTTCCGTTGCAAAGCGGATAGATGAATTCGATGACAAGGCCGTACATGTGGGCCATGGGAAGCATCGACACCATCTTGTCGCCGGCGGGCATATAGCGCTGGTCGAAGTCCACATTGGCGGAAAAGTTACGGTAGGTCAGCATGACGCCCTTCGGATCGCCGGTTGAGCCGGAGGTATAGTTGATCGTGGAGAGGTCATCCCAGTTGTCAGTAGGATATTTCACATCGTCCGGGCCGAAGCCATTCGGATATTTGGCGGAAAAGAGCTCGTCAAGATGGTCCACGGCTTCCTGGATCTTCTCGTCGCGGCAGAGCAGGACATTCCAGTTGTCCACATCGAAGACCACCTTCAGCTGGGGCATCGCAGCGGGATCCATCTGGGCCCAGCGGGCGGCATTGGTAAAGAGGGCTATGCTATCGCTGTGGTTCACCAATCCCATGACACTCTGCGGCTTGAAATCCGCCAGAATGGGAACGATGACCGTCTCGTAGGTGTTGACCGCCAGATAGGCAAAACCCCAACGGGCGCCATTGTTGGCACAGAGGGCGATTTTGTCTCCCTTTTTGAAACCGGCCTTTTCGAAAATGATATGGAAACGGGCGATGGAGGTAGCCATCTGGGCATAGGTGAACGATTCACCGCCGATGGTATTCAGTGCAGGTTTGTTCCAATATTTCCGGGTAGCATCCTGCAGACATTCGAGATAGTGAGGATAATTACTCATAGTCAGTGGTTCATTAGTACAGTATGGCAAAGATAACAAATTTTTAATTATTGGCCGAAGACCTGCTCCGAGACTTGCCGAAATGGGGCTTAATGTCTATATTTGTGGTGAAAAATCCAATTGAGATGAGACTACCGGCCGAATGGGAAAAACAATCCGGGATCCAATTGACCTGGCCCGACGAATCAACGCCTTGGTATGAACTGCCGAAGGTTCAGGAATGTTATGCCCATATCGCAGCGGCCATCCAGCGGCATGAACGGCTCGTGATGGTTACCTCCGATGCCGGGGCCTGCCTGGATAGGCTGGGCGAGATAGCCGCCGAAAAGGGCCTCACCATCGACCTGGACGCCATTCTCCTGGCCCAGGTACCCATCAACGACACCTGGGCCCGGGACCATGGTCCCATCGCCGTCTATGGAGATGAGGGCGAGAAGATGCTCTATGACTTTGTCTTCAACGGATGGGGGCTGAAATTCGCCTCCGACCTGGACAACCAGATCAGCCGGTCGGTCTTCATGGGCGGGGGCTTCGCGCCCGATGTCCAGATGGTCGATATGCGTCCGTATGTGTTGGAAGGCGGGTCCATTGACACGGACGGAGAAGGGACGCTCCTCACGACCCGGGAATGCCTCTGCTCGCTCAACCGGAACGAATACCTGACACAGGACGAAATCGAGGCGGAACTCTCAGAGGCCTTTGGCCTCAAACGGATTCTCTGGCTGGAGAGCGGCGCCATTGACGGTGACGATACGGACTCCCATGTCGACATCCTTGCCCGTTTCTGCTCGAGGGACACCATCGCCTACACAGCCTCCGACGATCCGGATTATCCCTGCTATGCCCTGTTGAAGGCCATGGAGCGCCAGCTGCAAGGCTTCCGGACCCTTTCCGGCGAGCCCTACCGGCTCATCCCCCTTCCGCTGCCGAAACAGCAGTGGCTGGACGGATATCCCCTCCCGGCTTCCTACACGAACTTTTTGATCCTGAATGGCGCCGTCCTGATGCCTGCAGCCGGCGATCCCCTGGACGAAATTGCCCGGGAACGCCTCCAGCGTGCCTTCCCGGATCGGAAAGTCGAAGCTATCGACTGCCGCGCCCTGCTTTCCGGGCACGGCGGACTCCACTGTGTCACGATGAATTTCCCCGAAGGCTACTTGCCGTAGCGCTTCAGCAGGATGTCATAGGCATCGATGCGGCGGTCCCTGAGAAACGGCCAGCCGCGACGGACATATTCCGACTGCTCCAGATCTACCGTGACGACCCGGACGCCTTCTTCCTCCTTTTCGAATTCCGTCAGGAGTTCCCCCTGGGCACCGGTTGCAAAAGAATGGCCCCAGAAATCGATACCGGTAGAAAGACCCGTCGGATCAGGTTCCACCCCCGTACGATTCACCGTAATAAGCGGAAGGCCGTTCGCGACGCTGTGCCCCCGCTGGACCAACTGCCAGGCCTGGCGCTGCTGCGCCTGCTCCCAGTCGGGATCGGTCGGGACGCCACCGATGGCTGTCGGATAGATCAGCAGTTCAGCTCCATTCAGCGCCATCGCCCGCGCCGCTTCCGGATACCACTGGTCCCAGCAGACCAGAACGCCGAGGGTCCCGACACTGGTCCGGATGGGCTCAAACCCCAGGTCACCCGGGGTGAAATAGAACTTCTCATAGAAGAGCGGATCGTCCGGAATATGCATCTTGCGGTACATTCCGGCGATGCTGCCATCCTTCTCCAGGACCACGGCCGTATTGTGGTAAATACCGCTCGTACGGCGCTCGAAAAGGGACAGGACCAGGACGATGCCCATCTCGCGGGCCAGGGCCCCGAAACGCTCCGTAGAAGGGCCGGGAATCGGCTCCGCCAGGTCACAAAGCGAGGCTTTCTCCTCCTGGCAGAAATACAGGCTGTTGTGGAGTTCCTGCAGCACAACCAGCTGCGCTCCCTTGGCGGCAGCCTCACGGATATGCTGCTCCAGGCGGGCAATATTGCCCGCAATGTCTTCCGTGCAGTGCTGCTGCACCATTCCGATCTTCAGCTGTCTCATTTGTATCTGGAAAATTGTTTCAGTTCGCTGTCTGCCTTGATCCGGTCGATGATGGCACAGACCAGGCGGAACGTCCGGGAATCCTTCGTATAAGAGGCCGGCGTGATGAAATTCACCCGTCCCTGGCGAAGCAGTTTCCGGGCCGTCTCTTTCTGACGGGGACGGGCAGGGTCAAACACCGCAATGGCATTGCCACCGGAAGACTTGACCAGTTTCATGGACGGAATATCCGTTTCCCCGTCTCCGAAGTAAATCATCTGCTCAAAAGGAATCCTTTTCTGGTCGTCTGCCCAGCTCTCATTGACCCGCTTGGAATCCCGCGCCGAAAAAATGCCCTTCGAAATCTTGTACAGATACTGCGTCTTCCCGGTATAGTCCACGGCAATACCCGGCCATTCCGCCTCCCCTTTCTCATCATAGATAAAGGTACCGGCGAAAACATGCTTGAAAAAGCGGGCGATCGGCGATCCCTCGATGATTTCCGTCAGTCCGGAAGAATTGATGTAATGCTCGATGACGACGCCATGCTCCTTTCCGTATTGGTCCACATTGCGGAACCATTCCCGGACCCCTTCGTAGAGTTTGATATCGGTTCCATATTTCTTGAAGCCCTCCCGTGTCAGGGAGATACCGTTTTTACGGGCCTCGTCAATCATCAGCTTCATATAGGAGAGAATATTGGACGCATCCTGTCCACGCGCAATCCCGTCCGATTTGGTCCAGAACTCCTCCGGCGTCTGCCCGATGGCCTGGATAAAGCCGAATTCCTGCATATTCCCCGGCGAAAGCGTTCCGTCGAAATCGTAAATCAGCGCAACGATCGGTTTTCTTCTCATAACAATCTCTTTGGACTGCAAAGATAATAAAAAAAGAGACACTCCCCATGCGGAGAGTGTCCCTAATCTCTGGAAGGAAGTGAATTACTTCACCTCGATCGTGACAACGCGGTTGTTGGCAGCGCCGTCGAAGAGCTGGACCGTAGCGCCCTTGCCCTCGCCAGTGAGGTTCTCCTCCTTGGCACCGGCCTTCACGAGCAGGTCTTTCACGTACTTGACGCGCTGCTCGGAGAGGTACTGGTTGCGCTTGGCGGAACCGGTCTGCTTGTCAGCATAGCCATTGACCTCGAGCTTGACATCCTCGTTGACAACATTGTTGTTGAAGTAGTCGAGGTGGGCGAGCTCACGCTTGGAGAGCTTGGTCTGGCCGCAGTCGAAGTAGAGGGTCAGCGGGGAAGCGGTGACGACATCCACAGCGGTGAAGTTGCCATCCTTGTAGAGGTAGGTCTGACCATCGACGAGGTTGTTCACCTTGTCAGCGATCTGCTGGAGCTGGGCGACCTGATCCTTCAGTTCGGCGTTCTCCTTCTCGAGGGCCTCAACGCGATCCTTCAGGGCGTTGTACTGGTCAACCGTGAACGGAACAGGAATCACAACCGGAGTGATCGAGCTGTGACGGTTGAAACCGGTCTTGCCCAGGTTGAAAGCGATACCGAGGGTCGCATAAGGGTTGAAAGCACCACCGCGGAGAACCGGGTTGATACCATTCTCACCGACACCGGCAGCGCGGACAACCGTCGTACCCAGATCGAGATGCAGGGCGACGCGGTCGGACAGGCGCAGGATGTTGAGGAGGCCGAGACCCATCTGGAATTCAGCGCTGGCCTGCTTGAAAGCGGGACCGACACCGGGGGTGTTATTCTTGCCATAAAGGGCAAGACCGGCGCTGATGTAAGGGGCGAAGTTCCAGAAACGGGTTTCTTTGTAACCGCCGAAGGAGTTGGAGACATTCCAAAGCAGATCGCCATGGAATAAGTTATAAGCGGCACCCGTAATGTGCTCGCTCTTGGCGCTCATGTTCAGACCGTGCCAGCCGATACGCATACCGACGGCCGGGGTCCACCATTTACCGAAGGCCAGTTCCGTAGCAGGGGTGATCCGGCCGAATCCTTCGCTCTTTTCCCAGACAGCGTTGATACCGCCGCCGAGGGAGATGAAGGTGTTGTCGAAAGCCCTGTTGGTCTCGTAAGCGCCACGGACAACCTTACCGTTCTCATCACGGTTGGCATTCTCCTGTGCATTCGCGCTGACAGAGAAGAGGAGGCTTGCTGCAGCAAGAACTCCAAGGATAGTTTTGATACCTTTCATAATCTATAAATTGTTTTATACTATTTGCCTACATCTAGCTAAATCACCGCAAATTTAGTCATTTTTTCAAAGAAAACAAATTATCATCGTCTTTTTTCGCATTTCACGCGATTCTGATGTATCTTTGTACCATGAAATTCCGACTCGAATCCCAATATAAGCCCTCCGGCGACCAGCCCGAAGCCATCGAGGGCCTCTGTCAGGCCATCCGGAGCGGCGTGGATGCCGTCACCCTGCTGGGCGTGACCGGATCGGGAAAAACGTTTACGATGGCCAATGTCATCCAGCATCTGCAGCGGCCGGCCCTGATCCTGAGCCACAACAAGACCCTGGCCGCCCAGCTGTACGGAGAATTCAAGGCCTTTTTCCCGGACAATGCCGTCGAGTATTTCGTCTCCTATTATGACTATTACCAGCCGGAAGCCTATATTCCGACGACCGATACGTATATCGAAAAAGACCTGAGCATCAACGAGAAAATCGACGAGCTGAGGGTCAGTGCCGCCTCCGCCCTGATGTCCGGCAGGCGGGATGTCATCGTCATTTCATCCGTTTCCTGCCTCTACGGTATCGGCAATCCGGACGACTTCCATGACCAGACCGTCACCGTCCGGCGGGGAGAGAAAATGGCCATGACCCGCCTGCTGTACCGCATCGTGGACGCCCTCTACTACCGGACCGAAAGCGATTTCAAGCGCGGTTCCTTCCGGGTCAGGGGCGACACCGTGGACATCTTTCTCGGCGGAGCGGACTACGCGGCCCGCATCGAGTTTTTCGGAGATGAAGTCGAACGGATCTCCCTGATCGACCCGGTGACCGGCGCCCGCTTCGAAGAATTGGAGAAAATCGACCTCTATCCCGCAAAGAACTTTGTCACCTCCAAGGAAAAAGGCGCCAAGGCCGTCCTCCAGATCCAGGATGATCTGATCCAGCAGGTCGCCTATTTCGAATCCATCGGGAAATTCCTGGAAGCCAAACGCCTGAAACAGCGGGTGGAATACGACATCGAAATGATCAAGGAAATGGGCTACTGCCCCGGTGTCGAGAACTATTCGCGCTATTTCGACGGGCGGAAGCCCGGGCAAAGACCCTTTACCCTGATTGATTACTTCCCGGACGATTTTCTCTGCTTCATCGACGAGAGTCACGTCACCCTGCCCCAGATCCGGGCCATGTTCGGCGGGGACCACAGCCGGAAGGCCACCCTGGTGGAATACGGATTCCGCCTTCCCGCCGCCGCGGACAACCGCCCGCTGACTTTCGATGAATTCGAAGGCGTGACCCACCAGACCGTCTATGTCAGCGCCACCCCCTCCGACTATGAACTCGAACGCTCGGAAGGACTTGTCGTTGAACAGATTGTACGGCCGACCGGCCTGCTGGACCCGCCCATCGAGGTACGGCCGACGAAAAACCAGGTGGACGACCTGATGGAAGAAATCCAACGGCGCGCAGAAAAGGACGAACGCGTCCTGGTGACGACCCTCACCAAACGCATGGCCGAAGAGCTGGATGCGTATTTCGGGAAAATGGGACTTCGCTGCCGCTACATCCATTCCGACGTCGACACGGCCGAACGGGTCGAGATTATCGAAGACTTCAAGAACGGGCTGTTCGACGTGCTGATCGGCGTCAACCTGCTCCGCGAGGGACTGGACATCCCGATGGTGTCGCTCGTGGCTATCCTGGACGCCGACAAGGAGGGATTCCTCCGCAGCGGACGGGCGCTGACCCAGACCGCCGGACGCGCCGCCCGAAACGTCAACGGCCTCGTCATCATGTATGCGGACACAATCACCCAGTCCATGGAAGAAACCATCCGTGAAACGAAGCGGCGACGGGCCAAACAGCAGGAATACAACCAACTGCACGGCATCACCCCGCAGCAGGTCCAGACCCGTTCGAACATCCTGATTTCCGAGCTGGTCACCGCCAAGGAGGACAGTCCGCACATGAGCGGTTACCTCAACCCGGCGCTACGGAACTCCGTCAGCGGCCATGTCAGCGCCCCGGATTCTGTCTCCGCCCCCGTCTACGTGCCCAATCCCAGCGAGCTGGGACGGGGCCACGTCACCGTCGGACTCGGCCATGACGCCCGCCGGGACTCCCCTTCCGCCGTCGTGGACGGTTACATCAGCGCCGACCTCGCCGCCGTCCTGCAGGACCCGGTGATCCGCTCCATGTCCCGCGACCAGGTCGAAAAAGCCGCCGCCGAGGCCAAGCGGAAGATGCAGAAAGCCGCCGCGGAACTTGACTTCACGGCCGCGGCCCGCTACCGGGATGAAATGTGGGCCCTGGAGGAATACCTGAAAGTCTGGAAAGACTAAAGTCTCGCCACTTTGATCACGCCCCGTGCGGCGCGGAGCTGGGAAAGAACTTTGTCGAGCTCCAGATTGGAGGGGACAGAAAGCTTCAGTGAAATCTCGTAGGTACCGCTCCGCCGGTTCTCCGTCACGTTGAAACTGCGCAGGGACACCTTGAAATTCCCGACCACTTCCATGACCTTGTTCAGGACGGGGCCTTCCATCTCCGTGATGAGTTTGAGCGCCACCTGGAAACTGCCGCTGGAGGGCGTATCCGCCCAGCGCACCTTCTGGACCCGGTAAGGATAGAGTTCCAGCAGACGGGCCGCGTTCGGGCAGGTAATCCGGTGGATCTTGATACCCGCGTCGCGGGTGACGAAACCGAAGACATCATCCCCGAAGACCGGATTGCAGCAGCGGGCCATCCGGTAGTCAAGGCCCTTGAGGTCTTTGGCGTTCAGGACGAGAATATCATCCTTTCCGGAAGACGGGCCTTGCGCATGCGGACGGGCAGTGTCTTGACTCTGAGCCGCCTCCACTGCTTTCCGATGCCGCTCCTCCTCTTTCAGGATATAGTCTTTAATCTCGTTGACATCAATCTGTCCATCTCCAATCGCGGCCAGAAAGGTGTTGACAGCGGTGATGTGCCGCTGTTTCATCATCTCGGTCCGCATCTCGTCCGGGAATTCCAGCCGCCAGTTCTTCAGGCGCCGCTCCAGCAGTTCCCTCCCGGCCGCCGCCAGGCGCAGTTCCCCTTCGTTGATGGCCTGCTTGATTTTGGAGCGGGCCTTGGACGAGACCACCCAGCCGAGCCAGTCCTGGTTCGGGCGCTGGTTCTTCGATGTCAGGATCTCCACGACATCCCCGGTGGAAAGCTTTTCCTTGATGGGAACCGCCTTTCCATTGACCTTGCCGCCGGAACAGCGCGATCCGATATTGGTATGGATGGAGAAGGCGAAATCCAGTACGGAAGCCCCTGCAGGCAGGATGCGCAGTTCACCGGAAGGCGTAAAGACAAAGATTTCCTTCGAGGGCGGCTGCGGCAGTTCTTCCGGGGCGTCCGTATCCGGATGCTCCAGGGCATAACGCACGGCGCCAAGCCACTTGTCCATGGTTTCCTCCCGCTTGATGCCCTTGTAGGCCCAGTGAGAAGCAAAACCGTTCTCTGCCATGTCATCCATCCGCCGGGTCCGGATCTGGACTTCCACATAGGCCCCCTGGCGGTTCTTGACCGTAATGTGGAGCGATTCGTAACCGTTCGTCTTGGGGTTGGTCACCCAGTCGCGAAGGCGTTTGGTATCCGGCTCATATTCCTCGGTAACAAAAGAATACACCTGCCAGCAAAGATCCTTCTCCCGCTTGTGGTCTTCCCCGTCGCAGTCGATGATGAAACGGATGGCAAACACGTCGTACACCCCTTCGAAAGGCACCTTCTGCTTGACCATCTTGGCCCAGATGGAATAGGCGGCCTTGGTACGGATCTTCAGTTTGTACTGGATGCCAGCGTCGGAAAGCTTGCGCTTCAGCGGCTCGATGAATTCAGCCATCAGCCGTTCGCGGTCCTTCTGGGTCGCCTTCAATTTATTGGTAATCAGACGGTACTGTTCCGGCTCGGCATAACTCAGATAGATATCTTCCATCTCCCGCTTCATATTGTACAGGCCCAGCTGATGGGCCAGCGGAATATAAAGCATCAAGGTTTCCAACACCTTCCGTTCCCGGGAAGGCTTGGGGAACATGGACAGCGAACGCATCACTTCCAGCCGGTCGGCCAGTTTGAGGACCGTCACCCGCGGGTCGCGCGAATACTGGATGATTAGTTTCTTGTAATTCTCCGCTTCCAGACGGGTATCCTTCGGCTTGATGGTCGCAATCTTGTTAAGCCCGTCCACCATCGTCACGACGCTCTCATCGAAGCCGAGCGCGGCGATGTCCAGGGGGGCGACGCGGGATGCCTCATGGAGAAAAACCGCCGCGACGCATTCCGGCGGCAGGCCGATTTCATCCGAGACGATCCGGGCGACAGCGACGGCATGCCCGATAAAAGGAGAGCCGTCATAACGGACTTCGCCACCGAGCGCCTGCTCCGCCACCGAAAAGGCCTTCTGGATCAAGGCCTGTCCCTCGGGGCTGTAAGATTCAAACCGCGTATCCATAGGCGTAAATCATTTACTCGCCACGGCCTTCTCACGCATCCGTTTGGTCAGGGCTTCCTGGAAAGCGCGGGCATTGACCAGGTGGTCGGCGTAACTGACGGCAAAACGGTGTGAGCCGTCGAACTGAGGCGAAGCGCAGAAGAAAAGATAACTGTGCACCCCCGGGCTGAGGACTGCTTCCAGGCAGGACTTCGGCGGGCAGGAAATCGGCCCCGGGGGAAGGCCGGCATATTTATAGGTATTATAGGGCGAATCCACCTCCAGATGGGCCTTGAGAATGCGCCGGAGCGTGTATCCGTAGCAATAGGCGACGGTGGGGTCCGCCTGCAGTTTCATGCCCCTGTTGAGCCGGTTCAGGTACACCCCGGCGATGGTCGGCTGCTCCGGGACATAACGCGTCTCCCCGTCCACGATGGAGGCAAGGGTCACCGCCTCAGCACGCGTCAGCCCCTGCGAGCGGGCTTTCGAAAGCCGTTCCGCCGTCCACCAGGCATCGCTTTCCTTGACCAGACGGTCCATGATCGTCCGGACGGAAGCGGTCCATTTGATGTCATAGGAATCCGGAATCACCTTGGTAAAAAGCAGGGTCGTATCGATGCCATAGGGGGCTAGCGAATCGTTGCAGTAGAGGAAATCCGCCACGGCGGCCGAATCCACCAGCATCTGCGCCCCGATTTTCCGGGCAAGCACCTTCGGGGAACGGATGGCCCCGGAAATGGACAGGGACACGGGCGTCTGCCAGCCATGCGAAAGCATCCGGGCCGCATACATGCTGGAAGAACGGGCGTCCAGGGTATAATGGCCCACCTGCATTTCCCGGAGGGCGCCCACCCGCCGGCGAAGGCTCTTTTCGCGGCGGACTTTTCCCGACGCGAGCAGGCTGTCCAGCACGGCTTCCGGCGCCATGTCCGGCGTGACATAGAAAGAAACCGTTCCGGTAAAATTCGGCATTTTGCGGTCATAGAACTGCTGCCACCCGAGGATTCCTCCTCCGAGCAGCACAAGAGCTCCCAGTACAGCCAGGCCAATCAGAACGGTCTTTTTCATTTCTTGCGAAGCCTTAGTTCATCGCCCTCCCTGGGCACATACAGGTCATTCAGGGCATTGATCTTGCGGATGGATTTTTCCTTGACGGCAAAACGCTGGCAGATCGCATGCAGGGTCTCGTCATCCGATCCCACGATGTACTTGTCCAGCCCTTTGGGCGCTTCGTTTTTCTTGGGTTCCAGATAGACCGTCGTGCCCGGATAGAGCCGCTCATCCGCCACAAGGTCGTTGTAACGGAGGATTTCTTTCAGGAAGAGGTGGTTGTCCTTCGCGATGGAACGGTAGGATTCGCCGTCCAGGGAAACGACGAACGGAACGCCGTTCTTGGAATACAGCCGGCGGCTCATCGGGAATCGGTAGAGTTCCGCGACGGAGGCGTCCGAAAGGGAGGCTTCTTCTATTTTCAGCGGGGACTCCGGAACAACCGCCGGAACCACGGTCACAGGTGCCTCTGCTTCGGGATCGCCGGCTTCCGCCTCCGGTACCGTCATCTTGTCGAAACGGCCCAGGTCGTAGTCCTCGACCAGTTTGATGAGTTTCGAGGCATAGGTCGGATCGGTGGCATACCCCGCCTGTTTGAGTCCATAGGCCCAACTCTTGTAATCCGTCGTCTCGTAATCGAAGAGAAACTTATAACGGTCCCGGTAACGGAGGAAATCCGAATGGTCGCGGAAACTCTCTTCGGCGGTGTCATAGGCGCGGAAACACTCGTTTTTCTTGTCGTCATCCGCCCGCATGGAACGCCCGTTCCAGGAGTTGTGGCACTTGATGCCGAAGTGGTTGTTCCCTTCCACCGCCAGTTTGGACAGACCGTAGCCGGACTCCAGGAGCCCCTGGGCCAGGGTGATGGACGCAGGAACGCCGCTCCGGTACATCTCATTGACAGCGATGGCGGCATATTTTTCAATGTATTTTTCCTGCGGGGAAAGGGCAGTACGGGCAATGGTCCAGCCAGCGGCAAGGACCATCACAAAGAATATCAGGGCCTTCTTCATAGCCCCAAATATACAGAATAATTTTTAGATTTCGAACACGTCGCCGTCAGAAGCGGCGTAAGTTTCTCCGAAGACGTTCCGGCACTCCGCCTCATAGCGGGATATATCCGTGTTCCGGGAAGAATAATGTCCGATGAGAAGCTTCTCCACGCCGGCTTCCCGGGCGACAGATGCCGCCTGAAGGGTCGTAGAATGATGGCGCTGAAGGGCCTGGTCCGCGTATTCCTCCAAATAGGTCGCCTCGTGATAAAGCACGCTGACGCCTTTCAGCCAGCGGGCTTCTTCCGGAAACGGCGCCGTGTCGGAGACATAGGCATACGAACGGGGGGCGTAAGGCTTGTAGCAAAGCTCCTCCACCTTCAGGAGCGTGCCGTCGGCGCGCTGGACATCCTCTCCGCGCTTGAGGCTGCCGATCTCGGTCAGGGTGAGCCCCCGTTCCGACACCGCCTCGCGACGGACATTCCAAAGAGGCTCTTTCTCACGGAAGAGGTAGCCGAATGTCTCGATACCATGATTGAGCGGAAAGGCGAGCACTTCAAAGGTTTTCGCCTCGAAAATACGCTCCGGCGCTTTCATTTTCAAGGGATGGAAACGAATCTCAAACCCGACTCCCTCCCCGAAATAGCTCAGGAAAAACTTCAGGATCGGAGCAAAAGCGGGGGGCGCATAGATATCCAGCGGAGTCTGGCGACCGCCCATTCCCAGGGTAGACAGCAGGCCGAAAACGCCGAAACAGTGGTCGCCGTGGATATGCGAAAGAAACAGGGCTTCCAAGCGCTGAAGGGGCAGAGCGAAACGCACCAGCTGCCGCTGGACGCCTTCCCCGGCGTCGACAAGAAACAAGCGCCCATGCACACGAAGTGCCTGGGCGCTTTGGTTCCTGCCGCTTACCGGCATGGCCGAAGCCGTACCGAGCAGTGTAACCGTGAAACTCTGCTGGGGATTATTCACCCTTCTCGAGCTTGTCCTTCAGGGCAGCAAGAGCGGAGATGTCACCGAGGGTGGTCTTCTCCACGCTCGTCTGGACCTTCTTGATGGCCTTCTTGGTGCCTTCCACCTCAGCGGTCTCGCGGGCGATCTTCGCCTCCTGGTAGGTACGCAGGTGGCTGACACGCACGGTGCGGGTGCTGCGGCGCAGCTCGACGACCTTCACAGGCCGGGTCTCACCGGCGATGGCAGCCTTGCCGTCTTCCTTCACCATCTCACGGTTGAAGGCGGAAGCCTCGGTGCCGTCCGGGAAGGTAACGGTGGTGTTCTTGTCACCGACAGTAGCAACAGTGGCATCCACCACGCTGCCGACCGGGTACTTGGCCTCGAGTTCATCCCAAGGATTCGGGGTGAGCTGCTTGTGGCCGAGAGAGAGCTTGTGGGAGTTCTCGTCGAAGTCGAGGATGACGACATCGATCACGTCACCGCTCTGGACCATCTCGGAAGGATGCTTGATCTTGTTCCAGCTGAGGTCGCTGATGTGGATCAGGCCCTCAACACCGTCCTCCAGCTCGGCAAAGACACCGAAGTTGGTGATGTTGCGGACGGTCGCCTTGTGAGCGGAACCGACGGGATATTTCTCGCGGATGGTCTCCCAAGGATTGGCGGTCAGCTGCTTCAGGCCGAGGGACATCTTGCGGGCCTCGCGGTCGAGGGTGAGAATCAGGGCCTCCACCTCGTCGCCCATCTTCAGGAATTCCTGGGCGCTGTGCAGCCTCGGGCTCCAGCTCATTTCGCTGACGTGCACCAGGCCTTCCACGCCCGGAGCCACCTCCACGAATGCGCCGTAGTCGGCGATGGCAACGACCTTGCCCTTCACGGTGTCACCCACCTTCAGGTCAGCGGTCAGGCTCTCCCACGGGTGCGGGGTGAGCTGCTTCAGACCGAGGGCGATCCGCTTCTGGGACTCATTGAAGTCGAGCACCACGACATTGATTTTCTCATCGAGGGTAACGACTTCTTCCGGATGGGAGATGCGGCCCCAGCTGAGGTCGGTGATGTGGATCAGACCGTCCACGCCGCCGAGGTCCACGAACACACCGTAGTTGGTGATGTTCTTCACGACGCCTTCGAGCACCTGGCCCTTCTCCAGCTTGGAGATGAGCTCGGCACGCTTGGCTTCCTGCTCGGCCTCGAGCAGCGCCTTGTGGCTCA
>JAEEHS010000046.1 GCA_016281015.1 Bacteroidales bacterium
CCCACATTGATGGTCAGAGAACTGGAATTCGTTTTGCTTACACTGGACGGGGTCGCCGAGGAAGGAGCGTATGCCTGAAGCTGTTTGTCAGCCGTTTTGGTAAACTGGACCTCACCGTCATGCGCCTCGATGTCAAACGGAGCATCCCTGTAGTAGAGCGAGCCGTCACTCGCCTTGAATTCAAGGCTGATCGTGAAAGACTGACGGGCGCCGCGGCCAATATAATTGGAATGGCGCAGATTATCGCGGGAAATCTGATAGAAAGGCGCGCCCATGTCGGAAACCAGCACCGCCCGCTGGCTCTCATTCCCTTCGATGAAAACCGGCCGCTGCATTGACTTTACATTCGGGTTTTTCACCGAACGGGCATAGACGTAGTAAGATTTTCCATTGTGTCCGCAGCCGGCGAGGGCCGTCACGAGACCGTCTTTGCTGACCGTGAACGCAGGGGTCGCAGCGGAACCGACAAACTCGATCTCATCCAGGGCATCCTCCGGTTCGCCTCTCACCTCCAACTGGAGCTGTTTGCCGGGCCCATCTAAGCGGACCCCGTTGGAAGCGTTCGTAATCACGATTCTGGTAAAGGCTTCCGGCGTTGTCTTGAAAACGGTGATTTTCTTGGAGGCGGAGGCATTCCCGTCGCCGGAGCGGACGATGACACTGGCCTCCCCCACCGCCTTGGCCGTCACCAGGCCTTTCTCGCTCACAGAGATGATCTCCTCGTGGTCCGATGACCATTTGACCGTTTTGTCTTCGGCGTTTTCCGGCAAGAGTTCCACACTGAGCTGCAGCGTCTTACCGAGTTCAATCACCGCGTCCTCCTGCGGAAGAATACGGATCTCCTCCACCTTGACCCCCGGTGTCTCCCCGCCGCCGCCTCCGGTGCCGTCTCCGGTGCCGGGGATCTGACCCGAGACGGGATCCGACTCATTATCAGGAATTTGGTTCTTTTTGCAGAGAGTGAGTGAACCCGCCACAAGGGCCAGCACCAGCACCCTCCAGAGGATGTTTATGCTTCTTTTCATCGTTTTCCGGAATTAGGGTAGACAAATATAAGCCTTTTTTTCGGCTTTGGGAAATCGAGGGGCGGCAGGACGGCAGGGCGGGCGGCGAGGGTGGGGAAGGTCCTGGCCACATTTGGGGAAGGTCGAATTTCGTTGGCGGGACCTTCCCCAGCCTTTCGGCACCAGAGGGCACTGTAGGGCCATTTCAGAGGGGAAGGTCCCGGCCCTAAAAGTAGACCTTCCCCATTCACCCCCAGGACCTTCCCCACCGACGACCCACCCATGCCCACCGACGACCACCGAATACCCTTAGAACCGCCCAGGACCGAGAAACCGAGACCGACAATACGCCCAGGTCCCGACGACGACCCGACGACGACTCACTGACGAACCACCCAAGAACCGCCCCGAGCCGAGAAACCGGGGCCGATGATCCGTCAAAGCCTCACCGACGCCCACCGAATACCCTTAGAACCGCCCCGGACCGAGAAACTGGGGCCGATGACCCGCCAAAGCCCCACCGACGCCCGCCGAATGCCCTAAGAACCGCCCCGAACCGAGAAACCGGGGCCGACGACAAGCAGGGCGGGAAGGTGGGGTGGGTAGCAGGCAGGGGCGGCTGGCAGGGGGGGTAGCAGGCAGGGGCGGCTGGCAGGGGGCAGCAGGCAGGTGGCAGCAGGCAGGTGGGAAAGGTCCTGGCCCGCCGCCCACCGACGCCACCGACGCTGCCGAACGGCCCCCGGGGCGCCACACTGTTTTGCAGAAATCGCCGAAAAACGCTATCTTGCAGCGCTTATGAAACGATTCTATTCCATACTCATCATGTCGATCGGACTTTTCAGCTGCTCCATCTGGGCCCATAAGCCCAAGGGAGACCTGACCTACTGTACATACTGCTGCAGCGGCGCGGCGGGCCTCGGCACCGACTACTGCGAACTCGTCGCCCCGCCGGAGGGCGCCCCGAAAGTCGTCGTGGTCCTGAGCGAAAACAATCGCTTCGGCGATCCCGTCATTCGGCGCAGCTACCCCGTGGACAAAAGCATCGTGGACTCGCTCCAGGGCCTCCTCGGCGAACTGAAATTCCACCGTCTCAACGGCTACGACGTCAATGAGCCCATCTGTGGAGGCCATTCTTACCGGATCCAGGCGAAGTATTCCTCCGGAGACGAGGTCCAGGCACGCTGGTATGGACACAAGATCAAAGACAAAGCCATCGCCGCCTACAACGCGATCGAGCACTTCTTCGCCCCCTGGCGCGAGAAGGCCCGGAAAGAGGCGGCACTCGAGGCCACCGTCCAGCGCATCAGCGAGATGGAAACGCTCTTCGACCGTGTCCATCAGGCCGTCCGGGGCCAAAAGCCCTATCCGGAGCTCGGCCAGGACGTCGAAACGCTCCGCCGCTACATGGACTCCGGACAGTGGAAAGAGGACTTCGAGGCCGACGAGCGCGGCGAACTGCCCCGGGACCTCAAACGAGGCGTCCTCAGCGAAGACGGGCTGTATAATCTGCTGAACGAGTAGGCCCGTAATTCTTAATCGCTTGATTCATAGCTACTTATGCAAAATAGGGTGGTCGTTTCATACCAACCAATTTCGCATAATCTACTAAGTATCAATTACTTACGAATTACAGTTTCTGAAAATAATAATCCAGATTCTCTTTCAGGACAATGTCCAGCGGCATGAGGACGTGCTGCTGGAGGGTCGCATGGTGGTAGAGGAGGTATTCCAGCAGGGTGGTCACCGAGAGAAACCCCTGCCTTTCAGGGCGTTGGCACACGAGCGCAAAGATGCTGCCTTCGCGAAGGCAGCGAAGATTCTCGTCCGTGAGGTCAAAAGCCACGACTTTGATATCGGTGCGGCCCTCCCTAAGGATGGCATCCGCGATCCGGCTGCCCCGTGAGTTGAGCACGCAGACGCCGCCGACGTCCGCACCCAGGTAATCCCGTTCCGATTCCAGCACTTTCCTTTCGGGCGCACAATCGGCAAAATAACGGAGAAACCCCCGGCGGCGCTGCACGGCATTCTGCGCTTTGGCGCCGCCGCCGAGGCTGGGATGGACCTCGACAATGCTTTTGCCGGGCGGAACGATATGGTGCAGCAGTTTTGCAACAAGGGCGCCTCCCGCCGGCTGGTCGGCCGTAAAAGAGGAGAGGGGACGGGTGTCCGGAAAAGCGGTATCGACAAAGACATAGGGCGTTCCTGCGGCATCCAGCGCCGCACAGAGGGCATGGGTTTCGGCATCAAACGTCGGTCCGATGATCACAGCGTCCGCTTCTGTCTCAGGGATGCCGACAAAGACCTCCCGGCACGAAGCGGGATCGCCCTGGTCATAGGGCAGAAGCAGTAGCGTGATGGGAATATCCGAGTATTCTTCCACTGCTTTCCGGACCCCATCCAGCAGCTTGTCCCAGTACGTTCCGGGGCCGGGCTCGGGGATCGTCACCACCAGGCGGAACTGCTTTCGCAGGGCAACGGCGGAGGTATGGAGGTGGATCTTATAGCCGACCTCGTCCAGAATCGCCTGCACCCGCCGGCGGCTCTCCGAAGACACGCCCCCGCGGTGATGGAGCACCCGGTCGACAGTCCCGATGGAAACACCTGCCTTCCGTGCGATTTCGGTGATGGTTGCCTGTTTTGCCATACGCGCGTGTAATTACACACAAAAGTAGCCAAAAGGATGGATAATTACAAAATATTGCGTAATTTTGCAAAGGTCCGTGTAATTACACGAAAACATGAAAAACAAAGCGTATTACTCCTCTCTGGCCATCCTGGGCTGCCTGTTCTTTGTATTCGGGCTGGTCACCTGGGTCAATTCCATCCTGGTCCCCTACTTTAAAGTCGCCTGCGACCTTCAGAGCGAAGTCCAGGCGTACCTGGCCCAGTTTGCCTTCTATATCGCCTATCTGGTGATGACCATTCCGGCCTCGCTCCTGCTCAACCGGACGGGCTATAAGAAAGGGGCCATGATCGGGCTCTGGATCCTGGGGCTGGGGGCCCTGCTTTTCATTCCGGCGGCCTTGAGGCGGGAATACAACCTCTTCCTCGTGGCCCTGTTTACCATGGGGACGGCCCTGGCGATCCTCCAGACGGTCGCCAACCCCTTCGTGACCATCATTGGGCCCATCGAGAGCGCCGCCAAACGGATCAGCATCGTCGGCATCTGCAACAAATTCGCCGGCATCCTCTCTCCGCTGGTGTTCTCCGCCCTCGTCATCGCGCCCCAGAAAGAGCGGATGGCGGCGATTCAGAGCGGTGAGCTGGTGGGGCCCACTCGGGAGGCCGCCCTCGGGGAACTCCTCCACGGGGTCATCGCTCCTTATGCCGTTCTCGGGGGCTTCCTCCTGCTGTTCGGCCTCCTGTTCTACAAATCCTCTATCCGCGATATCAACCCCGCCGAGAACGCCCCGCTGCGGGATGACGGGCGAAAGTCCATCCTGGCCTATCCCTATCTCGTCCTCGGGGTCGTGGCCCTGTTCTGCCACCTGGGGACGCAGGCGCTCAGCGTCAACACCATCATCGGCCTGGCGGAGGTCGCCGGATTTACGTCCACGGCCGTGTTCCCTTCCCTCACACTGGCCTGCACCCTGGCGGGTTACCTGCTGGGCGTCATTCTGATTCCCCGTTACATTTCCCAGCAGAATATGCTCAAAGTGGTCACTTCGGTGATCCTCGTGCTGGCGCTGCTCGTCCCGCTGCTCCCGCCCCGCATCGCCGTATGGTGCCTTGTGCTGATGGGCATTCCCAATTCGGTCGTCTATGCCGGCATCTGGCCCCTGGCCATCCACAACCTCGGAAAATGGACCAATCTCGGCTCCGCCATGATGGTCATGGCCCTTTGCGGCAGTGCCATTTTCCCGCTCGTCTACGCCGGCATCGCGGACGCCACCGGCTCGCTGCACACGGCCTACTGGCTGCTGTTCCCCGCGGCCGCCTACATGGTCTTCTATGCCTTCAAGGGCCATCAATTTGCATACTGGAAACGATGAAAACCCTGATTAAAAATGCCCGCCTGGTGCTGCAAGACCACATCGAAGCGGGCTGCGTCCTCCTGGAGGACGGAAAAATCCGCGCCCTGACACAAGGCGCGGCCGACGAGGTGATCGATGCCCATGAGCTCTATCTCGCGCCCGGCTTTATCGACATCCATACACACGGCGCCGGCGGAGCGGATTTCATGGACGGAACGGTGGAGGCCTATCTCACGGCGGCCCGGATGCATGCCCGCCACGGGACGACCCTGCTCTTCCCCACGACACTCACGAGCACCAACGAGGCGCTTTACGCCAGTTTCGCCACCTACGAGAAAGCGCGTGCGCTGAGCGGCCGCGACGGGGCCCTGTTCGGCGGAATGCATCTGGAAGGTCCCTTCTTCGCCCCGGAGCAGGCCGGCGCACAGGATCCCCGTTATCTCCGGGATCCCCGTCCGGAGGAGTACCTTAAGATTCTCTCGCACACGTCCCACATCGCCCGCTGGAGCTTTGCCCCCGAGCGGAGCGGCTCGCCGGCCTTTGCCGCAGAGCTTCGGCGCCGGGGCATCGTCCCGTCCATCGGCCATACCAATGCAACCTTCGCCGACTGCGAGGCTGCCTTCCAGGCTGGCTGTACCCTGATGACGCATTTCTACTCCTGCATGAGCACCATTACCCGCCGCAAGGCCTACCGCTATGCCGGAGTCATCGAATACGGCTACTGGCAGGATGGCATGGACATCGAAATCATCGCTGACGGCATCCATGTCCCCTCCGACCTGCTGAAACTGGTCGTGAAAATCAAAGGGGTGGACCATATCGCCCTGGTGACGGATTCGATGCGCGCGGCCGGAATGCCGGAAGGCCCCAGCATCCTGGGAAGCCTCCAGGGCGGACAGGAGGTGCTGGTGGAAGACGGGGTCGCCAAACTGATGGACCGCAGCGCCTTTGCCGGCAGCGTCGCCACGACGGACCGCCTGGTCCGAACGATGCTCCGCCTCGGAGGCGTGTCCCTTCCCGAGGCCATCCGGATGATGACGGCCAATCCGGCCCGCATCATGGGCATCGATGCGCACAAAGGCCATCTGCGCGCGGGTTACGACGCCGACCTGGTCCTTTTCGACGAAAACATCCAGATTCAGAAAACCCTCATTAACGGAAAAACGATATTTGACCATGAAAGCATTTGATGTTGACAAGCTGCATGTAAAGATTTACGATTCGAGACGACAGATGGGCGAAGCGGCCGCTGCGGAAGCCGGGGCGTATCTTCGCCAGCTGCTCTCATCCCAGGAGGAGGTGCGCGTTGTCTTTGCCGCCGCGCCGTCGCAGAACGAATTTCTCAGCGCGCTGTGCCGGGAAAGCGGGATCGACTGGAGGCGCGTCCATGCCCTCCACATGGATGAATATGTCGGCCTTCCCTCCGATGCGCCGCAGGGGTTCGGCAATTTCCTCCGCCGCGCCATTTTCGACAAACTGCCTTTCGGGAAGGTGGACTACATCGGCAGCGAGGGAGATCCCGGGCAGTTGATGGCCCGCTACGATGCCATCCTGTCTGAAAAGAAAGTGGATGTCGTTTTCATGGGCATCGGGGAGAATGGCCATATCGCCTTCAACGATCCCCATGTCGCTGATTTCAACGACCCCTTACGCATCAAAAAAGTGGACCTCGACCTGAAATGCCGCACGCAGCAGGTCCATGACGGTTGTTTTGCCCGCCTGGAAGAGGTCCCCAAGTACGCCCTGACGCTGACCGTCCCGGCGCTCGCCGCCGCTCCCCGGCTTTTCTGCATCGTCCCGGCGCCGACCAAGGCCGAAGCCGTCAAGGCAACGGTCGAAGGCCCCGTGGGCGCGCACTGCCCGGCCACGGTCATGCGCCTTCACCCCAACGCCACCCTGTATCTGGATCCGGACAGCGCCGCGCTGCTCCAGGATTCCGATGCGTAATTCTTAATCCGCTGATTCATCGGAGTTTACACAAAATTGGTTAGTCCAAACGGACTAACCAATTTTGCATAACAGTATGATAGTCAACTACTTAAAAATCACGCCTACTTGTAGCTCAGCGTCACGTCGTCGATGGTACGGACCGCCGTGCTGCCGGCATAGCGAATCCGGACGTAAACGTTGCTGTAGGAAGAAAGGTCGCGGCTCACTTCGGTCCACGTGCCCCTCGTAATACCGGAAGCTGCGTTTTGCTGGTCTCCGACAATCGTCCATTCCGAACCATCCGTCGAGACATCCACAATCCACTTGGAACTAGCATTCGTATTGGTGGACTCCTTGGAAATATAGAAGGTCACCGTCTGGGGGGATGCGATCTTCGAGGCTGTCTGGATGGAGCCGGACTCTTTCCCGCCTGTGTTGCCATAGTACGAACCGCCATGGGCCGCAACATTCGTAGACTGCTGCTGGGAAACGATGTTCGTGATGGTCCAGTCGGTGTAGGCGCTCGCTGCCTGCTCGAAGTCGATGGTCAGCGTGCCGCCTCCCACCTTGGCCTGAGTCAGGACGAGCTCCTTGGTCAAGGTGGCGTCGTCCTTGTGGGCAATGGTCAGGGTGAGGGTCTTGGCATCGGTCTCGCTGGTGTTGGCCGCGTTGGGATAGGCGGTGATGACACCCGCGCCGTTGTCGGAAACGGTCCAGTCGCTGGAAGAGCCCGTCACGGTGTAGCCCGTGGCGCCCGCGTTGAGGGTCACCGTCGCGGTCTTGGCCTTGGCGGAGCCGTAGTCATCGGCATTCCAGGAAAGGGCTTCGGGATCCACCACAAGGCTCGGCTTCGGATTGGCTTCGGCGAGCGAAACCAGCTGGAAGTTATAGTTCGAGAACTTGGAGGCGTAGCTGTAGATGTAGCCTTCGACCTTGACGTCCTGTCCGTCGTAGTTGTTATTCTGCTGATTCAGATAGAGAACCAGCTTGCCGGTGACGGTTTTGCCGCCGCTCTTGGCGCCCGTCATCTTGACATAGGCGGCGGAGTGGTAGCCCGTCCCCTGGAAGGTCGCGGCGACGGAAGAGGCGACGCTGTCGTCGTCCAGGTCGGCCGGGGTGCCATGGTCAATGGCATTGCCCTGGGAGACGGTCGTGAAGGAGCCGCCGCCATTGGTGGTATTGGTTCCATGGATTTCCAGGATTCCATTAAAGTCCGTCACTGCGGCGCCGCTGATCGAGATGAGGTCTCCGACCGTCATGCCGCTCTTATAAAGGAGCATCTTGCCCGTGGCATCGCCGACGATGGCGTTACTGCCCGCCACCGAATAGACCAGAAGGTTCTCCACCAGGTCGTAGGTTCCTTCGCCCGCGGCGAGGATCTCGGCAACGGTCGTCGCCGTGACCGGAACAAAAGCCCGCTGGGTGATGGTCAGCGAGACCGCCTGGGCGATGCCCTGTCCGGAGACGCTGAGCGCAATCGTCTTTTCGACCGCCTCGGTGTTGGCCTTGAGCGGAACGGTGATGGTCCCGTCCAGCACGACGATATCGCCTCCCAGGCAGTCGGCGCCGGAAACGACACTGACGGTCGGCTCTTCGGTCACATAAGCGTTCTTGGTGTAGGTAAACAGGACCGAGGTCTCATCGGCCGCGACGGTCTTCTCGGTCTCTCCGAAGGTGATGACGGGATCGGTGTTGACCTTGACCAGGGACCAGGGATAGAGGTCGATGGCGACCATGGAGGCAGAGGAGTAGCAGCTGAAGACCGGCGGATTGTTACCCGCGTTGAACTGCATCACGTTGCGGTTCGAGGACTTCGTCGCTACGATGGAATAGTTCTCACCTTCCTTGAGCACCGCCCAATAGGAGTTCGCATCCGGCTCGTTCCTGCCTTTCAGCTGGTTGCCGCTGGAAGAAGCCGCATAGAGGTACTTGCCGCCGGCATCCTTAATGGTGTAGAGGCCCTTGTAATCCCCGTCGTCCACCAGGGTGAAGGTCATCTTGCAGTCGGCGAAATCAGGATCTTCGCTGGAGATGGCCGCCCCGTCTGTGGAAAGGGTGAAGGCGGCACTCCTGAGGTTGTTGCCGGAATCATACTTCTTGGCGGCATAATACTGGCCGCCGGCAATCAGCCAATCTCCGCTGTAATCCACGACCACCACATCGCCCGGGATATCCTTGTCGCGGATGGTCAGGTCAATGACGTTGACCTTGCCGGCCTCCAGGACCATGTCGGAGGGAGCGGTAACCGTACGCTTGATGGCGCCGGCTCCATTGTGGGCCTCCGTCTCGACCTTGAACTGAATCTCCGTTCCGGAGGGAATGGTCACGGGATTGACCACCAGCCAGACGGCATTGAAGCCGTCGCTTTCCCCGACGGTAACCATTTCGGCGGGGTCAATCGCCGCCTCGACATAGGAATTCGAGACCGTCCAGTCCTTGACCGCCCCTTCGTCATCGAAACGGACCCGGCCCGTCAGGGTCAGCGAAGGAAGCGACATTTTCAGGCCGGTGACCGTCTGGCCCTGGGCCTTACCCGCGGCCGGGGCGTTGAGGTTGACCCTCAGAAGGGCCATGGGCCGCTTCAGGGCGATATTTTCCAGCACCAGGGATTCTTCCTCGACCTTCGCGGCGTCCGTCGCCCAGGTCAGCAGGTCGCATCCCGGGTCGAAGGAACCGAGAATCGGTTTCTGGGTCGACTTCAGGGTCAAGCCGAGCGTCCCGTTATAACTCTTTGCGAAGGCGGAAGCCGGATAGAAGACCAGGGCTTTCGTGGTTCCGTCGGCGGCGGTTACGTCCCCGGCGAAAACCGGATCGTTGTCGGTCGTGGGCTCGGCTTCGAGGGTGACGGGCTTGTTGCTTTCGGTCAGATTGCCGAGAACAAGGCCGATGGCCTCATCGCGGTTGTCCCAATGGGTCGTGTACTTTCCGGCAGCGTCCTCGCTGATGTAAGTCTTCGTGAAAGGATCCTCCGGTGCGCCGGAAATGCGGACATGAAGGGTCTTGGCCTGCCCGGGAGCGGGGGCTTCATTTTTTTGGCAGGCGAGGGCGGCAAGGGCGAAGGTGGCCGCCGCGATGAATCTGAACATCTTTTTCATACGGCAGTCCATTTAGTCGTCTTCACCGAAATTCCAGGAGCCGCCGTTTTCGGGGTCCTGACCAGGGGTTACACCACCGACCAGTGCGGAAGTGAGAAAGTGACCGTCCATGGCGTACTGAATGTGACGCAAGGACGGTACAAGATAAGTTTTTTTGTGCATGATGGAAGGGTTTCTCTTCTAACAAAGCGCAAAGTTAGCAAAAAGAATCGGTCCGGGCAACTATATTTGGCCCATCTGCCGTTACTTTACTCCCATGGCAGTCTGAACGCGCAGCATGACCCAGCTGAAGATGCCGGCCCCACGCGCATAGGTGTTCGGGAAGTTCTCCGGAGAGATGAAGCCCGGCTCCTGCGGAACGAAGTTCTGGGACGCAAACGCGGGGACCAGTTCATTCCGGTCCTTGTCCTCCACAGGGACATAGACGAGGGAGCCATTCCGGGCCTTGTGCGAGCGGACGGCGCCGGTATAGAAGAAGTCGCAGGAGAAGGCGGCATTGGCTTCTTCCGCCGTCTTAGCGCTCCCCATGGCCACGGGGTCCTCCTGGAGGGTGAACGCGAGGCGGTTCAGCAGCTGGCCGGAGACACTGACGTTGGCACTGGTGGACGCTTCCGTATAGTCCGCCTTGAACTGCCCGATAAAGCCTTTTTTGGACGAAAGCGTGATCGGCGCACTGATACTTCTGGCCTGCTGAGAAGCGTTCAGGGCAACACCCGGGGCCTGGATCTGAATCCCGTTGATGTTCAAGGAAATATCTCCTGTCACATTCGCCGCCCCATCTTCCTCCAGGTTGATGCTGGCGCTATGGATGTCGACGGCGCCGGAGCCGATCTGCTCCTTGCCGTAGACCACCTTCAGCGACAGGGAAGAGGGAATGATGTAGACGATATCCTTGGGGTTATCTTCCATTTCCGGAATCTCCGGCACCTCATCTGCAGGGACACCGACGTATTGCTTTTTCCAGGCGGCCCAGTTCTTGTCGACCTTCGCGGAGATCTCGAAGGTCCCTGCGCCCCAGGAAAGGGTCAGTTCCGCTCCTTCTTCGTATTCCGTGACGATCTTCAGCTCCGAAGCGCCTTCCGAAGCGGGGGCGGTATAGTTGATGGACTTGTCCGAGACCGTATAGGTGCCAGCAAAACGGCGAAAATCGATGGACGAAACATCATCCGCGGCGCAGTCGGCATAGAAATCCTCCACCAGTTTCTTGAAAGAAGCCCCATAGCTCTGCTTCTTCACGCTAAGCGGCATGATAATACCCTCATAGAAATCCGCGAAAGGCTCCAGGTCCGCCGGATTGACCATCGCCATGGCATCCGAGAGGACACCGTCGATATACTCGGCATCCGTCACCCCTTCGGGCACCGGTGCCGGTTTGTCTTTGTTGCAGGATGCGGCCAGAATCATCGCCGCGGCGGCCACGAGGACCGGAATATAGGGAAAGTGTTTCATGGTTAATCGTCGTTACTTTGTGAGATAATAGAGAACATGGTGCCGAGACGGATGATCTCATAATAGGAGAGCGGGAAATTGTCGATGGACACAAAATCTTTCAGCGACAGGATATTCAGCTCGTTGTATGCCTGCGACTTGAACTGGAAGCCCGGGACGATCTCATAGCCTTCTTCCCCTTCCTCCATCGTGAAAGCGAGTCTCATATCCGGCGTTTCCTCCGTCCAATCGGGGGCGTAACTCGCCGAGAACTTCAGCGACTTCGCGATGAGAGCGCCCTTCAAGGTCATCTTCAGTTTATCGGTCTTGTCCACGCGCGGGTTGTAAAAATCGTTCATGGAAAGGTGGCCGGTCAGCCGGTGAAGAACGTCCACGTCAACCTCTGCTGAAGTCTTGAGAATCGGATCGCCGTCACTGTGCTTGTCGCCGGAAGTATAATAGCGTCCCGATCCGCTGATCCCCACGAGCCGCGCACCCTGTCCATAAAGCACTACATCAAGCTCTTCCACCTTGAGGTCACCTTTGTTATTCGAACTGTTCTGCTCGCCTTCTACCAGGAGGCGGATCAGGGCTTTTTTAATTTCCAGCATCTGGCTTCCGACCACCAGCTGACCGTCCACGGACACTTGTGCGTCCATCATGGTCGCCTTCGGATTGGGCGCCGGAGCGAAATTCAGGGCCAGGGCGCCGGTCACTTTTCCTTTCCGCTGGAGAATGACTTCCAGGTGGGAAGGAAGGAGAATGAGCATTCCCTGGTAAGTCAGCGTCGCCTCGCCTGAGGTCCAGCTGGCGTCCGCGAGATACTCTACGCCCGCATCCGTCCAGCTCAGGCGGATCCTGCCGGGAAGGTCTCCTTTGCGGTTGACCGTCCAGACTTCGCCCATCAGCTCCAGGGCATAAGTCCCGGAGAGAAGGTCCAGGCTCAGGCCCGGGAAATCTTCTCCCGCCTCCATCATCGCGGCCATTATGGTCGTTTGGAAAATGCTTGCATCCGTTTTCTTGTCACCAAGGAACTGGAGCGACTGGATGTTCTGGAGGAAAAGCAGAATTTCGTCTGAGTTCAAACTGGAAAGGGCATCGGAAAACACCCCGTCCAGATAGGCCGCGTCGTCCTTTACATCAGTCGCCGCACCAGGCGTTGTCTCTGCCTGTTTTTCATAATTCGGGAAGGTCGGGTACACGGAACCCGCCTCTTTCTTGCAGGAAACGGACGAGACAATCAAGGCCGTCGCCAGCAAAAATGGAAATAATCTTTTCATACCTAAACCTGTTTATTTTCGTTAGCAGATGGGACAAAGATACGAATTCTTTCGTTATATTTGCACTTCGAAGACACAATAATCCATATCATGAGCCAAGTTCACGTCATCAACCATCCGATGATCCAGCACAAACTGACCATCATGCGGAAAAAAGAAACCGGGTCCAAAGACTTCCGGGAACTGTTGAAAGAAGTCGCCCTGCTGATGGGCTATGAAGTCACCCGGGACCTCCCGCTGGAGGATGTTGAAATCGAGACCCCGATCTGCAAGATGACCGCCAAGGAAGTGAGCGGGCGCAAGCTGGCCATCGTTCCGATCCTGCGCGCCGGCATCGGCATGGTCGATGGATTGCAGACCCTCGTCCCCGTCGCCAAAGTGGGCCATATCGGCCTGTACCGCAACGAGCAGACCCATACCCCCGTCGTCTATTACTGCAAACTGCCGGAAGATATCGAGAGCCGTCTGGTGATCGTTACCGACCCGATGCTCGCCACCGGCGGCAGCGCCTGTGACGCCATCGCGATGCTCAAGGAGCGCGGCTGCAACAACATCCGGCTGATGTGCCTCGTCGCCGTCCCGGAAGGAATCGCAAAAGTGCAGCGGGAACATCCGGACGTGGACATCTACGTCGCGGCGATCGATGACCACCTCAACACGGACGCCTACATCGTCCCGGGCCTCGGTGACGCCGGAGACCGCATCTTCGGAACGAAGTAAACTTCCTGCAGCAAACCTTTTTCCCGGAGCGCATCCCGTGTCCGGGACATTTTTTCGTAATCGGAGGGATCCTGCCAGAGCGAGGCGGGAGCCGTAATGGGCATGGCGGAATAGGAAGGTTCCACCATCCCGGGTTTGGTACACCAGAGATAGTCAAAACGGAGCGGGAGCAGCTGGAGCGGCTCGCCGAAACGGCGGACCCACCGCAAGGTCAGCGCCGCTTCGAAGCGGGCCGGCAGGTCGTTCTGGTTCGACAGGGCGTTGCCGAGGGAATAGACCACCGGCACTCCGTCGATCAGCTGGACGTCCTGGACCACATGGGGATGCCCCCCGATGATGGCGTCGGCCCCTTCCGAGACCAGGTAGCGGGCGAATTCCTCCTGGGCCGGGCTGTGGAAATGGGCATACTCGACGCCCCAGTGCGGGAAGACCAGCACCACGTCCGCCATCCTGCGCGCCCGCTCCATGATGGGCGTGAGGCGCCTGCGGTCCATGTAATTGACCTTCGGCCAGCGTTCCGACGTCCCCTTTTCGGTCCCATAGGTACAGTTCACGAGCGCGATGCGCACGCCTTTCACCAGCACCAGGAGCGGGTTGACCAGCGTATCCGAGGCCGCATCCCGCGCGATGCCGGTATAGGGGATGTCCATCTCCTCGAGCCGCCGGATGGTGCGCTCCATCCCCGCCGTGCCCTTGTCCAGGATGTGGTTGTTCGCCGTCAGGAGCACGTCAAAGCCGACCTCGCTGAGATACGCGGCGAAGGAATCGGGGCCCGAGAAAACCGGATAGCCGCTGTAGGGCGCCCCGGCCAGGGGAAATTCCATGTTCCCGACCGCGAGGTCCGCCCCCTGGATCTGCGCTTCGATGTGTTTGAAAAACGAGCGGTAGCCGTGCTCTTCGGCGCTTTTCCGGACGTTTCCGTGGCTCATGATGTCCCCGACGACAAACAGGGTCAGGGTGTCCGAGGGAATGTCCCAGCGAAGGTCCATCTTCAGGGGCGGCACCTGGGCATGCAGCGGCAGGGCCAGCACGAGCAGTATCAGCAGGCTCCTTCTCATTGTTCGTCAATTCCTTCCGGGATGTCTGTCGCGTCCACGACAAGCTGCTCCTCCATCCGCTTCCGGGCCCATTTGACCATGCGGAACACCAGCAGGAGGATGGCGATGGTGATGATCCCGGAAAGCTCGGCATTGACCTCGGCGAGCATGGCGATGGTATCATAGATGCCATGGGCCAGCACCGGGAAGGCCCACATTTTCCACCCCGCGCCCGGAGCGCGGTAGCGGTCGAAATGGTTCAGCGAATAATAATAGCCCATGATGACCGCAAAGCCGAAATGCCCCGGAATGGCCGTCAGCGAGCGGCCGATGCCGGTGGTGATCCACATCGTGTCCGCCGCCAGGAGGTACTCGAGGTTCTCGAAGGCGGCGAAGCCCATCCCCACGCTGACCGCATAGACAATCCCGTCCATCCGTTCGTCAAAATAGGGATTCTTCCTCAGGAAAAGCCACAGGCAGAAGAGTTTGGCCGTCTCTTCCGGGATGGCGGCGCCGAAAAAGGCCGTCCCCGCCGCGCTCCAGAAGGAGTCGATCT
The DNA here is from genome assembly GCA_016281015.1 of Bacteroidales bacterium. GTDB lineage: Bacteria > Bacteroidota > Bacteroidia > Bacteroidales > UBA932 > Cryptobacteroides. Next base: position 15,024 of record JAEEHS010000046.1, read on the forward strand.
CCGGGGGAACCCAGCCGAGGGACATGAGCGGCACCGAGATGCAGAGCGAGCACAGCACCGACAGGCAGCCCCAGCCGAAACCTTTCATGACCGCTCCGACAGGCTCCCGCTGCAGACGGTCCTGCTGGTAAGTGTAGAAAAGCAAAATGAGCGCTGGCAGCACCGCCAGCGCAATCACATTCAACATAGGCGCCGCACTACCCCTTCAGGGCTTTGTTGAAACATTCCTGGGCCCCGATCAGCATCCCGAGGGCACGGGGAACGATGTCTTCCAGATTCGGCGTGGCGTCGATCAGCAGTTCCGTCGCCACATGGACATCCTCATCCAGGACGAAGCACTTGACGACCTTGCGGTCACGGTCCACCACATTCGCGGCGGTCAGCACGTCCACGAGGTTGTTCTCGTCCACTTCGTAGATGCCCGGCATGATGACGCGCAGGTACTGCTCATCCTCCTGGTCATACTCGATGAAGAAATTGCGCATCTGATAACGGAAATAATAACCGAAATCTCTCTCCTGCGGCTGCAGGCCTTCGGAAGCCAGGTACTTCCCGATGTCTTCTTTTGTTAGATAAGCCATAAGTTATTGGGTATTAGGTGTTTCAGAATCCGATTTTGGGGCGAGAGGACTGGACGGGCTCCAGGGAGGAGCGGTTGCTCCGGACCGCCTGGAGCAGGTGCTTCTGGGCGATGTCCTCGTCCGCGAGGGCCGCCATCATCGCCGCTTCGTTGACGATGAAGGCGATGTCCGAGGAGGCATAATGGTCCGTCTTCGCGGAGAGCTCCTCCGTATCGATGTCCGCCGAGAGCGGGCGGCCTTTCAGATGGATCTCGAAGATTTTCTTCCGCGTGGGCTGATCCGGCGCCGGAATCTCCACATGGAGGTCCATTCTTCCCTTCCGGAGCACGGCCGGGTCGATCATGTCCAGCCGGTTCGTCGTGCCGATGACAAAGACCCCGTCCTTCGAACAGTTGTTCAACTGGGAAAGGAATTCATTGACCTCATCCGCCTTGTGGTCTGCGCCGGCGGAGCCCCGCGCCGGCACGAAGGCGTCGAACTCGTCGAAGCAGAGGATGGACGGGGCGTTGGCACGGGCCTGTTTGAACAACTCGGCGATCTTGCCCTGGGTTCCATGGATATAGATGCTGCCGAGATCGGAGCCGTTGACCATGGAGAAATTGAAGCCGGCCTCTTCGCCGAATTTCTGGGCGAAGAAGGTCTTGCCGCAGCCCGGAGGCCCATAGAGGATCATGCCATTGGGCGGGCTGAGCCGGTATTTTTCCGCCTTTTCCTTGTCTTTCAGGATCCAGATGACCCGCCGCGTCAGGTCCTCCTTGAGCGTCTCCATGCCGGCGACATCCGCAAAACCGCCGCCCTGGGGCTTTTGGAGCTGGACCGAGACGGCCGTCTCTTCCTTGCCTCTCCCCTGCGGCGTCTTTTCCTCGGAAGAGGCGCCCTGGGGAGCCGGCGTGAACGCCGCCTTTCCGGAAAGGCCTTTGATAAAGTCTTCCAGCGTAAGCCGCTCCTCCTGATCCAGCGCCAGGGCGCGGGAAAGAAGGTTTCGCAGCGGCTCGTCCGAGGGAAGTGCTTCCACGTCCAGCGGGGCCTTACGGGCCGCACGGACCTTCTGTTTCCGCTCGCTGTAGGGTTCGCTTTCATCCAGGTCCACCGCCCACGGCGCCTTCCCCGCAAGGAGGGTGTACAGCACCGCCCCCGCCGCAAAGACGTCCCCTTTGGCGCCGAATTCCCCGGCAAGCTGCTCCGGGGCGCAGTAGGTCAGGGTCAGGTCCCCCACCGGGAAGGGCGGGGCGCCGCCGACATACTCGCTCATGTGCCCGAGATCGATGATCCGGGGAATGAACTTTCCCTTCTCCACCTCGTCCAGGATGATGTTCCGGGGGGTGATGTCGTTGTGCTTGAGGTCCAGGGAATGGATGTAGCGGAGCCCCTGCAGGACCCCGGCGATGATTTGTCTGGCCGTGTCCACGGTGAACTTCGCGCCCTCGCGGAGGTATTCGGAAAGGAGCCGCCCCCGGAAAAATTCCGTGACGAGATAAGGATACTTCACCCCGTCCCGCTCCAGAACCCCGTCCTCCACATAGGAGACGACATTCTCATGCCGGATTTTCCGGCCCAGGACGATTTCCGCCACCCCCTCTTCCCGCATCAGTTTCGGCGGGACAAGCGCCGGGTCGAAAAGCTTGACGAAATACGGGACTCCGTCCGCCTCCACCCGGTAGGTCGACGTGAAACCACCCTGCTTGATCAGATATTGGACCGCATATTTGCCGATGGGCTCGGCCTCCTTCAAAATGAACATAGCCTTCGTGTTACCTTTACAAATGTAGCATTTTTTATCGATAACACAATTTCTTCCTATCTTTGCAGCATGATGACCCTTCTGACTTTTCTCGTTTCGCTCCTCCCGATGGTCCATCCCCTGGTCGGGACGGATGCGCACGGCCATACCTTCCCGGGGGCGGTCTATCCTTTCGGCATGATCCAGCTGAGTCCGGATACGCGGCCCCTCCCCGGCGACTGGGACGGATGCAGCGGCTACCACTATTCCGACAGCCTGATCTATGGATTCTCACACACCCATCTCAGCGGGACGGGCTGTGACGACTGGTGCGACATCCTGGTGACGCCGCTCGGCCGCCCCTCCCGCTTTTCGCACAAAAGCGAAAAAGCCACTCCAGGCTACTACGAGGTCTATCTCACGGACACGAAGGTCCTGGCGAAACTATCCGCCGGGCAGCGGTGCGCCCTGCACGAATATACGTTTGATGATGATTCCGGGTCCATCGTCATCAATCTCCGCCACCGGGATTCCCTCGACGACTGGGAACTCCATGTGGAGGGAAACCGCTGCTATGGGCACCGCACTTCCACGAGCTGGGCACGGGGCCAGAAGGTCTGCTTTTACATGGAGTTTTCAGAGCCGCCTTCCTCCTTCAGCCTGACGCCGGAAGGCGATATCGCCACGCTCAACTTCCGCAGCCGGAAGATTACCCTTCGCGCCGGCATCTCCTCAGTCAGCAGCGTCAATGCGCGGAAGAATCTCTACAGCGATTACCCGCGTTCGCTCAGCGCGCTCCGAAAAGCCACCGCAGCGGCCTGGGAGGCCTGTCTTGGGAAAGTTCCCTGTCCATACGGAGACGCCGAAAAACGTGCATGTTTCTATACGGCGCTCTACCACACGGCCATCCATCCCACGCTGTACTCCGACTGCAACGGGGAATACCGCGGCATGGACGGAAAGGTCCACCGTGCCGATGGATGGAATCGTTATACGGTCTTTTCGCTCTGGGACACTTTCCGCGGGCTCCATCCCCTGCTGATGGACACAGAGCCGGAGCGCAGCGTGGATTTCATCCGTTCGATGCTTTCCATCTATGACGAAGCCGGAAAGCTCCCGGTCTGGGAATTGTCCGGCTATGAGACCAACTGCATGATCGGTTACAACAGCGCCCCGGTCATCGCCGACGCCATCCTCCGCGGCCTGGAGGGTTTTGACTACGAAAAAGCCTTCGAGGCCCTTGTCTCTTCGGCACGGAGGGAGGATTTCGGCCTCGGCAGTTTCCGCCGCAACGGCCTCGTCCTTGCCGACGACGAGCACGAGAGCGTCTCCAAGACGCTGGAATATGCCTTCGACGACTGGTGTGTGGCGCAGGTGGCGCTGAAATTGGGACACATGAAGGAGTATGAGGAGTTCTCGACCAGCGCGCAGTACTGGAAGAATGTACTGGACCCGGAAACCCGCTTCATGCGCGCCCGGCTGAACGGCCGCTGGATACAGCCCTTCGATTCCCGGGAAGTAAACAACCACTACACGGAGGCCAACTCCTGGCAGTACAGTTTTTACGTGCCGCACGATATCCCTGCCCTCATCGAGGCCCTCGGCGGAGCGGATGGGTTCGAGAGGCGGCTCGACGCCCTGTTTGCGGCCCCCTCGAAGACCACCGGCCGCACGCAGGCCGACATCACCGGCCAGATTGGCCAGTATGCCCATGGAAACGAACCCAGCCACCACATCGCCTTCCTCTACGATGCCGTGGGACGGGCGGACAAACGGCAGGCGCGCGTGGAGGAGATTCTCCAGACGCTCTATTCCAGCAAGCCGGACGGCCTGTCAGGCAATGACGACTGCGGACAGATGAGCGCCTGGTACGTCCTCGCTTCGCTGGGCCGGTATCCCGTCTGTCCCGTGTCCCGCCCGCTGAACGGCCCGCCTGTTGCTCCGATTGTGACCAATCCGGCCTTCTTGATGGAAAACGACCTTCTCCAGGACTCCCTGTCCGTCGCGCTGACCGGAGAGGGGACCCTCTGGTATACGGTTGGGGGCGGTGAACCCCGGCGCTATGACGGCCCTTTTACCATCCGGAAGGCCTGCGAGTTGAGCGCCTGGTCCGAGCGGGACGGCCGCCGCAGTTTCGTGACCCGCAGCCGGGTCCGCCAGGTGCGCCGGGACTGTACCATCCGCATCCTGTCGCGCTACAGCCGCCAGTACACCGCCGGAGGCGACGAGGGCCTGATTGACGGCACCCGCGGGGGAACCAACTGGCGCACAGGCGGTTGGCAAGGTTACCAGGACAGCGATTTCGAGGCCGTCCTGGACCTTCTGGAACCGAAAGTGCTGAAACAGGTCGGCGCCGGCTTCTGCCAGGATGCCCGCTCCTGGATCTGGATGCCACGCTATGTCGAATTCTCCTGTTCGGAAGACGGGGAGCACTTCACCCCGGCCGGCCGCGTGGACTGTCCCGTGGACGAACGCGACTACCGCGTCCAGACCTGGGACGCCGAACTCCCGGTCAACTGCCGGGCACGGTACGTCAAAATCATGGCCAAGAACATCGGCACCATTCCCGCCTGGCATCCCGGCGCCGGACATCCGGCTTTCCTTTTCACCGACGAAGTGTGGGGAAATGCAAATTTTAAAGCAGAATCCTTGCAGATTGAGAAAAAATTTGTACATTTGCAGTCCCATTCCGGGCAACATTGAGATATGGTGTAATGGTAGCACTACAGATTCTGGCTCTGTCAGTGAGGGTTCGAGTCCTTCTATCTCAACAATTAACATTGGTAATCAAGGGATTACGGAATTACGCACAGTTTTTACGCACACTTCCTGGATTATCAGCCTCAAAACCCCGCGGGGTTATGATGGCGGGGTAGCTCAGCTGGTTAGAGCGTCGGATTCATAATCCGGAGGTCGTGGGATCGTGACCCACTCCCGCTACGACGTAGCGAGCAGGCGCTACCAAGACATAGTAAGAGGGCAAGTACGAAGCTCCTTACATCCGAAAACTTACACACTATATGCTTCCGGCGCTTTGCACAGCGGCGGTTTTCTTTTTTTTAAGGGGACAGATGAACTACGACAAACATACTGACAACCGGTACCTGGGACTCACCTTTGACACCCAGTCGGGCATCAATGTCCTCAAGGCGCTTCTCGGCCTGGGGTACAACAAAGTTAGCATCAGACTCATGCTCTCCTTCGCCCTTTCTAAGATAGAGCACCGGCGCGAGAAACTGGAGAAGATGAAACAGCTGCTGCAGATAAAAGACAGTATCAGTATTTCTTCTCTGGCAAAGGCGCTCGGCGTTACCCGTCAAACCATTTATAATTGGCGTGACGCCGGATACATTTTCAGTACGGACCAAGGCAAAATTGATCTTGAGGAAACTGTCGCCTTCTGGGAAGCTATTGACGATTGGGTTCAATAACCGCAGTCGTCCTTTGATACTGACTTCGGAACCCTGTCAAGGAATCCAGCAGAATACTTTGCGCTTGAATCTGGAAGTACTCATGGTTGAGGTTCCAGATTTCCGTATAGGCCGGGATACGGATGGTCATCAACCCTGAGCAATCCCCTTCTGCCAGGAATCCCCTCATTCCCTTGACACCAAAGCCTCCGCCAGGCTGTGTTAGCCGCAGGCGGACATACAGACGGTAACGTCCTCCGCCGCCATATGGTGGGACATGGGCATCAACCCCCAGACACAATACTCCATATTCCACAAAGACGCTTAGGAATTCTACCGCAAATGGCGGGAATGAGTTGAATGGGTGCGGAGAAGGGATATGCTCATTTCCCATCAGAGCAAAGCCATGATAGGACGATACGAACAGATTGTTTCCTGAGATATGCGCCTTGTGGTCAAAGGGTGGGCGATGCGGCTCTGCCGTAGTCTCATACTCAATCCACTTCATCTGTGTGTCACGATCCAGGAATGCCCAAGCCGCCATTGCTCTCCTATGTATGGCCAAATGCTCCAGCTGGGCTGGTGTGCCTGGATAAGAGGCTTTGACCCTTCTTCTGGTATAACACCGTCCATTCCGATGGTAAAAGGTTACGCTGCCGACGGAACCGTAGGCATCAGAAAGGAGTATTGAAGGTCTGTACAGGGGCATATCTTATGTTTGTACTTTTGGGCATGGTAATAGCTCAGAGGGACATTCTAAGAAGCATGCATCAAGACTTCATTCTCGATCCACTTCTTGATGGCCTTCTTGTCGGGGACATGGCGCAGGTTCTGGTCCAGACTGCAGAGCTTGTAAATGCAGATACGGACATAGCCAGGCTTCTTGGGATAGTCATCAAAGACGACTTTACCCTTGATCTAGTGAACCCAGATGTCCGTGCACATGTTATACTCATCCTGGTGCCGGGTATAAAAAGCGACCTTCTCGAAGACCTCGTCTTCCACATTCTTGATGAAGTTTATCAGCGTAGTCATAAGCAACTCAATCTTTTAAAACTACTACAAGTTACTAAAAATCAGCGATATTAACAAATTTATTTTCAACAAGTTAACAAGTGCTACTCGCACCAGTATCAGCACCCGCAGCGGTTCTGCCGCTGCTCCCTGGTGTATATATATTCCCTTTTACCGTCCCAAGGGCGGGTGATGTCGCCGGCATCAGCACCAAGGCAAAAGCGTGGGTTCCTTGGTGGGCCTTGGTTGTTGGCAGTCTCATTGACGGCGGGAGTGTGCGTGGGGTTGTGGGGGCCGGCAATGAGTCTGCCAATGACCAAGGGCGCGGAACGCAGTGGAGCGTTGGCCCTGGAGGCGGTCTGGTGCGGGAGGGCTGGCGGGCTTTGGCGGGACCACGGACAGGAGACCTTAGGCTCCTGGCCGCCGCCAAAGCCCGGCAGCGGAAGGGTTTGGCAGACGGCCTCCGGGGCCTGGACCGGGACGGCCCATGACGCCGTTCCCTCGAAGGTAAGACGATGATGGCCGTAGGCCTGGGGAAAGTGTCCCCACCGGCGCAGGGTGTACTTACGGGAAAACGCTGACGAACCTTCCGACTTGGAGTACATGCTGCGCCAGCAGGCCGTAGCGTAAGCGGAGGGCTGCTCCCTGGCTGCCCAAAAGGTGCTGGATGACGCTGACCGCACAGGGGCTAACAGTCCCTGGGTGTGGCAGCGGCTTGCAGCTCCTTGAGGAATAGCAGACAGGTTAAACCAAGCCGAAGGCTTACCTTGGAGGAACAGTGGCAAATATGGACTGGCCTGCCCCGCAGGACAGTTGATATTTGGTGCTGGGCCGACCCGCAGCTGTGCTGCACGTGCCGGCAAGAAGTTTCGGTGGAGGCGGGTGATGACGTTGCCTTTCTCCTTGAGGGTATTCGGGGCGGCACTTTTGGGGCGGGGGCCCCGAAAGTGCGGGGTTTTGCGAAGGGCCAGGGCCGGGGATGGCCCTGGAGCAAAAGCCCTTTCTTGCCGACACGCCGCCCGGGCTTGCACTGACGGTGACTCGAAGGACTGACGGAGCTGCTTAACATAATTATAGCGAAATTGTATAACGAGCCGCAGGGCGGCTTGCTTATACAATTTTAATTATGTTATGCTGCGGATTCTCAGGCACTTACGGTGATTCGAAGGATGGCCCGGGCGGTTGTCTCCCTTGGGGGCCGGGGGGATGACAGGATGGGAGTCTGTGGCGGTTGCTGAGGGGCCCCCTTGGGGAGAGCAACTGACACAGTCTCCCATACCGCTTTCCCTTTCATCGTGCCGGCCTGGCCGCCTCTGCGGACTGGCGGGCACTCATTGAACCCAGACGTATTGGGCTGGCCAGCTCTGCTGGACTGCCGAATGCGGCTGACCGCTGAGCTACCCCCGCACAGCACCGACGCTGCAGGCCGTAGTGAGTGCTCGACAACGGAGGCCTGGCACCATCGGCCCTATCGGCACTGACCAAAATTTCGCCGAAGGCGGGAATCATCGGCATATCGGCAACATCGGCCCTGGGTATCAATTTCCCCAATAGCACTATAAGCTCCAATAGACGGTTATAGATCGATTATAGATTTTATAGATTGGGAATAGGCGGCTGATGTATCTGGATTGCCGGTAGTATAGATGTGCTATAGACGCGGATAGATTTTATAGTGAGGGTGAATAGCAGGATTACCACCTCCATTACCTCAACAGCCAACACCTGCACCATGAGCGGCGGCAGCCGCTAGTGGGCCGGCTGGGCAGCGGGCTATCCGGAGGCAGCGCAGCTGCCGGAGGATGCCATCGCAGGGCGGGCGGGTATCTTTTGTGCGAGAGCCTCGTGCGCTGGCGTGCGCGGGCCTTGGAGAGTCTCTTTGGCTTCCTGGGAGCCATGCGAACAGGAAGGTAAAGAGTCTCTCCTGCGTGGCAAATGAGAGTGGAAGTCAGCGTCCGCGCTCTGTGCGGCGCTGGCTGGAACCAAGCCTTCTGAACGAAGCTTTAGCGGAGTGAAGAGGGCTTGACCGCTTTGATTCTGGGAATAATGATATATTGTTATGCAAGAAATACTAGAATTTAGTTATCTTTGTATGTTTAGATGGCTGTAATGCATTAAACATTGATATTTTAGCGTTTGCAATTTGCTCTTGCCGAGTTGGATTTGCCTATGTTGGTTTCGCAGCAAGTCGTAAACGTCCGCAAAAGTTACCTTCGTGGTATATCGCTGGCGTGACTTGTTCCTTCTTGGGCTTTCTACGACCACTACCGGGCATGACACGCCAGCGCTCGTATCAAAAAGCCAACTTAAAGGATTATTATTTTAGTACTAAAATGATATGGGTTCTTTCTCATTTCACGATGGTTTCTTAGGTGAGGTCTTAAGCATCATATTAGTGTGGTTTGTATGGGCGTTAATAAATGCCGGTTTGATAGCACTCGAATATCACTACATTGATAATTGGGCATATTTAACAGGTGTTCTTACAATTCTCATTACGCTGTTCCTTTTGATTCTTGGGGTAATGAATCTTGGTGAAGGGACCTCAAATCTTATTCATTATTGGGGATTGTGGGCCCTATGCCTTGGGTCGCTAATTGCTTTCGAGATTTATTTGTGGCATGATTGGGCGATTCTTTCTGGAATCATCACTTTCCTCGTGGTAACTGCCATGTGGATTTTCGTGCCATCAATGTTTGAATAGTACTGAATTACGCCATGGGTCTATTTAGAGTAAAGCCAACTTTACCAAAGCGCATTGAAAAGGCCCCCGCCAGGGTTGACATGACGCGTTTTTTTTACAATTGGAGATCTCTTGATTTTAAAGAGAGGTCTATATTGGAAAAGTATTATACAAATAACCTTTCGGATGATTTGAAGAGAATCAGAATGGAGGTTGTCAGCGACATTTCAAAGTTTAAAAGCAACCAATCTTGTATCTATGAAGTCGGTCCCTTTCAATTAAAGGATGGAAGAACAGTATCACTAGCGAAGTACTCAAAGGTTTACAATAGGGTATTCCTTTTTATTGAGAACATTCGGGATGCTGCTCAGAGTTCGGGAGATGTAAGTTCTGATAATCTGCTATTGATTGTGGTTATTCACGAGTTGTGGCATCTTTATTTTAAAAAATCGAGAGAATTACCTGATTTGGAGTACCCTTTAGTTGAATTAGCCACAGCTATCAACTTGAAAGAAACATGCAATTTCCCGTTTTCGCTACCGGATCATCTCTGCTTGTCTGAATTAGAGTTCATGAAAAGTAGCATTGACTCTGAGCCGAATAAGTTTTATTACTTAGGATACCGTATAGCAGAAATTTTATATTTATATCCCCAATATGGTGAGGCAGTCTCTTTATTCAAGAATTTTGATATTACTCGTTTGAATAAAGATCGTTATCACGATTATATGGAGTATCGAAGGTTTTTATCATACGACTCCACAACTATGTATGCGTTTGATAAATTGATGGCTGTGATTAAATAACCAACCCAACCTGACAATTATGAAAAAAATTGCGATTATCATATCTGCCCTTGTAATTCTTCTACTTATTTGGAGTATAGCTACTTACAATTCTTTTATCTCTGCCCAAGAAGAAGTATCTTCCGCATGGGGTCAAGTTGAGAATGTTTATCAACGGCGGGCGGATTTGATTCCTAACCTAGTTTCCACTGTAAAGGGGTATGCGGCACATGAGCGCTCAACTTTTGAGTCGGTAGTACAAGCCCGGACAAAAGCCTTATCTGTACACGGTGGAAATCTGTCAGAAGAAGAAATTCAGGAATACCAACAGGCACAAGGTGCGGTATCCTCTTCCCTTGGAAGACTACTGGTAATAGCAGAGAATTATCCGGAACTCAAGTCTAACGAGAATTTCCTTGACCTCCAGGCCCAGCTCGAAGGGACAGAGAATCGCATCGCCGAAGCTAGGCGGGTTTTCAATGAGACCGCAAAGAAGTATAACCGTAAAGTACGTTACTTCCCAAGCAATATTATTGCATCGTTGTTTGGTTTTGAGAAGAAGGGTTATTTTGAAGCCGACACCGGCGCAAATCAAGTTCCCAAAATTGAATTCTGATGTTCCGGAACCGTCTAATAGCGGGCCTGGTCCTTCTTGTTTCTCTAATCTCTTGTGATGACATACCTGACCAGCCCAATCCTCCAAGGCTGGTTAATGACTTTGCCAGGGTATTTACACAGGAACAAGTAGATTCCCTAGAATACGC
>JAEEHS010000047.1 GCA_016281015.1 Bacteroidales bacterium
AGTCATATGTTTATAATGTTACAATCCCAGCTGGCTGTTATTCATATAATATTACCACTCTATATGGTTGTGAGAATTATGTAATGAGCGATGTCTCAGAATATAGCATGAAATCTTTATCACTGTTTTGACTTCTGAAAACATTAGTGTCCACTAAAAATTTATATATAGGTCTTTGAAAATATTGATAGTTAGATAGTTAGGAGGTGTTTGAGGGGCGAACGGTTTTCAATCGTAACTTTGTCTGTAAATCAGACAGTTATGCATAATCAGTCGTTCGTTTTTGCTCAATTAGCTTCGCACCTTAACAGGAGCAAGTTTAATCGTATCGTTGCTAAGTATCAGGGTGACAGCTACATAAAGGTCTTCTCATGCTGGAATCAGCTCAAAGTCCTTATGTTCGGTCAACTCTCACGACGTGAAAGTTTGCGTGATTTGATCGTCGCGGTGGAGGCGCATAGCGGCAAGGCTAAGTTCCTCGGATTCGGGGACTCCGTGACGCGTAGCAACTTGGCAAAAGCGAACCAGAATCGGGACTGCCGCATCTTCGAAGAGTATGCCTACTACATGATGGAACTCGCTCGTAATCTGAAAGATACGACGATATTCAACCTTGGTGGGACGGTCTATGCCTTCGATTCTACAACCGTTGAACTCTGCCTTGCAGTCTTCTGCTGGGCGAAGTTTAGGAAGAAGAAAGGCGGGATAAAAATCCATACTCTCTACGATGTGGAGGCCCAAGTGCCGGCGTTTTTCCATATTACGACTGCATCCGTCCATGACTCCCAGGCGATGAAGGAGATACCGGTTGAGTCCGGTTCCTACTACATCTTTGACCGTGCGTACAACTTCTTTGCGCAGCTCTACAGGTTCCATTGTGCAGGTGCTTTCTTCGTGGTGAGAGCCAAGAAGAACCTCCAGTACAAGGCGGTCAAATGGAAGAGAAGGATGCCCCAAAACGTGTTGTCTGACTCCATCATCGAGCTCACCACGTACAAGAGCCACAACGACTATCCGGTGCAACTCCGTCGCGTTGAGTACTACGATGAGGAACAGGACAGATACTTCGTTTTCTTGACTAATGCAATGGATATCACCGCATTAGAGGTTGCCCTCCTTTACAAAAACCGTTGGTCCGTTGAGCTGTTCTTCAAATGGGTGAAGCAGCATCTGAAGATCAAAAAGTTCTGGGGAGACTCCGAAAATGCAGTCCGCATCCAGATCTACACCGCGATTATCTCATACTGCCTGGTTGCCATTGTTCACCACAAGATGAAACTCAAGATGTCAGTTTACAACACGCTCCAAGTATTGGGAATCTCGCTTACAGACACAACGCCTCTTGAAGACCTCTTCAACAAATCTAACCTCAATATTGACAAAGAACTTGACGGGTTCTATGAACCCACATTGTTTGATTTTTAACTTTTAACTACGTCCACAACTTTTAGTGGACAGCAATGAAAACGATTACCAAATATGGATAAGAACTCGAGACGACAGATTGAATATGTCATAGGTATAGATCTTGGTCATGGTGAAACGTCTGCGGCGTTATGTCCGATTCAGTGGGATACCGAGGTTGAACAGCTGGATCCCGCAACTGACTTAGAAATGGGTGGCAATAAATGCGTATTACCATCAGCAATAACGATTCTGCCTAACGACATCGCTTATGTTGGCGATGCCGCATTTGCGCCCGAAATACTACGTCAAGCAAAGGTTCGTGTTTGCTTCAAGAGGGCCCCTAGGGACCTCAACGGTGCGGCCGAACAACTCATGATTCGTTTTATGAAGGAAGTATACGCCCGGATAATGCAGAACAATGTCGGCCGTTTGACTCCCACGAATCACTTGGTCTATATTGCGACACCTTCTGGCTGGAGTAAAGAGACACAATCATTATATCTCGAAATGGCCAAGATGGCTGGACTTCCTATGGGAGGCATTACAAAGGAATCTCGTGCGGCATTTGTTAGAGCTCAAAATGATGTAACTTCTGGCCTAGGTAGGAACATAGAGAAAGGAGCCATTGTGTTCGACATGGGGTCTTCCACTTTGGACTTTACTTACATGAGGAAGGGGCTGCCTGCACTAATTGACAATGGCTATGATTGTGGCGCCTCATTTATTGAAAAAACGATCTTTGAAGACAAGGAGAAGGTGGATGAAAGCATTCAGCTATTTGAGAGAAAGTACCCCGAACTTGTAGACTCTCTCTTGTTCGAATGCAGGAAGGTTAAAGAAAAAGTATATTTTGACCAGACGTTACGAGCTAAGCAGACCATTAATTTTGATGATATCGTTGAAGACGAAGAATTGGAAGATGAGCGTTTTAAGCTGGTATTTCAACCGGGCGAATTGGATGATATGCTCCGAAGTAAGGGATATATGGAGACAATTCGTCAGGCAATGCTGGATTTTCGACAGAGGTTTATCCCTGGAGAAAGCATTTATGGCGTGTTTATGACAGGTGGAGCATCACGAATGGATTTCTTGAAAGACTTAATTTGTGAGTGCTGGGGAGTAGAAAAGTCACAAATCTATAGAGATAATGATCCGTCATTAACAATCTCAGAAGGCGTTGCTGAAGTAGCTAGAATGGATCTCCGTACGGAAGGAATGGACGAAGGGTTGCAAGAAGCAATCGCCCGTCTGGAAAATAGCGACGACATCTACCACTCATTTATTGACATTTTCGGAAATGCCATTTTTGAAAATGTAACGAATCAAGTTGTTGATGTAATTAATGAATTTGGCAGCAGTGGTACAGACTATAGCATCAATCAATTAAAGGCGGCTGTTGATGAAACCGTGAATAATGCTTCTAAGGAAGTAACAGATAATTCTTCCGCATATCTGGAAGCTGCCGTGATGGATAATCTTGCTGATATACAGAAGAAGGTTGAAAGCATAGTTAAGAATTATGCTCGGAACGATGCCACGATTGGGAATGTTGATCTTTCTTCCGTATCAGTACCGAGGATATCAAATATAAATATGGGGAACACGATGACGGAAATTTCTAATAGTATTGCCGCATCTAGTTCCGATTGGACGGCTGCTCTTGGTGGTGCCGCAATAGGCGGTGCAATTGCCTTATTGTTTGGTGGCCCACTTGCTTGGTTAATCGGCGGTGGCGCAGCCATAGCCTCAATGTTCTGGGGAAAAACTGAAGAGGAGAAGAAAGCGGAGGCCCAGGCTCGGGCACTAACTCTTCAAGAACGGTCTCAAGTGGTGGATTCAATTGTGCCCAAATGGGACGGAATGAAGGAGCAAATGGCGAATTCTATTCATAACTCACTTACAAAAGACCATAACGTTAGGGAATCCATTAATATAGCCGTGAAGAAGATATTACAGGAGTATAAAGAAGTGTTGAAGGATGCTAGAATCTTAATTGACTAGAAGCATGGATAACGAGTTGCAGAGGTATGAACCCGCGGCTAAATTGATGGCAGCGACAGCGGTTTCACAATCTTTTTCTTTCTGCATGGAAAGGAAGTACTTGCAGAATATCGAAAAAGGAGAGCTCTTCTCACTTGATGCAGTTCCATCAACTGTTGAGAACGATGTGGCATGGATTTGCATTTCTCAAGTAGGAAAACCGCTCAAGGATGATGCAGAATCCTGCTTTACTGCGATACAGAAGATCCTGTATTCTTGTTTTATTCCCAAAGAGATGCAGTTGCTATTTCTCGTTGTAGGTGAAGATCAGGAAAGTCATTTGTATCTAGGTCTTAGGAATCCAGGTAAGGGCCTTCCGGCTAAGAGTATTGTAAAGAATCTCAACGAGTTTATCTTAGGAGTATGGCCTGGCCTAAAAACTGAAATCATATCTGGGGATAATGATACCATCAGAAATGTGAAAGAGGCTCTTTCAACGGACAAGTTCGAGAATGTCTATGCCCTTACCGGCATCCCGTCAATGAATACCCAATACAAAACCCTTTATCCAGCAACCATAGATAAACTGATTGCTGGTATGAACAGGAGTAAGGGGTATGCTTATCTAGTTACTGCTGATCCGATTCCCAATGAAGATACAGAGGCGATGTTGTTCCAGTGCAGGGAAATGAACGGGCAAGCAGAGTCATTAAAGTCAATGAATGTGACAGAGGGTGTGACAGAGGGCACATCAAGCTCTCACACCATCCAACATTCAGAAAGTCATAGTGTCAATCATAGCGTTTCAATACAAAAAAAGGATTTTACCAAACTTGGCAAAACCGCGATGACCGTAACGGGGCTCGGGCTTGCCGCTTCAGTTTTCCCTGCGGCCGGTGCTGTTTTAAGTGGTGCCACTAATGTTGCGGGAGCGTTAGCTCAAGCTGCATTAGGCGGATCCTTAGTGGGGGATTTTATAGCTAATGTCATGCCTTCAAGGACTACGACAGAAGGCACCTCCGATTCAAAAACTGATGGCTATTCTGATACTGCTGGGCAAAGTGAAAGTAAAAGTCAAAGCCTCAGTAGAAACATCGTTAGTAAGCATATTGAAGCTGTCTCCGAGCATCTATTTTTCCATTCCAACCGTTTGGAAACGGGAAAGGCAATAGGTCTTTGGAAGGTTGGTGTATACCTCATGGGTGAGAGGAAGTCCGACCTTCAAGGTGGTGCGCTTCAACTTCGTTCAATCCTCAGTGGGCAGGAATCCATATATGAGCCTGTTAGAATTCACGATATTTCGGCCATCTTGGATGAACCTATAGGTAACAAAATAACGCTACGAGAACAAACACTAGGTCATTTCAATGCTCCGGTTCTTTCCATTATGGGAAATAACGGTAAGATATTTGAGCATCCGCTGGGAAATCATTACAAAGAGTTAAAGACTGTTCTCACTACCAAGGAATTGTCTTATCTGATAAACTTCCCTCTCAAATCTGTCCCCGGAATCAGTGTTATTGATTCTGCACCCGATTTTAGTCTCAATAGACCTCTATTCCCTGAAGATGCTGAGACTGTCCAATTTGGCAAATTACTTTATGGTGGAACGGAGACCGCTATCGACTACCCCCTATCTATTGATAGTTTAGCGAAGCACACTCTTTTATCTGGTATAAATGGCACCGGCAAGACCAATACTGTTCAGGCCATTCTAAACAGTATCAGCGGGAAGATACCTTTCTTGGTAATTGAACCGGCCAAGACGGAGTACGTTGACTGGGCCATTGAGTATAACAAAGCTCATCAGGACAACCCCATCACCATCTTTATTCCTGGGTGTAAGGCCTATAAAGACAAAAAAAAACAACAAGTAGTTACTACTGAAAAGTTAAAGCTTAATCCGTTTGAGGTTGTCTGGTTAGATAAAGACCAGGAGCCGAATGTCTTAAGCCATATAGACCGGGTGAAATCCTCTTTTGCGGCAGCTTTCCCGATGTATGATATCCTGCCGGTGTTAATGGAAGATTTGATTTATACCGTTTATCAAAATCCCTCGTCAGACTGGTTGACAAGCGAGCCCGTATTTGGCAAGACACTGGCTCCCACCCTTAATAGCATGAGCGTTTCGGTGGACAAGGTGCTTCAGCATCGTGGGTACGAAGAAAAGGTAGAACGTAACATGAAAGCCTGCTTAAATACCCGCATTGATAGCCTTAAGCGTGGTTGGAAGGGCGACATGCTT
This sequence comes from Bacteroidales bacterium, assembly GCA_016281015.1. Lineage (GTDB taxonomy): Bacteria > Bacteroidota > Bacteroidia > Bacteroidales > UBA932 > Cryptobacteroides. The sequence goes on from JAEEHS010000047.1 coordinate 5,633, forward strand.
AACACCTTAAGGTCTACTCCATGGGAGAACCTTTTTGAAAAGCCGTGCATCATCAATCTTTCATATGTTGGGGATGATGTGGATAAAAGTTTCTTCATGGCGCTTATTCTTCAATTCCTATATGAGTATCGTACTGCATGTGCCGAAATTGGCCTAATTGATTACAATGATAATGGGTGTAATCACTTAACGGTCATAGAAGAAGCCCACCGAGTTATGATGAAGTGCGATAATCCTGAACTTCCCCAGTATAAGTCTGCGATGACGTTTAGCAACATGCTTTCGGAAATCCGTGCCTATGGGGAAGGGATGTTCTTGGTTGATCAAGTCCCCACCAGGTTGATTCCGGATGCCATTAAGAATACTAATACCAAGATTACTCATCGGCTGGTTGCGGAAGACGATGTGAAGGCTATCGCGGAATCAATGGGTATTGGTAAGGAGCAGCGGCAAATTATCCCCAAACTTCTTGTCGGCCAATGTATTGTTTCTACTGCTCTCTCAACAGAGAAGCATTGGATAAAGGTCAATAAAGTCAAATGAACGACTTGGAAAAAATAGAGGGGCTATCCTCAAAGCCGGACTATGAAGGTGTGTCCGGGTTAAGTGATAGCTATCGCGACTATATTCAGGAGGTCCTTCCAACGCAGGATCAGGAACTGATAGTCTCCCGCATTGATGAATTATTTTCGACTCAACCTCCCCACGCGATTGATGCGAATCCTGAAGTCGCCGAGTTGTTGGGAGATTCCGTTGAATACTTTGACAGCAAATATCTAGAAGCTCCCAATGATATTGAACAGGCCGAAATTATATCTGACTGTATGACTTCGATTTCGGGCGTAGATTATCAGACTTGGAGTTCGCTATCTTTAGAAGATAAAGCTTCGGTTCTTCAAGAGATTGAGTGCGTTGCTGCCGCTATTGAACACCGGCCTGCTTGCCGTGTGGAGTTTAAACCCATACAACAAGAGTATGGTCATTACAATTGTCGTTGCTCACCCGAAATGACTAGAGAACAAATTGTTGAATCTTTGAAAGGAGAACGAGTAATTACAATTAGTTCAGAGTATTTAGATAGTTCTTTTGAGAGTTACAAAGAAGCATTGAATACTGTTATTCATGAGGGACGACATGTTTACCAAGAGTATAATCTTTATGAGAGAGAGGTTCATCCAAGTGAGGGAGAACTACGAAACTGGAGGATGAATGAGTTTTATTACAAATATCAACCCGGTGATGATACATGGGTAGGCATGAAACTCTATGATATGCAACCTTTGGAAACGGATGCTAATAAGTTTTCGATTGATGTAATAAGTAAGTTTCTACAAAAGATATGAATCAGCAACAAATAAAACATAGACTAATAGAATGTAGATACCCTGAACGATTCATTGATGTCGTTTCTAAAGAGCTTATGTCCGTGTCTTCATCATTGCAACCCATTGTCGAAAACTGGTTGATAAGAGGCGAGGAGAAGGACTATACCTTTAATGGTTATTCGCTGATAGACCTCTGTAATACGAAGGGCCTTCAATATCCGGCAGCTATCTTAACATTAGACTGGATAATGAAGGAGCCCGAAGTGGCAGTATTGGCCGTGAATAAAAAAAGAAGATAATGGCACAGTACGAACTAACTGCTAGAGGTAATATCTACTTGGGAAATGGTCAAACAATTCCTAAAGGAGAGTCGTTCACAATTAACATCCCAGGCTTTGGTGCGAACAAGAATGAGGTCTTTCTTAAGGATAATCTTTCCTCTGTATTGAATCAACTGAGAGCTCAAGGGATAGAATTGCCACCGACAAAACTTACCAATGCGTCTTTTCTGGCAACAAGAATCCGCTAATAAGTTAACAAGCCGTATTGTATCACAGTAATAGGGATTATTATGGACAGGCAGCAAGAGATACAGGAGAGTTTCAATCATTATTTTCAAAGTATTTTCCCAGATGAAGGACAGTCATTAGCGTTTCTGTCTTCCGTTGCATCTGCCACAGAGAAAGCAAATGAATGTATAAACAAGGCCAAATCTGTAGCGGAAGAGAATAGTGTTATCGCCTCTGAATATTACTATTTAGCTGGTTTTGTTTGTTTGGGCTACCTTCTTAATAATGGCATGGTGGAGTCGCTGTATAAAAAGGGAGAAGATTCAGCGAAGAAAGCAGCAGAGATTCTACCCGGAGACGGGGAGTATCTTATTATCAATCTTTTTTATCGGATACTCGCCGTAAAAAATAATAACCTCGAAGCAGAGAAAGCATTTGCTATTTTACAACAAATTCAGAAAGAATGCCCCCCCTTCCATATTGTTAACAACACATTATTTAATGTTGAATGGCTGGAGGACAGGTATAATGAGTTATTTGAGAGTACGCTCCAGGATGTCTATATTAAGCTAGAAGAAACAAAGTCAAAATACTGTGAAGATGCAGCTCTTCTACTAAAATCATTCCCAGCGAAAGTATCGAAATTGATGGCGTTTTATGCTTTGTCCGGGATTTGCCTTGAAAAAGATAAACTTGATGAGGCTCTCCGTAATGCGAAATTGGGGGTTGAAGTCTTGGGAAATAATGTAGAGTACGATTATCATGATTTTTCTCATTGGCTTTGGGGAGAATGCTGGACTCTAGTTGGGAATATAAATCGTGATAAGAAGGATTACGACTTCGCCGAGGGTGTTTTGGAAAAAGGTGCAAAACTAGGCATCATTTCTTGTATGACTTCGCTGGCTGAGATGTATGAGAACGGTGAAAGTGATGACCCGGACCCACAAGAAGCGGAGCGATATCGCAATCTTGCAAATACCACCAAGGAAGCACGGGATAGAGAAAGGCAAGAAGAAGACGACCGCGTCCGTCGTGAGGAGGAAGCACGACTTGCAGAAATTCGTAGACAGGAAGAAGAGCAACGCCTGGCTGAAGAATTGAATGCCAGATCTGTTGAGATAAAACACAGAAAAATCCTTTTGTGGGCTGGCATTGTAGCGTGCTCGATAGGAATTCTTGCCGGAATGATATATCTCTGCATAGAGAACATTGTGGATCGTGTCGTCAAATATGAAAAGGAGGGCTTTGCTATTCTGGCTATTCAAAAAACACGCTCCGTTCAGTATGCCATTTTCATGGATAAGAAAGGGATCTACTACGATGACACACACGCGATCAAAGGAATCCTTCCTGTCGGGACTCAGCTTGACATGCGTGAAGTTAAGTTGTCTTATAACAATAATGGACTTACGTTCCCGTCAAAAAAAACCAAACAATCTTACTCCCTTGGCTCAACTTCTGCCAAAGGTTATAGCGTAATCTGTATCTCCCCCAATTCTTTCTTGATTTCGAAGACCAAGATATCAAGGGACCTCAAGAATACAGCAGGTATTTCCATAGGCCAAAGTTATTTGGTAATCAAGACGAACAAATCAATGGATTTTAACGGCGCGGTAGTAACTAAAGTACCGCCTAGTAAAACTGATGGGTTAGGGCATCTGGTTTGGACTTTGCGTGGTGATATTATGGATCGCTTTGCGGACGATTATAAATCTTCATTTAAAAAGTCTGATTATAACAAAATCATCGCGCGAAAATATGGCCAATATCTCGTCGATATCGGTCTCTCCTTAGATAACGGTTCTGTAACAATCATCAATAATGTTAACTTTGACAATCTCAAAATAGAGTATTCGCCGACAATGGTCGGGACTACCACTCATAGAGAAGCATTAAAATACTCAATCAAGCAATTATTTAGAAACGAACTCATCGAATCGTACCTCTCATATGCAACACAAATAACGGGAGTTTCAAATAGGAGGAACATGAAATTATCTCCTGACGATCAATACACCTTCGTTGTAATTCCCAATTATTATTCCGGAGATGAAAAAATGGCACTAATTCGAGTTGATAATTACAAGAAAACGTTAACTATCATTGATTCTGCAATGGAGGTGGAATATCAGGACTCTCGAATTCGGGTCAGAAAGCATGACACCTTTTTATTCTTTTTTGATTCCCATAATGATATCTATTACAATTACAGAGGAATCCGAATAAACTAATCACCTTATGACACGGCTGAAAATAAAAGAGTTGCAAGAATTGAGGATTGCACTCGTAATACTTGCAATCGGGGTTCTTATCGTTGGGGGCTTCATTATTAGGCGTGAAGTCATAAGGGCAGAGGCTCTGAAAAATGTAAACCAAGACATAGTTTCGGTGGTGGCCGAAGGTATTATCCCCTCAACACAATCCGCATCAAACAAACCATAACAAACAAGAAGTATCGTTTCTCCTGAGAGACATTCCGAGGATCCTCAACAAAGTTTTTTTACAGTTGTATATGCTACATCTGATGACGGTTTTTGTGAATGTCCGCTCTAAACCCTCTGACTCCGGAACGATTCTTACCCAATTATACGGCATGTCATACGGATATGGCTTAGGCGTTCTTGTTGAGAATGGCGATTATTGGCTGGTGTTACAATAAGTACCTTGGACGTCAAACATGGTATACGGGTCGGGGGTCTCATCTGGACATGATCATGGACCCGTATCGGATGCGGCGCGGCGATCAGGAATTCGGCTCGTTGAAAGGTGGCCGCCGGAGTGTCAATAAGCGAGGGGGAGGCGGCGCCACATTACTCCTTCAGTTCCGCGTGCTTCTCATTCAGTTCGGAGAGGACGGTCTGAATGGCAGGTTCTCCCACGCCATCTTGCCGTAAGTAGTCGTCAACTTTGGAAACGACATCCATGACCTGTTCGATCACCCTCTCCGGACGCTGGATGCTATAACGCCTTGCAACAGCCATCAGATCGTTCATGCCTATGCCCTGGTTCTTGCCTTGGATACTCATGAACTGCCCCTTTTGTGAATACAGGGTAGCGGGGTCGATGCTATAGACAACATCATAGGCCGGAGCAAGAGACCAGCGGCCGCTTTTGTCCATCAGGAATGATACATTCTTGTCATGGTCATCGATGTTCCCGCTCACGACATTGAAGACCATCCTTCTGAATAACTGTTCCTTATCCTCGTAATCCAGTCTCAATCTTTCCATTACATCAAAGGCCTCTTCATAGGAAGCGGTTTCACCGCTGATGGCCCGGAGCGACTGCATATGCACTTTCTCCCCCTTGATCCGATCGAAACGCTTGATCAAGAAATGGGTCGCTTTGTCAAATGAGCGCAATTCGGTATCGGGCATCTTTATCCCCGCGTCCTTACACATTCGCGAGTAGGAATATTCCATCCTGGCGTATGGAAACCAATCATTCTCATTATCATACTTGAGAATATAGTAATCGTATCCCGGAGGGAGAAGCACTTGTCCGGATTTTATGGTGCGTTCCTCCGGATTCACGGCAATCAAAGCCTTGGGCCGCTTCCCTCCGGGAGATGTCCCCAGTTTGATCAAATCTTGCCACAGAAGTTCTCTGTCCGTCGTGAATCTGACTTCGCTCCGCTCCTGAAGGACGCTTTGGGCGAACGCATAAAGGAGCGAAACATCCACATCAAAAGGCAGGTCTTCGTCTTCAATGGCTGCAGGCAAGTATTCGAGCGCACCCATCCCTCGTTTACCGATAAAAGAAAGGTGGTCAACTGCAGACACATCCCTCATGCTCACTTGATGTTCTCTTGCCCAAGACCGGAACAGCGCGTTTCCCCAATGGTCAGGTAACGAATCGGCAAAAACCGGAGGCAGGCCTCTGAAGGCGTTCCTCGGATTACCGCCCCTGATATCCAGGCCGCTATGGACCCTTTTGGAAGACAGAGACAACTGCAAGGGGGAAATATCCCACCCGAGAGACAAAAAATCCCTGTCAAATTGGAAAATGGATGTTTCTGTTCTCCTATCTGCCTTATCCCATGACAAATAGCCAACGGTTCTTCCCCATAAAACCGCTTTTACAATATTTCCATTCATATCTTCCGCCGTTTATTTTGTTTCTCCCATTGCCCGGCCAAATCAGTCCGGCTCGCCTGGGGTATCATCAGGCCGGGGTCCGTGTCCAAGTCAAGCGCTTCCAGCAAAAGATAGAAATGGGACAGGGAGAGCCCTTGCCCTTTTCCGTTTTCAAACAAACTGATGGTGGACAAGGCCACACCGGTCTTCCGGTGAAGGTCCTGTTGCGAAAGGCCCAGCGCTTTTCTATACTCCTTGAAACGCGTGCCCAATGCCACAATTCTATCGAATATTGTTTCGAATTTATCCATGATATATCATATATTCTGCGCAAAAATAAGCAAAATATTTGAAATATCATAAGTTTTCTTGCCGAGCCTTCACGGGACGGATGTAGTACCCCGCGCAACGGTTTACCGTTCTCGAATCCACATCGTCGCCCAGCGCTCCGGGGAGATGGACGAGCTGGTAAAGATATGCTTTGCTGAAACCGACGTTCAAACATGCCACATCGGAGGTCCAATAGGAAGCGCTCACGTAATAGTCCTCTATCGGGATGAAGATGCTCCTGTCCTTGTAGCCCTCGACTTGACTCGTAACGATATAGCCGATCATGGAGGAAGTCTTATGGTAGACAAAGCGGCAATGGGCGCAAAGCTCCTGCCACTCTGCCAGGGTCGGCATCCGGTAGGGGCTGTGAAGCGCCGCGGTGGCGGCATCGTCCTCCGGAAGGAGCCGCATCTGGTCAAAAGAATTGTATTTCGTCACCTCGGAGGTCCCGTCGCACCAGTAGTAATTTCCCCATGAAAAGTTCGTCTTCGGCGCCGTTTCGCCCCAGGCATAGCGGTCGCCAAGGGCCTCGGCCGAGGCGGCCCCGAGGTTTTTAACCGCCCAAAAAACGCCGAGTCCGAGATCGACATACTCCGCCTCCGGAATCTCCAGTTCCGGGGTCGTAAGGGAAACGACGTCTCCATAATAGAACATCCCTTCGAGCTCGGCGTAGGCCCGGTAGGAATAGGTCTTCCCGGGAGTCAGGCCGCTCCTTTCAAGCGAGAATTGCCCTTCCGGGTCCATCCCCGCCGCGGGCACGAGATGACCGTTCCACTCGATGCCGAAGGCGCTCAGCGATGGAGCCCAGGCCATCTGGACCCGCCCGCGCATGACCACCCGGGTCGGGAAGGAATCATAGCCTTCCGTAACGACGATTGCAGTGGCCGAAGGAATTTTGACGGCGAGGACCGCGCCATAGGATACTTCCTTCCCGATGGCGGCGTAGGGCCGGAAATAGCAGGTCGACGACGGCGTCAATCCCCTGATTTCCAGCTGGTAATCTCCCTCCTGGGAGATTTCGCCGGCCACCTCGGAAAAGTCCTTCAGGGTCGGAGTCTCTTTCTCCAGGCTGTAGCAGATTCCGTAGCGGAGCAGTGGCCTCTGGACCACCCGGTCCAGACCCGGAAGCCGACAGGACAGGCGCACCAGCCCGGCATCGGTCCCGGGCAGCGCCACGCTCTTCAGGATGGACGGAACCGGAGGAATCTCACTTTCCGTCATCCAAGTCCCCTTCTCGCTGTAAATCCGGCTGCGGCCGTTTCCGATAAAGGCGCAGTAGGTGTAGCTCTGGCTGTATTCCAGGCCGGTGGCCCGGACAGAGAAGACCCGGTCCACGATTCCGCCCGGAGGAATGATTTCCTTCCCGTCCCAGACAAATCCGAACTCCAGCAGCCCCACCGTGCCGCTGAGGGTGCAGGAAAGGACCGCTTCCGCATAGTCTTCCCCCTTCACGACCGTGACCGACACAATCGACGGCGTCCCTTGGGGAAGCGCCTCCGGCGCCTCGCCCCGGCACCCCGCCGCGAGGGTGACGACTAGCAGCCCCCAGGCAAGGATTCTGTATGGTACATGCATGCACTTCATCTTGTTGCAGCCCAGTCCTACAAAGATACGCCCTTTTTCCGACAACAGAAAGACAACTCAACCCGAACCTGACCCAAAACGAAGGCTGGCAAGACTCAATTATTTGTATTACCTTACCGAATACTCGTACAAAGCAAAGGTATTGGGCTCACTGAGTTTAATATGAATGGTGCCGCCAGGGCCCACTTTGGCACGGAAGGACTTGCCGCAGCCAAGGACAGGCTTGAAGCGCACCCGCTTCCCCTCCGGAAGCCAGGTCTTTATGCAGCCCTTGGCTGTGGGAGTGCCTTCACGGTAGACAAGCATATAGCCGTGCCTTGAATCTGTTATGGACTGGAAACCCGTCCAGGAGCGGCCGGAAGGCTCTTCACCAACGGGGAGGATAGTTCCTTCGTGGAGAGCCGGGGCAATCGAGGACCACTTCTTGAGGATATCCCCCACATAAAAAGCTTCTTCCGGCAGGTTAGACGCTTCCATCCAGGCCAGAGGCTGCGCGGCGAAACTAATGGCGGCAATGTAGTCAAAGGAGTAGTTGGACGGGGCGAACATATCCCCCGAAGGATACTTATCAGGGTTGCGCCAGGGGTTAAGAAATTCTATTTGGAACCGCTCCGGAGCCACATACCGGGACAGTTGCCACAGATTACGCAGCGTCTTGTACGGGTAGTAATTGCCCCAGTCCGTGTAGCGGTTCTCAAGGAAGATGTTGCCGTATTCCGTGAACCAGTTGTAGCCGATCCGCCGCCCGTTGGTTACGTCCATGTTGAAGATAACATCGTCCCCGGTTTCTTCCCTCACCCGGTCCAGCATATTCCGGAGATTGCGCTCCGCCGTCTTGGTGGGAATGACCAGTCCGTCTATCTTGAATATCCGGATTCCGTATTCCTTATACAGGCCGATGAGCACCGCCGCATCCTTTTCCCAATCGGCAAGGTCGTCCTGCACGCTGGGATTGAACCATAGGCCGATTTCGATGCCAAGGCCCTTCGCCTTTTCCACAATCGGCTTTAATCCATGGGGAAACTTCACCGGATCCACGTCCCAATAGCCCGAGCGGGCCCAGATGTTGTCAAAAGAGCCGCCCTCAACCACCGAGGCGGGGCTTTTGCCCACCTGCCAGCCGTCATCTATCTGGTATATTGTAATGCCCAGCCGGGCAGCCTTGTCCAACTCCTGCAGGCAGAACTGCTCGCTCACTCGGCCGTCCTGGTTGCGGTCTCCCCAGGTGTTCATCATCACCATATCCGTCTGGACTCTGGCAGTTTTCTGGTAGGCGCGGAGAGCCAGGGCTTCCGAGAGGTCATCGGCCCCGGTCACTCCCATTACGCAGCCGTAAAGGCGCGTCCATTCATTGGCAAGGATATCCCCGGGCTCTAGGCCTATGCGTGTGACCTGGAAGCAGCCGTTTTTGGTGAGGAAGTCTCCCCTCCCGGGTCCCACCTGCATGTCCGAGCATGGAGCTTCCTTAAGGATGAACAAACCGGCCCCGGTAACGGCATCGCGTGCGAGAAGAAGATTTGCATCCCAGGACTTTTCATGGTGATAGGAGATAAAACGGTGCTCTTCCAGAAGGGTGTTGTGGTCATCAGTCCTGTCGTGGAATTCCACTGCGGTGCAGTGCCAGTTCCGTCCTTTCAGGCAAATCTGGTCCAGGACTGGGGTTTTTTCCGGGGTAAGGTTCCATGTGCCTTTGATATATGTGTCGCAGGCAATGGCCGGAACGTCGTCGTAAAGGCGGTATTCCCGGCGGATTTGTACTTTGCCAATGTTGTAAGACACTCTTGCCAGGAGGTGGGCGGGAGACCATCGGCCTTCGGGGACCTCAATAACTTCCAGGCGTGCATTTTCAGGAGCTTCCTTTGCAAGCATGAAATCCTGCAGGTCGTGCCTGGATTTCATGGTCTGGCCGCTTGCCTTGTCTGTGAGCCATAAAGTCCGGAGCGCTCCCCCGTTCCAGGCGAATACACGTTCAACACGGGAATTGCCAACTCGAAGGGTATCCCCCTCAAGGCGGGCATAACAGGTGTTCTGTGCGAGGGACGATGCCGAGAATATCAGTAGTGAGAATAGTGTCGTTATAAAAAGTTTCATGATTTGACTCAGAATATGTGTACGCACATAAATATATTATATTCTTTTTTTTACATCTTTGTAAAGATAATAACGATTCTGTTTTTTAACAAGAGAATTAGAAGATTTGTTGTATTTTGCTTTTCCGCTACACTTTGTGCTTGCGGGCATAATACCCCCCCCGATAGACCTTATCATCCCTCCCGGCGCTCCACCAGGACCAGGCCGCTGCGCTCACCGGCGACATAACTCGCCTCGGAATCGGAGCCGGAGCGGCGGAAATGGTTCAGGTACAGGGGATGGCCCAGGCGGAATTGCAGGCAGGAAAAGCTGTCACCGGGAGCGAGGCTGGAATGGACGGAACGGACCACGGCAAAGCGCAGGTCTCCCTGGTACTCCACCACGATCTTCCGGTCCGGAAGCCAGCCCAGCAGGAGCCGGTCTCCGGGAACGAGCGAGCGGGTGTCCACTCCCCCGGCCACAAACTCTTCGCTCTCCCGGAGGCTCTCTGCCTTGAGCCTCCGCAGGAAGCCCTCCCAGTTTTCCGCCCCGACATAGCGGCTGAGCACATCCAGCGTCCGCAGGGAAATCGCCTCGGTCTCTCGGCGCGGAAAAGGGTTTTCCTCCAGCTTCTTGCCGCTACGGCTTATCTCCATGGAAAAGGCATCATCCACAACGACCTTTCCCCCGCCAACATCTTGATTACCAGGACGGATAACGACGTCAAACTGATCGACCTCGGCTTTTCCGACGACGACACCCACTATCTCCTCAAGGGCCTCGGCGGCACCCCCCGGCTATGCTTCGCCGGAGCTCCTTTCCGGCGGACGGGTCGATGCCCGCAGCGACATCTGGACCCTCGGCCGCTTGATGAAAGACATCTTCCCGCACCGCTACCGCAGAATCGCCGCCAAGTGCCTGCGGGAGAGCCCCTCGGGGCGATACGCCTCCGTAGAGGCGCTCGAGCGCGCCTTCCGCCGCCGCGGTCAGGCCCTGCGATACGGCGCCCTGGGCCTCGCGGCCGCCCTCATGGCAGCGGCCTTTGTCTGGATGGGCTCCCGACAGCGGCAGGCTGAAGCGAAGCGAAGCGAAGTGCGCTCGAACTTCGCGCCGATTCGCTCAGCCGTGCCCTGAAAGCCATCGACGACGAAAAAGCCCGGCAGGAGGCGGCCGTCCAGGCGGCCAAGGACTATATTGACCAGTGGTACCACACGGAATCCGCAGCGTATCTGGCCGCGTTGAAAAAGGCCCGTAGCCGCGAAGAGGCGAACGCCGCGTGGATGGATTTGACAGAGCGTTACAATAAACTCTATTCAGACTCGATCGGAATGGTCCCATCAGAGCGCCACGGCGCGATCATGAGCTATTTGCAGAAGAGCTATCAGAATAAGCTCATGCCTTTATATGACGCCCTCATCCAGCGCAGTAACGAGCTGACTCCCTAGCCGGCCGGCTCCCGGCTGACAAAAAGACATTAAATGACAACTTGCCTTTCGGAGGCAGGTTGTTATTTTTGTATTTGGGAAAATCTCGCTATATTTGTCTTCAGCAAGGCCTTCGGACCTTGAGACATAGACAAATTAGCGTTTGCCATTTGCTCTGACCGGGTAGAAACGTAGGAAATTTCTTTTAGCAGGTTCAGCGCAAGTCGTAAACGCCCGCAATAGATACCTTCGTGGTATTACGCGGGCGTGACTTGTACCTGCTTTGGTTTCCTACGACCACTACCGGACAAGTGACGCCCGCGGTTTTTTGTGTGGAGACACGTATTTATAAACTATAATTTTTAGAGTTATGCTTAAACGTTTCTTTATTCTGGCAGTGGCCACGATGTCCTTGGTATCATGCGGAATCAGCGCTGGTGGCAGCGCAAAGTTAGTCTCTACAGCGACTTATCAGAAAATGAGTTTCCAGCCATATGTAACTCCCGTTCAGGTAGATTTGGAGGTCTCTCCGAACAAAATTTCCTACTTCATGCTGGTTAGCGAAACCGTTCGAATGGGCGGATTTGACAATGTCGTGGCAACAGCCGTAAAAGAAGCGCTGGAAGCGAATGGAAAGGCCGATGTGATCGTTGGCCTGCAGACCCAGACCAAGTATAATGACAAAGGCGAGATTGAATCCATCAACATCTCCGGCTTCCCGGCCAAATATGTCAATTTCCGCAGCAACAGCACCCTGCCGCTTGTCCAGCAGAAAGAAGAGCCCGCTGGCGGACTGTCTCTCCCTTTCGCTAAAAAAAGAAGTAAAGAATAACCATGTTCATTCACAGACTGTTTTCTGCATTTGCCGCCCTGCTGGCAAGTGCAGTTTTGTTCGCGCAGACCAATACGCGTCCGGTAAAAGGATTTGTGCAGGATGAGGATGGACGTATTCTCAAAAATGTTGTCATCAAAGCCGAAACGGGCGAGGAGTTCTCTCCAAACACTGACGGCAGTTTTGAAATTCTGGTTCCCTTCACCTGCCGATCACTCACTTTCTCGGCGCTCCATTATTTTGAGAGCAGACAGGAAGTTGATGGTTCTTATCTGCTCGTTCGGCTAAAGTATGACAAGAACGCCGAGGAGAAGGAGCGCAAGGAAGCAGAGGCCAAGGCGAAAGCCGAGGAAGAGGCCCGGGCAAAAGCAGAAAAAGAAGCGGCCAAGGCAGAAAAAGAAGCGGCCAAGGCAGAAAAAGAAGCGGCCAAGGCAGCCGAACGTGCAGAGAAAGAACGCCTTGCTGCTGAAGAAAAAGCCCGTAAGGATGCTGAGACGGCAGCAAAGGAGGAAGAAGAAGCCAAAGCACGGGCTGAACAAGAACGACTGGATGCCGAAAAAAGGGCGCAAATGGAGGCTGAAGAAGCAGCCAGGGCAGAGGCTCTTGCCAAAGAAAGAGCCGAACGCAAAGCCCAGATTGCGGCATTGGACAAAGCCTACAATGAGCGTTTTGCAAACAAGGGTTTTGAACACGAACTGTCCATCTCTTACTCCTATAACCTGAGAACAGCCGACTTCACGTACACGTACTCCGGAAATCGACATTATGGGACCCTCCACCCCTTCGAGGTGGATTATTCCTTGAATTATAAGTTCGGGCGGGCGTTTTCCATGGGCGTCGGTGCCGGCGTTCTGTACCATGCGAAAAGCGTTACCATCATCGGAGATGAAATCATCGGAGGGTTTGCTGACGCCGACTTTCAGGAGAAGCGACTGGATATCGCCGTATTGGCCAACATGAAAATCCGGCCCCTACGAACCGCTGTCAGACCCGTTCTCCAATTATCCGGCGGTTATTATCTCTTAACGGGTAGCTGGATGGGCGAAGCCGCTGTAGGAGCAGAGTTCCGCCTCGCCAGAAGAGGGGCGATCGGTCTTTCTGCGCTTGTCAAATCGTTACCCTATCCCGATGACAGATACTGGGGAGGTTATTTCTATGCTCTGTCCATCGGAGCCAAGACCACTTTTAGTTTTTAAACCAACCGTGTAACATGAGGTATCATTCTTGGTTGAGTGCCGCCTGTTCGCTGGTGCTTTCACTTTCCGCCTGCCAGCAGGAAGCCGTGGCACCCGAACAGCAGATTTCCGGCCGTTATGCCCTTGATAACAATGGGACGACCGACACGTATTTGGATTTCAATACCGGTCGCCTGACCATCTATAAATCAGACGAAGCTTACCCCCTCGCCGAGCATAAAATCTGGGATTGCAACGAGGATTTCTTTAAAGTAAACGAGTCCTCTAACTACAGCATTACTGACGGAAGATTGGTATCTTCCTGGGAGAATTTCGGCAAGGTCGAGTTCTCCGAAAACAAACTTTTTATGCAGGGGAAGACCTATCTCGAGTTAAAAGGCTTTGAGAGCGGGCCCTACTCCGTCATCCGTCCTTCAAAGGATAGGCTTGATCTGAGTTACGCCGCCGAGACGGTTGAGCTCGCCGTTAATGTTGAAAATGCCCTTCCGGCGTGGTCCCTTGCGGCGGAAACCAAGACAGAATGGATCTCGGATTTGAAAGTCGAGAGTAACGTCTTGCGTCTCAAGACAAGTTCAACGGCCACCGACCGGTCGGGCGTAATCGAACTAAAGTACCCGCATGCAGAGACCGTCTCCCTGCCCGTAAGTCAAAAGCCTTCGACCTTCATCAAGCCGGCATCTGAGAACCTGACGTTTGGTTATGAGGCGTCAAGCCAGACACTCAGCTACACGATTGAGAATCCAATTGCCGGATCCAGTCTTAATGCAACGACAGTCGCACTGTGGATCAGCGATATCCAGATTTCAGACACTCAGATCAGCTTCAAACTGAGTGAAAACAATTCCGGCGCTGACCGCAGCTCATCTTTTTCTCTCAGCTATGGTGGAGCACCCAATGTCATAGTACCTGTGACGCAGAAGTGGTCTGCGTCCAGTTTCACTCTGACTCCGATGAGCCAGGAGGCTGCATACACTGGCGGTTCGTTCAACTTTAGCTTTTCCATAAGCAATCCGCATTCGGATGCCAGTGTTGTTGCAGTGAGCCAGGACAACTGGATAACCGATGTCGCCGTTTCCGGCAACAAGGTAACTTATAAGGTCGCCGAGAACAATTCCGGGGCTCTGCGCACAGGGAAGATCAAACTGACCTACGGCAGCTATGCCACTGCGGAGTTTACTGTGACGCAGACGTGGTCCGCTTCCGATTTTACCCTGACTCCGACGAGTCAGGAGACGGCATACACCGGAGGTTCATTCAACTTTAGCTTTTCCATAAGCCATCCGCATTCGGATGCCAGTGTTGTTGCAGTGAGCCAGGACAATTGGATAACCGATGTTGCCGTTTCCGCCAACAAGGTAACTTATAAGGTTGCCGAGAACAATTCCGGTGCTCAGCGGACAGGGAAGATCAAACTGACCTACGGCAGCTATGCCACGGCGGAGTTTTCTGTGACACAGGCGTGGTCTGCGTCCAGTTTCACTCTGACTCCGGCAAACCAGGAGGTGGCATACACCGGCGGTTCGTTCGGTTTTGACTTTGCCGTCAATAATCCCCGTGCTGACGTCAATGTCGTTGCCGCAAGCCAGGCCAACTGGATAACCGATGTTGCCGTTTCCGGCAACAAGGTCATATTCAAGGTTACCGAGAATAATTCCGGGGCTCTGCGCACAGGGAAGATCAAACTGAGCTACGGCAGCTATGCCACGGCGGAGTTTACTGTGATGCAGAAGTGGTCCGCGTCCAGTTTCATTCTGACTCCGGCAAGCCAGGAGGTGGCATACACCGGTGGTTCGTTCAACTTTAGCTTTTCCGTAAGCAATCCGCATTCGGATGCCAGTGTTGTTGCAGTGAGCCTAGCCAATTGGATTACCGATGTTGTTCTAAACGGCAACAAGGTAACTTATAAAGTTGCGGAGAACAATTCTGGCACTCAGCGGACAGGGAGGATCAAACTGACTTATGGAAGCTACGCCACGGCGGAGTTTACTGTGACTCAGAAAGGAACGCCTGTTACTTCATTGTCTCTCAATAAGTCTAGTTTAGCCTTGCATACTGGTAATAGTGAAAAACTCGTTGCTATCGTTGAACCTTCTGACGCAACTTTGGCTTGGTCATCCTCTAACACATCTGTAGCAACAGTAAGCAGTGATGGTACCGTAACGGCTGTAGGCAATGGAACTGCTACGATTACGGTGTCTGCCACTGACGGAAGCGGGAAGAATGCCAAATGCACGGTCGCGGTTACGACCTTGGTCAGCAGTATTACCTTAGACAAGACTTCGCTAACGTTACATCCTGGAGAGAGCTCAACATTAACACCCACGGTCTTGCCATCTACTGCCAGCAATAAGGCCCTGACATGGACGTCATCTGACAATTCTGTCGCTACAGTTAGCACAAGCGGTGTTGTAACGGCTAAGGGCAACGGGACGGCCACTATTACGGTGTCTGCTACTGATGGAAGCGGCAAGAATGCCAAATGCACGGTTACAGTTATGACCCTGGTTAGCAGTGTTAGTTTAGACAAGACTAGTCTAGAGTTATACAAAGGTGATAGTTTTACATTGTCGGCAACTGTTTCTCCATCTACTGCCAGCAATAAGGCCCTGACATGGACGTCATCCGACAATTCTGTCGCTACAGTTAGCAATAGCGGTGTTGTAACGGCTAAAGGCAATGGAACTGCCACAATTACTGTGTCTGCCACTGACGGAAGCGGTAAGAATGCCACGTGCAAGGTTACCGTCTCTATTCGACCTCCAGAAGCCATTGATATGGGTACAGTCCTCTGGTCCGAAAGCTGGGCAGGTGGAGCCAAAGACAAGACTCCGGCCGAATATCAGGCTCTATCGACAGCCTCGACCGTCGTTTACGGAGGCGGAAGCGTCACTTACACTTCAGCTAATGGCGGTTCAACGACTAAGTTGTATGACGATGCACTGGTCTATGTCCCAGGCAATTATAGCGGGAGCCTTGCCAAGCCGGAGAATCCTTACAACCTGCTTATTTCCAAGACCAACGGCTGGTGGAAGATCGCTGGCATCCCTTGCAAAGATGTCGCCAAGGCAAAACTGACCATCCACTCCAACTACGGCACTTCATCATATTTCAATCCGTCCAGCAATACGACCGGTGTGAGTTTCGGCACGATGAGTGCGACCAACTACAACTCCGACTGGGGAAAGAAAGTGTATGTCGTTACATACGAAATCACTTTCAGCGGGAGTGCGGAAACCTTCGATCTGACGCTCCAGAACACTAACTCGGGTAATGTCCGAGTGACAGACCTCAGCATCGAAGTAACGGAAGCGAAATAATCCTTAGTGGTAGTAACTTGCCGAAACTTCGGAAAAGTTGCTGCCACTTGCATATAACTCCGTGCCACTTACACGTACTTCGTCGGATGCTTACTTAAGTAATGTATAATATGTTCAATTAATTAATCTTGCAAATGATAATCGAACTGAATAACCAAATCTCTTTTGCAAACGATTTTCTCCAGAAATATATGCTTGGAGGGTTTGGTTCAATGAATAAGACGGATGTCGAAATCCTGGTATTCCATCTATTAAGGAAGTATTCCACTCTAACGGATAATAAATCTCAACAAGATTTAAGTCTTGCTTTACGCATCCCTGTAAGTAAAATCTCTCGGCTTTGCTATGAGGCAAACTTGCGCTATGGTGAAGATTCCACTCGGGAAAAATACTTCAAGGATTCGCTAATGCCGATTTTATTAGAGGCACGTTTCAATATAGAGAGTAACCGGGTTCGTTTTGCTGTGGAAGATAAGTTTCTTCGCTTACAGCTTCAGGCAAAGATGAAAGAGATTCACGGATATGCCGACTCTTCATTTAATAGTGAAGTGGTTTCTATTTCCGTCTCTGATTTTGCTGTTTTTTACACAACTTTTTTCCCCGAAGATGCTCAAAAGCTGGAAGATGCTGTTGATAAGGCCACTAAGGAGTCAAAGAATCCAAAATCGTCTTTTGCTGAAAGGTTGTCTTCATATCTCAAACAATTGGCAACCGACGGTTCAATTCAAGTGATTGGCGGCATTACATTACAGGTTGTTTTGAAAGCGGTACATCTTCTTTAGAAAAACGAGAGTATGAGAAAACGATTTAGGTTAAAATCTGGACTTTATGATTCAATTCCCAACCTTAGTCCAGAAATAGAAGTTATTGATACCGTTGTATTAAGAGTTAAAGATATTCTTTTCGAAATTGGATATGGAGAGGAGGATGGAGAAACACGGATCTATTACTATGATAAATATGGGAATCTCTTTCCCAAAGCGTATCTTGATGTTTATTATGAAGAGTTCATAGAATAGTGATTCGACACAGATGAGATTGCATATCATAAGAATACATTAATTCATTATGAGTTTATTTAACAAAGATTTAGTCGAAAATGAGGAGTGCTTCCGGCAGAGAATAACCGTCGAAGAGAATATCGCCCTTTCCCTTGGACTGGGCGCGTGTGTAGTTGAGACAGAGGATACGAGGCCGTTCCTTGCTGCTTTGTACGAGAAGTTAAGTGTGGATTACACCATACTGGGAACCGGACCGCTGGCTGACAGGTTAAGGTCTCAGCAAGGCCGTCCCATTCTCCGCTGGGACGTTAGCAAGTTCTGTAAAGATGATGCCGTCGGATCGATGTATATCTTGTCTCAGCGGAAGGACAAGCCGATCGTCATCATCGAGAACATCACGGATATCCCGGATGGGGACAGAAACATCTATGACGACCCGGTGCTCGTTGAGAATATCCTCCTCCATTCCTGGAAGGACGACACGATTCATTTGACCCATCCTCAGCACGGGCCTTTCCAACTGAACAAATGGGACTACACCGTCATCTTTCCCGTCAAGCCCGGTGACATTGCCAAACTCCATCGCCGTGTTCCTGACGGTATCGAATTGATTCCATTCCTCCCGCGTTGACACCTACAAGGCGCTGCAATGCGGTTTTTCTGTCGACGCGGCAGGGTGCAGGACCTGTTGCAAATCGTCCAAACTACCCCTTGAAACATATATTATATGGGCCAAACATAAAAATCAGCATCCTGGTGGCCTGAAACGCTGGTTTTCTTCATTTTCTTTACGCATTTTTGTCCCGGCGATATTGCCGTAAAACTCTAAATTGACCAAGCAAATGGATGTAAAGGAATTGACACTTGAACAGCTCCGGCAGTTCGAAGCAATCGTTGACGAGTTCGAGAAATGCCGTGGCATGAGTCAGGAAGAAAAGCAGCTGCTGGTTAAACAGATCATGTCTGATACTTTTATGGATCTAAGATGTGACTGGGCGTTCAAACACCTTCTGCAGGACAAGGGCATCTTGAAAATGCTCCTGAATGATGTGCTTCCGGAAGAAATCGACGAGGTGGAACTGATGCCGAACGAGGTAGACCGCTTCTTTGCCGATGACAAGAATGCCACGATGGATGTAATTTGCCACAGTCTTAAGCCCCTGCAGAAGAGTTTCATTGTGGAGCTTCAGCGTAAGCGTCAGCGCTCCCTTCGCGAGCGGATGCTGTATTATGGTGCGGCGTCCCTGACCAAGCAGGTCAAGCGCGGCGAACCCTATCGGAAACTGCAACCGGTGTATGTGATTTGTTTCCTGGACGAGGTGTACCAGCACCCTGTGGACCAACTGGTGTACAGTTATTCGATGCGTGAAGAGAAGACAAATGAGCTATACAGCGACATTTTGAGAATCTACTTCTTTGAACTTCCCCGGCTGCAAAAGGAGAACATGAAGGGCTTATCCCCGCTGGAGGGATGGTTGTTTTTGTTAAGGAATTTGCATAACTTTGCCGATGCCCCGGAAGGCATGGATAAGCGTTTTGAGCCGATTGTCAGAGCCGCTCGGATGAAAGACCTTCCGGGGAAGGAACAACTTCAATATTTTCGCGCCATGATATCTGAAGATACGAAACAGGACTACTACCTCGGCGGCTACGACGCCGGAATGGAGGCTGGTTATGCCGAGGGGATGGAGAAAGGAATGGAGAAAGGAATGGAGAAAGGAAAGATAGAGGGTATTATGCTGAGTGCAAGGAAGTTGATTGCTTCAGGAATGACTCGGGAGACGGTTTCCAGGATTCTCGAACTTAACGAGGAGCAACTGAAGGAACTGTAGAAAAGACACTAATGACCTTGGTATCATTCGGAATAACTCCCATTTAGTCGTCCTGGCCTACCGCGTTGACACCTACAAGGCGCTGCAATGCGGTTTTTCTGTCGACGCGGCAGGGAAAACGGCCGAAATGGGGAAAAACGCAGCCGCGTTGACGCCCAATCGGGCCCTGAGGGTATTACAATTGTCAACGCGGTCGGGCGCCGGCACTGCGTGGCCGTCCGTGGCACTGCGTGAGTACAGGGAAACAGGCTTCTGTGGCTGAAATGATGTACACACGTTGCAGCAATCCACCGATTTTGAGAGTCTTCGCCGGTATGTGTACAATAATCACGCACTACAGCCCAAAAACATGTACACATACAGGATGGGGCAAGGCTGGCCGTGGAGCCGGAGGGCATAGGAGCCGGAGAGGCAGGGGCCGGCGGACGGCGTGGCCGTCCGCGGCCTCGTGAGCGGAAGGGGCCCACGAGCGAAGCGACGTGGGAAGGATAGCCCCGAAGGGGCGTACCGGCCCGCCGGCCCCTGTCCGCAGGCGACGGCCCGACGTGCGACCGCCCCGACCGGACCTGCGGGAGAACGAAAAGGGCAGAAATCGTTCCTGCGCAGGGACAACCGGCCCGGAGGGGGCAAAACAGGACCCCGGCAGGGCTCGCCCGGAACGGCACAAAAAAAAGAGGCCGACGAGGTCGACCTCCTGTGAGATTCCCAAAAGGGGATCAGAAAGCGTAACCGGCGCCGATCTTGATCTGGGAACGGCCGACCTTGACGTTGTCCATCTTGATCATGTTGGTGAGGCTGTGGTCATAGCCGAGGATCACCTGGAAAGGACCGGCCTGGATGCCGACGCCACCGCCAATATAGATGTTGAACGGATTGCGCTTGTGGTCCTCATCATAGTAGTTCGTGGTCGTGGTGGTGTTAGCAAGAGCATAGGTGCCTTTGCAGGAAACGCCATACTGGAAGTTCGGACCGGCATAGGCGATAAGGTTGAAGTCGCGGCCCAGTTCGAAGGTGTAATTCACATTGACGGGAACGTTGACGGAGAGCTCGGTGAACTTGGCCTCGCCCGTGGTGATATAGTAATTGTCGGTACGTTTTCCGAAGAGACCGGAGAAATACAGACCCGGAGCGATGCCGAGACCCTTCACGAGCTTGATGTTGTACTGGCCACCCACATAGAAGCCGTTCAAATCGGCCTTGCTGGAGGTGGAGGTGTTACCAACCGTATAGGTAGAGGTTTCCGTAGAATTGATGTAGCCACCGCCCACGGAAAGCTGGGCGAAAGCATTGGTTCCCATCAGCATCATCGCGCCGACAAGAACAGAAGCAAACAATTTCTTCATTTTATAAACGTTTAAAATAAACTCGGCAAAATTAGCGATTTTTCCCTGAAAAAGCAAGCATCCTATTGCGCGGCCACTCGAGCGAATTCCTCCTGGGCCAGCGCCAAATCGTGCAAAAAATCGGGGCTGGTGACAAGGCGGGCGTAGCCGATGGCGGCGGCGACGCGGCTGACGTCCACGTCGCTCTGCCAGTGGGCACCGGCGATGACGCGGTTCTCGCCATAGGTCCAGGCGCGGGCATAGACGGCCTCGGCGGTGGCGGGATGGACGCTGGCAAAGATCATGGCGACAAGCCAGGAGCGCATGGTGTGGCCCGAAGGATAGCTGCCTTCGCCGCGGAGGATGTCGTCCTCGCCGGTCAGGGTGTGCTCATGGAAATATTCGAAAGGACGTATGCGGTGGAAATAGGCCTTCGAGGCCACGCGGATCGGGTCAATCGTCGTGAGGCTGCGCTCCAGGAGGGTCCAGATCCGGGGCGTGGACTCCCGGGAGACATCGAGGCCGAAGGCGGGATCCAACTGGTCGACGAGGGCCTCATAGGTCCATACGGCATCCGCGCAGACCTGGGCGACCCGGACGGAGTCCTTGCGCTGCCGCTTGCCCCAGCGGTAACGCTTGATATCCAGACAGAAGGCAGGACTCCCCTTTTCGGGCGGAGCCGGCAGGCTCTGGATCAGGTCCGGAAGCGCCTGCGGGGGAAAATACGGCTCCTGTCCCCGGAGGGAAACCCCGAGGGAAAGCAGCAGGGCCAGCAGTATCAGCGCGCGCTTCATCGCTTGTCAACCACGGTCGCACCGGGGTACTGGTCCTGATCGAAGACGAGCAGGTCCTCATTAAAACCGAAAGAGATGCCCCGCATCGTCATGGTCACACCGGAAAGCCGGGCCGAGAGACTGAGCGGCATGTAACTGCCTTTCTCAACGACGATTTCCATGGTCTTGGGATCATCCTTTTTCGTATTGGTCCTGGATTTCTTGCAGGAGAAATACCAGGCCTTGTCGGTCTCTTTCTTCAGGGACACGTCGTAGCCTTCGGTGACATCCTTGAACATGCCGGGATCCCCGTCGCTCGGAGAGGCTTTCGCCGCGTCGATGGTAATCTCGTTGTTTTTGCCGTTATAGGTCCATGAAGTCGTCCCGTCGGAGATGGTGACGACCTTTTCTCCCACGACCTCCATCTCCGCGCGGGTCCGGTCGCCCCGGGTCCAGACATGGGTGGAGAAGGTGCCCAGGATGGGAATCTTCATATCCATGGTCATAACAACGCCTTCGGCTTCATGCTGACGCATCACGTTTTCCATTTGGGAAATGATTTCTTCGGGGGTCTGGGCCCATGCCATCGCGGCGACGGCGAGCACCAGAGAGAGGGTTGCACAAAACTTTTTCATGCTTCAAAATTAAACATTTTCGGTCAATTCACAAAAACTGCGCCGCCGCCCGCTTGCGTAAGCCGCCTTGTTTTCTTACATTTGCAATATGAAAAAGCTCATATTCTGGATCTTGGCAGGAGCCATACTGCTGCCGTCCTGCGGCAAGAGGGAAGAATCTCTCGATGCGCTGACCCGGCGGGTATTCAGCGTTGCCGCCTCCCAAGCCCGCGACATGGATGCCCGCCTGGGCGAAGGTGAAACGCCCCGGACCCTTGAAAACGACGGGACCCTTATCAACGACGGCATCGGCTGGTGGTGCAGCGGATTCTATCCCGGCTCGCTCTGGTACATCTGGCAGTATGGCCAGGACCCCGAGATCCAGGCCCTCGCCGAGAAGCACACCGCCCGTCTGGACACGCTGATCCGCCGCAAGACCGACCATGACATCGGCTTCCAGATCAACTGCAGCTATGGAAACGGCCTCAGTGTCCATCCCGAATGTGACGCCTACATGTTCCAGTGCGCCGAAAAGCTCGCCGCCCGCTACGACCCCTGCCCCAGCGTCATCAAAAGCTGGGATAATCCCAAATGGGAATATCCGGTCATCATCGACAACATGATGAACCTGGAACTGCTGATGGAAGAGGCCCGGCGCCATGACGACGACGAGCTGAAAGAAGTCGCTTACAGCCATGCCATGACGACCATCCAGAACCATTTCCGCGAGGACTACTCGACCTTCCACCTCGTCAATTACTCCCCCGAGGACGGCCATGTGATCGGCCGCCAGACGGTCCAGGGCTATGCGGACGATTCCGCCTGGGCACGGGGACAGGCCTGGGCCATCTATGGCTATACGATGATGGCGCGGGAAGCCGGCCTCGCCGGTGACGAGGAGGAGAAAGACATCTTCCTCAACCAGGCCGAGCACATCGCCAGCTACCTGCTGGGACGACTCCCGGAGGACGGCATCCCCTACTGGGACTTCGATGCGCCGGATATCCCCGCCGCGCTGCGCGACGCCTCCGCCGGAGCCATCATGGCTTCCGCCTTTGCCGAGCTTTCCGGCCTCACCGCCGACAAAGCGCTCGCCCGGAAGACCCGGGAAATGGCGCTCCGGCAGGTCCGTACGCTCGCTTCACCGCAGTACCTGGCCGAGCCCGGGACCAACGGCGGCTTCCTCCTGAAGCACAGCGTCGGAAACCTCAACGGCCCGAGCGAGGTGGATGTCCCCCTCACGTACGCCGACTATTACTTCCTGGAAGCCCTGCTTCGGCTGCAATAGGCAAGCGTATCCGGGATGCCGTATTGAGAGCCGTGGGTGAGGGCATCGGGAACGGCGCCGCTGACAAAGGGGGTGTGATTTATAAACTACTGGTTGTTAATTAATTATGCAAAATTGGTTGGTCCATTGTAACCAACCAATTTTTCGTTATATTCTGATAATCAGCGTAATATAAATCACGCTTCGCCGTGGCAGCAGTGGTGCTCGCCACCTTCGCCATCGTGATGCCCGCAACTGCCCTCGTGATGACAGCCGCCTTCGTGGTCGTGATGCCCGCAACCGCCCTCGTGATGACAGCCGCCTTCGTCCTCAAGGTGCCCGTGGCAGCAGTGGTGGCCCTGCGGACGTAGCTGGGCTTCCAGCTCGGCAATCTCACCGAGGAGCGTACAGTAGCGCTCTCCCTCCTCGGGGGACAGTTCTTCCTTCCACTGCCCTGTGGACATGTAGTCCGTGAAGGCCACCACTTCTTCCCGGCAGGCGGCGTAGCCGGATAGTTCCGTATTCAGGCGCTCCGCAGCCGCGTTCAGCGCATCGATGGCCGCGCTGACCCGGTCCATCACCTCGCGGACCGCAGCATAGTGCTTTTGTATCTGCTGTTTTTCCATGGGCACAAAGGTACGAAAAATTTGCCGAATACAGGCGCGCGGCAGAACCCCTATTGATTATCAGCTGTTTACGCAATATGCTTCCATGGAAAACAAGGGAAGCAAAACACATAAGTTACTGATAATCAGACCACATTCCGCCGCAGTCCCCAAACCGTCAGGCCAACCAGCCGACCAACCGTCAGCCAACCGTCAGGCAAACCGCCGCGGCCAACAGTCAGTTGCCGTTTCCGACGCGGTTCCGCTTCCGGCGTTCCTCGGCGATCGAAATCATCAGGTTCCGGATGGAGAAGACAATCGAGAACTGCCCGATGGCGAGGACCCAGTCGTGGCGGATGACCCCGTAGGCGATGATCATGGACGAACCGATGACCGCCAGGATCCAGTGGCCGAGCGGCAGGAAGGACTCCTGACGGCGGTAACTGTAGACGAGCTGGTAGACCGAACGGATTTCGTAGACGAACTGCCCGGCGATGCCGAAGAGCATCAGCGCGAGCGGAACCTCCTCATTATGAAGGAAGTTGGTGGAGAAAGACGGCAGGTCCCAGACGATCAGCGCGAGGATGAACACGGGGAACAGGGCCTGAAGGACCACGAGCCAGCGCGGAACGTTCTTGTACAGGCCCATGATCTTGATGTTCCACATGTAGATGTAGTAGCCGACGCTCTCTCCGAAGAGAATGGACAGGTCCTTCCGGAGCCAGCCGTAGATGTAGAGGATCACGGCGCCGAGACTCGCCAGCACCCAGTAGATGCCGGGGTTCTCGATCTGCTTGGACTTCTCGGACTTCCACCACTGGATCAGGAGACGGAGGCCATAGACCCCCATCCCGGCAAAGCCGACGAGATATACCCAGAAGGGACTGTCCGTCATCGCCTACAGCGTGAAATCGGGTCCATAGAAGCGCTTGTACACCCGGTCGGCGACCTCTTCGGGCACCGGACGCAGGAAGGAGCGGAGAAGCGGCAGGGGGAAATCACTGAAGCGCTGGACGATAAAGCCATCCAGGGAGTTCATGAAGAGCGGATCCACATTGAAGCAGGCAATCCGTGCCCCGCAGCTGATGTACTTCTTCAGGAGGATGGGAAGGCGGTACTCCCCGTCCGAAAGGGTTACGAGCAGGCGGTCGAAGCTGTCGATATCCTCCGGCAGGGGGTCCAGCAGCTCTTCGGGACGCACCCGGAGGGAATTGTCCCGGAATGGATTCGTCGGGAAGACGAAACCATCCGCTTCGCCGAGGTGGTAGCGGCGGCTGATATAGTGGACAATCAAGGTCTTGTAGAAGTCCGGGATGCTGTTGCTGACACTGACCGGACCGACACAGAAGGCCGCGTCGGGGCTGTGGATCGAGGCGACGGCGATCCCAGAAAGGAGGAGCTTCAGCGGCAGGATTTCGCGCTGGTATTTCTGGACGATGAACGAGCGGCCGAGTTCGATGCTCTGCTTCAGGACGTCATCCGCCGCCGGCGTAAAGCGGAAAAGCGTGGAGGTATAGAAGCCGCGCTGCCCGCCACGGGAAGCGAAAATCTCGCTGCCGAATCCGAGCCGGTAGGCCCCGACGATGTCCTGGTTCTCCCGGTGCCAGAGCACGAGATGCCGGTAGTACTGGTCGTATGGATCGGTGTCCAGGGGGTCTCCGGTGCCTTCGCCGATGGCCCGGAAGGTCTCTTCGCGGAGCCGGTAGATTTCCTCCATGACACTGGGCGCGTCCGCCGCCTGGATAAGGAAGACCCGGTAGTCGCCGGAGTCGAAGAGGATCTTGTCCTGGAGAGCGTCCACCTCGGCGCGGATCTTATCGGCGTCCAGATGGGGGGCGACGGCGGTTTTCCACACGATTTCCTGCGGGGCCTCATTCGGAAGGCACTGGGCCTCCAGGGCGTAGGTCCGGCTGCGGAGGTACTTGCTCAGAGCGGCCGCATCGTATTTTTGGATTTCCTCCGCCGGGATGGGCTTTCCGATGCGGACTTTGATATGGACCCCGGCCTTGTTGAAGAGCTGGTGGGGAAGACGGATGGTCCGAAGGCGGCGATGAATCCGGCCCAGACGGTGCCAGGGCAGGGAATTAACCCCGTCAAAATAGATCGGAATGACAGGGAATCCGCTGCGGAGGATGAGTTTCATCATGTTCTCCGCCCAGGGCTTGTCTTCAATGATGCGGCCTTCGCCGGGAGCGATGCGCTCTTTCTGCCAAGTCGCCACTTCTCCGGCCGGGAACAGGCCCAGGGGCTTTCCGTCGGCGATGTGCTGGAGGGCCGTCCGGATGCCCGTAATGCTTTTCGCCCCGCCCGAGGCGAGGTTGTCCACCGGAATGAATCCCGCCCTGAGGTTCCGCACATAGGAAAGCAGGAAGGTCGTCAGGATCTTCAGGTCCGGACGCCGGCTCCCGACGACGGCGCTCAAAATCAGGCCGTCCGCCCCGCCGAAATGGTGGTTCGACACGGTGATGAAGCCTCCCTCGGAGGGAATGTTGTCCAGCTGGGCCTCAGGGATATCGTAGGTGATGCCGATGGTCCGGAGAATGCCTGCGGCGTAGTCCGGCCCCTCTTTCTCACAGTTGAGGGCATGGATCTTGTTGGCCTTGTCCAGGTCCAGCAGCCGGAACGCAATGCCTGCCACCATTCGCCCGAACAGTCCTTTCATTCCTATCTCCTTCTGGAGCCCCTCCGGGGTCATCAGGACGGTCTTGTCTTCATTCATAACTTTCAAAGTTAACCAAGATTCGCGGAATTTCCAAACGAGTCATCACTCAGGGGCGGCAGGAGGTGGGTGGAGGGCTCCGGAACGCCATGGTCAATGGCCTTCCGGGCGGCGCCGACGATGCTCTGTCGGCCGCCCGTGAGGCGAAGCGAGTTCTCCTTGAATTTCTTGACCGCGCCTTCCAGGGTCTTTTCGACCTCGGCGTTCTTCTCGCAGAAGAGGGCGACCCGGTCCACCATCGCCTGGGCGGCGGAGACGATTTCCCCGATATTTTCCATCTGTTCCTTCTGGACCCAGGCGCTCCGGATCAGGCGGAGGAAGGGAATCAGGGTCTCCTCGGTGGTAATCAGCACATTCTGGGCGAAGGCCTTGGAGAAGATGTCCGGATCCTCCTGCTTGGCCAGCTGGTAGGCGCCGTAGTTCGGGATGAACATGATGACGTAGTCGAGGGTCTTGCGGCCCACGACATACTTCTGGTATTCCTTGCTGGTGAGTTCTTTGACATGGGAAAGCACCGAGGCGAGGTTGCGGCGGGAAGCGTCGGCGCGCGCCTCGTCCGAGGTGGCGGCGAAATAGTCCGCCAGGGCGCTCAGTGACACTTTCGCATCAATCAGCACGTCGGTCTCATCGGGGAAATGGAGGGCGAAGTCGGGGCGCATCCGATGGCCGCTTTCTTCGTTTTCGAGGATTTCGCCCCGGCGGTCCCGCAGCCAGAATTCGGCATCATAGTCGTGGCCTTCCCGGAGGCCTTCCGCCTTGAGGATGTTCTCCAGGATGGTCTCTCCGAAGATTCCCTGCATCTTGTTCTGGCCTTTGAGGGCGCTGGCGAGGCTCTCGGCCTTCGTCCCGATGGACTCGGTCTGTTCGCGAAGGTGCCGGACCGTTTCGGAAAACTGGGTCCGGATGGCGGAACTCTCCTCGGCATGGGTCTTCTTCTGGGCGTCGAAGGCTTCCCGCATCTCGCGGATGTCCTTGTCCAGCGAGCCCGTGATCGTCTTCATGGTCTCGGAGGCCTCTTTCTTGAGGGCCTCCTCGCGGGCCTTGAGGGTCTTTTCATTTTCGAGGGCCAGGGCGGTCCGGGCAGCCTCCAGGGCCTTTTCCTGGGCCTGCTGCAGGTCCTCCAGCGCCTTTTTATGCTGCTCCCGCTCGGCGGTAAGCAGCGCCTCGGCGGTCTGGACCCTCCCCTCGGTCCGGATCAGCTGCTCGGTCTGACGGGCCCATTCTTCCGCCTTTCCGGCAAGGACGGCGTCCTTCTCGCTGAGGGCGGCGTCCCGCTCCTTCAGCTGACGGCGAAGGCGGCTGGCCGACAGGGTCCAGCCCAGCGCAAGGGCCATTAACACCGGTACCGCAACAAGGATGACAACAATCGTTTCAGACATGTTCTTCGTTTCTATCAATCAAAGATAAGCATTATTTTCCGATGGCGGCTCGCCGAGCGCCTGCGGCAGGGTTTAGGAGCGCTCGCGGCACAATCCGCGCCCCTACGCTTCAAAACGACGGCCGATGGGGAAGAAGCGGGACACTTCGCGGCAGTAGCGGGCGTATTCGGGATATTTCCCGCCGCTGATTTCCTCCGCGAAGGCGCTGCTGCCGAGGAAGAGGGCGATCAAAAGGAGCGCCCCCGCCATGCTCCAGTTCAGGATTCCGCAGCCCGCCCCGACCGTGAAGAGATAGAAGGACACCCAGGTCCCCTGCTCGCCGAGGTAGTTCGGATGGCGGCTCCGGCCCCAGAGACCGGTGGTGTTGAAGCCCAGCCGGTAGGGCATGGGCAGGTCTTCGAGTTTGTGGCCCGCCTTGATCTGGCTCCATTTTCCGGTCTGGAAGGCCCACTGCTGCTCGTCGGAAACGAGTTCCAGGACGATGAAGCAGAAGGTCAGGGCCGCCGCGACAGCATCCACCCAGCCGAAAGGCACGTCCACGTTCATCACCACGAGGGCGGGCAGGCAGGTCATCAGGACGATGGCATTCTGGTAGATGCAGATGAAAAACAGGTTGAACAGGGTCCATTTCCAGCGGGGCTGGAACTCTTTCCTTCCCCGCAGAACGGCCCAGCGGTAATCCTCTTCCCCTTCCCAGAAACGCAGGCGGTAGGCCCCTTTCCGGGCGAAGTTGAAGGTCAGGCGGGCGCCCCAGAGGGTCGCGAGCGAGGCCATCACGACAAGACGCAGCGTCAGACCGCCTTCCACGGCGATAATCCAGGTATAGGCGATGGGAAGGAGACTCCAGAGTTTGTCCATCTGGCTGTTGTTCCCGGTCAGTTCCCCGACGACGAAGCAGTAGAGGGCGCTCGCGCCGCAGATGATACCGAGGGTCCGGAGCACCCGGAGCTGCTCTGCGTCCAGGGCCGGCCCGACAAAAATGTACAGAAGCGGGCAGGCAACCAGGGAGAGAGCGAGCACCGCAGCGATAGGTCCGATTTTCATAGTCACACGTATTTGGCTCAAAGATACGAAAAAATGTTTATCTTTGCCTAAATGTATCTGCAAATGAAACGACTACTCCTCCTCACCACCCTCCTCCTGATGAGCCTCGGAGCCCTCGCCCAGACGGCCGCAAACGGCCTCAGCCTCCCGAGCTGCACCCCTGAACTCGACTCCCTGAACATGTGCCGGATCCGGGAGCGCCTGGACTCCATCCACAAAAAGCGCCCGGTCGTGGCCGTGGTGCTCGGCGGCGGCGGCGCCCGCGGCATGGCCCATATCGGTGTGCTCCGCTACATGCAGGAACTGGGCATTCCGGTGGACCTGATCGGCGGAACGAGCATGGGCGGCCTCGTCGGCGGCCTGTATGCCCTGGGGTATGACGCCACCTCGCTGGATTCCCTGGTAAGGGCCATCAACTGGAGCGTGATGATGTCGGACAAGGTGCCGGCCGCGACCCAGGCCTACCGGGTCCGCAAGAACAAGGAACGCTTCGCCATCAACCTGCCGTTCCATTACGAGAAGGATGACGTAATCGAGAAACTCCGCCACGAACTGGAACTGGACAAGAAACTGGAACAGCTCAATACCGGTACCGGTGAAATGATGGAAGAGTCCGTCGGAAAGCTCGGCATGGGCCTGCCGGACGGTTTCCTCTTCGGTTTCAATGTCCGGAACACCCTGAGCAGCGTTTCCGTCGGCTACCAGGATTCCCTGGGCTTTGCGGACCTTCCGGTACCCTACTACTGCGTCGCGACGGAGATGGTGTCCATGAAGCCGAAAAACTGGATGAGCGGCCAGGTGGTCGATGCCATGCGCTCGACCATGGCCATCCCCTTCTATTTCCGTCCGGTGCGTATCGGCGGCATGGTCCTCGCGGACGGCGGCGCCCGGAACAACTTCCCGGCCGACATCGCGAAGGCTCTCGGCGCGGACATCATCATCGGCTCGGAAATGCCGATCAAGCGGGATGTGACGGACCTGGGAACCCTGCCTTCGCTGGCCCTGCAGAACATCACCCTGATGTCGCACTATGCCGCCGAGATCAACCGCGGCTACGCCGACATCCTGCTCCAGCACCCCCTGAAGGGCTATACCATGCTCTCCTTCGACGAAAAATCCGTCGACGACATCATCCGCCAGGGCTACGAGATGGCCAAGGCCCATGAAGCCGAATTCAAGGCCATCGCCGAGCGGGTCGGACCCGTCGAACCCCAGAAGAGCGCCGAGCGGCCCCGCGCCCTCAACCTCGCCCAGAAAGAGATCCTGGTCTCCGACATCCGCGTGGAAGGACTGAACGACAAAGAATACAAACGCATTCTCAACCCGCTCGTCCTCCAGAAAGACGGCATGTATGGACGCGAAGATATCGAAAACCTCATTGCCCATATCTACGGCACCAACGCCTTCGAATCCGTCACCTACCGGCTGGAAGGCGACGGGGAGCCCTACGTCCTCGTGCTGGAATGCCAGCGGGGCCAGACCAATGAAATCGGGGCCAGCATCCATGTGGACACGGATGAAGTGGTGTATGTGGGCTCCCGGCTCGGCATCGGGACCCGGAAACTCTACGGACCGCGCCTGTTGATGGAAATGAAAATCGGAACGCTCAGCGCCCTCAACCTGGAATTCGCCTATAAGCCGGCCGTTCCGGCGCCCAGCGTGGGCATAGCCTGGCACAACAGTTTCGTCGCCAATTTCGAGAGCTGGGACAAGAGCTCGACCGCCCGCGGATCCTTCATGACCAGCCGCCTGGACCTGTTCGCCCAGGACTCGCAGATGACCTACGGAGACCTCCGCTTCGGCGTCTCCGCCGAGATGGAACCCTATGAGTACTACCAGGGCTCGGAAGAAAACTGGAAAGGCTGGGACTGGAAGAGCTACTGGCTCTCCGCCTTCTTCCGCTGGCGGCTTGACACCCTGGACGACGGTTATTTCCCGACCCGCGGCTTTGCCTCGAACTTCCTGGGGCGCTATGTCTTCAACGGCTATTCCACCTACCTGATGGAAGAAGGAAGCGCCACGTCCTATGAGGGGAAGGTACCGCCCTACTATGTCGGAACCGCCTCCCTGACGGGCGCCATCACCCTCGGACAGCGCTTCACCATCCAGCCCAGTGTCTATTTCGGCTACCAGAGTGCCTATACAGACATGGTCGCCACGCAGCATTGCCTGGTCGCCGGCGGACTCGTGCCCGGCCGCTACATGGAATACCAGATTCCGTTCTTCGGCTTCAGCCACGGCTTCTACTACTCGGACAAGTTCGCCGCCACGGCCCAGCTCGACCTCCGCTACCGCCTGATGCGAAAGAATTTCATCACCCTCAAGGGCGGTCTCTTCCAGGATGCACCGGACATCAAGGCCTTCTCCCCGAAAGCGACCATCTGGGCCGCCGGACTGGAACTCGGGCGCAAGACCATGGTCGGCCCCGTGAAGTTCGGCACCTTCTGGTGTTCCCAGACCGGCTGGGGCGTCTCCTTTACCTTCGGAATGGACTTCTAAGGTTCTGGGGGCCGGACGCTGATGTGGTACTCGCTGACGCCGTAGCCAGCCCAGTAGCCGAGGGCGCCGTGGACATTGGCGCCGAGGTCGGAGTCGAACTGGTAAAAAGAGTTGACGTTGGAGGCCAGGGTAATCTCGTAGTTTTCCCAGAAGCGGAAGGTGCCCCGGTCCATGGTACAGAATTTCACCATGAGTTCATCCCCCTCGCAGATGTCGGGGAAGTAGAGGTGCTGGGTCAGGCGCTGGGTGCTCCATAGATAGATTTCCGCATAGCCGTCGAAGACTTCGTCGGAGGCCATGGCCATCACCGAGGGCTGGTAGCGGAGGTCTTTCCCGAGGGTCTGGGTGAAGACTTTGTAGTAGTTTCCCTTCTCGGGCGGGTCCGTGAAGCCGCACATCACCCGGTAGAGGGTGTCCCGGAGGGGCACGCAGTAGAGGGTGTCCAGGGGCACGGGGTCCGGGATGGTGGTGGTGGCCGTCGCATGGTAATCCTTGTATTCTACGTCCACGGTGTAGGTCTTCCCCACTTCCCCGGTGATGCGGGAGGTGGTATAGACATAGGGCGGGAAGTAGCGCGGGTCCACGGTACCGGTCAGAATTTCGCTCGTCTGCCCGTCCGAGACCGTGACCTTGGCCCATTTCGCAATGTTCCCGATCATGTCTTCCCGGCGGATGGGCTCTCCGCCCACGCCCATGGTCTCCGACACGAGGACCATCGGATGGCCGCCGCTGTCGATCCATCCCTCGACGACCAGCTGGGTCTTCAGGGGCGGTTCGAGCCCGGAGCAGGCTGAAAGCAGCCCAAGCGCAACGAGATAGAGAAACTTTTTCATGGTCAGAACTTATAGAATACGGCCAGAGAAGGCATGAATTTGATGCCGAAGGTCGTCGGCGAAAAACGGTAGGTCCCATTCTCGGGGTCGGTATGGATGCCATAGCCGACGGCATTTTCGCGGCAGAGAGCGTTGTAGATGGAGAGGTTGAGCCCGCCCTCGCGCCCTTCCTTGCGGAGGAAATACCAGTTGGCGCTCAGATCCAGACGCACGTAGGAGCCCAGGCGGTGGGCATTGCGGTCGCCGTAGGTACAGACCATCCGGTCGCCGAGGATGTAGAAGGTCTCGGGACGGGTGTAGGGGGTGCCGGTGGCGGCCACGAAGGTCCCGCCCACATCGAAGCGGCCCCAGTCGTAGGTAGCGACGATGTTCAGTTCGTGGAGGCGTTCGTGGTCCGAGGGGTAGAGGCCGACGAAGCGCGGGTCGTCGAACTCACGGAGGCTGCGGCCGAAGGCATAGCCGACCCAGCCGGTCAGCGCCCCGGCCTTTTTCTGGACCATCAGATTGATCCCGTAGGCATAGCCGTCGCCATGCAGCAGGGAGGTCGACAGGGAATAGGCGCTGTTGAACATCTCCATCATGGTCCCCTGGTACTCCAGCTGGTTGTGGAGGCGTTTGAAGTAGACTTCCGCCGAGAGGGCCCATTGCCCCCGGAGAAAATCCCGGTTGTAGGAGAGGGCGAAGTTGTGGGACCATTGGGGCGCGCTGTACTCTCCGGCGAGGATCCAGAATTCCAGCGGCAGGCCCATGTTGGTCATGCCGGTCTGGAAGAGGACCTGGCGGTGGAGACCGTAGCGCAGGCCGATTTTCCCCGCGTCCATCAGGTTCACGCAGGCCTCGGCCCGCGGGGTCAGGCCCCAGAAGAATTCCCGTTCCGGGGACAGGTAGCCCAGGATGCCGACCCCGGCCTTGAGCTCCAGGTAATAACCTACCGGGCGGCTGTAGAGGGCCGATGCATGGGCCTCGATGGCATTCTGGGCGGGCTCGGCGGAGCGGTTGAAGATGTTGTAATGGCCCTTCGAGGAGGGGTTTTGGGGCTGGGCTTCGTGCCAGGCGACATCGCCGCGGAAGTCCCATCCCTTCCAGGAGAGGGTGGCCTTGTAGCCGCCGGTCTGGATGTGGGAGGGCAGGTGGCCTTCGATAAACTCGGTCACGGCATCGCCGGTGAGGCCGTAACGGGTGTAATAGGCGCTCTGGCGGAGGGTGGCGTCCGCGAAATAATGGTCCCAGTGGACGGCGGTCAGGCCGTTGTACCAGACGCCTTCGATGGTCGCACCGGCGGCGTTGTAGTTGAAAACGCCCCGGTCCCGGCCGGCGAAGACATCGATCCAGACGCGGTCCACGCGGGTCGGCCGCCAGTACCAGGAGAGGTTTCCGTCGGTGAAGCCGTAACGCAGCGGCTGGTCGTTGTACTGGAGGAAGTGGCCGTAGAGGAGGTTGATGTAGGTCCGGCGGGCGGAAAAGAAGAGGCTGGATTTTTCTCCCGTCGGGATGCGGAGGGTGCCCTGGGCGGACAGCAGGCCGAGGGAAAGGTCGGCGCCGACCTTTCTCACCAGGGTGTCCGGCAGGGTCATGTCGATGCGCCCGCCGAGGCGGAGTTCCTCTCCGGCGTCCGTCGAATAGTCCATGCTCTTGTAATGGGTCGGATTGAAAACCGAGAAGAGCCCGAGCAGGTGGGTCCCGCCGTAGACGGGGACCCCGCCGATGGAGAGCATCGTATGGGAGTATTCGCTGCCTTGCATGTAGAGGCCGCCGTCGGATTCGGTATTGACCTGGACGGAAGGGAGCAGGCGGACGAAGCGGACCGGATCGGCGTTGCCGAGGAAGGAAGGGACGGAACGGATTTTCTCGACGCTGACTTCGCCGCTCACCCCGCCGCGAAGTTCCAGCATGGGACGGTCCATCCGCTCGGTGATCTCGGACTGGCGGAGTCTGAGGCTCGTCAGGGAATCCGGGAGCTGGGCCCAGAGACTGACCGACACGAGAAGCGCCCCTATGCTACAGATCCAGCGTCCCATCGCTCAGGTATTGAAAGATCTGACTGACATAGGGTTCCGTCAACAGGACACTCAGGACGGAATAGCTCGTCCCGTCGTCGAAGCGGAAGACCAGGCGCCCGTCCAGCCGTTCGATCCGGCAGAGTTCGGCCGCCCCGTCATAAACACGAAGATCGTTCAGGGGCCCCTCGATCCGAAGACCTTCGGGAAGGGTCCACCGGACGTAGGGTACGACCCGGCTCCGGTCCACCCGGACGTTCCGCATGAGATAGTAAAGAAGCCACTCGGGGGTCAGCTCCGGCATCCCGGCGGCGACCTTCTGGAAGGCTCCGTCCAGGCGCGCCTTCTGCTGCTCTTTCTCCGTGAGGGCATGGACCTCGGTTTCGGGGTACATCTCACGACGACATCCTGCCGCCCCGGCGAGGAGCAGCAGGATGGAAAACAGCAGGAGACGGCTTTTCTTCATGGCGGCCAACTTTCCTGCAAAAACTATGCGAGAGAGACTACAGGTAGTAGTTCAGGCTCAGACGGAGACCAAAGTTGTTGGTCCCGTAGAGGAGGCCGGTGGAACCCGGGCTGACGAGTTTGTTGAACTCGATGACGGAACCTTCATCGGAGCCGCCGGCAACGGCGAGGTTGGTGTAGCCTTCGTAGGTCGTGTAGGTCTGGGGCTGGAACATGACCATGATCGGGGTGAAGGTCACGGCGGCGCCGAGGGACATACTTCCGGAGAAGAACCACTCAATACCCATATCGACGGTCAGGCCGACGGCATTGGTGTAGCCGACATTGAAGCGCTTGAGCGGACGGGCGTATTGGACACCGAGCTTACCGACGGGATAGCCGTCATTCAGGTCGGCGGGAGCACCGGCGTTCTGGGTGAAGGCGGAGCTCGTCGGGACGTTGCCGTTCCAATCCTTGTTGAAGGGGTTGCCGTAGCTGAAGTCCATCGAGCCGCCCGCGATGGCATAGAGGAGACCGACGGAAGCATTGAACTTCAGGGGGCCGCTGCCCTTGATGAATTCGAGGGCGAGGCCGAGGGAACCGGCGTTCAGCTTCGAGGTCACGACATCGAAGACCTGGTTCTGGGAGTCCGGGTTCAGATAGACCGCCTGGTCGTCCTTGACATACTGTTTGTGGTTGATGACCGAACCAGTGATACCGAGCTGGGCGCGGAGGGCGACGGACTCAGTCATGTGGTAACGGAGCTTGAAGGACGCCACCGGGTCCTTGGAAAGGATGTACATCTGGGCGGGTTTCTTGCCGATACCGTCCACATAATCACCGGAGAAGGCACCGTCTTCCGGCTGCCACTTGGCCTTGCCGAAAGCGGACATGGGATTGACATTGATACCGATGGAAAGGTCTCCGGCCTTGATGGTCGTTTTCTTTTCCTGGGCCGTAGCGCCAAGGGAAAGGACAAGGGTCAGGGCAATAACAAATATCTTTTTCATAATCCTGTCAGTTAAATTATTCCACGGAAACACCTTCGTTCAGGGTCAGGGCGAGATTGGGGCTCGATTCGCCCGGCTTTACATCTCCACCTGCCGAAGCGGCCTTGGTGGCGCTATACTTCTTGCCTTTGTAGACAAAATTAGTGACATTGGCTGTAACGCCGCTCAGGCCAGCCTTCCCCAGGCAGGGAATCGTGATGGAGAACTTCCCGTCCGAATCGGTAACCGCATGATACTTGCTCTGCGGTGCGCCGCCGAGGGAGATGGCCACCTCAAAACCGGCAGCCGGGTTCCCGTTGTTATACTCGACGGAACCGCGGACCGCTGCGCTGTACTTGTAGTTGACCGTTGTCGGGGCCACTTTTGTGCAGCCATCGAGCAGGAAGACACCCAACAGGGCTGCTACTGCAAATAAAACGATTTTTTTCATAAATAATGATATTTAGGAATGTTAGGATTTACAGGAAAAATACCGGGCGGACTTTGCTGGACCCGTTTCTATGGATCAGGCTGACAGAACAGGCATTGTTTGCCCAGGACGCCGCGCCGACATAGTCCGGGCTCGTTTTATTAATGCTGCTGGTCCAGTACTGGCCGATCAAGCCGGCACCGTTATTATTCAGCACCTTGCCATACTGGCCCATAAACTGGAAGTCAATGTAGCAGGGGAGCATCCAGGGCGTCGATCCATTGGGACGCTTTACCAGGCTTTCAAAACTCGTCAGATACTGGTTGAAGGTAACGGAAGATCCTTTTGCCTTGAGCACCGTGTAATTCTTGTAGGTGTTGGACATGGTATAATCCGGCACATAAGTGCCCCAAGAGGTGATTTTGTCCCCCCAATTGCAGAAATACTGTCCACTGATCCGCCCATCCTCCAAGGCCAGTACGCCGACATGCCTGGTCACGCCGTTACCATCTTTAATGCCAGCCTTCATATCAGAAGGAATGTCCGACATACAGACGGGACTCGTGTCGAAAATAATGCCGATCAGGGCCTCTCCCGACTGGGTATTGCTCGACACGTTATCCTGCCGGATCCAGTTTGTTCCGGAGGCCCTGAGGCCCCCGTCCGAACGGCGCACGCCGCCGGAAGAGGTGCGATAGACATAGTCTCCGATCTTGATGTCTCCCGGAAGGAACTCATTGACATGGAAACGCCACTCCTTCGTCAACGTCCCGGCCTTCAGGGTAAAATACGCTTGATTCTGCGTAACGCCTTTGGCCGTAATGTCCAGCTTGGTCTGGGTGGACAGATAGGACGGCGTAAACACGATGATATCTTGCGAGGCCGAGCAGGTCACTTCAACACGTTGGCGGGCCGTTTCCGGCTTGACCTTTAGGTTCATGATATACTGGCCGCCCTTCTGATACGTATTTCCGAGCTCGGAGGGAAGATTGGCGTTGATTTCGATATCCGTCGGGGCCGCGTAGGTATGGACCTGGAGCTTGACCGTCGGCGACAGGCCGCACTGGGCCGTGAGCGAAACAGAACTGGAGCCGCCGGTCAGGTTGGAGGAAGAGAGGCAGTACAGTTCATTGTCCGTAACCGTGATACCGCTGGGGCAAACGTAACGAACCTTGTCGGCCCCGCTTTTGAGGGTACCGGTCTTGGTCAGGTTCGGCGTCAACCTGACCTTCTCGCCGTAGGTGAAATGGATCTCCCCGCTCTCCATATACTGGAACGGGGCGGTCAGCGAGAGACCATAGACATGACCGCAGACCTTGACGGAGAGCACTCCCTGAGAGGCACCGCCCCGGCGGGGGGAAACGGTGACCTTCGCGGTCCGGACGTCGGTGGGGGTGTGGCCGGTATTGGCAGGGATGCTCACCCGAATGGCGACCGGATCCCCGGCGACCAGTTCGGCCGTTACTTTCGAATCACTGCAGCTGATCCGAAGGTCGTTGACCGTGGCATTGGGCGGCGAGAGGGTCAGGGGGATCAGCGCAACCTCGGCGCTGCCGCTTTCCGTCAGGTCCGCGAGTTCCACCGCCGTCTGGGAGAGGGAGATGGACTCAATTTCCGTGGCCTGGGTAATGCCTTTCTCGTTCACCTTGACCTGGCAGGTCTGGGTGCTGGCTCCGCCCTTCAGGGCCCGGACGCTGACCTTCGTCGTACCGACCTTCTTCGGCTTGACGAGAAAGCCCGATGCGCTTTTTTCTACGCTCACGACGCTCTCGTCTTCCACTTTCGCCGCTACGTCATCCTGGGAGGCGCCTTTCGGAGAGAGAGTCACCGTCAGGGGAACGCCGTCTGCCCAGTCGACATCCATCTCCAGGGTAGCGGGAATCGAAATGGACTCAATCTCCGAGGGAGATGAGCCGCCGTTTCCGCCGGAGGGCTCGTTGCCCTGCGGGGCGATCTTTTCCTTGCCGCAGGCGGCGGCAAGGGTGAGTGAAAGCATGAAAATAAAAAACCGTCTCATGGCATTTACAGATAGAAAATGGGACGAATATATTGTTTGGTACCCCGCAACTCTTCACCGACGCCCTTACTCGCGTCCAGCATCACTGCATTCTTGTTATTCTGGGGATTATATTCGCAGGTCCAGGACTGTGTCAGCGCGTCGCCGGAGGCGCGGGAAAGACGCGTCTTCAAGATATCCAGCCCGTCATAAATCGCCTTGGCATCACTGCTTCCCATCAGGATCCATCCTGAAGAGCCGCTGCCCAGGGCATTCATGGTCCGTATGACATGGGCTTTTGCGAACGTCTCGACCGCCTCAAGCGCCTTGATGTCGTGGGAAGAGCCGCGCGCCTGGTTGTAAAGCGCCCAGCCAAGGTTCCACTTGTACACCTGGGAGGCATTGGCCGATCCCGACCGGGCGGGAGCGGAGCCATAGGCCTTGGATGATTTGTCCCACTCGGCGGCGATATCCTTATAGTCGTCGTTACTCTCACACCACAGCGTCGCGGGGGTATTCCAAAGGCCGAGGACGGCGAAGTGACGCTGCTTGTTGTCTCCGCTCAGGGTAAAGGGGAAATATTCCGGGTCCACCTCCCTGGCGTAGACGATACCGACGAGCGAACTCGCGCCGCTGGCGGTCGGATTCTGCGGGGAGTCCAGCACCTCGTCATGGCCATACACCCTCAGGCCGCCATCGCTGGTCCAGAAGCCGTTGGAAGAGTTGTAATAGACATAGTCGCCCGCTTTGACATCCGTCGGGCGGTAGTCGTAGACATTCAGCGAGACCGAGCCGCCCGTACCGCCGGCGACCGGGGAGATCGACAGCATGACCTTGTTTTTCGAACCGTAATTGAACTTGGCGGTAAAGCGGTTGATGTTACTGCCGGTTCCACGGGTAAGCTCCACGTAGCGGCCGCCGTCCGAGGTGACCTTGAGGTCCTGACGGGCGGTGGAGGGCGTCACGGAGGCGGTGAAGGTCACCGTCTCGCCGGCATAGTAGGCCGTCGAAGCGCTGATGCCGCTGAAACTGATGCCCGTCGCTTTTTCGTAGGTATGGACCTTGATGGCGAAGCGCTGGGGCATGGCGTCGGACTTGTCGCCGCAATAGACAGAGATGCCGTTGTTGTACATCGTCCCGCCCGACTTGTCGGTCAGGGTCATCACCCAGTCTTCGCCGACCGTCAGGCCGGCCACATCCAGTGAGGTCCAGTAAAGCCCGTCACTGTCAAGCAGCTTTCCGGTGGTGTAAATCTTCGGCTCCAGCTTGACGGATTCGCCTTTGGAAAGATAGACTTCCCCACCCTTGATATGGTCCGAGTCCGTGGCGAGCGCCGGAAATTCCAGCTTGTAGATATGGCCCCTCACATCCATCTTGAAGGTCTGCGTAGCGGCCGTTCCCCGCTTGGGTTTGATATAGATGTTGACCAGGCCGGTCTCCGTGGGGGCATGGGCCGTGTTCTTTTTGATGGTCACGCCGACTATCAGCGATCCGGTTCCAGCCGCCTGGTCGTCAACGGTGTAGTAGGCTCCCTCTTTCTGGGTGCCGATATATTCATATTTTTCGATCAGGTCCGGCCTGTCGGAATAGATGGTGATATCGTTGGTACTGACTCCTCCGGGGGTAAAAGTCGCCGTAAACAAGGCGGTCCTGTTACTGTAGTCAGACACTACCGACAGGGACTCGGACGTCGTCAGCTGGATCCCGGAAATCGGCGTGGCACTGGTCGTACCGTCTTCGTTGACTTTCACCTTGCAGGTAGCCGACGCAGGGCCGGCCGAGGGAATGATCGTCAGGGTCGCCTCTCCCACCTTGTGAGGAAAGAGCCGGAAGCCATAGGTATCCTTTTCCACCGTCACGACTCCCTCATCCGAACTCTTGCAGCGAAGCGACGAAAGGGGGGTATCTTCAGGGTCGCAGACAATTCCGTCCAACACGACGCCTTCCGACCACGAAAGGTCCATCTCCACAAGGGAAGAACGAAGGTTGATGGATGTCACCGAGCGGTCAACGTCTCCACCCCCCTCCGGGCCGTCTTCCCCGGGCTGGGCACTTTTTCCGCAGGCGGCAAGACACGCGACAGCACAGACAAAAGCAAACAGTTTTTTCATTATTTTCATCTTTTACCAAGAGGGTATTTCTACCCATGATATGCAAAGATACAATTAAAAAAGCGCTCTTCCAAATAAGAAAAGCGCTTTTCAAGTATTTCCAAACCGCTTACTCGGCGGCGGGAGCCTCTGCAGCGGGGGCTTCGGGAGCGGCCTCAGGGGCAGCCTCGGCCTTCTTGGCGCGGGAGCGGCGGGTCGTCTTCTTCTCGGCCTTCGGAGCGGCAGCGAGGGCAGCCTCGTTGAAGTCCACGAACTCGACGAGGACCATCTCCGTCGCATCACCCTGGCGGAAGCCGATGTGGAGGATACGGAGGTATCCACCCGGACGGTCGGCGACCTTCGGTGCGATGGTGCGGAAGAGTTCAGCGGTCGCAGCCTTGTCCTTCAGGTAGCTGAAGACCACGCGGCGGGAGTGCGTCGTGTCCTCCTTGGACTTGGTCACAAGCGGTTCGAGATAGGGCTTGAGGGCCTTGGCCTTGGCCTCGGTGGTGGTGATCCTCTTCTTCAGGATGAGGGAGGATGCCATGCTTGCGAGCAGGGCCTTACGGTGACCGCTCTTGCGACCCAGATGGTTGACTTTCTTATTGTGTCTCATTGCTAAACGATCTTTTTCTTGGGTTCAATATTGTACTTGGTGACATCCATCCCGAAGGAAAGCTTCATCTTCTCGACGAGGAGGTCGATCTCATTCAGGGACTTGCGTCCGAAGTTGCGGAACTTCATCAGTTCGGCGCGGCTGTAGGACACCAGGTCGGCGAAGGTATCGATGTCGGCGGCTTTCAGGCAATTGAAGGCTCTGACGCTCAGGCCCATGTCGGAAAGCTTCGTGAGCAGCAGGTGACGCATCCTGAGGGATTCCTCGTCCAACTCTTTGCTGTCGGACTCGACGGCGCTCTCCAGGGAGATCTTCTTGTCGTCGGTGAACAGCTTGAAGTGGTAGATGAGGATGTTGGCGGCTTCCTGCAGGGCCAGATCCGGAGAAATGGAACCGTCGGTCACGATTTCGAGGTTCAGTTTCTCATAGTCGGTCTTCTGCTCGACACGGTAGTTTTCGACGCTCCAGTTGACCTTCTTGATCGGCGTATAGATTGCGTCGACGGGAATGGTCCCGATCGGCGTGGACTCCTCACGCATCTCCTCGGCGGGGACGAAACCGCGGCCCTTGGTGATGGTCAGGGACATTTCAATCTTGACGGAAGGTTCGAGGGAACAGATGTGCAGTTCAGGATTCAACACCTTGAAAGAAGACAATCCGTTGGAAATGTCCTCAGCGGTAAACTCCTGCTTGCCGCTGACTGTGATGTTCGCCACTTCCGAGTCTACGGAATCAACCATCCTGCGGAAACGGACCTGTTTCAGGTTCAGGATGATGTCCTGCATACCCTCGATCACGCCCGGGATGGTCTGGAACTCATCGTCCACCCCCGTGACTTTGATCGACGAGATGGCGAAACCTTCCAAAGAGGCGAGGAGAATGCGACGCAGGGAGTTGCCGATGGTCTGGCCATAACCAGGTTCCAGCGGGCGGAACTCAAAACGGCCGACGGTGTCGGTGCATTCGAGCATGATCACCTTGTCCGGTTTCTGAAATGCTAAGATTGCCATAAGTTTTACGGTGTTAAGTTCTGTTACTTGGAGTAGAGGTCGACGATCAGCTGCTCGTTGATGTTCTCGGGAATCTCGGTACGGGCCGGGACATTGAGGAACTTGCCGACGAGGGTCTTGGGATCGAACTCGATCCAGGAGTACTTCGTAGCGGCGGCGACACTCGTCTGGATTACCTCCAGGCTCTTGGAGCGCTCGCGGACGGCGACGCTCTGTCCGGGCTTCACCGAAGCGGACGGAATGTTGCAGATCTGTCCGTCGAGGGTGATGTGGCGGTGCAGGACGAGCTGACGGGCGGCGGCACGGGTGGGAGCGATGCCCATCCGGTACACGATGTTGTCGAGACGGGCCTCCAGCAACAGCAGCAGGTTCTCACCGGTCTGTCCCTTCATGCGGGAAGCACGGGCGTAGGTGTTGCGGAACTGACGCTCCAGCACACCGTACATGTACTTGACCTTCTGCTTTTCCTTCAGCTGGGTGCCATACTCCTTCGTCTTCTTGCGCTTGGCAGCGAGACCGTGCTGTCCCGGAGGGGTATTTCTCTTTTCGAAGACCTTGTCAGGGCCATAGATCGGTTCGCCGAATTTGCGGGCGATGCGAGTGGTAGGACCAGTATATCTTGCCATGGTAATACTTCTTTAGAGATTAAACTTTACGGTGGCCCTTGGGACGGCAACCATTTTGTGGCATCGTGGTTACATTGATGATCTCGGTGACTACGATGCCGGCATTTTTGATGTTACTGATGTAGGTTTCATAGCCGG
>JAEEHS010000048.1 GCA_016281015.1 Bacteroidales bacterium
CCATGTCTTTGCGCGTCCCGGATATGTCCAGCTCGGAAATCTGGATACGCAGAGCAGCAATACGGCGGTTAAAAATCCGCAGTCCGGTACGCTTGTCACGCCTGCATTGAATGTCAGCGGCGATGTGACCCTGAGCTTCAATGCGGCGGCCTATCGTCATCCTGCCGCCGGAAGGACTGGTGCAACCCAACAAGATGTTGGCATCCCCGACGAAACCTCCATTACCGTCACGGTCCTGGACGGCGGCACAATTGACGGCGCGACGACGATCCAGATTGACAACGTGGACACCGAAGCGTGGCAGACCATCACCAAGACCATTGTCGGCGCGACGGCTTCCACGAAGATCCAGTTCTCTTCGCCTTCTACCGGAACCTACCACCGCTGGTTCCTGGACGACATTTGTATCAAATAGTTATGTTCATTCGCGCAAAGCATCTTTTGACTGTCCTCTCCGCGATGGCCCTTCTGGGCTGTCGCGGAACGACAGCGCCATCCATTGCGGTCGAAGGAATCCGCGTGACTCCTTCCACCTTGACCCTTCACCTGGACGAAACCGCCCGGCTGTCCGCAGCGGTCACGCCCGAAAATGCCACGGACTACACGCTGGGCTGGCGTTCCGATAATCCCATCGTCGCTGCCGTCAGTGACGACGGGACCGTCACGGCCGTGTCCCTCGGGGAGACTGTCGTCCATGCCGTCGCCGGCCCTGTCCAGGGCGATTGCCGGGTGAAAGTCGTTCCGACAGAAGTCAGTTCTGTCACGGTCACGCCGGCTACTCTCACCCTGACGGTCGGGCAGGAAGGAGCCCTTTCCGCTTCCGTCCTGCCGGAAGATGCGACGGACCGGTCCATAAGCTGGTCTTCCTCCGACGAGACCTTGGCTATGGTTAGCCAGGAAGGCGTTGTCACCGCGCTCGCTCCCGGAAAGGTCACGATTGCTGCCGCGGCGAAAAACGGTGTCAAAGGACAGTGCGAAGTGCTTTGCAAGGCGCCTTTTTCTTT
Source organism: Bacteroidales bacterium (assembly GCA_016281015.1). Taxonomy (GTDB): domain Bacteria; phylum Bacteroidota; class Bacteroidia; order Bacteroidales; family UBA932; genus Cryptobacteroides. The sequence goes on from JAEEHS010000048.1 coordinate 1,005, forward strand.
TGTTGTGGAGATGAAGGAAGACGGCGTTTGGAAAGACGCCTCGCAGGGTATCGTCTCCTATCCGGGCGGAAGCGTGGAGGTACGGCTTTCCGTCACGGAAGGAGAAGGAAAGACCTTCACCTGGACCGTCGGAGATGGACGCTTTGCCCGGTATGAGGAGGGGCAGGTTCTGTTTCTCACCCCCGGCAAGACCCTACTCACGGTAGAAGCCTCTGATGGGCAGAAAGCGGAAATTTCCCTCGAGAGCAGCCTGTCGGAGACCTTTTCCCTGGGAAGCGCCGCCTTTGCATTTGGCTCCCTTGTTCCCGTCGGAAACAAGGCGGAAAACCTGGTCCGGGTGTGTTGGAACAGGGGGACTCAGACGCTGCCCATTCCGGTGGATGCCTATACAGTTTCTTCCGAGTCCGCGCTCGTTGCGGTTTCCAAGGCAGAGGACGGCTTCCTGGTGAAAGCGCTGGGAGAGGCCGGGGAGGCGCTTCTCCGACTCAAAATAGGGGAATGGGCCGACCAGCCTCTATGCACCCTCCGCATCAGTGGAAAATGGGCCTCCGGAAGCGAGCCGCTTGATGGTGAAGAACTCTTTCCTTGGTAGGGCACTATCGACCAGTGGCTGAACTTAGGATGAATGAAGGGAAATGACTATATTTGTACCATGGACAGACGCTCATTCTTCAAGATTTCGGCCGGTGGGGCCCTGGGCCTGGCACTGCCGTGGAACGGGTTGGCCGGCCCCGTTCGCGAAAAGCCCTATTCCGTCGTCATTCTGGGCGATACCCATTATGACGCCATGGACCCCGAAAAGTATCATGCAGGTTATTCGCTGGAAAACAAAAAGCGCGAAGCAAATCACCGCCTGGAGTTCGTCCGGAACGGTAAAATGTGGAGCAGCCGCTGCCCGGAGCTGGTCAAGCGGGCGGCCTGCCTGATCGACGACGAGACGCGCTGCGTCCTCCAGATGGGAGACCTGATCCAGGGCGATACGGCCGACGCAGCGGCCCACCGCCGTTTCCTCGCCGATTCCATGGACCTGTTCAAGCGGGACCTTGCGCCGGACCTTCCCTTTGTGACGGTCGCCGGCAACCACGACCTCCGCGGCAACGATGACGCCGTCGCCACCCAGGCCTACCTGGACTACATGCCCGCGCGCATGTCCGAGGAGCTGGGCAAGGAAATCACGGATGCGAATTTCGGCTTTACCCTTGGCGAGGATGCCTATGTGGTGATCAATTTCACCCATCCTGACCTCGGCGCCATCGAGCGGCTCCTTGCCGGGGCTGACGGTGCCCGCCATCTCTTCGTGATGGTCCACTGCCCGGTCTTTCCCTACGACAGCAAAAAGTATTTCTGGTGGATCCTGATGGGTAATAAAACCGACTCACGCGCAGAAGAAAGGCGTTATGTGCGCCGCCTTCTGGCCGAGCGAGATGCCATCGTGCTCTGCGGCCATGTCCACCGGACGGAACTCCTGGACTGGGAGGGCGACGGCGGCAGGATTACGCAGATGACTATGTCCAGCGTCTGGGCCAAAGAGTCCCAGGGTTCCTACCGCGTTCTTGCGGAAGGGAAAAAGGGCTATGGTAGCGTTAATTTTGACCAATCTCCCTTGAAAACGCCGGAAACGGCCGCGCTCTTTGAAGAATACCGCGAAGGCATCTGCCGCTACTGTATGGCCGATTCCGCCGGTTCCTACAAACTCATCGTCGGACAGAAGGATGTCCATGTCGACTTCTACGCCGGCAGTTCCCCGCGCCTGACGCAGCGCTTCCAATTGAGGTAAGCCGCTTGGTCTGATTCTTGTAATGGTGTGGTAATAAACGGATTCGCTTATGAAAAAGTTTCTTACCATCCTCATGCTGGTCGTGATGTCGCTCTCCGTCTCGGCCCAGCGTTACGGCCATGACACGCGGCATCGCTTCGAGCAGACGCACAGCCGCAAGTCCCATCGCCATGACCGGAAGTCGGACCGCCACTTCCGTAAATCCGACCGCCGTCCGCGCGGGCGGAAAAAAGCCGTCATCCTGCGCGATATTCCCTGCGTCCAGGACTGGCAGGAACTCTGGAACGGCTGCCACGTGCGGATCAAGCTGGACAAGATCTATATCTATGATCCCTACGATACGAAGGTGGTCTCCGGCGACGAAGTGATTCTTCTGCCGAACGGCCTTTATAAAGTGTACAACGGCGCCTTCTGGCATGTCCATGCCCCCAGCGGTGAAAGGGTCAGCAACATCTGGGGAGACGAGGTCGACCTGATGTCCAACGGCGTCTTCCGCTGCTACCGGGCCGGCAGTTACGTCTATTACGACGCCGACGGCCGGAAAAGAGAATAATTGATTCCTTGATATGAAACAGATTCTTTCCCTGCTGGCGCTTTCCGCCATCCTTATTCTCCCTTCCTGCGGGGGTGCTGTGTCCCAGAAAGAGGGCGAAAATGAAGTGATTTCGGCCATCATGAACCGGCGTTCCATCCGGAAGTACCAGGACAAGGCCGTTCCCCGCGAACTGCTCGAAAAGGTCGCCGAATGCGGGATCCATGCGCCCAATGCCGTCAATGCCCAGCGGTGGGAAGTGCGGATTGTGGACAGCCCCGCCTTTATCGACGGCGTGACCCAGGTCTTTCTTGAAGAGGCGCCCGAGGCGGCCGCACGCAATTCCTTCTTCAAGAACGTATTCCGCAATGCGCCGGCGATCATCTGCGTTGCCGGGGCGGAAGGCCGTTTTACGGATATCGACTGCGGCCTGATGGGGGAGAACATGATGCTGGCGGCGTATTCGCTGGGCCTCGGCACCTGCTGCCTGGGCGGCCCCGTGGACCTGCTGGTCAACAACCCGAAGGCCCGGCCCTTCTACGACGCGCTCCAGTTCTCGGAGGGATACACGCTTCGCTATATCCTGGCCATCGGCTATCCCGACGAAGCCCCCGAGGCGAAAGCCCGCGACAAATCGAAGATCCAATTCATTGAATACTAATTCTTTAAAACCTAATCATTATGCTTGGAACCATCCTTTATGTTGCAGGTATTGTCCTCGCCATCCTCGCGGTCATCGACATTCTGAAAAAGCCCATCTCCCTGGTCGGCAAGATCATTTGCTGCGTCCTGGTGCTGTTGACCAGCTGGGTCGGCCTCGCTGTGTACTACCTCTTCGCCAAAGACCGCATCACCAAGTGGTTTAAGTAAAACGGCGGTTTTTAGCACACCCCGCCTCTGCTTGCCGCGTCGACACGGAATCAGCCTCTGACAGGCTTCTAGTTGTCAACGCGGACGTCTTTTCGACTCATGGGGCCGTTTTCCTTGCCGCGTTGACACGGAATCAGCCTCTGACGGGCTTCCAGTTGTCAACGCGGCAGGGCTAATCCTCCGGGACAATGAATTTATCCCCGACCCAGGTATATTTGACCAGTTTTTCTCCGCCAGGGGAGTAAAAATGGTATTCGACGGTTTTTCCGCTCTGGGGAAGTTTATGGACAATGAGTTCGGTGTCGTCCGGGCAGTCGAGGTCGATGCCCAGATCGGGCTCGTAGGCGAAACGCATCAGGCGGGTTTTTCCATCGTACAGGTAGTAGGAAACGCCGGAGAACTGGCCCATGAAGACTTTCCCGTCCTGCTTGCAGACCGTGTTTTCGCCGACGAGTTTGTTCCGTCCATTCGAATGGTTCCAGTAGCAATATTCGATACTGTTTTGATAGACGGTTCCATCCTCGTCTTTGTCCGTCGCGTCATAACGCAGATATCCGTTTTTTACGTCCACGAGGAAGGCTCGCCCCTCCGGGAGCTTCTTCCCTTGCAGATACAGATCCCAATTCGCTTTCATTTCCCCCAGCGATTCTCCGATATCTTCCCGCGAGAGGATGGCTGAGACAAAATCCGTGATGACGGGGCGGGAGCCGGAATAGGTAACGGGAAAACTCCAGCTTTCTTCGTTTTCCTGGGCTTTCAGGAGGGAGGACAACCCCAGCAGCAAAATGGCCGATACGAGAATCTTTTTCATGGTCGCGTGTTTTAGAAATCAAGGCAGATGGTCCAAAGATAGTAAAAGTTTTGTTTTCTTGGGGCGCAGACCATGATATCTTGCCCGCATCAAAAAATAATGACAGCTCTATTTTTTCAATGGCTTTTGTCGCAAAAACAGTTAATTTATCGCAAATACATAAAAATCTATGGTGTAGGGGCCTCAATGATGGTGGTGTTTCCAGAAATAGTTCTGTACTTTGTCTGAGAGACCGCTTCGATTGCTGTGGAAAGTGATGAAGAAAACAGTCAATTTATTTGGATTTGTTAACTAATTCGTTAACTTTGCGATGAAAAAGAATTATATTCGGCATATTTATGCCTATGGGGATTATTTCATTGCGTTTAAGAAGACGCTTGATAGGGAAATTTTGAAGAAGATTTACTTCGTCTTTGAACTGATTATGTCTGTTCAAGATGTTCCGGTCAGCTTCTTAAAGCATTTAGAAGACGGGTTGTATGAAATACGGGTTGCTCATGGAGGGAACGCATACAGAATTTTCTGCTGCTTCGATGAAGGGAATCTGGTGATTCTGTTTAATGCTTTTCAAAAGAAAACTCGGAAGACCCCGTCAGAGCCGATGGAAAAAGCCAATAGACTGAAAGAGCAGTATTTTAAAGAAAAGGAAGAAAGAAATGGGAAGGACTAACAATATGAATCTAACTCCTGTCGAGGAGTTGATTACTGAGGACTTCGGAGTACCGGGTTCTGCTGAACGTAACGCATACGACATGGAATGTGATGCGTTTATCATTGGAGAGCAGTTGAAGGCTGAGCGCGCAAGGGCCGGTCTGACACAGGAGCAACTTGCCGAAAAGGTAGGATCCAAAAAAAGTTTTATCTCCCGTATTGAAAATGGACGGGCGGACATTCAGATTTCTACGTTGGTTAAACTTTTCCATGGTTTAGGCCGACAAGTCTGCGTCCGGATTATCTGACACGAAGGGCAGCCGTCGGCCCGGCATCTCTTGTCCTCCCGGAGGGTCCTGCCATTCTTTTTTGCGCAGGAAATTGGGATTATGCTACCAGGTATTCTTGGTATAGAGCTACAGGCCCGTAATGCCACAGTTTTGTGCTTTCTTGTTCCAGGCGTTTGTATGTGTTGGAAGCATAGAATTTAGTCAACACGTCGATGACGCTAAAATGATCGTCTCCTGCTATAAAAGCGGCCACAGCAGCTACTTTGCCCGCGATAATCAAATATAGATTTTGCTGGGTGATTTCGGCTCTCATATGCGACCGTAAGCGAATGGAGACTTCAACGGGGGCAAAGATATGCTGCTCTCCTGGTCGCGCCGAGGAGGTTGTCTTGGGTCTGCACAGAAATTAAACCAATCTGAATAATTATTATACATTCTTCGTAATTTGACCGTTATACGCGGAAATTTGTTTGTATTTTGAACAAACATTGCTCTCGGTAATGGTAAATTTGCAATAATGATAACCATATATTGATAATAACAATCAAGCGAATACTATTAACTTATGAAACTTGAACACACAAAACACATGTATGCATCGCCGAAGATCAGGGTGAAGCATCTAACAGCTGATGGAAATTTCTGCCAAAGCGGAAATCTTCCAGACAAGTTAAACGAGAGCTCCTTGTTTGAAGAGGAATTCAACATTTAACCTTTAACGTATGCCCATTATGAAAAAAAATGTTACCATGTGTGCTGCGTTATTGGCAGCCCTTACCCTTGGCGCTATGGCTTCTTGCACCAGGGAGAATAATCTGGAAAACGTTGCCCCCACCATCATCAGCGCATACATTCCCGATGAGATCTCGAAGGTGTCTCTTACGGATGCGGGCGTGGAAAACGGAATGTCCCTTGCATGGCAAGCAAACGACAATATTCGCGTTATCGCTACAGCTGGCGGTTCCGGGAACGAACTTTTTACCATCAAGAGCGGTTTTACTGCAAATAATGCCCAGTTTGAAGGAAATCCCGTAACCGGAACGGAATACACTGTCTTTTATCCCGGTACTTATGCGGATGAAGCGGCTATCAATGCCCGCAGCTACACTTCGCAAACACAAATCGGGAATGGCAGCACCGCTCATCTGGAATGGAACGCGATAGAGGCCGGTCTCGAGAACTATGGCTCCGTCGACTTCTCCGGAAAGCAGAACGGCGCCCTTCGGTTCAAGTTGCAGCTCCCGGATAACTTTGCGAAGGTCTATAAAGTGGGTCTCAAGGCTCCTTCTCCGATTTTCAGCACGACAAACGCCGGGGATGCGACAACGGATGAACTTATTCTTATTCTCAAGGATGACGCTTCGACGAATGGCATTACCCTTGGTGTTGACAAAATCCTCACAGCCTATATTATGGTTTCTTGGAACGATAATGTAATACCGGCAAATACTGAACTTGCCATTGAGGTCTGGAGCGATCAGGATGTTCCCTGGACAAAGGTAAAGAAAGTCACGAGTGACTTCATCATTGCCGGCGGGAGAGTGACCAACATTCAACTGAACAACGCCAACTGGGAAGAATCGATAACCGGCAATCATTTCGCAATCGTTCAAAAAGACGTAACGGAATCAACAAGCTTTGACGGCGGGGCCGAGAGGACGTGGAGCTATGATACCGCCCAGTTTGGTGCAGTCCAAGTCCTGAATAGCGAAGGCAATATTTCTTTCCGCGGATCCAATAGGGGAAAACTCTATAACAAATCCGAATTCGGACGCATAACCGAGATCCAGGTCATACTGGCGGACGATACGCAGGCGGAACTCATGCTGTATGTCGGCACGACGGTTCAGCCGACAGCGAATGAGATAACGCCCGTCAAGGATGGAAACAAGTGTACCTATACGATTCCGGACGGCATAGCCGCCAGTTATTTTATGCTGCAGGCATCTTCAGCTACGACCAACGTCAGCAAGATCATCGTTAAATATGATATCAGTCCCTGGATTGTAGCTGTTACCGGCGAGGCTGACGATCTCCTGACCGCTGATGGCAAAACGGCCACGCTACATGGCAGCTACTCCGCCGGCAATATTCCCTCGACGGCAAACATCGTATGCGGATTTGAGATCAAGGACAATCCTTCTGGCGTGACAATCTCCAGCGTGACGGTTTCCTCCGACGGTTCTTTCTCGGCTACGGCCTCCGGCCTTACGCCCGGGACGAATTATGAATACTGCGCGGTCGTCACCTATGAATCAATTACCGAAAAGGGTGAATATAAGACATTCAGCACCACGAAGAAGACGGCCTCCATCAAGACAATTACCATCACCCCGTCCGACATCGATGGCCTGAACACCAGCTATGGCGACTACACCTGGACTCAGGACGAAATGGAGCTGACGGCCAATAAGATTCTTCAGAATGCCGGCGAGACTGATAGGTTCAAAGGGAAGAAGACAGATTTCCAGTTCTTCAATACCAACAGCATTGGAAAAATCAAGTCTGTTGCTGTTCTGACAGATGGTTATGGAACCAACACTTTGACGGTATGCGGTGGTACGACATCAAAAGGGACGGATGTGTATTCCGCGGCTCTTTCCCCGACTGAAAATATCATATCGGTGGAGTTTGCCAATCCTTGCGCCTATTTCCTGCTCAAGTCTCCTAATCAGAATATTTATATCAAGAGTATCACTATTACCGTCGATACATCAACTGAATAACCGCAAAAGCGCTTTTTGATGAAAAGATTATTCATGATGGCCGCGTCGGCCGCCATGCTCTTCGCTTGTTCATCCCGGCCGATGGACGTGGTTATCGACGAGGCTTTTGCACATGCAATGAAGCAATACTCGGAGTTCTGCTCCAATCTGGACAGAACTCCGGGCATGCTCCCCCGTTCCTTGAAAGACAGTATCGTGACGCTGGAAGATCCACTTGACACGAATTCGTGGATATTGGGTTTTTTCCCGGGAACACTCTGGTATATATATGAATATACTGGTGATGAAGAATTCCGGCGTCAGGCCGAGAAGTTTACCGCGTATATCGAACCCCAGAAGACAAACACGACCAACCATGACGTCGGCTTCATGATTTGGTGCAGCTATGGAAATCAATATCGGCTTTTGGGAGGGGATGATGTCCGAAACATTATGCTGGAAGCGGCGGAGTCGTTGTCGCAAAGGTATAATCCGATTGTAGGATGCACGCAATCCTGGAAGACCGGATTAAGAGGGTGGCGGTTCCCTGTTATCATTGACAACATGATGAATCTGGAACTGCTGGCCTGGGCCTCAAAAGAAAGCGGCAACAGCCGTTATCTTGAAATGGCTGTTAATCACGCGAATACAACCATTAAGAACCACTTCAGGGATGACTTCAGTTCTTATCACGTTGTATCATACAATCCGGAGACGGGAGATGTCGAAGCGAAACAGACTCAACAGGGCTACGCCGATTCAAGCGCGTGGGCTCGCGGGCAGGCATGGGGGCTCTATGGGTATACAATGATGTACAGGTATACGAAAGATCCTGTTTTCCTGGAGCAGGCTAAAAAGATTGCAGCTTTTATGATTGGACATCCGAGAATGCCGGAAGACATGATTCCATATTGGGACTTTGATGCTCCGGACATCCCGAATACCGTCAGGGACGTCTCGGCGGCGGCAATTATGTGCTCCGCCCTGATAGAACTCTCCACCTTTAGCCCAGACGACGGCAAACGCTACATCGATGTTGCAGAAAAACAGCTGAGGGTATTGTCCTCGCCTGTTTATACCGCGGAGGTGGGAACGAACGGCTGTTATCTGTTGAAACACAGTACGGGGAATTATCCTAAGTCCAAGGAGGTGGATGCTCCGCTATCTTATGCAGATTATTACTATATTGAGGCGCTTTTGAGATTCCAGAATGTGGTTATAAATAAAGGCTCCTTGCAAAATGAATTATAAATATATCATTGTTCTATTCCTTGTGCTTGCGGGGGCATTGACCGCCAAAGGCCAGGAAGTGACAGTAAAAGGGAAAGTGACGGACCCGACCGGGCTGCCGATTATTGGTGCAGCCGTCATGGAAAAAGGAACATCAAAAGGTGTAGTAACCGATAATGACGGAATTTATTCCATCGAAGTTTCTTCATCTAACGCCGTCCTTGTCGCCACAAGCCTAGGCTATGACCAAGTTGAGGTCAATGCATCAGATGCGTCCGTTATTGTCATGAGCGAAACGGCCCAGGACTTGGAAGGCGTTGTTGTTATCGGTTATGGAACGGTTGCCCGAAAGGATTTGACGGGATCCGTTTCAAGTGTGGATGTAACCTCAATAGAAGACGTCCCAGTCGCCTCTTTTACTGAAGCAATGGGCGGACGTGTGGCGGGAGTACAGGTCAGTTCGACAGATGGTCAGCCAGGTGTTGAGCAACAAATTATTATCAGGGGAAATAATTCGCTTACACAGTCAAATGCTCCTCTCTATGTGGTAGATGGATTTCCAGTGGAAGATTTGGATGCATCTTCGCTTGGAATCAATGACATAGAGTCGGTCAATGTGCTAAAAGACGCTTCTTCAACAGCCATCTATGGAGCCCGGGCCGCTAACGGTGTTATCGTTGTAACAACAAAAAAAGGGAAGATAGGGAAACCCGTCGTAACATTCAAAGCGTCCACAGGAATCTCGGGCATTTCCAACAAAATAGATGTGATGTCCCCGTATGAGTTCGTAAAGTATAATTATGAACTCAGGCCGGGGCTTACCGCTGAAAAGTATTTTTCGGACGGCAGGTCTCTGGAATCATACAGGGATATCCCCGGGGTGGACTGGTTCGACAAAATAAGGAAACATGTGCCGGTCACCCAGAACTATGAGATGTCGGTTCGTGGAGGCAATGACCAGACCCGCTATTCTTTTTCGGGATCATTCTATAATACCGACGGTATCATTTCCAACACCGGGTATAATCGGTATCAAGGCAGGATTAATCTCGACCAACGGATAGGGAAATATGTCAAAACCGGTGTGTCTGCCCACTTCAGCCGCAAGACGGAATGGGGGCAGACTGCAGCGGAAGGAGCCACGGATTATAACATTACCACCTACCAGTTATTCAATGCACTTGCCTACCGGCCGGTTTCCTACGATCCGGAGGTTGACCTTGAAAATTCTCTGGTTGATGAGGATGTGACGGATATCAATGATGTTCGGTTCAATCCGGTGATTACGAACGACAATGAGTACAGGAAGATGTTTACGACCAACACCTTGGCAAATCTGTATCTGGAGGTAAGGCCCATTGACGACCTCGTTCTCCTGACCACCGGAACGATGAGCTTGAGGGATCGCAAACAGGAAGCGTTTCATAATTCCAAGACACTTCGCGGCAGCAACTTAAATCCAAGAAACAACCGCGGCCAATGGGGTTCTGTCAATGATTACAGGAGGGAAATTTGGTCAAGTGAAACAACGCTGACGTATGACAAAAGCATAAAGACCAGGCACAACATCAACGTTGTAGCAGGGGCCTCTTTTCAAAAGGGCAAAACGGTCGGATGGGGTTTTACGGCAGGGAATGTCCCTAACGAGGAGCTGGGTATTGATGGCCTGGACGAAGGAGTCCTGGTTAATTCCATCTCGGAATCATCAGCTTATACGATGGCCTCTTTCTTCGGTCGCATAAACTACAACTATGACTCCAGGTATCTGTTTACTGCAACATGGCGCGCTGACGGGTCTTCCCGCTTTTCAAAGAAAAACCGATGGGCATATTTCCCTTCTGCGGCCATAGCCTGGAATCTGACCGAAGAGAAGTTCATGCGTCCCGTTACGTTCTTATCGACGGGAAAAATCCGGTTGAGCTGGGGACAGACAGGAAATAACCGGGTGACAGATTATGCGTACATCTCAAGTCTCAAGACACCTATCGGCGTTTCGTACTCTTTTCAGAACAAGACCCCGCTTCAGGGACTTCTGAAGGAAAACATCGGGAATAAAGACCTTAAGTGGGAGACGACCGAACAATGGGACCTTGGAATAGATTTGGGCTTTTTCCGCAACAGGATCCTTTTCACGACAGACCTTTATCACAAGGTCACCAGGGATTTGTTATTGAATGCGGAACTCCCGTATACATCCGGCTTTGAGACGGCCTACAAGAATGTCGGCAGCGTCATGAACAGGGGTATGGAATTCACGTTGAGTACGGTAAATATCAAGAGAAGATATTTTACCTGGACCACGGATTTTAATATTGCATTCAATCAAAACAGGATCCTCTCGTTGGAGGACAACAAGCAGAATCTGTATTCATTCGTGACCTTCGAGTCGAACTACAATAATGAACCCCTCTATCTGACCCAGGTGGGCAAATCGACAGGAATGTTCTATGGGTATGTATACGACGGCGTTTATCAATATGATGATTTCAATGTCTCTGCATCGGGCGTTTACGTATTGAAGAATGATGTTCCATCCAATGGCAATACGAGGGGTTCCATCCAGCCGGGAGACATTAAATACAAAGATTTGAATGGTGACGGGACCGTTGACTCGTACGACCGGACAATAATCGGTCGCGGGCTTCCGATTCACACCGGCGGTATTACAAACACCTTCAAATGGAAGGGGCTGACCATAAGCGCTTTCTTCCAATGGTCATACGGCAACCATATCTTGAATGCCAACAGACTGATTTTTGAAGGGAACACAACGGTCCTGACCTTCGTTAACCAATTCAGGAGCTATGAGGACAGATGGACCCCGGAG
>JAEEHS010000049.1 GCA_016281015.1 Bacteroidales bacterium
ACGAACGACTGATTATGCATAACTGTCTGATTTACAGACAAAGTTACGATTGAAAACCGTTCGCCCATCAAACACCTCCTAACTATCTAACTATCAATATTTTCAAAGACCTATATATAAATTTTTAGTGGACACTAATGAATCGTTTTAGTTATTAGCCGGAATGAAAACTTTACCTTTTAATACAGCGAGTCCGTCCCTAACGATAGCGGGATATACCATTTTAACCTCCGTGGTTTCAGGGCTGGGAATTAATTCGAATAAATGCTCGTTATTCCCATTATACTCTTCGGTGGTCAGATTATAATTCTCCAGGCATTCTGCTAAATCCTCGATTCTGAGCTGTATTTTTTTTAAATATTTCTCGTCTTCAGAAGAATGCGTTCGTTTGTAGCCAATCAACGTCTGAATGCTTTCCAGAAGAAAACCGTACTGCTTTTCAATAGTCGGTTTTTCCATCGATTCATATTTATCGATGACCCTATTTACTTGGGCTCGGAAGGTTGTAATAAGAGTATCCACACTATCACAGATACCACCGACAACACCGATAAATCCAGGAACATCGAGGGGTTCGTTCACGAGTTCCGTTCTAATTGAAGGTGCGGACGCGATCTTGGACTCAACAGGAAGGTCTATGCTCTTCCTGCTGGCAAGGTATACCATTACGGCTGTCCCTGCAATGGCGCCGAAAACAGCGCCCCAGCCGCCAAACGCAAACTTCCCGACTAAGGCACCAGCGGCAACACCTATACCAGCTTGGGATGCCGTTATATTTGTACCCAGATAATCCTGAAAAGTCTTTTTCGAAGAAGAATTATCAGATACTCCTCGTATTACTCCCTCCTTGGGCTCCTCATGGATTGTATTGAAACGAATTTTTTGGTTGACGAAAGTTTTACTCATCTCCTGCTGGGCTGTCAATAATGACATTGTTGCCTGCAAAAGATAATCTTCTGCTTGAGTTAGACTCTGACGAAAATCTCCCTCGGAATCAAATAGTTCAGTTAAGTAATCGGAGATAGTCTGTTGTACTATCTGATTGTCTTTAGGAAGCATCATGCCTTCCAGCGCCTGTTCTAACTCCGACTTTTTGGAGTCGAAGAGGGCCCTCAATGTGATTTTGTCAGCCATATTTTTTGTTTTTGCTACTTCCCACAAAGTTCGGGACTTGCGTTCGGGTGGTCAAGTCCATTTCAGGTCCATTTGCGGAGTGGTTCGGGATGAGACGCGTTGACGGGGAAATGCGGCCAGAAGGCATTCTGGGTGTCAACGCGGAGCCGTTTCCGCCCGAAAGCAGCGTTTTTCTTGACGCGTTGACAAGCGAAGTGTAGTGTGATGCCAATTCGGTGTCAACGCGGTCAGGGGCCGCCACACTTTCTTCAAGTCCATTTCAAGTCCATTTCCGGGGCAAGTGCTTGAAAATTCAGCGAGAAAGTATACCTTTGGGATATGAATCCCGAAAAGCAGATTCCAGAGCTTCAGGCGCTGATGGTGGCGGTGGAAAACCGGCATGGGGAACCGCTGCGGTCCACGACCGGATTTGAGCGGCTCTCGGCGGAGATGGCGGCGGTGCTGGGGGAGGGGCTCGGCGCCTCGACCCTGAAGCGCCTGTGGGGCTATATCCCCGGTGGAACGGTGCCGCGGCTGTCGACGCTGAACCTGCTGGCGAAGTATGCCGGATACCCGGATTTCAAGACGTTCCGGCAGAAGGTTTCCGCCCGGGACGACTCGGGCTATGTGACCAAAGTCAGCTGCATTACGAGTGACGAGCTGGAGAAAGGGGATTCCCTCGTGCTGGGCTGGGCGCCGGACCGGGTGGTGCGGCTACGCTACCTGGGGGAGGACCGTTTCGAGGTCCTGTCGTCGGAACACTCGAAGCTCCGTCCCGGGGACGTGTTCATGCAGTCCTGCTTCTTCAAGGGATGGCCCCTGTATGTGCCCTGCATCTGGCGGGACGGGGAAGCGACCCCGCCCTTTGTCGCCGGGAAGGCCCATGGCCTGACCCTGCTGGAAAAGCAGTAATCCCTACTCAAACAAATCGGTAGCCTGACGGAAGAGGTTGTCGATGTCTTCCTGGGAGGCTTGGCGGCTTTCCGTGGGTTTCGTGGCGGGTTTGGCGGCGTCGGGTTTGGCGGCGGGCTTGGTGACGGCGGCGGCTCCACCAGGAGCCTTGGCCGCCCCAGAATACCCGGCCGCCGCGGCTTCTCCCGCAGCCGCGCTCTCCACCGTTCTGGCGGCACCAGAAGCCCTAACGGCTCCGGCCTCCGCGGCCGCGCCAAACGCCTCTCCCGTGCCCCCGGCTACGTTTTCCGTCCCTTCCCGCGTCCTTTCCGGAGCGCCGCCGTACCGCTCCCATATGGCCATGCCGACGGACAGCGCTCCGGTGACAAGGGCGATGACGATGTACAGCCAGGCGCTTGTCGTGCGCCCCAGCAGCGCTTTCTTGAAGGCGCCGATGTGGGGGTAGCGTCGGGCGGGGTCAGGGGCGGTAGCCTTCCGGAGGGCGCGGCGGTGGCCCCGGGTCAGGCCGGAAAGGACTTTCCCGACGGCCCAGATGTCGGTTCTTACATCGGCCGGGCGGCCTTCCAGGACCTCCGGAGCGATATGGTCCTTGGTCCCGGCCGCCATTTTCAGGACGGCGGAATCATCCGAGTCGGAGAGCCCGAAATCAATCAGTTTTACGTTGTCGCCATTGTGGGTGATGAGGATGTTGGAGGGCTTGATGTCGCGGTGGATGACCTGGCGGGAGTGGAGGTAGGCGAGCGCGTCGCAGAGTTCGGCGGCGATTTTCCGGAAGAGTTCCTCGTCGGGAAGGGCCGTGGAAAAACGCTGGTCCAGAGGCACGCCGTCCACCCATTCCATTTCGATGCAGTGGCCGAGCAGGGGGTGGTCGCGGAAGTGCCAGGTGCGGCAGACGGCGGGGTGGTTGAGGCTGTAGCCGATTTCGAATTCTTTCCTCAGAAGTGCCTCATAGACAGCGTCTTCGCGGTACTCCTCCTTGAGGGCTTTGAGGACGACGAACTGGGAGAACTTGGTGGCTCTCCAGATTTCGGCGAAGCCGGTCTCGGAGCGGTGTACGAGCTGCAGGCCGGCAAGGCTGCCGTCCAGCTGGGGCTCCACGATGAATCCGGATTCCTGGTCCATGGACACAAAGGTAAGAATATTTTGGAAAGTGGTGGCAAGAATCTATCTTTGTACTGTGTTTGGCTTGAAACGATATCTGGCGGTCCTCCTGCTCTTTTGCGGGTCCATTTTCGCGTCTGCCCAGCAGCGGGTGTGGGATGATGCGCTGGACTGGTATGGCTCCGTCTCGGCGAAATGCTCCACCTGGCGGGAACGGATCGACCGGGGGGAGTCGGTGCCCCGGGACAGCCTCCAGCGGATGATGGAGGAGCTGTCCGCGGTCCGGGGGGAGCTGCAGCGGGCGTGGAATGAGATGACGCCCCGCCAGCGGCGCTGTTTCGAGGCCATCCGAGATCGTTTCCTGACGGGGAAGTGGCCGGTGGACGCCTTGTCTTCGAGTGCGCCGGCGGTGTCCATACCTTCCGCTCTTTCCTTCGTCCGCGTTGACAGCGGGAATGCCCTCAGGGGCCGATTGGACGTCAACGCGGCGGCGAAAACGCCGCTTTGGACCGAAAAGGGCGCCGCGTTGACAAGCGGAAGCCCCTCAGAGGCCGTTTTGCTGTCAACGCGGCACGTCCCCCTGCGGCTCGCCCCCGTGGCGGGGCTCCTCGTGGGGGTGTATCCGGACTTTTCCATGGGCGCGATCCTGGGGGTGTCCATCGGGGCGGACTGGGCGGTCCTTGTCGCAGGCCGCAGCAATTTCCGTCAGCGCCGGTGCGCGTATGACTGCCTGTCGGACGGCACGGCGGGCGAAGGCTACTTCTGGGGCAGCGGGGAAAAGAGCGTCAACCGCCATCAGCTGACGCTGGATCTCTCCTACGCCCTATCTGGTCCCGTCCGCCTGTATGCCGGAGTGGGATGTGGAGTCCGGACGCTGTGCTGGAAGGACTCCGACGGGGCGTGGGCCCGGGTGGCGGACCGTAGCGTCCGGGGGCTTGCCCTCGATGCCGGCCTCGTCATTTCGCCCTTCCGCGTCTCCCGCCCGTCCATCCGCGCCTCCGGCCCCTTCCGCAGTGGCCCCGGCTCGTTCCGCAGTGGCGCCGGGCCGTCCTTCCTTTTGGGCGCCGGCTTTCTCCCCGGCGGAGGCTATGTCGATGCCGTGGCCGGTTTCTGCTGGTGGTTCTGATACTCAGCGACTTAGCTGATGTCCCTTCCCCCAAAACGGGGAAGGGACATCGCGTAAATGCCTGATTAGCAACGGGGTATTCTGCGAAGGGGACGCAGAGGCGGCCGTCTAGCAGTCCGGCGAAACGCCGGTGTTGTCCCTTTCTCGGAAAACGGTGCTGTTCCTTTTTCGGAAAAAAGACTTTATCTTTGTAGATGGACAAAAACGAAGAAAAGATGGACTGTCAAAAACGATTCGCGGAGATATACGGCCGGGAGCCGGAAGGGCTGGCATTCTGCCCCTACCGGATCTGCCCGGTGGGTGCCCATTCAGACCATAACCTCGGCAAGATCACGGGCTTTGCCATCGACAAGGGAATCCACATTGCCTATGCGCCGAAGCTGAACGGCGTGGTGGAGATGACCTCGCTGCAGTTCCCGAAGCGGGCCCAGTGGCACATCGCCTCGGTGCCGGAGCGAAAGCAGAACGGCTGGGCGGACTATCTTCGCGGCGCGACGCTGTCCCTGGAGAAAAACCACCGGCTCAAGGTCGGTATCTGCGGGGTGATCGAGGGGTCCCTTCCCATCGGCGGCCTGTCTTCTTCGGCGGCCGTGACGATTGCCTTCCTCCAGGCCCTCTGCGCCGTGAACGGCATCCGGCTCGAGCCGCAGGAAGTCATTGACCTGGCGTACGATGCGGAGCTGAACTATGTGGGCGTTTCCATCGGCAAGCTGGACCAGAGCTGCGAAGTCCTTTCGCGGAAGGACCACCTGCTGTATCTGGACACCCGGGACAACAGCTACGAACTGATTCCGGTTCATCCGAAGATGAAGCCCTGGAAGATCGCCATCTTCTTCTCCGGATTGGAGCACAGCCTGGCAGGCTCGAAATACAACATGCGGGTCGATGAACTCCGCTCCGGGGTCTATGCCCTGCAGGCTTTCGCCGGGATGGACTACGGCAAGTTCAAGGACGCGATGGCCCGGGATGTGCCGCGGGAAGTCTATGAGCGGTACAAGGACCGCCTGCCGGTTCCATGGGCCCGCCGCTGCGAGCACTGGTACACGGAGTTCGAGCGGGCGGAAAAGGCCGCCGAAGCCTGGCGGCGCGGGGATATCGAGGAGTATGGACGCATCTCCTTCGCCTCGGGATGGAGCAGCATCCACAACTGGGAATCCGGCGCGCCGGAGCAGATCCGCCTCTACGAGATCATGACCCGGACCGAAGGCATCTACGGCGGCCGTTTCAGCGGCGCGGGCTTCAAAGGCTGCTGCATGGCCCTGATCGACCCCGCCTACGAGGCATCCATCCGCGAAAATGTCACCCGCGAATACCTGGCGTCCTTCCCGGAAATGAAGGGGAAATACGATGTGTTTATCTGTGAAAGTGCCGACGGCGTAACGATATGAAATGTCTGTTTCTTGCGGCGGGCTATGCGACCCGCCTGTATCCCTTGACGGAAAATTTTCCGAAACCGCTGCTGGAAGTCGGCGGAAAGACCATTTTGGACCATCTGATCGCGGACATCGACCGGACTGGCCTTGTCGATGAATACCTCGTGGTGTCGAATGCGAAGTTCGCCCCGATCTTCGAAAAATGGGCCCGGAAGGGCATCCGCGTCATTTCCGACGGGACCTGGACCAACGAGACCCGCCTCGGGGCGGTGAGGGACATCCAGCTCGGCATCGAAACGGCCGCGGTGAAAGAGGATCTTCTCATTCTCGCCGGGGACAACCTCCTGTCCTTCTCCCTGGCGGAATTCATCGCCTATGCCCGCGGGAAGGGGACGAGCTGCCTGATGCGCTATTACGAGGCGGACGAGGCGCGGCTCCATAAGAGCGGCGTCGCCGAGATCGGCCCGGACGGGAGGGTGCTGTCCATGGAAGAAAAGCCCGCCCATCCGAAGGGCCACTGGTGCTGCCCGCCGTTTTACTACCTCACGGCGTCGGACGTCCCGAAAGTCGCCGAAGGGATCGCCGCGGGCTGCGGCACGGATGCCCCCGGCAGCCTGATTGCCTGGCTTTGCGGTGTCTCCCCGGTCCATGCCTGGGAAATGAGCGGCCCCCGCTACGACATCGGCGATCTGGAAAGTTATGAACGTGTGAAAGAAATCTGGAAAAACAAAGGCCTATGAAAAAGCTCTTCTACTGCTGCGTTGCCGCGCTAATGGCAGCCTCCTGCTCCTTCTTTGATACCACCCCCGAGGACCGGACGAACCAGTCCCAGACCCCGGGCGGAGGCGGAAACGGCTCGGGAGAGGACCCCGGCACGACGCCGGGAAAGCCCAATCCTTTTTCTGATGCCCTCCAGGGCTGGAGGTGCATCTCCTATTACCAGAACAAGAAGACCTTCGACCAGACCCTTCAGTTCCATTATGACGAATTGGGAAGGCTCGATTATTACCTGGAGCATACGCTTTCCTATAATAACGACGGCATCACGACCTGGGCCGATGACAATTACAAGCGGATCTACCACTACACCTCGCCGACCCATGCCGATTTCTACAATGAGGTGATCGCGGAGGGTTCACGGGGGACCTGGTACGATTTCGATGCCGATGGGCGTATTATCAAGAAGAACAACGCCTACGGGGACCCCTATCTCTACCACTACAACGACAAGGGACAGCTGATCGAGATCGAGAACGCCTATATGTACGAAGACAGCGAGGATGAGAAGAAGTACAAATCCTGGAAAAAGTCCCGCATCGTCGATTGGTATGAAGACTGTCCCCATTATTTCAGTCAGAAATGGACCTCGGGCTCAGAGACCGTCTACCGGAACGAGATGACCATCATCCGCAATATCCATTATACGAATCCATTCCGGAACATGGCCATCGATCCGACCGTCATGGGAATGACCATTGTCCCGGACGGCGGGGGCATCGGCGTTTTCGACCTGGAAGGCTGGTGGGGGACGCGGAGCAAATACCTCATCACAGGCTGGTACGAGGCCGAGAATCCGGACTGTCGTGTCACCGTGACCCTCCTGACAGATCAGAATGACCATATCACCGGCATGAGGACGCAGGGGAGCGGCGATTTTGGCAGCCGCCGCGAGTACACCTTCAGCTGGAAGGGCGAAGCACCGCTTCTGAAGAAGGACGGCGTTCCGGAGATCAATTGATTATTATTTCTTATTTTTGTGCCCAAATGAATTGGTATATGAAACGTTATTTGCTTCTTCTGATCCCCCTTCTCGTTTCCTGCGGAAGCGCCCGTTATGCCAGTCGCGGCTTTAAAACGGCGGATGTCCAGGAGTATGCCTTCCTCAAGCCCTGCGCCCATCTGGTCCGCTACGACACGGACGGAGGGTACTACCACCAGGGAAATACCGACATCCACACCGGCATCATCGTGAATCTCATCAATGCGGAACGTTTCCCTTTCTCCGAGATGATCGAGGCCGATTACCAGGGCGAAGACAAGGAAACCCTGACCTGGGCGCGGAACCTGGAGGATATCAAACAGAGCCAAGTGGAACGCCTGCGGGTCCCGAAAGCCCTGCTGAAGCGCCTGGAAGGGGTGCCCAACCGCTATGGAATCCTGATTTTCTCTCGGGGCTATAACATGACCCAGGATGCCTACGACAAGGAAAGGAGGGAGAAAGCGGCCAGCAAACTCATCGACAGGACGGCCGAGAAGCTCACCGGCATCAGCGGCCTGACCAATCCCACCCAGAATTATACGCCCAGCGATCCGTACGGCAATCTGATGATCTGCGTGGTCGTGGACAAGCAGCAGCAGCGAGTCGTCTACTATGCCCAGCAGACCCCGACCTTCGCGTCCGACCCCAAGGACAACGCCGACGTGAGTGGATTGCTGCACGCCCTGTTGAAAGACTTTATCTATTAAATTATAAACACTTAACAAATCATGAAGACCCTTAAACTCCTGGCCCTCGCGGCCGCTGCATGCCTGTCCTTCTGCCTCGTTTCCTGCAAGAAGGATGTTGATGAGAAAGTTTCCGGCACCTATGGTGTCACCGTCAACGTCGAGGTCGATTATAATAAAGGCTCCGGCATTATCTTCTCCGAGATGGAGAAAGCGGTCAGCACGGTGGCCAAAGATTTTTCATTCCGCACGAAGGCCAATGACGACGCCATCATCGCCGCCACCGACAAAGTGGAGAAAGATTATAAGGACCAGGCCGACAAGGAGGTGGTCATCTCCGTTGTCTTCAAGCCCGGTAATGTGGTGGGCCAGAGCGAGAAAAAGCCCGAAGTCGTCAAGGCCTACACCTTCAAGCCGGTCCTGTAGGCACTTACACCGTCACGATGCCCTTCGCGGCGGCGGTAGCCACACATTCTACAATACTGTCCAGACCGAATTTGCTCTTGATACGCTCCTTGTAGCTGTCTACGGTGTTCACGGAGATTTCCAGAGCGGATGCGATCTGGGCATTGCTGTATCCGGATGAGGCGAGCTGCAGCACTTCCAGTTCCCGGGGCGTCAGGCCCTGCGGTTTCCGCCCTTGAAGGTTCTCCTTGCTGCCGAAAATCCGGAGGATCTTTTCCGCATCGATGGTCTCTCCGAAGAAAAGGCATTTTCCATCAGCCACGTCACCGATTGCCTGGACGATGGACTGGGGGGAAGAGTCTTTGGCCAGGTAGGCCGAGGCGCCGGAAGTGATGGCCCGGAGGATGTAAGAGGGTATTTTATAATGGGAGAGCACCATGGCTTTTACCCCCGGAAAAGCATCCCGGAGGATTCCCAGCAGGGTCAGGCCGTCGCTTTCCGCCTGCAGGGTGATGTCCACCACGGCAATGTCCGTATCGGGGTGGGCGTTGAGGTAGGCCACCGCGGCGCCCGGAGACGTCACGGCTTCAATCCGCCCGATCGCGGGATCGGCGCCCAGGGCCAGCTTCAGGCCCATTACAAATACGGCGGAATCTTCAATCAAAAGGACATTTATCATAGGTCAATCGTGATTTCAAGGCCGCCTTCGGGGCGGTTCTGCATGTGGATGGAGGCCCCCAGCTTGTCCACCAGTTCGCGGGTGATCACCAGGCCGAGGCCATGGCCCCAGTGCGTGTCTCCTTCCTGCATGCCGGGGCCTTCGTCGGAAAGGATGATGCTTTGTCCATGGGCCCGCAGGTAGACTTTTCCCCCTTCCGGACTGGCGTTGACGGCATTGTCCACGAGGTTCCGGAGGATGGTGAGGAGCATGTTGCGGTCGGTGCGCACCGTGAGGCCGGAAGGAATGTCTACCGTGATGATCTCTCTTTTCTGCATGGTCGAGATGGCCTCCTCCGCCAGTTTCTGCACATTCTCCTCCCGCATCACGGGCTCCAGCATCCCTTTCTGGTTCAGGGACCACAGAAGGAGGTTTTCCAGCAGATTTGACGCATGGTCTGTCGATGCCGACAAGGCCTCCAGGGCGCTTTTCAGTTGCTCCGGGGACAGACCGTCCAGCTGGCTGAGCAGCTGGTGGGTCAGCAGCCGGTTGCCGGACACGGGATTCCGCAGGTCGTGGGAGATGATGGAGAACAGCTGGTTGCGCTTGTCCAGCTCCTTTTCCAGGAGCCGGCGCTCCCGCAGTTTGATGACGAGGTAGATGACGGCGGCAACCAGCAGGAGATACCCCAGCAGGAAAGGCCAGCGGAGCCATAGCGGCAGGGGAATCCGGATGACGCGCGTGTGTGTTTCCCCGCGATCCCAGCGCCCGAAGATATCGGAGGTCTGCTGTTCGAGCGTATAGCGCCCGGGACGGATGTTGTCCTGGAAACCGCCGAAGGTTCCCTCTACCCATTCTCCCTGGTTCAGGCGGTATCGCTGCCCTACCAGATGCTGAAGTGGCAGATTGCCTGCGGCCTGGATGGAGAGCAGGCTGTCGGGGTGGAAGGCGGCGGCACCCTCGGCGCCCCCGAAAGAGAGAGACCCGTCGGCAAGGCGGCAGGAAACGTGTTCGCCGTAAATATCCAAGGGAAAGCCCAGCTCCTTCGGCACGCGGCCCGTGCTGCCGTCCGTGTCGACGAACCAGAGTCCGTCCTCCGTCCCGGCCCAGAGGCGGCCCCGGGCGTCGGCCTCCACCGACTGGACCAGCATGCCGTCCAGGTAGTGTCCTCCGGAAGGGCTCCAGAGTCCGCCGCGGGTCGCTGCCCAGACGCTGCCGTCCGCCCGGAGACAGAGGTCGGTGACATAGTCGTCCGGAATGGAGGAATTCCCCCGGAAGTATTTGGTTACAAGGCCGGTACCTTTGTCGATGAAGTTGAGTCCGGCCTGGGTCGTGGCATAGACCAGATGGCCCTCGGCATCCTCGATGAGGCGGCTTCCGAGTCGGGAAGAGACATAGATATTGGAGTCCACCTGCGGGGCGGGGTATCTGAACGGACTGAGCCAGCGGGGCGGAAGGCTTCTGCGGGCCTTGCGGTCCCACTCATTGAGGCCGACACCTTCCCAGCTCACGACCCAGAAGCGCCCCTCACTATCTTCCAGAAAATCCGAAATCCAGTTGGCCCCGTCCAGGTACCTGGCTTCTGTCTGCTCTTCGGGAAGGGGGCCGGAGAGGCGGTCCTTCTGCACCATTTTCCCCTCCTTCCATACCTCCCATCCAGTATTGTTCCAAAGGCCCACGTAAACCGTGCCGGCGCGGTCTTCGTACAGGGCGGAGACCCGCTCTTCGGCCGTTCCGACCCAGAGTTTGCCGGTATGGTCTTCCAGAAGGGCGGATACCTGGGCGGTAGAGACAAGCCTTACCTGCTGCAAGGCAGGAGACAGCACGGAGAGGCCGTTGTCGCCGCCCACCCAGATATTGCCCTGTCGGTCTTCGAAGATGCAGTAGAGTTCGTTGGATAAGGTTTTATAAACCTGTGTACTTTCAGGTTTCTGCGTATTCACCAGCCCCAGGCCGTAGGATCCGGCTGCCCAGAGGTTTCCGCTATGGTCCGTCAGGAGCCTTGCATGGGCGATGGGAAGGCGGCCGAGGGGGACGGGCTGCCCGGCCTCATAGGTGTGAAGGAGCGAAGTATGATCTTCAAAGGAGTAAAGTTTCCCGCCGGCTTCGGCGTAGCTTCCGTTGCAGAGCATCCCCTCCCAGGATGTGAGGGTGACGTGCGGGTTCTTCCTCTCTTCCACATACTGGTTGTGGACAAGCCGGCCGGCTATCCAGAGGCGCCCGTCCTCCGCCTCAAATATCTGGAAATAGGGATAATCCCCTTCGTGGTCCCTTTTATCGTAGAAGCATCGGGCTTCCTCATGGATCCCGTCTCGGTAAGAGAGTTTCAGTAGGAGACTGTCTCCGACGGTGGCCCACACAAAGCCCTCCTTGTCGGCGTACAGGGCCCGGATATATCCTTCCGTCTTGTCGCCATCCACCATCAGCCCCTCCGTGGTCCCGACCCACAGCCGGCCGTCACGGTCCACCGCCAGGGCATTCACCCGTCCATATTCCTTATAGGCGTGAAACTGTCTTCCGTCAAAGCTGGCCAGTCCGTTCCGGGTCCCTATCCAGAGTATGCCATCCGGGTCCTGCGCCATGGCATAGACGGTATTGGACGGCAATCCGTCCGCCGCACGGTAGTTGACAAAGCGCGGCGCAGCTGCCAGCACCGCGAGTATGAGGACAAGGCATTTCATTCCTTTGCAAAGATATCATTTCCTCCCGAAATATCCTTGCAAATCAGCCCCCTGTGGTGGATTCCGCCACAAGACAATCATCTGGATGGAATACCTCAGAAGTGCTTCTGTGCCGCCATTCAGATTTCAGTAAAAAGATCATCGGCCGTGACGACGGCGTTCACTACTGCGGAGTATTTATTTTTGACAACGCCATATGTTGTCACAAGGATTGTCTGAATGGGCTTTTTGGTCTTCGTGACAAGGCGGAATGAATTCCTTCGCCGTGCGAAGTCTTTTTCATCCTTTTCGGAGAGCGGATAGTCATCATCGTAAAACCGCATTTCGCAGAGGGTAACTCCAACGCTGCCCTTGTCGATGACAAGATCAACCTGTGCGCCTTCCACCCCGTTTTGTGGATCCTTCCGGCATTGCCAGGAACATACGCGTGTGGGGATTCCGCTGATTCCCAACTTCTTTTTGATTTGTTCTGAGTGGAGAAGGCAGAGTCTTTCGAAAGCGTGACCTGCCCAATTGTCAAATATTTTGGATGGAATTTGAGAGAAATCGTCGCAGTAGTGGATTCCATCCTTCAGAAATTTGAAGTAGAATAGTGTAAAGTTGTCGATCAACTGGTACATGGAATCCTTTTTGGCTTTCCCGAAAGCCGTGTATCGGCGTATGAATCCCGCTTTCTCCAAATCTTCAAGGATGGTGGACAACGTCCCGCCATCGCCCAGTCCACTCTCCTTGATAATCTCCTCCCGCAGCATGCCGGAGCCCTTACCGGATAATGCAGTGATTACCTTTACGTAGGGTAATGGCTGTTCAAATGCTACCTTGTAGAGCATTTCAAATTCATTGTCCAACGTAGGGGAGTCTCCGAAAAACATACGATTCACGCCGCTTGTCACCGTATCCATCGGCAGGAACTCATCCCAGTAGTACGGAATGCCTCCCAGAATCATATAAGCCTCCATAATGTTCTTTCGGGACATGGCGAGATGCTTGCTTTCGGCGAACGCCTCGCATTCACGAAGATTGAAAGGCTTGATATTCAGGATATCAGATTGCCTGCGGTAAAGTCCTCCCTTATCTGAGAGGAACTTCTTGAAAATCCAGGAGGTGGAAGAGGCGCAGACCACAAGCAGAATGTCGTGGCGTTTGGATGCCCATCCGTTCCAAAACGAGGATAGCATTGGAAGAAAATCGGACTCGGGCGTTTCCATCCAGGAGAGTTCATCCATAAAGAGAACTTTTTTGATGGGATGTTCTGACGAAATGTCTTCTATGCCGATCAGGTCCTTAAGAAGTTCGAAAGCCTCACGCCAGTCTGACGGTTGCGGGCAAGAGGGAAGTCCGTGCCGAACCAGGGAGTCCCGGAATGCGCGGAGCTCCTGCGCAAGCATCTCACTGGCCGTCTTAAGGCTCTTGTCAGGTGATATATATTCTCCGGTATGCTCAAAAAACATTCTGCCGCGGAAAGTTTCGTTTACCAGAAATGTTTTTCCAACTCTTCGTCTGCCATAAATAATAATCAGGCGGGAAAAATCAGAGTCGTAAGCGTGTTGTAAACGTTCTTGTTCAGTTTCTCTTCCAATAATCATAACGCTATGTCTTTTGCCGCAAAGATAATCAATTATTCCGAGTCTCCAGCGGAAACTAAATTTTTTTTTGAGATTCCGCTGGAAATACTTTAACACATAACTATCAGATAAAGAGTAAATTATAGATTAAACAATAATCAGCCCAGCGGAATCTATGAAAAAATGGCAGATTCCGCTGAGGGAAACCGCAATTATTCTCACTAAGTGCGGGGGCAGTGGTGGATTCCGCCAAAAGGCTAAAAACGGGTTCGTAAACTATAAATGATGATACGGGCGCTGAAATATTTTGTAAAGTCCAAGGAAAGTTCTATATTTGCAGAGTGTGTGCGCACACACAATGAGAATATAATTACATTATATGGGTATAAAAACATCTATACGACTCGTTTTGGTGTTTCTGCTTTTCCTTGCAGGAATGCACCTGCATGCGCAGAATACGGTCACCGTCAGCGGTACTGTCGTCGATGGGGGAAGCGGGGATCCGCTTATTGGAGCTTCCGTGCTTGTCGAAGGTACGACCCGGGGTACCGTCACTGATTTGGATGGCAGGTTTTCGTTATCCGTCCCGCGGGGGGCGAAGCTGGTCGTCGGCTCCATCGGTTATAAAGACTACTCTTTTCTCTCTTCAGGGAATACCCATGATCTCAGAATCTCTCTAGAGGTGTCTTCGGAATACCTCGATGAAGTAGTCGTCGTCGGTTATGGTTCCGTAAAGAAGGAGAACCTTACCGGCGCCGTGGACCAGGTCAGCGCCGATGTTTTCGCCGGACGTCCCGTCGCCAATGCAACGCAGATGCTTCAGGGCGTCGTGCCGAACCTTAACATTGAACTTGTCGACGGCAAGCCTGGCCGGAGTGCGGACTACAACATTCGCGGTGCGACATCTGTCGGTGCGGGCGGAACCGCCCTTGTCCTGATCGACGGCGTCGAGGGGGACCCGACCCAATTGAATCCGAACGACATCGAGAGCGTTTCTGTC
Source organism: Bacteroidales bacterium (assembly GCA_016281015.1). GTDB lineage: Bacteria > Bacteroidota > Bacteroidia > Bacteroidales > UBA932 > Cryptobacteroides. Next base: position 14,380 of record JAEEHS010000049.1, read on the forward strand.
CTGAAGGATGCCGCGTCCGCAGCCGTCTATGGTTCACGGGCGCCTTATGGCGTGGTTCTCATCACGACCAAGAATCCCACCGATGAGGAAGACTTCAAGATTACCTACAACGGCAGTTTCTCCGTCATGGACCCTACGGCCGTCCCTGATGTCGTCACGGACGGTTTTGTCTACGCGAGCCTTTTCTCGGAGGCCTATTACAATGTCTCCGGCAAGTACCACACGACGATCAACAAGAGCCAACCCTTTTCTCGCAGCTGGCTGGAGGATTTCCGCCAACGCCAGCTCGCCGGCATCCAGCGCACGACAGAGATCGGTCCCGACGGCAAGTATGTCTATTACGGCAATGAGGACTACTACAGTTTCCTCTACAGGGACTTTACGACAGCCCAGAGCCATAACGTCTCCGTCAGCGGAGGCGGAAAGAACTATGGATACTACCTCTCCGGACGATTCTACCAGTACGACGGACTGTTCACCCGCTCAACCGACAAGTATCATACGATGAACCTCCGCGCCAAGGTCTCGGCCAACATCCGTCCCTGGCTCAAACTCTCGGAGAACATCACGTTCAACAACGAGTTCTACCATATCCCCAGCACCTCCAACCAACAGAGTTCCGGCAACTTCTGGACGGCCATCAACGCCGAGGGACATCCCTCTTCACCGATTTTCAACCCGGACGGGACCATGACAAAGTCCGGTGCCTACGCGGTCGGCGGCCTCGTTACGGAGAACAATTACATCAACCGTACGATCAAGAATTACAAGACCACAACGGCTCTCAGGGCAGAGTTCTTCAAGAAAACACTCCGCCTGAATGCCGACTTTACTTATTCGGACCGGGGCAGAAGCCAGCTTACCAAGCGTACGGTCATTCCTTACAGCGAAGCACCGGGAGAAATCAGCTATCTCGGGACTCCGGGCCTTGATGATTACCTGCAGGAATACAACTCCCGCACCGACTATATCGCGGTCAACGCCTATGCCGAGTATGAGAATACCTGGAAGAAGAAACACTACTTCAAGGCGATGGCCGGTTACAACTACGAACGTGAGAAGTGGAAAGCGGTGACAGCGCGCCGCTACGACCTTCTCACTTACGACACGGACGCGATCAACCTTGCCGTCGGTGATGATATGAGCGTCTCCTCTTCGGAGAGCCGCTGGAGGGTGGCCGGTTTTATGTTCCGTATCAATTATGCTTACGACGAGCGCTATCTGTTCGAGGTGAACGGGCGTTATGACGGCTCCTCCAAATTCCCGACAAGCAGCCAGTGGGGCTTCTTCCCCTCGGCTTCGGCTGCCTGGCGCATTTCCAAAGAGCACTGGTTCAAGGTGGATCCCAAGTGGATAACAAGCCTGAAGCTGCGCGGTTCTTTCGGCGAACTCGGCAACGGCTCTGTCTCGGCCTACGCCTTTATGGAGCGTTTCTCCTATGAAAATATGGGCAAGGGCGCAAGCGAGTGGTGCCGCAGCCTGGATGGGGTTAGCGGTATGCGCTATACGTCTGTTCCGACCCAGGTTCCCGATAACCTGACCTGGGAGACGTCCCAGTCCATAGATGTCGGACTGGACCTTTCGATGTTCATGGGCCGGCTCGATTTTACATTCGACTGGTACCAGCGCCGTACCTATAATATGTATACCGTCGGCCCGAGCCTTCCGGACACATACGGCACCAGCGCGCCCAAAGGCAATTACGCCGATATGCGCACAAGGGGATGGGAGCTGTCCCTTTCCTGGCATGACACATTTGACCTTTCAGGCTCGCCGCTGTCCTACGGCATCAAGGCAACCCTCGCCGACAGCCGTGCTTTTATTACCAAGTATTACAACCCGACCCGATCCATCTCGGATTATTATGAGGGATATGAGATCGGAGATATCTGGGGCTGGCGGGTAGAGGGCCTGTTCCGTGACCAGGCGCAGATCGACACCTACTGGACCGATATCCAGACAGGCAAACCCATTCCTTACGAACAGACCCGTATCCGCATGCATGACGACGGGATCACCTATCCCGGGGATGTCATCTTTGCGGACCTGAACCATAACAACAAGATCGACTCCGGTTCCAGCACCGTCGACGATCCCGGCGACCAGACGATCATCGGCAACTCTTCTCCACGTTTTCCGTATTCCTTCACCCTGGACTTGGGTTGGCACGGGGTCTTTCTGACGGCCTTCTTCCAGGGGGTGGGCAAGCGGCTGTGGAGCCCGACCAAAGAGGGCCCGTTCTGGGGCCAGTACTGCCGTCCTTACGCACAGGCCTACAAGTGGCAGCTGGATAACTGCTGGACGCCGGACAACCCGGACGCCCTGCTTCCCCGCTGGACCGGTTACTGCGGCGTGTCATGGCAGGACAAGCGGATAGACCGCTACCTGATGGATGTCTCCTACCTCCGTCTTAAGAACCTTCAGCTTGGTTACAACTTCCCGAAAAAACTCATCTCCAAAGCAAAACTGTCCTCCCTGTCCGTCTATTTCTCGGCCGAGAACCTCTGGACCTGGTCTCCCATGCACAAATATACCCGGGATTTCGATGTCGTGACCGTCTGCTACGGTTCCGACAGCGACCTGGGCGGCGGTCAGGGCGACGGTTACAATTATCCGACGATGCGGACCTTCAGTTTCGGAGTTAATATCGGTTTCTAAAATGAAGATGCAATGAAAAAGAGAATCATCCATATCCTTGCCCTTCTCGTTTCAGGAGCATTCGCGCTGTCCTGCACCCTTGACGAACCGCTGATCTCGGAAGCCGACAGGTCGACTGTCTTTAGCAGCGAGACAGGTATCAAGTCCTATTCTTATTCGCTGTATTCCATCCTGCCGTCCCTGGACGATGTCTTCTACCAGGAATCCTCCCACGTGGACTACTGTGCGGCGAACAGCTATTGGGACTTCTATGTGGACGGAACCTACAATCCGGAGCAGGTAACGTCCTGGAGCTGGAGCGGTCTCCGCAGGATCAATTATTTCCTGGATGCGCTCCAGAGTGAAGACTGCACCGTCAGCAAAGATGTCAAAGAGCATTACATCGCCCTTGGGAAATGGTTCCGGGCTTATTACTATTTCAGCAAACTCCGCTCCTATGGTGATGTGCCGTGGTTCGAGCACCTGGTGAGCAGCACGGATGAGGCGACGCTCTACAAGGGACGCGACCCCCGGGACGTGATTGTGGACCATATGCTGAAGGACCTCGACTACAGTTACGAGCACTTGAAGACGATGTCTTCGGTCGGCAACTCCCTGGTGTCCAAGTATGCGGTGCTCGCCCTCAAAGCCCGGATCTGCCTCTATGAGGCCTCCTGGAAGAAGTATCACAACCTTCCCTCCACTCTTTATACCGCAGAGGACCTGTACCGCCTCGCCGTATTATCCGCCGAGGCAATCATGCGCTCGGGCGAGTTCTCCCTCCATACCGATCCCGGCACTAAGGGAGCATACCGCAGTCTGTGGTACAGTACGGAAATCCAGACCGACGAAGTGATTCTCGGCCTTTGTACAGACCCCGAATACGGCGTGTTCAACTCCGCCAACAGGCACTTCTTCTCCAACTACGGCAACGGTGACTGTATGTCCAGAGCCCTGGTGTTTGCGTACCTCAACACAGATGGTACTCCCTTTACTTCCAAGCCCAATTACGCGACCACCCTTTTCAAGGATGAGTTCAACAACCGGGATCTCCGCCTGAGGCAGACACTCAAGAGCCCTGACTATGAGATGTACGGTGCCGCAGCCGCCGACCTGGTCCCGGACATTATTCACCAGAACGCAGTTACAGGCTATCAGATCATCAAATTCTGTCTGGACGACATCAAATACCAGAAAGAATCCAAGGGTATTAATTCCATGCCGCTGATCCGCTATGCGGAAATCCTTCTGATCTACGCCGAGGCCAAGGCGGAGCTTGGAATCTTCACGGCTGCCGACTGGACGAATACCATCGGCAAGCTCCGCTCCCGGGCGGGCATCACCGGCGGGCTCACCACCCTGCCGACGGTCGTTGACCCTTATCTGCAGCAGACGTTCTATCCGTCCATCACCAATCCCGTCCTCCTCGAGATCCGGCGTGAAAGGATGATCGAACTTTTCTTCGAAGGCTTCCGCTCTTCCGACCTGGATCGCTGGGCCGAAGGCCACCTCATCGAAGACCTCCCCTGGAGCGGCATCCATATTCCCGCCCTCGACACCCCAATCGACATTCGCGGCAAGGGAAAGCAGGAGTTCTATTTTTCAAGTAAATCCATGGCAGAGATTCCGGCGGCCTACAGGGACATCTACGTTCCGATTCTCCCGGAAGACTCCACCGAGCAGGGGCTCCGTGCCCACGTCAATCCCGCCGGCGGCTTCGACCTCGAGTACGTGTATGCTGTCCCGCGCATCTGGCATGATGACGACCGTCAGTACCTCGAACCGATCCCGCCTCAGATTATCCGCGAATACCGGGACAAGGGATATGTATTAACCCAGAATCCCGGATGGGAATAAACGAGAAGACTTATGACTATGCGACATATCAGTAAAACCTGGATGCTTCTTGCTGCGGCCGCACTCATGCTTCCGGCCTGCCACAAGAAGTTGGACTACGATTATTCCCGCTGGTACGTGGACCCTTATGCTGCCGAAGCCGGAAGACCGATCAGCGTCATGTCCTTCAACCTGAGGGCCGCCCATATCGATGCGGATGAAAACCGCTGGGACAATCGCCGCCCCGCAGTCAAGGCGATGCTCCGGGATAAGAGTCCGGTGCTGATGGGCAGTCAGGAGTGCGACTATCTTCAGCGGGAGCACATTCTCGCCGACGACCCGCGCTATGGTGCCATCGGTGTCGGTATCGGTGGCCCGACCGAAGAATGTGAAGAGGATATCATCTTCTATATCAAGGACTCCATAGAGGTGCTTTCGAGCGGAACATTCTACCTGACCCCCACCCCGGATATGCCCAGTAAAATGGGCCAGACCAACCATTACCGCGTATGCACCTGGGCCCGCGTGAAGCTGAAAGCCGACGGCCGGCAGTTATACCATTTCAACACGCACCTGGACACCAACGAATCCATTCAGGCCCCGGAGATGGAGGTGATTCTCTCAAAGGTCATCGCCATCAATACGGACAACCTTCCGGTATTTCTGACGGCCGACTGGAACTGCGAAGAAAATTCCACCATCTTCTCCGGAATCAAGGGAGGCGGTTTCAAAAGCGCTCGTCATGAGGCGGCCGTAGGCGACTCTTACAAAACGTTCAACGGCTTTGGAAAATATGGCGCGCAGACCCTCGACCACTGCTGGTACAAAGGCTTCGAAGGAGTCAACCGCTTTGCCACCATCCGTGACAAATACGCCGGAGTGCCTTATATCTCCGACCATTACCCGATAGAAATCGTCTTAAAATTCTGACGGCTATGAGAAAATTGACTGCACTGATCATCCTGCTTGTCGCGGCGGTTTCCTGCAAAAAGGTCCCTGCCGTGGAAGTGGCGGCCTCTTTTACGACCAATAAAGACGTCTATCAGGTCGGAGAGGAGATTATCATAGAAAACACCTCGACCGTTAAGAACAACATCCTGGCCTTCTGCCAATGGGAGTATGGCGGCTTGTCCGGGACACAGAAAGCATATGGGCTCGAACTCGAAGGCATTTCGTTCCCGCTGCCGGGTCTGTATACCATCACCCTTACGGCCTATGCCGAGCAGGGCGCCGGGCAGGACAGTTATTCACGGCAGGTCCTCGTCATTGATGAGAACGACATCCCCTGGGCCGACTTCACTTGTCCTGCGCAGGCGCGTGTCGGCGAGGAAGTCGTCTTCGAAGACCATTCGGTCGACCGTGTCGGAGGCATAAAGACCTGGCGTTGGGACATCGGCGGGATACAGTCCGTCATTGATTCCCCGGTCATCATCTTCAGCGCTCCGGCCGCCGGGGTCCCTGTGACGCTTACTGTTACGGACGCTTTTGGCGCGAGCGACGCTGTTACCAAGATCATAGACATCATCGAATAAGCGGGTATGAAAAAGATCGTTCCCATTTTGTTTTTCCTGTTGCCGGTACTCTCGTGCCATAAAGTTGAGCCGGCTTCCCCTGGAAAGGATTTGGCTTTCGTTTCCATCCGGGCCTTTGAAACAAAGACCCAGATAGGAACCAATGCCCTTCCTGCCTGGAGCGAGGGAGACAGAATCTCCATTGTCGGAGATCTTTCCGACGCCCCGGCCGAGTTTACACTCCGCAGCGGCGCGGGCTATTCTTCGGCCTCTTTCGAAGGCGTTAAGCCGGAGGGAAATATGTTTATGGCGTATTATCCCTCATCTGCGCGGTGCGACGGAATCACCTGGCGTGGTCTCCTCTCCACGAAGATCAGCCATGCCATGCCATCCCAGTATATCGGAACTTTACCCCTTTGGGGCCGTGGCAAGGACATCGCTTCGCTGGAAGTGGGTGCCCTCTGCGGTGTCCTGCGCCTTGACCTCAAGGGCGTCGGGAAACTGGACCACGTTATCCTGGAAGCGGACCGGCCGATTTCCGGCGAATATCTTGTCAGTATCGCCGACGGCATCTTCGCAATCATCAACGGTTCTCATATCATCTGGATGGATGCTGCGAAGACCGAGCTGATGCCGCTGAAGGCGACACCATTCTACTTTATCCTCCCACCCTCGCAATACGAGGACTTGAGAATTACGGTCGTGCCCGCCGAAGGGAAGGCAAAAGAATACATCCTCCCCGAAGAGATTGAGATAAAAGCCGGAGTTTTCACATGTATTTCCTCCGACAACCTTGAATTAAACGATTAAAAGATACCAAGCAATATGAATCGCGTTTGTCAAGCAACCCTTCTCGCGCTCGCTGCCCTTCTTACCGCAGTGTCCTGCGAAAAAAAAGTTCAGCCGGAAAAACTGGCAGCTCCTTCCCCAGTTCTGGCGACAGCCGGGATTAATAACGCCACTTTCATCTGGGAAAATGTCAAAGGAGCCGTCTCCTACCTGGTTGTAGTGGATGAGGGTGAACCGATTTCCGTAAAAGGAATCAGTGTCACCATCGGAAAAATGAATCCTGCCTCCGAGCACACCCTCAAAATGAAGTCGCTGGCCCCGGAAGGGAGCTCCGAGTGGCTTGATTCGGATTTCTCGGCTCCGCTGCGTTTCTCAACGGAGGGGAAGAAGAAGCTGTCGATGCCTGATCTCAGCGTTTCCGGCATTCTTCCCAGCGGTTTTACCATTTCGTGGGGTGCGGTAAGAAATGCTGCGAAATATGTTTACAAGATCAATGACGGAGCGGAGACCCAGACCACAGAGACCCGTTTCACGCTCGATAACCTCATCAACTCCACGCCGTACACCGTCAAGGTAAAAGCGGTTCCGTCTGAGAAAATGACCGAAGTCGCAACGGAGAGCCTATGGGCGGAGTTGGTGGTCACGACGACTGGACCGGCCGCCCTGGACGCCCCGGCACTCCGGGCGGAGAGCATCCTCGGCGTGGAAATCACCATCGCCTGGGAGGCTGTCCATCACGCTGCGGCTTATTTGTGCAGCCTTAACGACGGAGCGCCTGTCTCGGTGACAAGCACGTTCGTTAAATTCGAGGGATTGCAGCCGCTGACGCCATACACCGTAAAAGTGTATGCCAAGCCTGCTGAGGGAGACGTGAACTATTCCGACAGCTCCGTCTCGACCATCTCCGTAACGACGAGAGAAGCCCCCTCCGATGATGACAAGAAAGGAGAGCTTCCCAATTTCGAAGAAAAGCCCATTTTCTAAACAGGAACGATTATGAAAAAGTCATTATACATCAGCATGGCCGTAGCGGCGGCGCTCATTGCTCTTTCCTGCAACAAAGAAGCGGAGGCGCCTTCGGCAGGCGACGCCCTCGTGACCTTTACTGCCACCACGGCCGATACCAAGACCGAACTGTCCGGCGGTCATACCGTCTGGTCGGCGAATGATCAGATCAAGGTATTCTACGGCACCGGAGGAGAGAGCGTAAACGCTTCCATCAAGACCGGCGAAGGCACTTCCCATGCGACTTACCAGGCCGCCGTCCCGTCCAGCGTGGACTATTACGCCGTCTATCCGGCTTCGGCGGAGGCCACCCTTTCCGGAAGCACCGTCAGCGTGACCATCCCGTCTGAACAGACCGGGCGCTTCGGCGCCGGACATATTGCCGTGGCGAAGGGAATCGACAAAACCTTCGCTTTTACCAACGTCAACGCTTTCATCAAGATAACCCTTCCGGAAGCCGGTTACAAGCGGATCACGGTCAAGAGCCCTTCCGGCGGAGCCCTTTCGGGTCCCTTGCAGGTCAGTTGCGGCAGTGATGTAGTGATTACGCCCGGAAGCGGTGTACAGGACCATGTGGAGATTGTCTCCGAATCCGGCTTCCCGGCTGGAGATGTCTACATCAGCGTCATTCCCGGGGTAACCCACTCCGGCGGCCTGCTTCTCAGTTATTTCGGTGCCTCGGGGTACATTGGCGGTTATTTCCTGGACAAGGAGCTCACCACGGAAGCCTCTGTCATCCACAGCTTCGGCGAGTTCGGTGTGACGGGCGAGTATTTCGCCACCGTTGACGGCGCGGGGAACAAGACCGGTATCAATCCGGAGAATGCGATGGACGCCGAAGCACTCAAGGCTCTCCTGACGATGCCGAAGGATAATAATAAGCTGGCGGCCAGGGCCCAGGCCCTTGACGGGGCAACCATCCATATGGCTGCCGGGACCTACGACTTCCAGGATTCCATCGCCATTGCCTTCCCCGGACTTCCGGACAGGGTCCGGATCCACATCGCTGGAGGGACCGGGACCATTATCACAGGCCTTGACGCTCACCGGCTTCTCAACGTGGGCGCCAATACCGACGCTTCCTTTACGGATATCACTTTCGACAAGGGCCTCGGCAACGCTTCCGGCAACGCTCCCATCCTGCTTGACGACGATGCGAAGGTGGTCTTCACCGGATGCAAATTCCAGAACAGTGCCAACAAAAAGACGGACGGCAGCTATGCCACCGGTGGCTGTGTCTACGCGTATCAGGACACGGAAGTGATGTTTGACGGCTGTGAATTCTCCGGCAACAAGGCCTCCTATGCCGCTACGCTTCTGGTAAAGGGTAAAGCGACCATCAAGAACTGTTATTTCCACCATAACGACGGCACCTGGTCAGGAAGCGCGCTGTATTTGGATGATGCGGACGCCGAGGTTGAAGTGACAGACACCCGGATAGAAGACAACACCGTCACCGCCAACTCCGGCGAAAAACCGGACGGCGGGGCTGTGATGGTCATGCACGGCAAACTCACCATGAACGGATGTTCCATCCTCCGAAACAGTATTCCCGGCCGCAGGGGCGGTGCGATGCGCGTACAGAACAACGATTCCTTTGCGAAACTCGTAAACTGTACGGTTGCTGACAACAGCGCGGACTGGGGCGGAGCCATCAATATCGCCAACGACGGGGTTGTTGAGATAGAGGGCGGCACCTATCAGGGGAACAACGCAAAGGGCGGCGGTTGTATCCTTACATCCCAGGCTTCGGAACTCATCATCAAGGACGCGGTCTTCAAGGAGAACTATGTCAAAAGTAACGGCAACTTCGGCGGTGCCATCCGCCACGAGAGCAACGGCCCCCTGGCGATTCAGAATACGCTTTTCGAAGGCAATCACATCGATTACAACGGCGAAAACGAGGCTTTCGGCGGTGCTGTTTCCATCGCATATGACCAAAACAAAGCGGAGGTGACCATTGACAAATGCATCTTCAAGAACAATCACACCAAGTCGGGAGGAGGAGTCGCGTTATGCTATCAGTCAAGCGGAGACGGCGCCAGCGGCTGGATGAAGGTGACAGACACTGTCTTCGAAGGCAACTACAACGAGTACACGGGGTCCAACAATACCAACTACGCGCGCCACGCTGGTGCCGTCCGCCTCGGCCACGACTCGACGGACAGTTTCTTTGACAACTGCACATTCGTCAACAATTACACCCAGACGGCCGAGACGGAAATCAAGAGTTGTTATGGCGGCGCCGTTACATTCTATTCCGACGGAAATGGCTATTTCAACAACTGCCATTTTGAGGGGAACCGTGCAACACGCGGTGGCGCCATCTCGGTTTGGAACTGCGCTGTGAGCGGCATCTACCTCAATGGCTGCACCTTCAGTGGCAACTGGTGCTCGTACAAGAATGGAACGACCCTCTATTTCGAAAAGTCCAAGTGTTTCTCAATGAACAACTGCAGCATTGCCGATGACACTTATACCCTGAGTGAGGGTAATGACGCTGCCAGCTGGGTGTACCTCAGCGGTGACTCGGAAGGAAAGGTAATGGAAGAATGTGTTGTCAGCAATTGCTCCCTGATAGGCTCCGCCCGGTCGTCCAGCATGATGACGGCCCTTTCCGGTCAGGAACTCCTGTATATGGGCCATATCAAGAGCGGTAAGAATTATTATCTCGTCAACAATGTCATCCTGACAGGTGAGGGACAATATTCCTGGAAAATCGAGGAGTCCGGCACGAGCGTCGCTTATGGATACAACAATGTCTATTCGGCAAAGACCGGCGACTGCCCGTACACGGGGTCTGGTGATACCTCCGGGAAGGCCAAAGCGGACCTGGGCGCTCTCTCCTGGGATGCTTCCGTGTTCGCCTGGAAGTGGAACGGTACCGTTTCCGGTGGTTACACGCCGATTACATCCGGTGATTTCGCTACGGCAATCGGTTCCGGAAGTTCCACATTCAAGTCCTGGCTGCAGAGCATAGGGGCTATTAACAAAGACCAGCTTGGCACCGACCGCGGCAGCGGAAACTGGTGGCCCGGCGCATATCAGAACTGATGAAAACGCTGCTCCTATCGCTGGTGATGATTGCCCAGGCGGTGGTCGGAGTCGATCCGGCCGCCGTCGTTGGGCCCATCAAGCCGATGAATGCGGGCAACAATGGCCCGTACGATCCCATCATGGAGTCCTACACGGCGCTCCGCATCCCCTATGCACGTACCCACGACACCGCTTTAGGAACGGAGTACGGCGGCCACTGCATCGATATTTCGGAGATATTCCCGGATTTCAGGGCGAATGTGAATTCGCCGAAGTCCTATGATTTCACCAATTCCGACGTGGTGCTTCTGGATATGCAGAAGGCCGGGACGAAGCCGTTTTACAGACTCGGCCAGAGTATCGAGCACCAGACCAGAAAATATGGCATTTATCCGCCGAAGGACTATAAGAAGTGGGCGAAGATCTGCGAGCACATCATTCGTCATTATAACGAAGGCTGGGCGAATGGCTACCAGATGGGCATCGCATATTGGGAAATCTGGAACGAACCGGACCTCGACGATCCGGATGACCGCTGGAAGACCGATCCCCGCACCTGGGCCGGCACCCAGGAGCAGTTCTACGATCTGTATGTCACGGCGGCAAAGCATCTGAAAAAATGCTTTCCGAACGTAAAGATCGGCGGCCCCGCCTTTGCGAACCCAAGAAAGTACGGTCCCGCTTTTCTGGACTATGTCAAAGCGAAGGAAGCTCCGCTGGACTTCTTCTCCCACCATATGTACCACCGCAAGCCCGAGCGCATCGTCGAGGATGTCTGCATCGTCCGTGACATGCTCGATGCCAAAGGATTCGGGACGACCGAATCCATCCTCAACGAGTGGAACTACAACCGCAGCTGGGACGAGCCGGACCACTACAGCCGCAGGGTGCGCCCGACGGTGAAAGCAGCCGCTTTTGTCGCCGCCGTCATGTGTGCGTGCCAAAGGGCGCCGCTCTCTATGCTGATGTACTACGATCTGAGGCCCAACACCTCGTGGTGCGGCCCCTTCGCCCCGTTCGTCTATGACCTTCGCCCGCCTTACTGGGCCCTGTATTATTGGGCGGAACTCGCGGAGTACGGCACACAGGTCGAATCAAGCTGTGATACGGGCAATATCTACAGTTGTGCCGCCCTCTCGGAAGACGGCGCAAACATCCGCCTCCTCATCTCCCGCTATCACGAGGACGATGCGCACAATACCCCGCGTGACATTTCGCTGAACCTTCCCGGCCCCTGGCGCGTCATCTCTGCCCGTATCACCGACAGCCAGGGCCAGGACCGCAGGATAGAACCTTCCAAGACCTATACAATGGAGTCTAACTCTTTGATTTTAATAGAATTAAGTAAAAACATAAAACAATGAAAAAGATGATTACCCCACAAAAGAAGTGGCTGTATGAAAGCCCCATCACCGAGGAGGTCTTTCTCGCACAGGAGCGGCATTTCTGTGGCACGAACGGAGAGACCCAGAATTATGACCACCAGGATCCCTGGAACATCCCTGACAATGATTAAAACGAAGTTGCCATGAAAAAGTATTTAAACATACTGATTTGCGCCGCGCTGGCAGTCGCGTCCTTGTCTTGTGAGAAGGAGAAGAATGCACCGGAAGCCGCCGGAGAAGGACTTGTTCCTCCCGGCTACACCATGGAGACCCTCGTAGGTAAGAGCGAGCAGACCAAAACGACCATTGACAATGGGGCGACCCTCTGGGCGGAGGGTGACCAAATCAAGGTAATCTGCAGCGACAACTCTGCGAGTGACTTTTCGCTTCAGGAAGGCGCCGGATTCTCTACCGGCAAATTCAGGGGCCCTGTTCCCGAAGGAAAGACGGCTCTTTATGCCGTGTATCCCGCTACTCGCTACGCTTCTGTGAACGGGACGACGGTCAAGGTGACCATTCCGGCTGAACAGACGGGTCTGTTCGGCGCCGGAAACATAGCCGTGGCCAAGGTGGGTGCTGACCAGAATATGTCCTTCAAGAATTGCAACGCCTTCATCAGCTTCACGATTCCTGCGGGTATCACCAAGGTGGTCATTTCCAGCGTCAGCGGGGCCGATCTCGTCGGTACGCTGTCTGTCGCCTGCTCCGGCGATGTCCCGACTGCGGGAGCCCTGGAGGATGGCGTGTCCAGTGTCACGACGACCTTCCCGGACGCCAACGGCGGCACTTATTATATCTCCGTCGCCCCCGGCGTCAGTCATCCCAAGGGCCTCCTGCTGACCTATTACAAGGGTGGCGACGTCTCCGGCACCTACTATCTCAACAAGAGCATTACCACGGCAGCCAATGCAAACATCACGATGGGTACGGTCGAGGCCGAGGGCAATTATTATGTCACGGTAAGCGGCGCCGGCAATAAGAACGGCATGAGTTGGGAGAACGCCTTCAGCGCGGAGCAGATGTGGAAAAAGCTCCACCTCGCCGGCATGGACGACGCGACGGACGATGCCAAACTCGCCGCCATCGACGGCGCCACTTTCCACATGGCGTCCGGCAGTTACGACTTCGGTACCGATCCGAGTCTGTCATTCAGTGAAGCGGAACCGGTCACCCTGACCTTCAAAGGTGGCTACAACGCCTCCACGGGCGCGCGGAATTTGGAGAATAACCATACGGACTTCACCGCGGCTGCAGGTTATTCCGCCCTCCAGCTCTCGGGTAAAATGAACATAACCATGGACGGCATCCGTATCACCGGGAACAGCGTGGACGGTAATAAACGCGCTGCACTCGAGAGCACAGGCAGCGGTGTTGCCATCACAATGATCGACTGTGAGGTCAGCGACAATTCAAACGCAACAGACTCCGAAAAGTCCGGTGCAGGCATCGTCCTCGCCGGGGG